>NZ_JBNPXH010000015.1:31443-159852 GCF_050433395.1 Anaerotaenia torta
AACATAATGCATGTTCCTGTAATCGTAGTGCACCATACAGGTGCAGTTGTTTTCATAGCTTATATTACAGGAACATAATGCATGTTCCTGTAATCGTAGTGCACCATACAGGTGCAGTTGTTTTCATAGCTTATATTACAGGAACATAATGCATGTTCCTGTAATCGCGGTGTACCATACAGGTGCAGTTGTTTTCATAGCTTACATTATACGCGAAAAAGCAGCCCGGATCAACCAGAAGCTGCTTTTCGCTGTTATAATAACTGATGAATAGTCTAGTCGTTGGCAGGCTGCTTACCAATGTAAGCCAGAATACCGCCGTCCACATACAGAATATGGCCGTTTACAAAATCAGAAGCATCGGAAGCCAGGAAAATTGCCGGCCCGGTCAGATCCTCGGTCCTGCCCCATCTTCCTGCCGGAGTCTTGGCAATAATGAACTCATTAAACGGATTGCCAGGCACACGCAGGGGTGCTGTCTGAGGCGTCTCAATATATCCGGGTCCAATGCCGTTGCACTGGATGTTATAAGCTCCGTATTCCGAGCAGATGTTCTTGGTCAGCATCTTCAAACCGCCCTTGGCAGCTGCATAAGCAGATACCGTCTCACGGCCCAGCTCGCTCATCATGGAGCAAATGTTAATAATCTTGCCGTGTCCCTTCTTAATCATGCTGGGAATTACCGCCTTGGACACGATAAAGGGAGCATTCAGGTCAACATCAATAACCTTGCGGAAATCCGCAGCACTCATCTCCGTCATAGGAATACGCTTGATGATTCCCGCATTGTTCACAAGGATATCAATCACGCCTACTTCCTGCTCAATCTTTGCCACCAGCTGGTTGACTCCATCCTCATCGGTTACGTCACATACATAACCATGCGCCTTAATCCCCAGTTCGTCATAAGCCTTCAGACCTTTATCCACCATCTCCTGGTTAATATCATTAAAGCAGATGGCCGCCCCTGCCTCCGCATAGGCAACCGCGATGGAAAAGCCGATTCCGTAAGAACCTCCGGTAATTAAAGCAACCTTCCCCTTCAGGGAAAAACGTTCCATAATCTGACTCATTGTGCTTCCTCCTTTTATTTCATCTGAAATTTACCTAAATAGCCTGTTCCGTTTCACTTTCTGTACCATATATCTCAATCTGTGTCAATGCGGGGAAGGGGGAAGGGTCTTCCGATTTAATCAGCTCACACAGCTCCACCCAGCGGACTTCCTTCCTGTCCAGCTCCAGGATATGGGCTTCACTGGATTTCTCCATCTTCCACAACCGGCTTGTTCCGTCACTGAAGCACAGGGTAATCTGCTGCCACCAGTTGTCATGAGGAAAGTCGGCTCTGGTGTAGAGCACAATTTTATCAATTACAACCTCTCTGCCAAAATCTACTCTCATCCTGGCATCCTCCTGGCGGTTGATACCCCAGGATTGGTAAGGCCAGTCCCCGTGGGAGCGGTTCTCCCTCACTCCGTCAATGGCATTTCTCGCGGCAAAAACAGATTCTCCGCGGGTCTCCACATTGGCCGTAGCATGGGGGAATACCCCCTCCGCTTCATGCTGGTCCATTACATTGAGTGCCAGATTCCGGTAGGAGGATACCTCCTCCGGGGTTGCCTTTCTCACCCACAGATAATGCAGGCTCCCGGTGAACACCTTGGGAGAATAGGCTCTTCTCTTCTCCCCGAAGGGAATAGGATAGCATATCTTCCCGTCGGTCAGATAGAGGAAGGCGCTGCCCAGGGCATCATCGGCCTGAACCATCAGATATGTCTTCTCTTCCGTGCTGCGGATGCGGATCTGATCTCCCTCCTGGTACTCCCGGGAATAGACCAGCCCCGCTTCTCCCGAACCGCTGCTTTGCGCAAGGACATTGCCCTCACGGTCCACTATCTCAATTGTCAGTTTCATATCCTTCTCCTCCCGGCAGATTATCGGCCTTTCCTCCATAGGGCTGTTACCTGCTTTGCGATAGGCTGCTCCTTCTGCCTCAATATCCGCGCTCCGACTCAGTGTACAATTACGCAAGATCCTTCATTGCAACTGCATCCATATCATCAAAATCCTGGTTTTCTCCGACCATACCCCAGATAAAGGTATAAGCCTGGGTGCCGCAGCCGGAATGGATGGACCAGCTGGGGGAAATCACGATATCCCGGTTTCTCATAACAATGTGCCTTGTCTGGGTGGGCTCGCCCATGTAGTGGAATACCAGAGCATCCTCCGGCATCTCGAAATAGAGATAAACCTCCATTCTCCTGTCATGGGTATGGCAAGGCATGGTATTCCATACGCTGCCGGGCTTCAGCTTGGTCATTCCCATCACTAACTGGCAGCTCTCCACCTGTCCCGGCAGAATATATTTGGTGATCACTCTGTGATTGGAGGATTCCAGAGCTCCCAGCTCCACATTCACACAATTCTCCGGCTTGATATGCACGGTAGGATAGGTCTTATGAGCCGGCGCACTGTTGAAATAGAATAATGCGGGGTTCTTCTCGTTCTCACTGGCAAATACAATGTCCTTAGAACCCATTCCAACATACATGCCATCCTTATATTCCAGGGTGTACTCCGTTCCGTCCACCGTCACGGTGCCTCTTCCGCCGATATTGATGATGCCCAGCTCTCTTCTCTCCAGGAAATACTTCGCCCGGATCTCCTCTCCGGCTGTCAGGGTCAGAGGGGTAACGGGCACTGCCGCTCCGATAATAATGCGGTCAATATGGCTGTACACCGTCTTAATCTCGCCGGGTACAAACAAGCTTTGTACTAAAAATTCTTCTCTCAGCTGCTCTGTGGTGTAATGCTTCACGTCCTTGGGGGATACTGCTGTTCTTAATTCCATGATAATCATCCTCTTTTCTTAAATATACAATTCATCGTCTATGGTTACTGTTCGTTCGCACTCTCGCTGCTTCATCGGTGCAAATCCCTTCAAAATGCTTTATTAAATTGCTGCCAGGGTATCCGATACTGTAATTCTATCATAACATATTTTCTTTTTCCTGTCGTTTGTTATTAAAAATATTGAATTTATTGAACACTAATGATAGAATATCCTTATACATGACCGGAATTAGCAAAAACAACCGGATCGTACCGGGTCCGCTTGAATAATAACCGATTTGAATCATAATAGAAAGGAATAAGGCGATGAAGGAATTCAACTCCTGTCAATCGGCAATCAATGCCTGTATCTCCAATAAGTACTTTGCTATCGCGCATTTATTTTTCGAAGAGAAGACCATGAATATACACATTCACGACTGCTACGAGATCTATTACTCCATCTCGGGAGGCAAGCAGTTTCTCATCGATAATAAGGCGTATAAGATTGAACCCGGAGACCTGTTTTTTATTAACCAGTACGAGAGCCATTACCTGACTCAGATTGACCATGAGGAGCATGAGCGCATCGTCATCTCGATTCACCCCGATTTTCTCCGCTCCATCTCCACTCCGGCAACGGAGCTGGATTACTGCTTCCTGAACCGGAGCCCCGGCTTCAGCCACCGGATTTCCCTGGATAAAAACCAGCAGCAGCGTTTTATGTATTATATCCATAAGATTACCAGCCTATCCGGATATGCCGAGGATGTTCTGGAGCGTATTGCCATTACCGAGCTGATGGTGTTCTTTAATAAGGAATTCCATGCAACCCAGCAAAATGAGAATCTGACGGAGGATTTCAATTACCAGTACGACCAGCAGGTAAATGATATTCTGGAATACATCAACCAAAATATCGGTGAACCCCTCACCATCCAGCAGCTGGCAGACCATTTCTTCCTCAGCAAGTCCTTTATCTGCCGGATCTTCAAGCAGTCCACCGGAACTACGGTGAATAAATATTTAACTGCCCGCAGAATCAGCATCGCCAAAGCGCTCCTCTCGGAGGGTGCCAGCGTCAATGAAGTCTACGAGCAGTGCGGTTTTCTGGACTATAGCACTTTCTTAAAGGCCTTTACCAAGACCGTGGGGCTTTCCCCCAAAAAATACTCCATGTACAATAACCGGATCTGATCCGGTTATTCTTCTATGTTCACCGTTCTCCGCCTCCAGCGCCCTGAGAAGAAGAATAAGACGCCGAGCACCACCGTGGTGACGGTGGCCAGGGGAACCGCCAGGCCCACACCCGGCAATCCCATTCCCGCCACATCACTCAGCAGGTATGCCATGGGAATTCGGATTACAAGAGCCGACATGATATTGCTGAATAAGGAGAAGGTGGTATGCCCTGTTCCAACAAAGAAGCCAATGAGAGAAAAGGCGACGGGAACCACAAGGTAATCAATGGAGAAGATCCTCAGGTACGGGACACCGATTGCCACCAGCTCCGGATCCGGGGCAAACATACGCAGCACCTCTCCGGGAAATATGGCCGTTAATATGAAAATCGGGATGGATATTGCATAGGCCAGTCCCATTCCCGTCAGCATGGTTTTAATGGCGCGGTCCTCCCGCCGGGCTCCGATATTCTGGGCCACCATGGCGGATATGGCCGCATTCATGGCGATTGCCGGAAGAATGGCAAAACCGTTGTACTTGCCTACCGCTCCTACCGCCGCAGACGCCGTCACTCCCATGACATTCACCAGCATTGTCATGAATAAGAAGGAAAGATTGCTGATCAAATTCTGAATGGTAAGGGGAATCCCCAGTTTCAGGATGTTTTTCATCTGTTCCATATCGATCCGGAAGGATTTTATATTAAAGTCAAACACAAATTTTCTTTTCCGAAGATAGATCACACATAATATCATGCTCAAGGCCTGTGATATTATCGTTGCAACCGCCGCTCCCAGGGCTCCCTGATGAAAGACTCCTACTAAAAGCAGATCCAGGACAATGTTGGTGATGCAGGCGATGGTGACAAAATACAGGGGGCTTTTGCTGTCTCCCATTCCCCGCATAATAGCGCTTAAGGCATTATATCCAAAGATAAACACGGTTCCCAGGGCAGTGACCATCAGATAGACATTTGCCTCGGAAAAGGATTCCTCCGGGGTATGGATCATGCGCAAAATCGGCTCCTTCAGCAGCAGCATGAATGCCATCAAAACCACCGCCGTGACCATCAGAGAGGTAAGGAGCGTACCGATGATTTTCTCCAGCTTCTTCGTCTTCTCCGCACCCACGGACTGGGCTATCATGATCGTTCCGCCCGTACTGATCCCGATTGCCACATTGAGAACCAGCATAGTGACCTGGCCTCCGATATTGACCCCCGACATGCTGGCCGTCCCGTTGAACTGCCCGACAATGACCATATCTGCAACACTGTACAGAGTCTGGATAATATTTGAGATAATAAATGGAATGGCAAAGATAATCAGCTGCTTTGCCACATTTCCCTTCGCAAGATTCTTCTGTTCGTACATTGTTAATTCCTTTTCTTCTTATGATATTTAAATAAGGTATTCTTGTAAGGAAAGCCCTTACCTGCCTGGGGTTATTTCAATCGCTTTCCATCTGACTCACATCTATTATTTGTGCTTTCTGCAGCCCTTAGGCCTCATAAGCGGAAATTCTCCGCTTTCTCTGATCCTATTCAAACGGTTCATCCGTTCCGTCTTTATCATAACTGCATCTTCCTTTGCCATTACGCCAAGGTCTGTCAGCTTGTCCAGAATCTTATCCTGTGCCGTCATCTCATTTTCTACGAGAGCATACACCTCGTTCTTCTGGTCTATGGTCAGAGTATCCCATTTCTTAATGGCATTGTTCATTTTTTCTTCAAAGAGCGCACGGTTGGCTTTCCGGTCCTTATTCTTTTCCGGCAATTGCTCCGTCTGCTCCGGTGCCTGGGATGCCATGGCAGCCACCGGATGAATTCCGGGCATCGCTGCCATTACTACGGCTGCTAATACAAATAATCGCGTTTTGTACATATTGTTCCCTCACTTTCTCAATAACCACAGGCAGGGAAGCAACTTTCACCGTTAGTATTGCCCAAAACCAGAAAGAATAATTAGTGAAACAATGCGCATTCTTTGTTATATAAAAGATATAATTAAATTCGGCAGCAGCAATGCCACCGCCGCGGCATAGATTGCATCCAGCCAGAAGACGGAGCCTATGGCTCCCACATATACCAGACCGATAAACGGTGCGGCTAAAATCTTAGTCAGCAATCCAATCTCTTTATTTCTCAGGATATGATCTACCATTACCTTGGCATCCCCGGTGCTGGGAAAGGAATGCATTAATATGGAAAATCCCAGCCAGGCCAGCACCAGATTCAGTATATTATTATATTCCTTAAAGGCAACCACCTCAATGGAAGCCGGCAGAATGATGAAAAGTCCGATTACCGTATTCACAAAGAAAGGCCCCATAGAAGTCAGAAATACCTTTCCGGGCTGATCCGAGGCTTGATGGATCACATAGCCGCTGGGATTCTTAAATTGAAAATATTTTACCTCATAGACCTCCAGCCCGCACAAATAACAGAACAGCTGGTGTGCCAGCTCATGTATAATCACACCGGGAAAGGTCACAATAGAAATCAAAAAACCGGGTATCAGCATATTCTCCTCCTATTCACCGATATAATAATCCCGCAGGGAAATCTCTCCCGCCAGTAACTGCAGGGTATTCTCTTCCAATACCTCGCCGCTCTGCTCTATTTCATTGCGGATCACTTGCGCTTCCTCCTGCATTCCATTCACGGTCAGGGCAATCAGATAGGTCTCCCTGACATACCTGCCGTCGGAGCTGCTCTCATATGCATCTTTTGCCGCCCGGAGCCCGGCCTGCAAATCCCCTTTCACCATAGCCAGGGTAGCTGATGCACGAAGGGCGCCGCTATCCCTCTTATCCTTCTGCAGTGCCTCTTCCAGAATCTCTCCCGCTTCCTCCAGCTGCCCCAGCCTCCGGTATACAACACCAAGCTGAGCCCGGACATCAAGACATTCGGGGTCAATTTCGTAGCAGGTCTGCAAATAATCCAGTATTGTCCGGGAATCAGGCGAGAGCATTGCCATATTGTAATTCAGATAGGCATCATCCTGCCCCTCTGTATACATCAGCTTTTCAATCTGTTCCCGCAGGTAGGAAAGGTACTCCTCTTCCCCTGCCAATCCCTGATTCGCTGCTTCCTCAACAACCTTTGTCACAGCTGCAACCGAATTGAAATAGTTCTCCAGTCTGATATAATGGCGGTCAATGGTATTATAATCTTCATCCTCCAGACTTTTCCCTACCAGGTAGGTATCAATTACATATCCGGCAATATCATAATACCCCGTCTTCATGGAAAGCCCCGTCAGCTTTATCATAATCGGAATAGAATCCGGATGTCTCTCCGCCACCTCCAGCAGCTCCTCCAGCGCGGAGGATGCCTCACTGTTTTCAACCCTGTTCCCTGCTTCTTTATATATCTTGTAATCCCTCACTGTCTGAGGAAAGCTTATCCAGCTGATCACTTCCAGAACAACAATCCCTGCAAGAAGAGCCAGGACCCATACCGGTATTCTTAATTTTACCGGCTCGGGACCGGCTTCTTCAAAATCCTCAAACCCCTCAAATTCCTCATCCATAGGAATACTCCTTCCCAGGCCGATGTCATTAAGTTAAACTGGCAGCATCAGCACTATTATTTTACTTTACACTAATTCAAAATTCATGTAAAGTGAATTTATTCAATTCTATACTGCTTCCGCTAAGAAGACGGTATGATTTTAAGCAAAGAAGGGCAATTTTATGAAAAAAATTCTTATGATCGGAACCGGCGGGACCATCGCCTCGGCAAAATCAGGACAAGGGGGGCTTCATCCCCAGCTCACATCGGACGAAATACTTATGTACATTCCGGGAATCTCACAGATCTGCCAAGTGGAGACCGTACAGATCTGCAATATGGACAGCACCAATATCTCTCCCGATATCTGGCTTTTGCTGGCCCAGACACTTCGGCAGCACTATCATGATTATGACGGCTTTGTCATCAGCCACGGTACGGATACCATGGCCTTCACTGCCGCGGCCCTGTCCTATCTGGTTCAGAACTCGCCAAAGCCCATTGTTCTCACCGGTGCCCAGCGCCCTATTCATATGGAGGTGACAGATTCCAAGACCAATCTCTTCGACAGCTTTCTCTACGCCTCCGATGAGCAGGCCAGCGGTGTCCAGATTGTCTTCAACGGCAGGGTGATATTGGGAACCAGAGGAAGAAAGACGCGTTCCAAAAGCTTCCAGGCCTTTAGCAGTATTAATTATCCCTATCTTGCATCCATCCAGGACGGGCATCTCATCCAGTATATTACCCAGCCGAAACCGGAGGAACCTCTTTTTTATGATAAATTAAATCCAAAGGCAGGCTTGTTCAAGCTTACTCCCGGAGCAGATTCCGATATCCTGGATTATATGTTTACCAGATATGATGCGGTGATTATTGAAAGCTACGGAGTCGGAGGAATTCCTTCTCTTCCCCACCACCATTACCTTGAAGTAATCCGGGAATGGATCCGCAAGGGCAGAACGGTTGTAATGACCACTCAGGTACCCAATGAGGGCAGCGATATGAATATCTATCAGGTGGGACACGACCTGAAGAAACAGGTCAGTGTGCTGGAAGCCTATGATATGATTACGGAGGCTGTTGTCAGCAAGCTGATGTGGATTCTGGGACAGACCAGCCAGCCGGAGGAGATTAAGCAGATGTTCTACACTACCGTGAGCAACGATATCCTATACTACAGGAACAAGAGCATGTTCCTGTAGTCAACACTTACTACGTAATATAGTTACCCTATATTCTGGTACTACAGGAACAAGAGCATGTTCCTGTAGTCGGCTCTTTTTTAACATTTCGGCATAGAGTTTCTGACCCGCTTGTGCTATGATATTCGTAAACAACCATCAGTACCTTTACAGAAAGGAATTCAAATTATGAATAATAATCCCTCCTTCCGGCAGCAGCCTGCAGCCGGAGCACCTGCTTCCCGTCCCGCGGCTGATCCAAAATTGGAAACCAAAAGAATTATATTATATCTGGCAATTACCTTTATCCTTACTTACCTTGTGGAAATCGCAGTAATCCGCCCCATGGTCACCGGAGAGGATGCCCAGCTCGCCCTGGCGGGCCAGTCCCTGGTATCCGGAATGATGTTTGTCCCGGCTCTGGGCGTATTCCTGACCCGGTTGATTACCAAAGAGGGCTTTCGCAATACTCTCCTGATACTTCCAAAATTGAAAACCCATCTTCCCTACTATCTTATCGCCTGGTTTGGGCCTGGTCTGCTGACACTTCTGGGTGCCGGTATCTATTTTGCGCTCAATCCTTCCCAATTCGACCCGAACCTCCCCATTCTGGTGGAGCGTTATCAGAATGCAGGTGTGGAGGTCTCCGTCAGCCAGCTGCGATCCTCCCTGTTAATACAGACAGCTACCGCCCTCCTGATTGGCCCCCTGGTTAATCTGATTAATTGCTTCGGAGAGGAATGGGGCTGGCGGGGCTACCTGCTTCCCAAGATGAAGGAGAAATTCAAAATCATCCCCATGCTTCTCATCAATGGCGTTATCTGGGGATTATGGCATGCTCCTTTGACCGCATTGGGCCATAATTACGGCTTGAACTATAAGGGCTTTCCTTTTACCGGAATCCTTGCCATGATCATTTTCTGTATCGTAATGGGAACCATATTCTCCTTCCTGACAATTCGGACTAAGAGCTGTATTCCTGCCGCTTTTGCCCATGGAGGCCTGAATTCCATTGCAGCGGCAGGCCTTTACCTGACTGAAAACGGAGGTAATCCTTTTATCGGACCGGCTCCCACGGGCTTCCTCGGCGGAATTGGCTTTATTGCAGCTGCGGTTGTAATGGCAGTGCTGATGATAAAGGACGAGAAACGAAGAAGTGCGTATCCTGCCGGTAGTCAGCCAGGAAGTCCCGCAGGGAGTCAACCGCTGTCTTGAGCTGTTCTATCTCCGGCAGATATACCATTCTGAAGTGATCCGGCGTCTCCCAATGAAAGCCTCCCCCATGGGTCAGCAGAACCTTTTTCTCCTTCAGAAAATCCAGTACAAACTGCTCGTCATCATGAAGGCGGAACCTCTTCCTGTCCAGCCTGGGAAAGATATAAAAGGCGGCCTTCGGCTTTACAAGGGTAATTCCCGGTATTTCACCTAATGCCCGGCAGACATATTCCCTCTGTTCATAAATTCGTCCGCCGGCCTGGAGCATGGCCTGTGTCTCCTGCTGGAATTGCAGAGCCGTGCTGATGACGGACTGCGCCGGAACATTGGAGCACAGGCGCATGGAGGACAGCAGATTAATTCCTTCTATATAGCCTCTGGCACGGGATTTGTCACCGCAGAGGCACATCCACCCGCAGCGGTATCCGCAGATGAGATGGGATTTGGACAGGCCGTTGAAGCTGACAGTCAGTAAATCCGGCACCAGAGATGCCAGGGCAATATGCTCCTCCTGATCCATCACCAGCCGGTCATAGATTTCATCCGCAAACAGAATCAGATCCTGTTTCCTGGCAATCTCCACAATTTCCTCCAGAAGCTCTTTCGGATACAGGGCTCCTGTGGGGTTGTTGGGGTTGATCACTACGATACCTTTGGTCTCCGGCGTCAGCTTTCTCTTAATATCCTCGATATCGGGATACCATCCGGCTTCTTCATCACAGATATAGTGAACCGCCTTACCTCCTGCCAAAGTTACGGAAGCCGTCCATAGGGGATAGTCCGGGGAAGGTACCAGAATCTCATCTCCGGGATTCAGCAGTCCCTGCATAGATAAGGTGATCAGCTCGCTGACACCGTTTCCGGTATAGATATCCTCCATGGTAACATGCTGCATCCCTTTCTTTCGGCAATATTCCATAATTGCCTCTCTGGCCGGAACAATACCTCTGGAATCAGAATATCCCTCCGTATCGGACAGATTTTCCGCCATCCTCCGCACCAGCCTCTCCGGTGCCTGGAAGCCAAAAGCCGCCGGGTTGCCGATATTCAGCTTCAGAACCTCCTGACCGGAAGCGATCATCCGGTTTGCCTCCTCCATCACCGGCCCGCGGATATCATAGCATACATTCTCCAGCTTCCTCGATTTTTCAAATACTCTCTTCATACGAATCTCCTTCCTTTCTCCTGGCTTGTCAACTTTGTTTTGTCTGTGTTTTTGGCAACAAAAAAACCCCAAGCGTTATATTCTAACGCTTAGGGCGAATGTTAATCCATCCGTGTTACCACCTAAATTCAGAAAGGAATGAGACACTCCGTCTTCTGCACTCTGCCAGTACTATCATACTGCCTCCCTGTAACGCGGGAAAACGTTGAAGCCTACTAAGCCGCGGCTGTTCGGTTCAAAGCTCCAAGACTGCTTCCATGATAATTCCATAAAGATTCGCACCAACCATCTTCTCTCTGTAATATCCTTACCATGTACTACTTCTCTTCATCGCCTTTTTGAATTTTCTACATTCTAACAGACAGAACGGGGATTGTCAATACAAAAGCAATAAACTTTCCGGTCAGATCGCTGCAGTCCATTCGGCTATTCTTCAAATTCATAGCTTTTAATCCGCTCATACTCCTCCGAAGTGATCTCCAATACGGTTCCGTGCTTGAAGCCATAGGGGAAGGAGAACCTTGCATCCGATCTTTTGAAGATTCCGCCCTGGATATCATCGCACAGGAACGGCACATAGCCCTGTCCCTTGCCCGGTACCCCGTAATAATCCAGCATTAGACACCATCTGCCGTCCTCCAGCCGGAAGGCGGTAGGAGCCTCATACAACCCTGCCTGCAATCGGTTCATCTCTGCGTCAAAGGCTTCCATCCGCTCAAAAGGCCCTGTGGGATCAGCTGCCTTCAGCAGAATAATCCGCTCCGGATTCTTCTCGCTTTTAACAAAAAGATAGTAAGTGCCGTTCTCCTCCACCATGCAGGAATCGATCACACCGCTGTCCTCCTTGCGGTACAGAAGCTCCGGCTGGGAAAACGCCTCAAAATCCCGGGTCCGTGTATAATAAATCGCTTTTTCGCCGTAATCATTGCTCTCATGAGGAGAGGACCAATGCAGAATATAATCCCCCTTCTTCTTATCGCGGATAATATCCGGCGCCCAGCGGCAGCCGAATTCCTTTCCTCCCAGGGTAATCATCTTCTGCTGCGACCACCGGACCAGATCCTCGGATTCCCACATCACCAGCTCCCTGCTGCCGTTGCGGGAGATTTCCTCCCAGGAATGATGATACTGATTCCGCATCCCGTAAGCCAGGCTCAGGTCCGTTGCAAAGATGCGGAAGCTTCCGGTGTCCGTTCTCACAATGGTAAAATCCCGCACTCCTTTATCCCCATGGTAGCTCCAGAGCACCGGATTTCCGCCGTTCACCTCTTCCCAATGAAATCCGTCCTTGCTTACGCTAAAATAAACCTGTTCACCATCCGGTGTTCTTTTCTCTTTAAAATGTACAAATAAATATGCCTTCATCTCTTGATCCTCTCTCCCATACCGACTCCTTAAATTCTTAAGCGCATCCTTTGCATCCAAGGTTTTTCCTTCGGCTGCCTCTTGCTCCGCAGCTTCAACAGTCTGATAAATCCCATTAAGAAACATTGATTTCTCATAGGTCTCCATACTCATAAGAACCATATCTCCATAACCGCTTTTTGTCAAGAGTATAATTATGCATATCGTAAGTTTTAGTGTGACACAAGTTTCATTCTAATTAGGGAATGGTAACCATCCTTATCATTATAATAGATATATCCTGCTGTAATATTCATCACATCTCCATAACATTCGGTCTCCATAATTAAATCTGTACCATCCAGTTTGCATGAGTATATCTTATCTGATTTTACATAGTAGATTCTATTGTTCTCTATAGTCATCCCATATCCGCCTTTCGGAACCACTACAGTACCGGTACCGCCGTTAACAGGCATCCGTTTGATCATATCAGCACTATAATTATAATAATAGATATCATCTTCATATACAACCATGCTATGCAGACCTTCCTCCTCGGACAATCTCCTATCCTGTGAGCCGTCTGTCTTCATACGATAGATACTGCTGCCATGAGTATCATTGATATAATAGATATAATCCCCGACGATGTTCAGAGCTCTTCCATATCCGTCGCTATCCGATTCAATATACATCTCCTGCGTACCATCAATACGCATCTTGAGGATATGACCGCTGCCAGTATAATATCCGCCCTCGGCCGGTTCCTGTGTGAAATAAATCCAATCTCCCACAACGGTCATATAATCCGCCTTTTTGCCGGATAGATGAATGGGAGCCTCGGTTCCATCCTTGCGGACTTTATAGATACCCTTTGGAGATGAATTATGCGGGTACGACAATGAATAATAGATATCATCTCCAACCGCATTCAAGCTATGGTAGCCGTAGTAGACTTTATAATTATCAAATTGGATCTTTTCAGAACCATCCATATTCAAACGATATAGCTCACCTTGGTCAGCCAAAAAAATACTCTTTCCATCGGATGCAGTAAATGCGCCATTAACGATATTACTTGCTGTATTCCCCCTTGAATTGGGATCATTGTGTTCCTCCGCCAGGTTGACCGTCTTCATTCTTATATATTCTCCGACCCAGCCAGAGCTGTCATAAGTCTGGCAGATGACCATGTCCTCCGCAATGTAGATCCATGCTACAGATTCATCGCGAAGCTTCGTTCTGGCTTTACCATCAATTGTTATCCCATATAACTTCCCATTGTCTTCTAAATTGCTATAATATAAGGTATTACCTGAAACATTCATACGGGAAGATTTATCCGTATTTAATGCTTTCAATCCTGTACCATCAAATTTAATTCGATTGATAAAGCTATTCTCATCCGTGAAATATACATATTCGCTATCCGTTATAATATTCTGAACATAATCATGAAGCTTTTTCTGGCTTGTACCGTCATGCTTCATTCGGATTAAATCATACTTATTATTTCTATAGAAAATAAAGTCCTTCGTTATATTTATTTCGTCACAGCTCTTATCCTCTGTCAGTTTTCTTCTATCCGACCCATCCAAATTCATTCGATAAATAGTTCCATTACTAATATAAAAGATATATTTATCATATAGGACGAACTTATAAATCGAATCCTTATTGTTAATCACTTTGGCTTTATTTCCTTCTAAATCGGATTGGAAGAGCTTATGATCAGAATGCTTCCTTGTGTAATAGATAGATTTGTCGGTTACATTCAGATTGCCTATATCGGACAGCCCCTCCAGGAAAAGCTTCTCCGTACCGTCTAATCTTTCTTTATTCGCCATGCTGATATCCCGCGAAGTAGTATAAAGCCAACCGTTCTTATAAGCAAATTCTCCCCCGTTATTAATGTTGTTTGATGTATTGCCGAAAGCGAAGGTGCTTTCCTTATCCTTCTCCGCATTCTTCTTTGAAGTAATCTCAGAGGTTTTCTTCCCTGTATTCCACTTATAATCATAACCTAAGGTTTTAGCAGTAAAGCTTCCCGGCACCATGATATAATTCGTACTTACATCATGGTTTGCCAGCTGAATCGGGTATGCAGACATTGTCACTTTTGTTCCGTTAACATAAGCCGTTCTGCTTCCGACCATCATCACAATCACCGTATCGCCCTTGGATATGGTAATCTCTTTCGTTTTACTGTTATAAGCGTATTTTGCTTTAATCTTAGAATCAGCAAATACACTCTTGGCTCTAACCAGGGTAGTATCATTATGAATAACACTTGGCATATTACCCTGTTTTACTTTTACGCCATCAATCGTCACTTCACCTTGAACACCTGCATATTCAAAGGCCTTGCCGCCATTATAAGAAACCCGGATCGTCTTCTTATCAAGCATAAGTGTCTTCTTATCACTGCTCCAATTATATTCATAGCCTAAATTCTCTGCTACAAATTTTGAAGGAACATAAATCTTAGTAATGCTATTTGCTGTAAACTTATATTTTACCGGAGCTACAGTTAAATTCACCTTTTTGCCATTCACTACGGCTTTCTTACTGTTGATGGTCAGAACAATCTTCTTATCATTCTTTGCGATTGTTATGGTACCCTTAGACTTATCATAGACACAATCCGCATCGATCGGAGAGTTCTTAAAAACATCTGCATATGATACAAGAGCTACTCCATCCGCAAGGATTCCCGGAGTCCTGCTATCACTTATCTTCTTACCCTTATAAGTAACCTGAAATTGTCTTCCATTGTATGTAGCAGTCTTCTTTGTGGTATAGTTATAAATCTTTAGTTTGGAGGCTGCTTGAGCATCTTTTGCTGGTATAAATGAAACGAGAGCTAATAATATCAGTAAATAGCTGATAAATACTTTCCACTTGTTTCTCCTGTTCTCTTTTGTAATATGTGGCTTGATCTGCTCTGGTTTCATATCTTATTCATTCTCCTCATATAGATGATTAATAGGGAAAAACAGTATAATTCCTATCAATTATCCATCATTAGGAATGATATAGCAATATGAAACTAATTGATAAGCCACCATAATATGGACTATCCAGCCCAGCTATAAACAAAAAACCTGATCATCATTGGATGACCAGGTTTTTGCTTATAACTGGGCTACAAGGATTCGAACCTTGAGATGCTGGAGTCAGAGTCCAGTGCCTTACCGTTTGGCGATAGCCCAAAATTTATTCTTTTTTCTATTTTATGGCCTGTCTTGACCGCCACGAATGCTATTATAATATATAGTTCATTTTTTTTCAAGCATAATTTTCATTTTTTTCAGTTTATTTTTTTACCCGTTTTTTTACTGCTGCTTCCCCCTTGCCTTTTCCATACCCCTACCATCAACTATCTTGATATAATCTGCCCCATTTCTCTGAAATATATACCGGGCCGGACAGAATATCCGCTCTGTCCCCCGCCAGCTTGCTACTCTTCCTCCACAAAACTGTTTTCCAGGGTAATAATACACTGATATCTGGAATCCTGCTGCCGTATCTTATCAATAATTCTGGACAGAAGCTTCTGCTCCTCCGCCTTGGTATAGGAATAGGGAAGAACCAGGTCAAAGATCAGATTAATCTGATGCTCTCCGTTCACGATACGAAAATCGTGGATGGAGGCCTTTCCTTCCATTTCCCGTACGATACCAAATACCATTTCCTTCTTCTCGGTTACGGTACAGTCATTCACCTCGATGGGATCCATATGAATTACAAGGAAGATATCCAGTTTCTCCAGCACATCCCGTTCAATCCGGTCAATGGTCTCATGGGCGTGTTCAAAGCCGATATCATTGGGCACCTCCGCGTGAATGGTAGCCATGTGATGGGTCGGCCCGTAATTGTGAATAATCAGATCATGGGTTCCGCAAATTCCCTCGTAGCTCTCCACCATGTCCGTAATCTTGTGGTATAACTCCCGCCCAATGGCCTGCCCCAGGAGGGGCTCCAGTGTCTCCTTCGCAATCTTAATCCCGGCAACCATGACAAAAAGGGATACCAAAAGACCCACATAGCCGTCAATATTCACTCCGGTAATCCCTACCACCAGGGCGGAAAAAATGGTGGAGGAGGTTACAATAACATCATTCCTTGAATCCGACGATGCAGCTAGCAGCACGGAAGAATTAATGCTTTTTCCCAGCTTGCGGTTGAACAGGGACATCCATATCTTCAGCAGCACCGACAGCACCAGAATTCCCGTCAGCACCGGATTAAAGAGCAGCTCTTCCGGATGCAGCACCTTATCCAGGGCTCCCCGAAACAGCTGGAAGCCCACCTGCAATATGATAAATGCCACCGCAAGGGCCGCAATATATTCAAAGCGCCCATGTCCAAAGGGATGCTCCTTGTCCGCCGGCCTTTCCGCCAGTTTTACACCGATAAAGCTAATAACCGAGGATGCGGCATCCGACAGGTTATTAAAAGCATCTGCCATAATAGAGATACTATTAAGAACCATTCCAACCACCAGCTTTGTAAGAAAAAGCAATACATTACAGGCAATCCCCACCAGGCTCGCCAGGATGCCATAGCTTGTGCGCACCTTGACATTCTCTGTATTGGCATAATCCTTAATGAACAATTTTACTAATATCTGTGTCAACTCCATATCCCCTTTCATTGCCTGGCATCATATAATAAATTAAGCGGACATTTTTCTTCTTATTTGCTTGTCTAATTTACACGAATCGTGCATAATACATATATAGGACGTAAGGCCTGTTTCCATGGATCGGAGAGCAATTATGAAAAAAGTCAGACAGCTTAAGGCAAAGTATTTTCATTATCACAATCGTTCCATCTTTTTGCTGGACACCCTGTACAACCTGTTCTTTCTAATGTTTCTCCTGCCCTTTGCAGGATCTGTTATAAAGCTGATTATGAAGCTGTCCGGAATCAGCTACATTACCCAGGAGAATTTACTCAGCTTTCTGGCTTCGCCCTATGCTCTTGTGCTGCTGACGGCGCTGTCCTTCCTGCTTCTGCTGTTCCTCCTGGTCAAGCTGACCTCTCTATTCTACTACTGCAATACGGAAGGTATGGCATCTCCTCCCCGCCTGCTGCAAATCGCGGTATCCGGATTCCGAAAAACAATTCACGGGATACACAGGGAAGGCCCTGCACCGCTGTTCTTTACCATATTATTTTACATTCTGTCCAATCTTCCGGTTTTGTTTGGCGTTATCTTTCTTGCGGATATAGAGTTTACCAAGGGAAAAGGCAATGATCTGCTGGTAAAGAGCCTGCTGCTCCTCCTCCTTCTTGCCTCCGGCCTCTTTTCTCTCCGGAGCTTATTTACCCTGCATTATTATATGAACGAACAACTGACCTTCTCCAATGCCCTGCGATATTCCAGAGAATTGCTGAACGGGCGGCGTCTTCGCACCCTTCGTATTCTGGCGGTGAATTACCTTCTCTTCACACTGGGATTTTTTCTCTTTTATTTCGGACTCCTTTTCATCACGGCTATGGGTGCCTATTTCTTTGCTGATAAGAGCCTGGCCATCACGGTGTTCCTTGCTGCCTACCCGAAGATTAATCTTTATGCAACTCTTTTCTACAGTATGTTCACCTTTGCATCCTATATCAATATCACCGCCTCCCTGTTTCACACCTACCAGCGGGAAGCCTTGAAAACCATTATGTTCAGGGACATCATGCCCGATTATCCGGACGCCGAATATCATTTTTCATACAAGAGCAGAAAACAGAAATTCGGGATCAACGGGATTCTCCTGCTCTTCCTCGCCGCCGGAATCTTCAATCTCTATTCCCTGATCTATCACGATTCCTCTTATTTCGGAAAAGCGCTGACCGGTGTTACCATCTCCTCCCACCGGGGTAATTCCCATATCGCTCCGGAAAACACCCTTCCGGCCTTGGAGAGCGCTATCCTCGCCAATTCCGACTATGCGGAAATCGATGTCTGGCAGAGCAAGGACGGCACCCTGGTACTCCTTCATGATCAAAATCTGAAGCGCACCGCCGGAGTCAGCTCCTTTATCTGGGAACTCACGGATGCCCAGCTGAATGAACTGGACGTGGGTTCCTGGTTCTCTCCGGATTATCTGAACACCAAAATCCCCACCTTGGAGGAGACTCTGATTTATTGCAAGGACAGAATTATGTTGAATATTGAAATCAAAACCTCCTCAGATACTCCGTCTTTCGAAGAGCAGCTGGTTGCATTGATTGAAGAATATGGCTACGAATATCAGTGTATCGTATCTTCAACCAATTACAACTCTTTGAAAAAAATTAAGGAGCTGAATGATGAGATTCGGACCGGCCTTATTCTATCCGCAGTCTACGGTAAATTCTATGATAAGGATTATGTGGATTTCTTCAGTATCCGGCATAATTTTGTAAACGAAACCGTTGTGGCTAATATCCACCGTGCAGGTAAAGAGGTCCATGTCTGGACCGTTAATAAGGTCAGGGACATGGAGCGGATGAAATCCCTGAACGTGGATTCCATTATTACCGACAATCCCTCACTGGCCCGTGAGATTCTCTATCGGGACAACACCAACTCCACCTTCCTGCAATTAATCCGCAGCATGATCCAAAACCGTTCCCCCTACCGTCTTTCACAGGCATTGGATTAAACGACCAGCGGCAAGCCGCTGGTCTTAATGTTCTATATTTTCAAATCTTACAGCTCAGCTGCCAGCCGGTAAATGTTCTCCACATCCTTGCTGCCCAGCTTTTTGAAACCGCCGATGGTTCCGTTCTCCCCAAGACCCAGGGTCTCCACCATATAGGGAATATCCTCTTCCTTTGCTCCAAGCTCCAGGAAATTAACCGGCATACCGATAGAAGACAGGAACCTCTTTAAGCATCGGATGCCTTCCAGGGCGGTCTCTTCCGGATTACTGTAATTCATATGGCAGCCCCAGACTCTTTCGGCAATCTGGGCAAAACGCATTACATCCTGCTTATACACATAGGTCATCCAGGCCGGGAAGATTACGGCAAGGCCGGCACCGTGGGCCACATCATACAGAGCGGAAAGCTCATGCTCGATCATATGGCTGGACCAGTCCTGTTGCCTTCCCACGCCCACCAGATTATTGTGTGCCACCATGCCTGCCCACATAATATTGGCTCTTGCATCATAATTGCCCGGCTCCAGGATCGCTCGCGGAACCTCCTTAATCATGGTCAGCAGAACCGCTTCACAAAGGCGGTCGGTTATCTCAACCTCCTTTGTATTGGTAAAATACCGTTCAAACACATGGGCCATAATATCCGTGGCTCCTGCTGCCGTCTGATAAGCGGGCAGCGTGACGGTCAGCGCCGGATTCAGAATGGAGAATACGGGACGAAGCAAGTCACTTCCGGCCCCTCGTTTCAGCATTCCTTCCTCCTTCGTGATCACCGTATCCCCGGAACCCTCACTTCCGGCTGCGGCAATGGTCAGGATCGTACCAACCTTCAAGGCTGCGGTAATAGGCTTTCCCTCATAGAAATCCCAGAAATCACCGTCATAAACAGCTCCTGCCGCAATTGCCTTAGCCGAATCAATGGCGCTTCCTCCGCCTACAGCCAGGATAAAATCCACACCCTCCTGCCTGCACAGATCGATTCCCTGATATACCAATCCGCTTCTGGGGTTGGGCTGCACACCGCCCAGCTCAACATAGGCTATCTTCTCCTGATCCAAGGATGCCTTCACCCTGTCCAGCAGGCCCGACCGGAGAACCGACCCGCCGCCATAATGGATCAGAACCTTCGTCCCTCCAAAACGGCGCACATAATGCCCGGCTTCCATCTCCGTATTCTTTCCAAATACAAAATAAGTAGGGCTGCAAAATGTAAAATTATTCATAGCTTAAACTCCCTTTCACTAAAAGTAAATTGCTGGTTAAAGTGTTACTATTTGTATTACAATCATGGCCAGGCACAGCAATACATAGAGTATCGTACCCAGGTTCAGAAAATACCCCGATTTCTTCTCTAATGGCTGCCACGGGCCATAGAGGCTGATTTTCTTAATATTCAGCACGAAGATAAGCACACCCGCGGTAATGGCGGAGAATACCCAGACAACGATAAGCAGGGGAAAGATTATATTTTTCCCTGTGGCAAGGGGCACCATGGACGTTCCGATAAAATTGATCATAATGTGCAAAAGGATGCTATACCTCAGCCGGTTGGTCCGAATTACAACATAAGCAAATATGATCCCCAGAGCCGTCGCATAGAAGAATTGGGATAAATTCATATGGAAAAAGCCAAAGGCAAAGGCCGACAGCAGGATGGCCGGAATATCGCCGTACCTGCGAAGCTTATCCAACAGAAGCTTACGAAAAATCACTTCTTCCACAAAGGGAGCCGTCATAACCGCATACAAAAAAGTTAACAACCGATTGGAATTAGTAAGTGCATCCGTCAGCGGATTCAAATCCGTCAAACCCTTTCCCTTGAGCAGGGCCATAAAGAAAGTAAGAAATACACTGAAAAAATTTGTAATATACATTGCCGCCGTACAGACAAAGAAGATGGCGATAAATTGCAGAGGCTTCAGCCTGACTTCCCTTCCCTTCGGCGAATCCGGTATCCTGCCGGAAGCAAAATAGAAAACCGGAAGCCCCACCCCGATAATAGATAATGCCGTCAATGCCCAGACATACCACTGGGTGTCAATCCATGCGGGGTAGAACCGGGCCACGGCAAAGTTTACCGCATTCTGAACCACCAGAACTGCTGCTGCCATAAGAAACAAGGCAAGGCCTGCCCGGTTTAATATGGATTTCGTTAATCTCTCCGTCTCTTGATTTCCGCTCTGCTGCTCCTGCAGGTTATTCTCCTGTTGATACATATATGTCCCCCTGTTCCAGGCATTGCTGCCTTAACTGCTATTTCAGCCCGTATTTTAATAATGTAAGCGTATCCTTCCACCTGCCGTTAGAGCTGGAATTCATGACGGCACATACCACCTTCCGGCCGTCCTTCTCCGCTGCCGCCACAAGACATTTCCCCGCCATTGTGCTGGTGCCTGTCTTAAGTCCGATGGCCTTGGAGTAGTACCATTCATATCCCTTCCTCACCAGCTTATTGGTATTCTTCCAGGTAACATCCTCTCCGCTTGGGAATAGATTACGGGAAGATCCCTGGCTGCTCACCTTAACGATTGTCTCATTTTCTGAGGCGGCCATTCCGATCAGTCCCATATCATAGGCCGTCGTATATTGACCAATGGCATCATAGCCATCCGGTGTCTTAAAACAGCTGTTTTTGACTCCCAGCTCCTCCGCTTTCCGGTTCATAAGGCGGACAAATTCAGCTATGGCCTCTTCCTTGGAAGCCAGGGTATTCTTAAGGGATTTTCTCCCCACATAAGCTGCAATTGCATATGCCGCATCATTTCCTGACGGGAGGAGCATACCATTGAGTAAATTATAGATGCTTAATACCTGTCCCTGTTTCAGGTAAGCAATGGTAGAATCCGAGGGAATCATGGTAATCTCCTCTCCAATCACCGCCTCTTCCTCCAGCCCGCAGCAGTCCAGTGCCACCAGGGCGGTCAGCAGCTTTGCCGTACTCGCCGGAAAAACCGCCTGCACCGCATTCTTATAATACAGAACCTTCCCCGTTACGGCATCAAATAATACTGCCGCCGAAGCGTCCACACTGATATCCGGATTGGAAATATCCAGGGCCGATTTCAGCTCATTGTCAACCGTCATTTCGGGAATGAATGCCATATAATCAATTTCATTGCTGTTCCGGATAAGCTGAGGTGCCTCCGCTGTTCCTACGGAAGTGCTGAAGGTGGCTCCTGCCGACTGGCCGGTCTCCGCATCCTCCCCATGGTCCGTGGGATTTGAGGCCAGCCAAAATTCCCGGTTTTCCTCACCGCCTGCCGCTGTGTCTCCTGCCTCATCCGCTTCTTCCCGGACTGCATCTCCCGCTGCACCTGGAATATCCGCATTATCTTCGGCTGCGTCAGCATCTTCCGGTTCCCTCTGATTTCCTGACGCAGTTATACTATCCTCTGTCTCTCCTGCCTCATCCGCCAGGATTAGCTGCTCTCCTGAATTCCCCGACAGGCTCCGCCCCTCTTCATCCCCGGCATCGTCACTCTCTAATTCCTGAACTCGTGCTACTCCGCCGTCGCCGCTGCTCTCCAGGCGCGTCAGATAATTCGCTCCCCCAAGCATTCCTGCCGTAACCAGAAATGCAAATAATAGTAATCCCAGAAAACTCTTTTTGTTCATTGACTTCTCCTCAATACTATTCCCAATATCATTGGATACATCTGCTTTTTTAGCTGAATAGGGACGTTACTAATTTGCACTATTAACGTCCCCATTACTATTCTCTCTCATTTTAATATTTGTATCCGAAGAATGCAACTGTTTTCTGCCATCCTTCTATTTATTCCTAATTTATTGCCTTCTCCCACCCTTTTTTAAGTCATTTTTCCGTATATTCCTTCTAAATATATTTTACCAAAATTTCAAATCAGAGTTGTACTCCGCTTCGGGTTTGCTGGCAGACTAATTAACGTCTGAGCGGAGCATGTCAAAAACATTATAGATATCAATCATACCATATCCCCAGTCTCGATTGGGATAAATCAGCGTGGGGCTTCTGTTCGCCCCGCGGATTAGGAATTGCTTTATTTCAACCGAGTTGATGCCGGGATAATTATTTCTTACGTTTCCCCATTCCAGCAGAATGGCAGCTACTCCTGCAGCATGGGCCGCAGCCGCTCCTGTCCCCGACATTGACGTAAACCCCTGCTCCAGTGAAGGAGCCAGGATATTCACACCCGGAGCCGCAAGCTCAGGCTTGACTGCCCCTCCTCTGGTGTATCCGCGGCTGGCTCTCTGATACAGGTTGTTATTGACAGGATTATAGGCCGTCACGGTAATCGGGATACTGGTATTGCCCGGTGAAACGATGGTTGTATAGGGATCCGGCTGCACAAAGTAGGTATTTTCCGAAATAAAGCCATTCATTGGAAGCCAGATATGAAAGCTTCCTTCCAAGTCTCCCCTGGTGTACACCTGAAATCTCCATATTCCCGGAGTCGGCTCTACAAACCGGAGCATAATTACCTGATCCCCGGTCCGGGTTTCAATCATCTGATAGCTGATAAAAATTCTGGTTCTCTCAAAAACAAATCTTATCTCCCTGTTCACATAGAGTCCCTCCGGGATTCTGGGAATGTATTCTCCCCCTGGAGACAGAATATCAACGGAATAAGTATTGGGGGCCCTTCCCCACAGCTCCATTACAAAACCTTCTTCGTCCTCTGCCACGTTCATCTCCACAGTACTGTAGCCGGTATTGGCATCGACCTGCGCAAAAAAATGCCTTCGTGTTGTTCCTTCGTTTCCCGCAGACACGCTTATGGCCACTCCCGGAAAATCTCCTGTAAGATATAATAAGGTCCCCAGACCTCCAAAACCGTCATGGGCCCCCTGGGAGGTACCCAACGCCAGGCAAATAGCCACTGGTTTCTGAAGCCGGCGCGCCATATCTATCACATACTGAACCCCCCACATAATATCATTCTCCTGGTAGGCCGGAACTCCCGGCGGTATAATATAAAATTCCCTCAGCACCTGTTTCATCGGCTTGAGCTTTACCACTACCAGTTCCGAATCCGGAACTACTCCGCTGAATCCGTTTGCCTCATCCTCCGTCCCCGCCGCAATTCCCGCCAGCATCGTACCATGTCCGTTCTCATCTGTACTAGGGACAATACTAAGGGGATCCTGGCTGCTCAGAGCGACATTAATATCATCCGACAGATACTCCGTTCCATACTGTGCTCCGGCAGGATATCTGTCGCTCTCTACTGTCTGATCCCATAGGGCGGCTATTTTTGTGGTTCCGTTACTTCGGCGGAAGACCGGATTGGTATAATCAATTCCGGTATCAATAATTCCTACCAATACTCCCTCCCCCCGAAGATTGAATACCGGAATGCGGCGCAGCCTGAGAATTCCCGAGGCCTCCAGGCTGATTTCACTGGTAAGTCCGAAGGCAGAAGGTATGGAGGAATAGTCATACTGACTTATTGTCCAAAGTAAAAGCTGGGATGCCGGAAGGTAGGCTATGGCAAACCAGTCATTCATAGACTGCACCACAACATCCGGAAACTGTTCCAGCAGCCTGGGATTCTCATTGAGTTCTATAATCACCTCCATATAATCCTCACTGGTTATCCTGTACCTCTCTTCTCCTATCATCTCTTCTCTCCTTCCTTACATAGCGCCAATCCGCAGCGAGTCAAAGATATTGTATACATCCAGAATACCATATCCCCAATCCCGGTTCGGGTATCGGATATTAAGCTCCCGCCGTGCTCCCCGAATCATAAATATTTTCATATCAAGGGTATTGAGACTGGGTTGGTTCCCGCGCACAATGGCCCACTCCAGCAGCATGGCGGCCACACCTGTGGTATGGGCGGCGCTGGCGCTGGTCCCTGTCACCTCTCGGAAGCCTCCTCCCGGTACCGGGGCTACGATGCCGACCCCCGGCGCTGCTATTTCCGGCTTAATCACTCCTGTTCTGGTAAATCCCCGGCTGGAATTGAGATAGAGACTGCCATCCTCCACATTATAGGCAGTAACGGTTATAGGAACAACAGCATTGCCCAGGGACAGGATTGTAGTATAGGGATCAGACCGCACAAAATAAGTGTTTTCCGATATAAAGCCCTGCATTGGCAGCCAGGAATGAAAGCCTCTGGACAGCGTTCCCCTTCCGTATACATTAAAGCGCCAGATTCCGGGACTGGGATTCCGGAACCTGATTAAAATCAGCTGATCCCCGCTCTGGGATTCTATAACCTGGTAATCCACCTGTATTTCTGTTCTTTCAAAAATGAAGGTCACATCCCTGTTCTCATCCAGCCTGGGAACAATCTGAGGTACATATTCGCCCAAAGGTGTCTGTATGTCAATAGAGAATACTCCGCCGGAATCACCCCAGATTTCCATGGAGAAGCCAGGCTCATTCTCACCGATCAGCAATTCCATGGTATTGTAGCCGGTATCCGGATCAATGGTTCCATAATAATGCCTTCTGGCATTCCCTTCATTCCCCGCTGCAACAAGGAAGCCGTATCCCATATTTTCCGCCTGCAGGGAGATATAGCTGCTGAGGGTTCCTCTTCCGTCATGCGCTCCCTGGGAGGTTCCCAGTGCAAAGCATACCGCCATAGGCCGCTGCAGTCTGGATGCGACGCGCATTAGATAATCAACTGCAAACAGAATATCATTCTCCTGATAGCAGGGCACATCCGGAGGAATCCGAAAAAAGTCTCTCATATACTCTTTTGCCTGTTTTAATTTGACCACTACCAGCTCCGCATCCGGTGCGACACCATAGAAATCACTCTCCGGCACTTCATTCCCGGCCGCAATGCCGGCTATCATAGTGCCATGTCCAATTTCATCCACGGTCGGAACAATTTCATAGGGATTCTGGCTCTGCAAAGCCGCATTGATCTCTTCCCTGTCATACTCTGTTCCATAATTGGCTCCCTCCGGGAAATTATCGCTTACAATCGTCTGATCCCATATGGATACAATCTTTGTGGTATTATCGGCTCTGCGAAAGACCGGATTAAGATAGTCAATTCCGGAATCCAAAATCCCCACCAGAACTCCCTGGCCCCGTAAATTGAAATTGGGAACACTGCGGATCCGTGGAATCCCGGAAGCCTCCAGACTGGCTCTGCTGATCAGTCCGAACATAGAGGGCATAACAGAATACCCCAGGCTCATTACGGTAGTATTGGTAATCTGGTTTACCGGCACATGCACCACTGCGGTAAAAAAATTTATGATCTGAACTGTGGCATCGTAGAAATTAGTTAGTATGCTCAAGTCCCCACTGTAGTTAATCAACAGATCCGCATACTCGTTGCTGATAATCCGCTCCCGTTCCTGCTCTGTCATAATCTTATTCCTTTTCTATACACGAAAGGCTTTCATATATAATATATGAAAGCCTTTCGTAATATTTCACTTTTATAAAAATAAAGAGCCCGCTTGCAGATTCTCCCGTGCAACAAAAAGAGATGCCGCAGCATCTCCCTCGTTCATTGTATTCTTATGCCAGCTTAGACTTTGCAACCTCAGCAATGGCCTTAAAGCCTTCTGCATCATTAACTGCCAGCTCCGCAAGCATCTTTCTGTTAATATCCACATTTGCTACCTTCAAACCATGCATTAATCTGCTGTAGGAAAGGCCGTTCATTCTGGCTGCAGCATTAATTCTGGCAATCCATAACTGTCTGAACTGTCTCTTTCTCTCTTTTCTTCCTGCAAAAGAAGAGGCTAATGCTCTCATCACTGATTGCTTTGCTACTCTATACTGTTTGGATCTGGCTCCCCTGTAACCCTTAGCCAGCTTCAATACTCTGTTATGTTTTTTCTTAGCGTTCAATCCGCCTTTAATTCTAGCCATGTTCTATTCCTCCTTATGACCAATCTCTACAGATATGGTAAGATCTTCTTCATATTTTTAATATTGGTTGCATCCGTCATAGCTGCTTTTCTGAGATTTCTCTTTCTCTTAGCGGATTTCTTTGTCAGGATATGGCTCTTATAAGCTTTCATTCTCTTTAATTTACCGGTTCCTGTGATGGAGAAGCGCTTTGCTGCTGCTCTGCTTGTTTTTAACTTGGGCATGGTATTTCCTCCTTAATAAATCTAGTATTTTAACGTTTTTCTGTTAAGAACATAATCATATTTCTTCCTTCCAGCTTTGCGGGCTTTTCCACTACAGCCACATCTTCCAGCTTTGCAAAGAAAGTATCCAAAATTACCTTTGAGGATGAGGTATGGGCCATCTCACGGCCGCGGAAGCGCAATGCCACCTTCACCTTATCGCCGTGGGTAAGAAACTTACGGGCCTGGTTTGCCTTTGTATTCAAGTCATTATCATCGATATTCGGTGATAAGCGGATCTCCTTCACTTCGGTAACCTTCTGCTTTTTCTTGGCCTCTTTTTCTTTTCTTGCCAGCTCATATCTGTATTTGCCGTAATCGATAATCTTGCAGACCGGCGGCTTGGCGGTCGGGGCTATTTTGACGAGATCAAGATTCGCATCCTTGGCAAGCTTCATTGCATCCCTGGAAGACATGATCCCCAACTGCTCTCCGTTTTCCCCAATCAATCGAATTTCTTTGTCCCTGATCTGTTCATTAATCATTAAATCGCTAATAGTACTACACCTCCATAGGTTATAAGTCAAACTGTTACATGGTTCCTTTGCCAATAAAAAGGGTGGATAAAGAATATCCACCCAAATGCACAATCACATAATGCTCTCTTACAGAACAGTACCGAAATCTTATTTGCATTAACCCGTTCACAGTAAATACTTCTACGCTATGGGTGAGAGATGGATTCTCTTCTTCGTACCTTATGAATACCGTCAAAAGTATTCATAGCTCATATACCATAACACAATAATGAAGCCGTGTCAATCACTTTTTTCAGCCAACCTGCATCCCGGACTTTCTGACAAAGATCTCAACCGCCTTGGACACTGCGGTGCCGGCTACAAAACAGATCAAAGCTTCGATCAGTCCATTGATCCCTACAAATAACAATACAAATTCCAGCGGATTGACCGCACCCAGACCGGCTACAAAGCCCTGGATATATTCCGTATTATAAAAAATCAACGTTAATGCCGTCATAAAGAACAGAGTGTTAAGCAGCGGCCCTGCCAGATTGGCAACCGCATGGGAAAGCATATTTACCTTTCCCCATTTCTTCATCCCCTGGAAGATCAGTCCGGCCAGCCATCCCATAAGAATACGCGGTATCAGGCACAGCACCAAAGTTCCTATCGGGCTGATTCCCAGCAGCGCCGCCCCAAAGGGACTCATTCCAAAGCATTGGATGAAGCTGGTCAGGCCAAAGACTCCTCCCAGGATGGCTCCGGCTGCCGGGCCCAGGATTACCGCGCCCACGGTGACAGGCACCACAATCATAGTAATCTCCAGTCCTGGAGTACGGATATACCCCAGGGGTGTGAATGCCATCAGCAGTATAATGGCCGTAAATAGTGCCAGCTGTACCATTTTCAAGGTTTGCTTGTTTGTAATTGTTTTCATTTCTTTCCTCCAATCTGATTGTTCCAATCTAAATTATAGTATTGGTCAATTTACGATTGAATAATTTAAGCACCGTACTGTCTAATCCGAAATCCTCCGGCTCTGCAATACGGTGCTCACTTTAACGTATATTAATTCATGCGAATGATATCATTCACATCCTTACGAATTTAACCACGTTCCAGTTCCTGCCGTAACTAAAAGAGGGTCAGGACTATCCATCGGGCGAGAGAAATCTCCAGGCTGCCTCACCTCATCCGTGTCCGCTTCACGACCGCTTCTATTGTCCCGGCTGCGGGTACAATGAAGCTTACCTGAATCATATCCGACACACCGGACAGGCCCGGATTGTCTCAAAGAATTCTCTTACTTATTCAATTGTAATAGTATACTACCTTATTTTTTCTAAAAATGCAAGAAAAAATATTAGTTAATATCCAAATAAGCTAATATCCCCTGGCAGATGGCCTGGGCCATCTTACCCTGATATTCATCATCAATTAGCAGTGCAGCCTCCTCCCGATTGGAGAGGTAACCGCACTCCACAATGACCAGGGGGCATTCTACCTTCTGGAGCATAAAATAATTGCTGTTGGGCTTGGCCTTGCGATGATTTCCGTCCGCCAGGGTTTCCACCAGCGTCTCCTGCATGATCTGAGCCAGCCGTTTCCCCTGTTCCGAGGTGGAATAATAGAATACCTGGGCTCCTTTGACGTATTCCTCCGTAAAGCTATTCTGATGGATGCTAATGGCAATATCCGCGTTGCTTTCTTTGATCAGCGCAACCCGCGCATTCAGATCTGCGCGCTTCTTGTTGGAATCACTCTCCGAATACAGTCCCACATCCTCTTCCCTGGTTACAATAACCTGTATCTTCTTCTGAGCCAGCAGCTCCTTCAGCTTCAGGGAAATGCTCAAATTAATATCCTTCTCCAGAGCATTATTTACACCGATCTTCCCCGGATCTCTTCCGCCATGTCCCGGATCAATGACAACTATGCTTTGTCTCCCGTTGCCGGTATCCAAATTCACGGCCCCTGAGGCTGCTTCATTCCAGCTCATCTCATCCGCATTTTTTATTACTTTAACTCCTGCCTCCGAGGACAGGATAGTGACAAGGCTAATAAAAAGCAGAAAAATAATATTAAAATATTTTTTCATAGTACTTCTTCCCAAACCGGACTCTTTATATCTTATGAAAGGGATAATCGTACTATTCCAGTGCATTTATGCGGGGCTGCATATGCGGTGGGTACAACGGTTCTTATTTTGAATTCAAATACGGCGTAATGACGTTCCAGACAATCTCCTTCTCCAGACCAAGTTTCCAGGCTGCGATACCTGCCACATCCGCTTCATAGATCACCTTCATCTTCTCTTCGATAGACTTTTCATCCTCCAGCCAGACTTTATAGGTTGCACCATCCTTCTCATACTCGGCATAATGGCAGCCGTATTCGTCACTCCACTCAACCTCCGCTCCGTTGTCCTCCAGCAGCTTGGCAGCGGGAGTCATGGCGAAGCTCTCCGAGCTTACCTCTCCTCCCGGAAGCTCCTTCCAAAGACGGGTATAGAAGGGGATTGCAATAATCGTCTTTTCCCTGGGCACCAGCTGAAGGATGTTATTGACCGCATCTGTGACAAAACCTATGGATGCTACCGGCCCCGCCACCTCGGAGCCCGAGTAGAACTCATCATATGCCATTACAATAACATAATCCACTATCTTTCCCTGCTCCTCCTGGTCATAATACGTTCGATAGGGCGCGGGAACATAATTATCTACCGATAGGACAATTCCGTTATTTCTGCATTTTACAGACAGCTCTCTCAGAAATTGAACATAATGCTCTCCCGTATCCTTTGATATCTTTTCAAAATCAATGTTAATTCCATTCAGCTTATAATCCAGTGCGGCCTGAATCAATGCATTGGACAAATTATCTCTCCGTGAGGTGCGGGAAAACAGATCATACTTGCTGACCTCTGTATTAAAATCGTCCACCAAAGCCCATACCTCCAAGCCCAGCTCCTTTGCCCTTGTTACATACTGTTCTGTTGCCAGGGAAGAGATTGTGCCGGAGACATCATTGATACTGAACCAGGTAGGAGATACTACATTCACTCCCTTGGTCTGAGCAATTAAGTTGCCCAGATTGTCCGCCGCGTCCTTGTTGAATACCTGATGAAATACCAGATTCACAGAGCCCGACCTGGTCTGGGAGGTATACTCCGGTTCCTGGTAACTGCTCTCGATGGTCTTATAAGAAGATTCTTTGGTATTCCTGGACTTTACATATCCCTTGATACCATCCTCTGTCATGACCTTTATGAAGCCCTTCTCAGGAACCTCGTCCGTATCCACCAGCATGAGGCTTGTACCCGATGAGAGCTCCGTCAGTATGGGGCTCTTGATATCCGGCCCGGTTCTCAGCTGGGTGTCCTTCAGAACCTCTGTAAACAGATAATCCCCCCATTTGTACTGAACCACCGCACGGCTGGGATTTTCATAATACTGGTACGTAAGGTCTGAATATTTTTGTACAAAATCCAGGGAGACATAGACCTTGTCTGCAAAGATATATACTGCGGGTATCTGTGTATCCATATCTGTCTCAATCATACTCTTGGTAACCGAGTAGCTTTTGTTGCCGGCCTCCGTCCGTATGATCTCGCCGGGTGTCGTATAGGTTAATATATTTTCATTGGAATCCCAATAAAACCGGTGGTTGAACTGTTCGACCACCGTATCATAGTCTATAAAAACGGAGCCGTCAATCAAGAGTCCTCTGGTGTCGTAGATCTCATCCTGAAGCACGATCAATACCTCCGATTCCTTTACTTCGTAATAGTCTTCCAGAGGCATAATCTCGTCACTGGGGGACAGCTTCTCTACCGCCCAGGCTCCTACTAATATCAGTATAATAATAATTCCGGCAGCTGCTCCGATTACCGCCAATTTAAAACGTCTATCCATACCAGTACCTGTGCCTTTCCTTCTATAATGCTCCTCTCAGAGACTTTTGCAGCAGCTTTTTTCTGCTCATTTTGTATTATAGCATTGTTTCGGCATCCCGTCATTACTAAATTCGACTTTATCTTAGCTATTCCTTAAATTTCGTTCCAGTTCAAAGGGTGGCAGGGAGTACTATGCCCTCCTCCCTGCCACCCTTTGGACTGGAACGAAATTTCATAATGGTTCAGGCTTCCCTGCCGCAGCCAGCCGGAGTGACAAGATGTCCCGGTCAAAAAGTATAGAGGGCTTTTTAAGTGCCGGTTATCGGCTGTTGCAGCAGGGAAGACAATGATACTCCATGCCATGATGTTCATTCACTGTGTTCGATGCAGATATTCCTCCGGACAGAAGCGATGGTGTCATTGGTTGAAATTGTTTGGCTCCATGGATAAGAAGGTCATTTGTGATATGTTATACATTGTTATGAATGTATCCTTCCTGATCAGAGGTCCAGGCTCCTTCTCCGGAAACGATTCAGCTACCTGAACCGGAAGCAGCGTTCCATCAATAATTTTACATCACGGCTGATACGGGTGGGATCCGGGGACTCCGGAACCTCCCATATCCTTTGTTTTATCTTTTTTTGCAGCTTCTGTATCATCTCCTTTCTTCCCCGGGGGATAAAATAGAGCCAGGAGTCTCTTCCCCCTATATCGTCCAGGCTTTCCATAAAGCAGCCAAGCTTTTGTAAGTCCCATGCCGAGGGTCCGCCTACCGCAATCCGAATAGAACAGCGGAGCAATTCCTCCCGATTTTTCATCAGATCTGTTCCAAAGTCCAGAAGAACATATTCGTAATCTCCTCCCAGCAGCCGCACCAACTGACCGGGTACAACCTCCTGGTAGCAGCTTATCCTGTGGTAGGTGAAGCCCTCTTCGGCCGCACTGTTCCATTGATAGGCCTCCCGGATCAACCCCATATCTCCATGCCCATTACACTCCAGCAATGCGGTTCTTTTACCAAGCTCTTCCCCGAGATAGAAGGCAAGCAGCAACCCGGTATGGGTTACTCCGGTTCCATGATGCGTTCCGACCAGTCCGATTACCTTCCTGGTCTTTCTTTCGGCCCGATGAGCCAGCTTATTGAATAATATCGCCTTGGTTTTCATAGTAGTCTCCATTCCGTCCCCGGCACCGGCGGCGCAAATCACTCCTTTCTTCCCGCCTGCCCCTATGCAGGAAGGCGGTCTTCTTCCTTCTTCCCCGGCAGCCGTTTCTAAGTCCCAGTAATTCATCGAAGAGTTCCTGTCCGTTATGAAGGGCAGTTCTGGCAAAGGGATCCGGTTCATAGGGAATACGGCAGCATCTTTGCCGCCCCATATTTGCCGCAGCCCATTGGAATTGCTTCCCGCTGAGGAAATTAAACAAATAGAAAATCTCTTTATATTCTGCTATTCCATCCAACACCTCTTCCGAATAAGCCAATTCCCATTCCTTGGCACCGAGTACCAACAGCTTTATGTCCGCCTCCAGAAATTTCTCCCGGTTGTCCCTGGACAATCTTCCATAATCCACTACCAGCACACCGGTATCAATGGAATCTCCGGCAGGGGTTCCGCCCATGGTCTCCGGCTTTCTGTCCAGAACAGATATCCCTTTAAAGCGCAGCACCTCCTCTCTCTCTTTCTGCATTGCCGCATCGTCCTTCAGCGACTGAAGACACCCGCTTTCATTACTCTCCCGGTATAGGCAGCAAATACCGCGGCTTTTCATATAGAGGCATAACCGAAAAGCCAGATGGGTCACTCCAATTCTGGGCTGTGATCCCGCAATCGCAACTGTAATCCCATGATCGGGCTTCCGGTTGCCGTGACTGTTTCCTCCTAATATTGATAATTGTTTTTTCAGCTGCTCCACGGATGAATATCTCAGTGCCGGCCGATACCGCAGGCAGCGGTTAATAATCCTCTTCAGCTGCTCCGAACAGTCCGCACTTTGATCTATATTGGAAATGCTCCCTGCTTCCGGTGATATTGCCGCTCCGGATGCCATATAATAAAGCAGCATCCCCATTCCGTATATATCACAGCGTTCATCGATCCTCCCCCGATGGTAAAGCTCCGGAGCGGCAAAGCCCTTTGTTGCAGCCGTTAAGCTTCCGGCGGAATGCTCGTCCCGATAGACGGCACTGCCAAAATCAATTAATTTGAGCTGGGAATTATGGATCAGAATATTATCCGGCTTGAGATCTACATAAAGAAGGGGCGGATCAGAAGAATGAAGATAATGGATTAAACCGCAGAGCTGAACTGCATATTCGATTAGGATATTTTCCGGAAGCGGTCCCTTAGTCCGGATACATTCCTTCAGAGTGCTTCCCTCCAGATATTGCTCAATGATATAGGAACCTTCTTCATCTTCCTCAATATCATAAATTATAGGGATACAAGAATGTCTCAGGCTCTTTAATATGATTGCTTCCTTACGTTGTAACTCATATAGGGGATTGTTTTTTGAAATACATTTGATTGCACGATAAGAATTTAACTTGACATGTCGGGCCAGATATACCCTGGCAGTGCCTCCGCTGCCGAGAAGACCCAAGATTTGATATTTTTGAAACCAGATTTCCTGCTGCATTCTCTCCTTTCCTGCCAGTTTGTCTTACCGACTTAAGGGCATATACCAGGAAACAGATCACATTTTTATTATATCCGAATAATGGGTGGAATGCAATTCTTTTCCTATTGTTAAAAATCATGATAATTTATAAAACTTTTGTTACAAATAACGAATTAAACCCCCAGCATAGCCCGAAAATACAGGATTTATTAACACAAATTTCATATCTGGGCATATTGACTTTACCTGTGTTTTAAATTATACTTTTTTTACACCGATGGATGCTTATCGTATATCCGACCATAAGCAGTTCCTGTTTAGTTCAGAAAGGGGTGTAACTTTATGAAAATAGAAAAGATCAGTGACAATCAGATCCGTTGTACCTTGAATAAAAGTGATCTAATTGACCGTGAGCTGAAGATAAGTGAATTGGCATATGGCACAGAGAAGGCAAAGGCTCTGTTTCGTGATATGATTCAACAGGCTTTCTACGAATTCGGATTTGAAGTAGACGACATTCCGCTGATGATTGAAGCTATTCCGGTTTCCACCGAATGTCTGATCCTGGTAATTACCAAGGTAGAGGATCCGGATGAGCTGGACACCCGCTTCTCCAAGTTTTCCTCCTTCAATCTTCCCGAAGGCCAGGGAGAGCCGGATACCGATGAGGATTCCTATGCGGACGAGATCATAAATTGCTTTGACCAGATGGATGATGATATAAATGAAGATATTCTGGACCAGTCAAAGGAGGATATTCTGGAAGAGCCGGCTCTTCCTGTGAATGAAGTTCCCGCCAAATCCAGTGCCCATGTTCCTGCTAATCTGGTTAAGATCTATTCCTTCCGCTCCCTGCAGGAAGTGACCCAGCTGGCCTATATCATGGTGGGCACTTACAACGGCAGCAATACCTTATATAAGAATCCGGTGAATGCCACCTACTATCTGGTAGTCAGCATCTCCGACCACACTCCCGAGGAGTTCAACAAGGTATGCAATATCATTTCCGAATACGGCCGGGTGGAGCGTTCCACTTATGCCAGCTCCAGTTATTATGATGAGCATTTTGAAGTAATCGTCAAGGATCATGCTTTGCAGATTCTTTCCGTTATGTAGTGACAAGCAAAGAGCTGTGTACCAGGGGTTCCATCACCGGTACACAGCTCTTTTTACATATATTATTTTATACACATTATTCGCCGACTTCGGCTTCAATTCTCTCCATCAGATCCTCCGGATCTAATCCATGAACCATAGCTGCCTCTTCCAAGGTCTCAGCCTGGGCGGACGGGCATCCAAGGCAATGCATCCCTATATCTAATAATACCGGAATAATGCTCTGATCAATAGCAATCGCCTGCGCAATTGTCATGTCCTTCGTAATCTTTGCCATATTTTCTTCCTCCTTAATAAAATGATATTTTAACCTAACTTGTAGGATTTCGTCTATTATGACGCGGTTTTCCGCTTTCGCAATAGCTTAGGCCTATTATATTCTATTGATCCGGGAACGTCAAGCCTCCATTTAAAATGGGTGTCTGTCAGCAGCTTGTCAAATCTTCAAAATAGCCTTGCAATATTTATCATACTATATTAAAATATAATGGATCTTTAGGAAAAGGAGGTTGTTTGAAGATGGCATATACTATTAGCGATGACTGCATCAGCTGCGGCGCATGTGTAGATTCCTGCCCCACAGAATCCATTTCTGAAGGCGCTAATCATTATGAAATTGCTCCGGATACATGTATTGACTGCGGAGCATGTGCAGATACATGCCCTACAGGCGCGATTTCAGCATAACAAAAGCTACATAAAAAGAGTGAGGCCCTTTGCGTTTTCTTCGCATCTGCTTCACTCTTTTTTTCTATCTATTCCCCTGTAACAGTTCAGATGGCAATGCCCTCTCCTTTATATGTACACCCTGTTTTTCTTAAAAAACTTTGATTTTTTTCTGCGGTCTGTTGTGGCCGCGGACATCATTCTGCTTTTCTGGTAATCCCGCAGGGTCGCATCAAATTTGCGGTAACGCTCTTCCTCTTTTTCCTCCTGCAGGCGCATCAGATAATTCATTTCCTTGATTACACCGTCTGTAACATTGGCGCTGATGTCCTGGGAAAGGGCGATATTATTCTCCTTCAGAGCCTCTAATACAATATGGCTTAATACAGCCTTAAACTGATCCATCTTCGAGCCTGTCCCTTCGGTAATGTCGCCGCTGCTTTCTGCAATCAGGCTTGTCCCGCCTTCCTCCGGTTCCCCGCTCCCCGGCTCTTCCTTTTGCAAGCCCTCATCTTTAAGCCTGTCCTTTCCCAGTCCTTCTTTCTCTAACTCGTCCTTCCCCATATCCTCTTTCCCCATCTCATTCTTCTCCCGTTCTTTCTCATCCTGCTGCATGTCCTGCTCCTTTCCATCCTGTCTTCCTATCAGAAATACCTCAGCCTGAGCATCCAGCATCTCCGGTTTATCTAAATCAGATATCAGCATTTTAATGGCCTTTAATTGAAATCCCCGTTCCTTTAATATCTTGACCTTTTTAAAAAGCTCAATATCCGCTTCTTTGTAATATCGCTGTTCCATTTCATTTCGGGAAATCGGTAAGCCCAACTGCTTTTGCCAGTATCTGAGAACATGGGCTTCTACATCGACTCGCTTTGAGGCCTCAGAAATCATATACCTAACTTCCTCCACTCCAACACCCTCCCTTATTATGTAATTATTTTCTACTTTTTACATTATAACATAGCAAATTTCAATTGCAATATTATATTACATATATTACCATTTTTTTGTCGACATAAAAAAAGGAAACCTCAAAGAAGTCTCCTCTTTTCTACAGTATAAGCATTCCGCTAACGTTCCAGATTGGCAAACTTGGTAAACTGGGCCTGCCATGCAAGCTTGACGGTACCTACCGGGCCGTTTCTCTGCTTACCGATAATAATTTCTGAAACACCGGGTTCTTCGGTATCCCGGTTATAATAATCGTCACGATAAATGAACATTACCACGTCGGCATCCTGCTCAATGGCACCGGATTCACGAAGGTCGGACAACATGGGACGCTTATCCGGACGCTGTTCCACCGCACGGCTGAGCTGGGATAAGGCTACTACGGGCACGTTAATTTCTCTGGCCAGGGATTTCAGCGATCTGGATATCTCCGAAATCTCCTGCTGCCTGGATTCTGATTTCCTTCCGGCTGTCATCAGCTGCAAATAGTCAATGATAACCAGCCCGAGATTTTTCTCCAGCTTCAGCTTGCGGCATTTGGAACGAAGCTCACTGACGGATATTGCCGAGGTATCATCAATGACCAGGTTGGAATTACCGACAAGACGGGCACTTTCCATCAATAATGCCCAGTCCTCTCCGCTTAGATTACCGGTTCGGATTGCCTGGGAGTCCACCCTGGAGTTCATTGCCAGGACACGCTTTACCAACTGGTCCTGGGACATCTCCAAGCTGAAAACAGCAGTGGTTACATTGGATTTTAATGCCACATATTCCGCAATATTAAGTGCAAATGCAGTCTTACCCATGGAGGGTCTGGCAGCAATCAAAATCAGATCCGAGGGCTGCAAGCCCGCCGTCTTATAATCCAGGTCATAGAAACCCGTTGCAACACCGGTAACACTTCCCTGGTTCTTAGCCGCCGCTTCAATGCTGTCGATGGACCGGAGCACCACCTCCCGGATATCTGTAAATTCCTTGGTCCCCCGGTTCTGTACGATATCAAATACCTGCTTTTCCGTCTTCTCCAGAATGCTATCCAGCTTCTCCTTATCCAGATAACATTCGTTGGCTGTCTCTTCTGCCACTCTGATCAGCCGGCGCAGTACCGCTTTATCCCGAACAATCTGGGCATAATACCTGACATTGGCGGAAGTGGGAACGGCGGTCACCAGATCCCGGATAAACTCCAGGCTGCAGACCTGGGGGGGTACATCCTTCTCCTTCAGCCGGTCCTGCAAGGTGACCAGATCCACCGGCTTTCCCTCATTATGTAACTCCAGCATGGTCTCATAGAGGATGGCATACTGCTGTTCGTAAAAATCTGTGGTAGTGATGATCTCGGAGACCGACACAATGGCATCCTTATCCATAATCATAGATCCGATTACGGACTGCTCTGCCTCCGCACTATGGGGAAGTATTCTCTTTATAAATGATTCATCCATCCTTACCCCGATACCTCCGTTCCTGCCGCTAGGCTCATACTTATGTCCATGTCTTTTACCGCATAAATCGCCACGAAAGTGCTGGCATGGACTCGGTTCCCGCTTTATTTAAACTTTTATTTTCTTCCACCTTGCTCTCACAAAAAGAAGTGGCAGCCCACTTCCCTTTGATCGGATATCATTATTCTCTTACCTGGCCAAGCTCCTTTATACCGCTTCCACCAGTACCTTCAGCTCCGCTGTCACCTGGGGATGAAGCTTTACCGGCACCGTGTAAGAGCCCGCATTCTTAATGGGATCATTGAGTACCAGCTTTTTCTTATCAAACTCCAGATCAAACTGCTTCTTCGCGGCCTCTGCAATTTCCTTCGTGGATACCGAGCCGAAGGTCTTGCCGCCCTCACCCGCCTTGATGGATACCTTGATGGTAAGTCCCTCCAGCTTCTTGGCAAAGGCTCTTGCTTCCTCCAGAATCTCCTTCTCCCGTTTCTCCTGTGCCGCCTTCTGCATATTCAAATCATAAAGGTTCTGCTTCGTCGCTTCCAGGCCAAGTTTCTTCGGCAAAATGAAGTTTCTGGCATAACCGTCGCTGACCTTGACAATCTCCCCCTTCTTTCCGAGGGCTTTTACATCCTGAGTTAAAATAATATCCATTTCTATCTCTCCTTTCGTTATAGGGGCAAAAACACCGAGGACTACAGCTCTCCTTCTTCGTGCATCTTCATTAAAGTATTCTTTACTCTTGTAAGCGCATCCTGAACGGAGATACCCTGCAATTGCGCACCGGCAACACTCAGATGGCCTCCGCCGCCCATCTTCTCCATGATAATCTGAACATTGACTTCATCAATGGACCGGGCACTGATATATATTGTATCATTATAATCTGTCAAAACAAAGGTAGCTTTGATATCATTGATATTCAAAAGCTCGTTGGCTACCTGGGCTCCCAGAATCATCGGACTGTCTCCATCGGAACCGGCACAGACGGCAATGGCAAAATGATTCAAGAAAAGCTCCGTGCTGTTGATGGCATCCGCCTTAATCTTGAAATCCGTCATCTCACCGCGGAAGGATTTCCGTATTCTGGTCACATCCGCACCGCTTCTTCTCAGATAGGCCGCCGCTTCAAAGGTGCGGACGCCCGTTTTGGTCAGAAAGTTATTGGTGTCAATCATAATTCCCGCATAAAGCGCATCCGCCTCCACAGGCCTCAGCTTCAGATTACCGCCGATATACTGCATGATTTCCGCAATCATCTCACTGGTAGAAGAAGCATAGGGCTCCACATAGGAAAGCACTGCCGTATCAATTGCCTCATTGGTCTGGCGGTGATGGTCAAAGATTACAATCGTTCTGGTATATTCCAACAGCTCAGCGCACTCCAGATAGCTGGGGCGATTCACATCAACAATCACCAGAAGGGTGTTATTGTCCACCACTTCCTTGGCCTGATCATTTTTCAGGAACATGTCCTCTTCATAATCCGGGCTTCCCACAAAACGGTTCATCATGGGACGCAGAGAGGAAGTAACCTCATTAATGACGATATGCACTTTCTTGTTGAAGGATTTGGCAATGCGATATACACCGATAGCGGCCCCCAGAGAATCAACATCACCGATTTTGTGTCCCATGACAACAACCTTATCCTTGGCTTCCACAAACTCACGAAAGGCATGGGCCTTGACTCTTGCCTTCACTCTTGTGCTCTTCTCTACGGAAATACTCTTTCCTCCATAATAGGATATCTTCTCCCTGTCCTTCACTACCGCCTGATCCCCTCCTCTGCCAAGGGCCAGGTCAATGGCAGCTCTCGCATACTCGTAGCCGCTGATATAGGTATCGGCATTCACGCCAAGGCCGATGCTGATTGTGACGGACATGTCATTGCCGATATTAACCCCCCGGACGTCCTCCAGTACAGAGAACTTACCGTTTTGCAGACAAGGGAGAAACTTTTGCTGGAATACAAAGATGTACTTGTCCTTCTCCAGCTTTTTAATAATCGCATCAATATTCTGCATATACTTGTTGATCTTCCGGTCAACCAATGCAATCAACAGGGAACGTCTTACTTCATCGATGCTTTCCAGGGCCTCTTCATAGTTGTCGATATACAGAAGACCGGTAATCAGCTTCTGCTCCTTATTCTCCCTTAAAAGCGAGATAATCTCGGTTTCATCATAGAGGTACATTGCAATTAGTGCATTACTGTCATCCCAGACCTTTTCCGTATCCACCAGATCAAAGCTGATATCCTCTGTAAAATCAGGCGCTACCACCTTGCGCAGCAGAACCTTGTAATTACGGCCGTGAAGAACGATATGGAGCACCTCATCCTTCTCCTTCTTGGGCAGGATCTCCTGGGTGATCTCCGGAATGATATTCGTAATGGAACGCTTGGCTGCACTTCTCTCCTGAATGATATCCATAAACTCATCATTGCCCCACTGCATCCTGCCTTCTGTATCCAGTATGGCATAGGGAAGATTCAATTCCTTCAGCAGACGCTTCTGAACCTGACCATAATCCATGGCATAACGGACCAGTTCGGCTGCTATCTTATGGCGCTTCGCCAGGTAAATGGTCATCGCCATGGCAAAGTATACAGCGGTAAATGCCGTCATAACATAACCGGCCAGCCGGTCAATGGGATAAATACTCAGATTCATGCACAGTAATACTAACGTTAATAAAACAGGCCATAGTAAATATGCTCCAAGTGCACCTCTAAGTTTGAATTTACGGTTCATCCTAAACTCCTTAATTTAAAATACAGAATTAATTGCAGCTTATCAATATCCGGCGATACACGACCTATTGCCTTTGATAACCTACATTATAACATTAAAATGGTATATTTAAAAGACAAAATATTGAAAATCCGGTAGTTTCAGTATTACTGCTACCGGATTCATATGGTTTTCCTCTGGATATATCTGGTCCAGATCAATGTTCCCTTGATAATACCTGCTGCGCTTGGGAAGATTCTTCCCCGCTTTTGTTGGCGCTCACAATTAGATACGCTTCCTGCCTTATCGTTTGCATAAATATCCAATTTTATTCCCCTGCTGTCCGGGAGCAGGCCAATTGGCTTCTGATTCATTCCCTTGGCAAAGAGAAAATCATTCCCAAGACTGAGTTCTTATAAGCTGCTATTGTCATTCCATCTCTCATTTCATAATTTAATTATAGCATATGGCATAGCTTTTGTCAGTTTCATTTTTTATTGACTGCCATGAAAAAAAGTCATTCCCGGTAGGAATGACTTTTCACTGTTTATTATTTCCTCATCAATTTCTTATAAGATAGTCAAAAGCGCTCAGCGCCGCAGCGGCACCGGAGCCCATGGAGATCACAATCTGCTTGTACGGGCTGTCGGTACAATCCCCTGCCGCAAATACTCCCGGAAGGCTGGTGGCATTATGGGTGTCCACCAGGATTTCTCCCATACGATTGCGCCCGACCGTATCACCGAGCCAGTCGGTATTGGCTGCCAGGCCGATCTGGACAAACACACCCTGCAATTCAATGTGATGCTCTTCTTTCGTCTCCCTGTCACTATATGTGATGCCGTCCACCTTACTGCTGCCGGTGATCTCCTTCGTCTGCACATTCTTAAGAACCGTCACGTTGGGCAGACTGTAAAGACGCTGCTGCAGCACCGCATCCGCCTTAAGTTCCGGCAGGAATTCCAGAACCGTCACATGACGGACAATCCCAGCCAGGTCAATGGCCGCCTCAATGCCGGAATTACCGCCTCCGATCACCGCCACATCCTTCCCCTTAAACAGGGGACCGTCACAATGGGGACAATAGGCCACTCCTTTATTCTTAAACTCCTGCTCTCCCGGCACCCCCACATTCCTCCAACGGGCGCCGGTAGACAGGATTACGGTCTTACTCTTTAATATGGCACCGCTCTCCAGCGTAACCTCAAGATACTCCTTCTTCTCCAAAGCCCGGGCACGCTGGGCCGTCATGATGTCCACGGGATACTTTTTCACATGCTCCTCAAGGCCGGCAGCCAGCTGGGGTCCCTCAATGTAGGGAACACTGATCAGGTTCTCGATCCCCATGGTATCTCTTACCTGTCCTCCAAACCGTTCTGCCACAATGCCGGTGCGTATTCCTTTTCTCGCAGCATAGATTGCCGCACTGGCTCCGGCAGGACCTCCGCCGATAACCAGCACATCATAGGGCTCCTTTTGCTCCAGCTCCGATGAAGCTGGCTGGCTTCCCAGCTTTGCCAGGATTTCTTCCAGAGTCATCCGGCCGCTTCCGAAGAATTCTCCGTTGAGATACACGGAGGGTACGGCCATAATATCCTTGCTTTCAACCTCATTCTTGTAGGCCGCGCCGTCAATCATGATATGGGTTATACCAGGATTATAAATACTCATGACATTCAGTGCCTGAACCACCTCCGGGCAGTTATGGCAGCTCAAGCTGATATAGGTTTCAAAATGATATCGCTCCTTAATGCCTTTTACCTGTTCCAGTACTCCGGCATCCACCTTCGGCGCTCTGCCGCTGACCTGAAGCAGTGCCAGCACCAGAGAGGTGAATTCATGTCCCAGCGGAATTCCGGCAAATACTACCCCGGTATCCTCTCCCGGGCGGTTGACACTGAAGCTGGGGGTTCTGTCCAGGACCGCCTGCCCCACTTTAATTCTGGAGGACACGGATGCCAGTTCTTCTGTCAGAGCAGTCAGGTCCCTTGAGATGTCATCGCTTCCCGCACTTAACTTGATCTGTACATCACCTTCCATGAGCTTTAGGTACTCTGCCAGCTGTTCTTTAATTTCCGCATCCAATATCATAATTATGTCCTCCTTCATTTATCCATTCCACTTCCTGCAATCTTATGTCTCCTTAAATCTTCCCTACCAGGTCAAGGCTGGGCTTTAATGTCGCTGCTCCTTCTTTCCACTTTGCAGGGCATACCTCACCGGGATTCTTTCTTACATACTGGGCGGCCTTGATCTTATTGATCAGGATGCTTGCGTCACGCCCGATATTGCCGGCATTGATCTCTACGGACTGGATCACGCCATCGGGATCAATGATAAAGGTGCCCCGGTCAGCCAGTCCATCCGCCTCGATTAATACATCAAAGTTCCTGGAAATAGTATGGGAAGGGTCGCCAATCATGAGATATGTGATCTTCTTAATAGCTTCCGAGCTGTCATGCCATGCCTTGTGTGTGAAATGGGTATCTGTTGAGACAGAGTATACTTCCGCACCAAGAGCCTTTAATGCCTCGTAATTATTCTGGAGATCCTCCAATTCGGTGGGGCATACAAAGGTGAAATCAGCGGGATAGAAGCATACGATGCTCCACTTTCCTTTGAAACTCTGTTCTGTAACTTCTACGAATTCTCCGTTGTGATAGGCCTGAGCCTTGAAGGGTTTTACTTCTGTTCCTACTAATGACATAATTAATTACCTCCTGTGAATTTGAATTTATAAATTTTTTGGTTATAAAATGATTATAATAATTAATAACAGTAACCATTACTATTATTATATCAAGGATTTACAATCTGTCAAGAGGAAAACATAATTTTACTTATATATTTTTACGTAAATTTTCAAAGAAACTATTAGCGTTACCTGGGCTGTATTGCCTTATGTCCATGATCAATATGGTAAGTGAAGCATCCCGGATGGAATGAACTTAGTATAAGCCGATTTGGAACGATAAAATGCAGCCGGTTGGTATCCAACAAGCTGCATTTTATCGTTCCGGCGTTACTATCTCTTTCTATATCTCCGATACCCTATCCATGACAGAACGATACCGCAGAATACCACCCCTGCTATGGCGGCGGCTTTCCAACCTCTCCATGGCTTATCTTTCTCCGCTTTGGGGGCGTTCTCCCCACTCCGGCTGCTTTCCGGTATGTCATTCCAGTCTGTTACCGTTCCCTTTACCCCCTTGTCCAGAGCCATCTCCTCTGCTGTTTCCTCCGGCAGAGGGGCCGCATAGGAGTCGGCAAAATAAATATTATCAAAATAATAGGTTCCCATATAATTCGCGCCGATACGAATCTCAATAATTGCTGTTCTGTCAATATCGGCATCGGTCATATCCAGATACAGCTTCTCCCAGCCGTACGCGCTGGGCATAACCTGGGCCGAGGTGAAGGATGACCAGGTACGCCCGTCCTTATCTGCCAGCGTCACTTGAAGTGCCTGATTTCCCTTTGGTACATACGCATCAAAAAGCAGATAGTCCAGCCCCGTTGTATCTACTGAATCCCTGATTGCAGGCGTGATGCATACATTCCTTGAGGTTGCCGTAGGCCTTCTTTCCGCTCCTTCTACCACAAGCTGGATTACCTGACCGTTTTCCGCATCGGAACGGATCTTTGAGGCAGGGACGATATCGGCCGACGCATCCGTGCCGGCACGCAATGCCATCCCACCAAGCTCGGCATTCTGAAACCACCTTCCAGCCCCGGCAGAAGCATCTTTCACCGTAGTATTCTTCCCTGCCGCCGCAACCCGGAGAAGATCAAAGAGGGTTCTATTCTTCTGAAAGCTCTCAGCTGTTCCCACCTTACTCCATTTGCTCCGAATTTTCTCTTCTGAATCATTATAGATATCCACCTTGGGCGTGGTGCCTGCCGTACTGTTATAGATACCCCAGCTTCCCTGATCCACGGTCTTGTAGGTCCAGGTAGTCCAGCTCCATCCGTTTTCTTCGTATACCTTTAATGCATAGGCCCAGCTGTTCAGCTTCTCAAACAGGGTGAATTCTCCGACCAGCACCGGAACATCAAAGCCTGCCTGACGGTCATTTACCACCTTGGAGTCTGTGAATTTACGCTGTGCCACCGCATCTCCGATTCCGTCCCAGCCATAATAGTGATACTCATACATCACATTCTCCCAGCCATACTCAGAAGGCTTCGGCATATGAGCCGGGTCCCAGATGGCATTGAAGATTATGATGTGGTCCGGATCAACCGCCCGGATGGCCCGGTATAGACGATCCATAAACGGAAGCTGCACCCCTCCCCATGGATGCCTCTCGCTCTCCGCTCCCTCCGGCTCGTTCAGCAGATCATATCCGGCTATCACAGGATTGCCTCTATAATGCTGTGCCAGCTGCTCCCACAGGGAAATCGTCTGCTGCTGGGATGCCTCATCCGTAAACAGAATCGATCCCGAGGTATCCCCGGAATGGTCCTTGCCATTCTGAGAACCCGGCGCCGCATGGAGATCCAGAATAACATAGATTTCTCTCTTGCCGCATTCCTCCACAAACCAGTCCAGTGCTGCCATGGTATCTGCCCGGAGTCTTCCTTCTTCATCCAATAATCGGTAGCAGGAAAGAGGAAGCCGTACGACATTGAAATTTAGTTCCTTAAAATTATCGAAATCCTGCTCTGTCACCCAGGCCTCTTCATATATCCGGAACAGCTCATCCGCCTTCTCTTTTCCAAAACGCTCTGTTAAGACTGCGATGGCCGTCCTTTGGTCAGCTGCCGTGGTAGGGCACATCCAGGCTTCCATCACCTGCCATCCGCCGATATTGGTTCCCCGAAGAACTACTTCTTCCCCTTTACCGGCATCATTACGCAGTACTTTTCCATCCGCCTTTAGAAAAAGCTTTGATAATTCTCCTGTCATATCCTTCTCCTCCTCTGATCCTAATTCTTCCCCCGGTTTTACCGCAGTCTCTGTCTCCCCGACTTCTTCCTTCTTCCAAGCTTCTCCGGATTCCTTAACCTCCCCGGCCCTCACCGTAATGACAGTTCCCTGCCATGAAGCCATGCTTCCCAGAAAAAGACACAGGAAGAAAACATATCTATACTGTTTCATTCCCTTATTCATCCCAACCTCCATCTCTTTCCTTATAATCTAGCGCAAATGTCCTCTTTATACAACTCCTCTGCACCGGGATATCTACCGTCACAAACCTGCAAAGGGCCGCCGCAGAATCTTTCATGTGAGGGAAGTCCATACGACCCCAGGCCTTACATGAAATGTTCTTGCGACAGCCCCTCGCAAAGATATCTTCACTCCTTCGTTACAGTTCCTTCCGTCCCAGCTCTTTGCCGGGTCTTATTTTTCTTCCGCCAGGCGATTGATCTCCTCACTCTGGTATACTCTTACATAATCCACAACCATCTGCTTGGGAAAGATACCCTCATCCACACCCTTCGCTCCGCCCCAGTCTCCGCCTACCGCAATATTGAGCAGCAGATGCATTCTCTGGTCAAAAGGCCATTCTTTATAAGTGGGGTTAGGCTTGTATTTCACCGGCTCAAAGGTAAAATACTGCTCACCGTCAATATAAGCGATTATTTTATCCGGAAGCCACTCTACCGTATAGACATGGAAATCCTCACTGACCCCCTCCACACGCTTGGTTGCCGACTTCTGTGTGTTAATTTTGTGATAATAGGACTGGGTATGGACGGAGGCATGAACCTGGTTCATGTCATAGCCTACATGCTCCATGATATCAATCTCTCCCGAAGCAGGCCATGATCCGTAGAACCAGTCTGTAGGAAGCATCCAGATTGCAGGCCAGGTTCCCCGTCCGTCCGGCAGCTTCGCCCGAATCTCAAACCGGCCGTAGAGCCAGTCTCCCTTTTCTTTGGTGATCATCCGGGCCGAGGTATACTTCATCCCCTCATAATCCTCTTTTCTCGCTTCAATCACCAGATTGCCGTCCTCTACATAGGCATTCTGATCGGAGGTATAATATTGCAGCTCATTATTGCCCCAGCCGCTTCCGCCGACATCGTAATTCCATTTGGTATCGTCGGGCAGACCCTCGTAATCAAATTCATCGGACCAGACCAGCTCATAGGTCAGAGAATCATAGTCATATTCAAAATTCTTTGCCTTCAGATCCTTCTCCGGTACCTCCTCTATCTTGCTGGGATCAACGTATGCAATGGAAACCGAACTGCCGGTCCGAAAGCCGCTCTCCTTCTTGCCTCCCATAAGGCTGCATGCCCCTAAAGGCAGGCAGAGCAAAAGCCCGGCTGCTGCCACTGCAGTTCTATATATTGCTTTCTTCATGAAATACCTCCATACTTTTGTTGTCTTCCTCCCTGCCATAGGCTGGACTGTTACTGCCGCTTTCCTATTCACCAGTGATACCCGTATTCTCAATACCCTGTATGAACTGCCTCTGTACAAAAGCATACAGAATCAGCAGAGGGATAATCGATATCAGCGTAGCTGACATCTTATAAGCTTCATTAATTCTGAAATCTCCCCTTCCGCCTGACGAGGAGGCATAGCTCTGAAACGCATTGTCAAAGATATTCAGCCTGGCCGGCAGAAGCTTGATACTGTCGCGCACCAGGGTTGCAGTAACATGGGTCTCGTTCCAGTTCCACACAAAGGAAAACAGGAAGACTACCAGCACCGTAGATGCGGAAATCTTCACTACAATCTGGTAAAAAACCTGTAAGGGACTGGCTCCGTCAATCATGGCCGCCTCATCCAGAGAGTAGGGAATCAGGTTGAAAAAGTTATGAAAAATCAATATGAGTATCGTCGAGTTCACTCCCTGCCCGGTGATCGCCATAAGTATCTGGGGGATGGGCGTCCCGATCAGATTAAAGCCCAGTATCCCCTGGGCCGTAAGAAACACCATCAGACGAGGTATCATCAGCAGCGGCACAGGAATAATGAAAGCCAGGATAATCAGAATAAACCACAGGTTTTTAAACCGGAACCGGAACCGGGACAGGGCATAGCCGGTCAACGCCGACACTATGGTCTGTGCAGCAGCCATCAAGGCGGAAAACCAGATGGAATTCACCAGGGTGGTCTTTAGATCCAATACCTTAGCGGCTACAACCAGGTTGCCAAAGGAAGGCTTCTTGGGAATCCACTCCACCGACGGGTCAATTACATCCTTCGTATTCATCATGGACAGGGATACCATTTTAATCAGCGGCTGCAGGTAAACGAAGCTGACGCAGATCAATACAAAATAGATGCAGAGCTTCAAAAAGGTACGGAATTTATTCATCCTTACCAGTCTGCCCAGAAAGCCTCTGCCGCCAATTCCGTTCCGGCCGGATAATGTTTTCTTCATTTAATAACGCCTCCTTCCCTGTTCCCGGTTATGAAAGATCAAGTATACCAGTCCGATCAGAACAAGCACCAGCAGACTGTATATCCAGGCATAGGTTGAGGCAAACCCCAATCCTCCGCTGGTGTTGGCCATGGATTTCAGAATCAACTCATATAACGGGTTAATGGAGAATGTTCCCATATTGGCAATGGTGAAGATAATAACTACCAGCACAATGGGCTTAATAATAGGAATGGTTATCTTCCATAGTATCTGCCAGGAATTCGCCGAATCAATCTGGGCTGCCTCATACAGGCTTGGATTGATCTTCTGAAGACCATTGACATAGAGGATAATAGGTATCCCCGTAAACCACAGGATAATGGACAGCTGTTCAAAAACGTCCATCAGCATCCTGGCCATAGGCCTTGAATAAGCGGCAATCATCTGTACAATGAAAATATCACCCAAAGCCAGCATATTATCGTATTCCTGCGCCGCGGTGCTTGCCTCCAGCAGCTGGGACAGCACCGGACCTGACATGATAATAACCGGAAGAAAATAAATGGTCCGCATCGCTCCCCGGAGGAAGGTAATCCGATTTAGCAGATAAGCCAGAATAAAGGACAGCACTACAATAACAAAGGTATAAGGAATGATCATCAACAGATACCCGACCAATGCCGGAAAAAACTCCGTGTTCTTAAAAAATGCGGTAATATAATTATCCAAAGCAATCCATTTGATTTCAAATCCGCGCACCGTCTGTCTTACATCCGTAAAGCTCAAATAGATGGTAGCTAGAAAGGGAAACACGGTAAAGACGGCAAATCCAATAATCCACGGCAGCATAAACAGATATCCGTACCGGTTCTGCCTGCTGGCAAACGATCTAGTTTTCTTCTTCATATTATTGCACCCCCTCAGCCTTAATCACGGATGCACTTAGAGGGGCAACCGCAGTCTCGCCATAGATGAACTCATCCTCGGTATAATTGATAATAATCTCTTTTCTCTCTGTTCCCTTTTCATAAGCATTGCGGATCACACCGTTCTCCAGCACTGTCCGGTTCGTCCACTCATAGCCCCTTACCTGACCCAGAATGGAATTCACCTGCCCATATATCTCTCCGATCAGCTTCTCATACTGATTATATTCCGTCGTGTACAAATCGGCGGAGGGTGTATGTGCCAGCAGATAAGAGGGCTCCTTCGACAGGATAAAGGAGGGGAACAGATTATAATCCATCATCCTCAAAATATCCGGCTGGGTATAGAAGGAGAAATTACAATAGGGCGCATATGCCTCCATGGTGCCGTTCAGCACCATCTGCAGGAACGGAACCGCATCGGTCTCAAATACATATTGGGAAGTGCCTACCGGACATTTCAGATAACGGTCCGTATATTTCCACAGGTACATATTCGGATTCTCAAGGTTCAGCTTAACCTGCTGACTAGCTTCTTCAAAGGTCTTCTGGTATAAATCAATAACCTGGGTCGCCGTAATATCCACCCCGTCACTGGTATAATTGCTCAGCAGCATCTCAGTCATACCCCCCACAGTCATGGACTGGGAATAGGGTGCTACTCTCTTTAGCTGGGTCTGGAACCACTGAACGCTTTTCTGCGGCCTTGCATAGCTGTAGAAGACAACCGGCGAGCTCTCCGGCAGCACCATGCCCCGATCCAGAAGAAGATACCAGGAATTTACATGCCTTGTCGCATTGTTGTAATAGCTCATCATCTCTTTATTGATCATGGTGTAATTTCTGGCAAGGGAAACATCCATGCCGCGCTGGGCAAATTCCGTAATTAACTCCTTAAAATCCTTCTTGCTTCCGATTTTATGATAGTAATTAGCCGATGCCGGCGAAGCAATGGTCTCTCCTCCCTGCTGCCAACCATAGAGTCCTGAATTAACATTGGTTATTCCCGTATTCTCCGCTACTGCGTCCAGAATACTCCTCACATCCTCTGCCGAGGTAACAACTACCTCTTCCGTACCCACGATCCCCTTTTTGGAATCAGACATGATAAAGTCCAGACGAATAGGAATATCCTCCTCCGCAGCCGAAGCCTCTCTCAGAACACCCTGTTCCATCAGGTGACTGCGGTAGGCTGCCGCCATTCCGGTATAGTTTGCCGCCGGGCTTCCATCCGAACCGTCCCCTGCAAGGAAGGTGTAGGTCATGCGGATATCCATCTGATTCGGCTGATCCATCAGGGTAAAATAGCCCTGACCTCTGTTGTTATATACCTGATAATAATTCACATTATAGATAAACCTGGGATAAACATAGTTATACGCCGTCAGATTCTCTTCGGGTCTCACAGCAATCTGCATATACTCCGCACCGCTGTCCGCATAAGCAAGAAAAGCTGCCTGGTCATTACCATGAGCAACGCCGAATACCGGCATAACCGGGTTCTTCAGCGGAACCGTGTCTGTCAGACCCTCGCCGTAATAGGGATTCTGAGCAGGGTCCGGGCCATATACATCCCCATAATACATGGAGAAGGATGCGTTATTATTCTGAAACCGGATTAAGCTTCCGCTGCCGTCCGGCACGAAAATATAGCCGGGTATCATGTATTTATCCTTGATGATATCATACATTTCCGTCTCAGGATTGTACTCCTTGGTTCTGCCGCCGCTGGCACCCAGGAAGGGAGTGAGGATAAAGGCTATAATATTTTTGGCGCCCTTACCTGTAATCTCCTCACTTCGGATCTCATAATGAATAGAGTCCTCCCCAAAGGTGATATAGACGCTGACCTTAACCTCCAAGTTCATAAAATTCACATCCAGCCTTCTGGTGGCCGGATTGTCATTCAGCGTCATCAGAGTGGATTCCACCAGATCCTTTGCAGCAGAGGAGGTATTCTTAATCGTCCCCTCCTCATCGTATTCCAGGGTAAGGATGGAGTTGGAGATGGCAGTATAGGTGCTGGTCATATCCGCCTCCAAGGGAATCGCCAGCTCCAGCGCCTCCTCCGGTGACTCTGCATCCATTACCAGCTGGCTGATCTCCTGTCCGAAGGGAATATCCAGGCCGGTCTTCCAGGTATAGCCGTTTCGCTTATCCTTGATAGCAATCACGTCCCGGTCCTCGCGGTAATAATAAATCATGGTATCTGTTTCATGAATTTTCTCAAACTCATCCACTTCTACAATATCATAGCTGACCTTATCCGGCGGAAGCTTCGTGTCCCGATTCGTCGTCAGGTAGGCAGCCCGGACACCGGGTATGGATACAGCCCCCACAGCCAGAAGAGCCAATGCCAGAAGAAGCGGTTTTTTCAATTTCTTTATTTTAGGACTGTACATTCCGCACCATCTCCTTTCCGACAGTCTGCAAGAACTGCCACAACTGATTCCACATAATGATGATTACCAAAGCCAGTATTGCTGCCACAATCATAAACAGCACCGTGATAATCAGACTGACTACTGTCTCGCCGAAGGTATAGTCATGCACCGTCATAAGTCCAATGAAGATGGAGATAATGCTCCACACTGTGCCCACTACCAGAAGCAGAGTCAGCAAAAAGGCTTCGTTATACGTCAGGGCGTAGGAAGCAACCGTAATGATCAGCATTGCCCCCATGATCGGAATACAGCCGTAGGCCGGAACCATGTAGACCTGGGCGAAGCTCCCGTCCCCGTCCTTGATGGAGGTCACAAGGTAGTTGCAGATTACAAACAGGGTAATCAGCGCAAAGAAACCGATGACAATGGAGTTGATATCCAGATCCTCAACCTCCGAATACTGGTAAATAAATCCTTTCATCGTTGTATATGCCATAAAGATTACAAAGAAAAGCAGATACAGCGCGGTAGCGCCGGCCACCGTCCCTTGCTTCTTCACCCTGATATCATAATACCGGTCGATGGGATGTCTTGGAATCCGGAAAGCATAGAGGGTATCTCCCAACATCGGAACCTGGAACAGCTTCTCCTTCAGCCGTCTCCTTGCCTGCCTGATCCGGCGCTTTTTATCAAAAATCCGCGTCAGGCGGCTGGTCAGATACAACAGAACGATCACCGCCACCAATAAGGGCATACGCTTCTGAATCCAGTCATTTCTTACTTCCCAGAAGGCCTCCGAATAATACTTGCGGTCACCGGACACCTTAAAATGCTCCATTGCCTTCGGATATTCCTCCGAATGCAGATACGCTTTACCCACACCGTTATGGGCGAGAATGGACATCTGGTTCAGGCGCAGCACCTCATTCCAGACCTCCATGGACTCCTTATACTGCCCCTTTTCATATAGTCCCATGGCACCATAGACCGTCAGGGCATATTCCGTCGGAGTAAAGGATTGCAGATAGCCCTTATCTCCGTCCACTGTCCACAGATTCCGGTTCTGGTCCACCGCGATGGAAGGCAGCCGGGTGAAATAGCCGGAGACATCAATATCCAGCACATAGGCTCCAAAACTGAAGATCTGCTTCCCCTCTCCGGAATAAATATTAATATATCCGGTGTGGGAGCTGGTATAGATAATTCCCTGGGGATCTACCCACACATCCGTCATTTCATCGGATACCCAGTCCTGAGTCTTAAATATATTGCCGCCTGCCGTGTTATGCTTTTTTAATCCGTCCACATTGGTTCCCGTGGTGGTGGTGTACACCACATTGTGGACATCGATGAATACATTAGAAAAGGTGGTAGGCACACGCGGAACCAGATTGGCCAGCTGCGCCCTGGTAAAAAACATATTCTGCAGCGCCTGGAGGAACGTGAGCCTCGCCTTATTTACACTGAAATATCCCAGGAAATCACCGGTAGGGCTTAACTGAATCACACCGTTATACACACCCTCACCGATAATATACAGATTTCCTCCGTTATCTACGGATACCTTCATCGGCTCAAACCTGGTGTCAGAGAAGCTGGGGGTATCCGGACGGCCGAATTCCTCGACAAACTCGAACTTACTGTCAAAACGAAACACCTTCCTGGCGCTGGGATCCGCAACATAGAGATCTCCTTTTTTGCTAACGAAGATACCCTTGGGATTGCTCATTCCCTCCCAGGTCAGCTCATTAGTCACCTGTCCGGTGCGGATGGAATATTTCAGAACCCGGGAGTTGCCAGAGTCTGCTATATACAGATTATTATCCTGGTCGATATAGAGATCCTCCGGTGACTTCAGCCCCAGATCAGTTATCGTCCGATCCGGCAGATACGCATCCTGGGTCCGGGTATAATTTCCCTTCTTATCGAAGGTATAAGTATAGCTTGTCGCCTGGGAGGCAGATGCAGAATGCGCCGGAAGTCCGGTGATGACGAGGATCGTCAGCAATGCAAGAACCGCCCTGATTAGTTTTTTCATACAATAATACCGCATACGCCTCACCTCCTATTTGATGCCGGAATGGGTCATGGTGTTCATAACCTTCGACTGCATGATAATAAAGATAACCAGGTTCGGCAGGAACAAAATTACCGATGCCGCCGCAACCATGCCGGTAGCCGCCACCGTACTGTTGGTGGACAGCGAATTCAGGTAGAAGGCCAAAGTACGCATGGTATCATTGGATATAAAGTTATTGGATGCCTCCGTTGCCTGCCATACCGCCTGAAAGGTTAGTACTACTGTTGTCGCCAACGCGGGCTTTGTCAAAGGAATAATCACCTTCTGAATGATTTTAAAATCCTTAGCCCCGTCCATGATGGCCGCCTCGATCAGCGCGTCCGGTATCTGATCCACAAACTGCTTCACCAGGAACAGTCCCACGGGCATGGCAATCAAAGGAAGAATATGAGCCAGCCAGGTGTCGATCATGCCGCTGTTGACGATTACCAGGTATCTGGGAACCGAAACGGCGGTGGCCACAAACATCAGCGCCATCTGATTCAGATTGAACAGCAGGTTCTTGACCCTGAACTTCTTCTTGGAAAAAGCATAAGCTGCACTGACGGTAATGATCAGATTTATCACAATAGTCAGCACCGTAACAATGACGGAATTGTATAAATATCTGGTCATGGGCACTCCCGTGGTGCCTGAGAGGGCAAATAAATCCCGGAAATTCCTCAAGGTAGGATTCTTTACTAAGATAGTAGGCGGGAAGGCATATAGTTCACCCAGGGGCTTAAACGCCTGATTAATAACAAAGATAACCGGCAGGATCATGAAGACTCCCAGTGGCACCAGTATAATATAAAATTTTAATTGTGAAAGCGAGAACCGCTTCGGATTAATTCTGGATCCTTGTAATTTAGCCATATATCTCCTACTCCTTTTCTCCGAATAATCCATGGGCCACCTTGGAAAACAAGGTTACAATCAGCAGGAGCGCTACCGACACCGCCGCCGCATAGCCCATCTCATACCTCAGAAACCCGTAATCATCGATATGGTTGGTAATCAGCTGTCCCGCCAATCCCGGTGTGGGGTTCTGTCCCGACAGAGTTACTCCGATGTATCCCATATTAAAGGCATTCACAATGGCCATAACCGCGCCGAAGAGCATCTGCGGCTTCATGGAAGGCACCGTGATATAGACGATCTCCTGGAAACGGTTGCGTATTCCATCCACATAGGCCGCCTCATACAGCTCCTCGTTCACATTGAGAATTCCCGATATCATGGCCAGGAAACCGATTCCCATGGAGGACCACAGGGATACGAAGATCATGATATTCATCAGGTAGTCCGGCGACAGCAGGAACATCACCGGCTTATCAATTACCTCCAGATTCATTAATATATAGTTCACAATTCCCCTCTGGTCTCCGGAGAAAATGGTTCTCCAAATAACCTGGATAAACACCGTGCCCAGCATGGAAGGGGTATAAATCGCCAGTGTCAGGATGGTTCTGGGAATACGCTGGATCTGGGTCAGCATCCAGGCCAGGAGAAAGGACATCACATACCCTCCAGGCCCTACGATCAAAGCATATTTGAGGGTATTGGGAAGTACAAATTTAAGAAAAGCCTCATCCTGGGTAACCAGCGTGATATAGTTATCCAGCCCGGCGAATCTGGGGCTGTTGATCACATCAAAATAAGTAAAGGAAAGCCCGATTGCAATTGCGATGGGGATTGCGATAAAACCCAGGAACAATAAGCCGTAGGGCAGGAGCAGCACAAAGGTGCTTATCGCATTGCTGCGTGACTTGCGCTTCTCCCGTTTTGACTGCTTTACCAGCATTACATTCAAGTCTGCCATATTAACCTATTCTCCCTTCTGCTTCGCTTTCTCAACCTGTTCTTCAATCCAGTCGATATCGCGGATGACGTAGGGCTTCAGCAAATTACCCTTTTCATCGTAATAGCCTAATTCTTTCATCTTCTTTCGGATCTCACGGTTGATGGGAATTACCTTCTCATCCACGGCAACCTGAGCCGAGGTTCCGTCGTCAATCATCTTGTTCCAGATATCAGAGATGGATCGCTCCAGCAGATACTGTCCCGGTGTTCTGGGGGTATCCCTCAGCCACTTTACCTGTTCCAGTATCACTCTCTTATCCGCCTGGTCGATGGGAACCTCCTTAGCCGCCTCCAGATTGGAGGAAAGCCAGAGAAACGCTTTGCCATAGGTGGATTGGAGGGAGTAGGTATAATTAACCTGGGTCTCATAGTCCGTCCACCATTTCAAAAATTCCCAGGCATCCTCCGCCTTCCGGCTGTCCTTGAAGATAACTCCGCCGGTGCCGTTAGCGATAAACCATCTGTCAATAGTGCCATCCTCCTGCACTGTTCCGGGATAAGGTGCCAAAGCCCATCTTCCCTCCAGTTCGGGTGCGCCGTTCTTAATCAGAATGTAATCACTCAAGGTAACAACACCTACCGGCAGGGTTCCATACCGGAAGGAATTGAAGAAGGATACCACTTCCTTAGGCATGGAGTAGGCAATGAACAGATCTCCCAGCGCCTGAATCCCCCGTACTGCCTCCGGCTCATTAATGGCTGTCCTAAAGCCGTCATCCTGATACAGCTTACCGCCGTTCTGGAAGATCAGCGAGCCCGTCTGATAATACCATTTATAGCCCACACCCGCAGAAATATTATGGAAGAAATTCATTCCATACCGCTGCAGCGTCGGCAGCATATCCGTTGCCTCCTGCCAGGTATCCGGCGGAGTCAGCCCGATCTCCTGGAAGATATCCGTCCGGTAAATCAAGGCATGGAATTCCAGTGTCTCCGGGATCGCATAGACACCTTCATTGAAAATATAGGGCACTGAGGCTCCTGGCACAAAACGTCCCTCCACCTCCCACAGATCGTCAAACCGGGTCAGATCATACAGCGCTCCCCGGCTTGCCAGCTCGAAGGGTATATGGGACCCCAGTCCAAGCGCCACATCCGGTGTATTGCCGGCGGCTGCGGACAGGGTCAGCTTATTCTGATCCGGCATGACAGAGATCTTCACCTCTATTCCTTTCTCCGGTGTAAACTGGGTATCTGCCATCTTCTGCATCAGGTCTACATGGGTAGTAGCCCGGTTCACCCATACATTCAGAACCTCCGGGTCATTCTCCATCTTGAATTTCTCTGAGAAGAAGGAGTTCAGCATGGTCTTTACTCCGTTTACCGCCGTCTCCCAGGCAGTAGCTCTGGGATAGGGCAGCGCCTCATTCCCATAGAGATAGATCATATCCAGGGAAAAATCCTGGCCCATCAGGCCGGTGGAGAATTCGCTGATGGATTTTAATACGGAATTATCCCTCGCCTTCGTCAGATTATGTTTATACAGAGCAATTTCATCGGGGTATTCCGCCATCTGATCCAGGAAGGCCACCGCCTTATCCAGCTCCGACAGCATGGCAGAATTAATCCCATTGGGGGTATAGTCCTGCAGCAGGTATTTTATTTCGTCAATTAAAGTCTTATAGGCAGCCAGATAGGCCGGAATCTCCGGGATGTACCTGGTCATCTGCCAGGTCCGGTTCTTATCCATGACGCTTCCGGTGATTCTGGTAAGCTCCAGATCAAACTGGGTCACATGATCCGCAATCAGCTTGGCATACTGCCAGGCGCGGATGATGGGCTCCTGCTCGGCACGAATGGTCAGCGTATGGCTGCCCTCGGTCAAATAGACCAGATAGGGATTGCCCTCCGGATCGCTGAGCACTTCATTGTCCCATTTTGATCCGGTGGAGGGAAAGCTGTAGTTGGTCAGTTCCTGAAAGGGAACCTTCCCGTCAATTTTAATGGTATTGAATACATCGAATTCCTCCTTGGAATTCCTGTAATGAAAGGCAATCTGATAGAGCCCCTCCTGGGCGACAGGGAACTGGTAGCTGATCTCCGTACCGGCATCCGACCAGTTCAGGGTGTTGATTTTCTTATATTCACTGTCATGGGGGGTCAGGGCCGGATTATTCTCGGCAGAATAAGTGGCCTGGGTAGTATTTTTTTCAATATAATCAATGGAATTCACCAGAATCTTCGCCTTCACGGGAGAGCCCGGATAAAGGTCACGATACTCTGCATAGGAGGGGGTATCATACACCGGCGCGTCTGCCCGGAGATTGCCCACCCCAAGCCCGTCACCGGAGATATTGGTGACAGTAATGGTATTACTGCCCGCCGCCAAAGGAAAGAGCAGGGGGGCCGACGTAGAATAGGTGCTGTTATACAGAGAAAGAGAGGTCCAGTCATCCTTTCGGATCTGATAGGGCTCCGTCTCATCTCCGTACCGATCCGTCGGAAATTCCTTAGTCTCATCCGTCCAGGACAAAGGAAGCTTGATGCTCTTCATCTCCTCATAGTCCTGTTTGCCATTTATGCTTATTTCTATATTAAAGTCTGCCAGGGTATTACCCATGGGCTTATAGTCCAGAACCAGATAGTACAATCCCGGCTCGCCGACCTCTACTTTGTATTCTGCGCTTTGGTTATAATCCAGGGTCGCCGTCAGTCCTTCATAATTCTCCACCCTGCTTCCTGCCTCAGGGGTGGCTGTCCGACCCTCACGTCCGTACTCCGGAACCTGCCCCTCAATAAAATCCAGGTAGGTAACCGTCTCCGTCCTAAGGGAATTCTTTAATAATTGAAGGGCCGCTCCTACCTTCTTCCCATCGGTTCCATCAATATATTCCGGCCTCTTCCCTAAAATAAATATAGTTGCCATCACAGCAACCGCAACTATACATACCGATAAACCAGCGATCATTTTTTTTCTATTCTTCATTGCAGCCATTCCCCTTTGCTGGGTTGTATACGTTATGATAGGGGACCCGACAGGTGATGCTCGGCCATAAGTCTCCCTTTTCGGAAGCGGCCGGTTCTGCATCACCTGTAATCCCCTGTCTATCTTATAATCTGAATACCATATGTATTCTTCTATTCCTTTATATCAGCTGTCTGTTACTTCTTAACCTTGAAATTCTCATCCGTGAAGCCGTAATATGACTTTAAGCCTTCCCTGAGCTGGTTGTCTGCCTCAACAAATCTCTGATTGATATTCGTGTTCCAGTCCGGGAGCTTAGACTTAACCTCATCCAGCCAGTTAGGATCCGTCCTGAGAACTGAAACGTTCTCCGCCTGATAGATGAATCTCCACTCTTTATCTGCCTCCACACGGGTGCCATCCTGCATAATCTTGAGAGGATAAGCCTTGTCGGAAATATCCCAGAACTGACCCTTCTCCCAGATTTCAATAACCTTCTGGAAACCGGGCATCTTCTTGGCATCGCCAAAACGCTGATGCGTCGGTACCGAAGCCCAGATCTCCATCTGCTTATCAAAATCCTTCCCCGTTACCAACGGCAGGGAATCATTTAAAGAAGTCTTCAGTGTACCCTGATCATCGAAGGTCTGATCCGCTCTTACCTGGAAGCTCTCATTGCTGCCAACCCAGAAGGAAGCAAAGGTATAGGCCACTTTCAGGGCATCCTTCTCTGCATCACTCCACGCCGGATCACCGTCATCCATTGCATAGTTGTGAATTGCCATAGGATCAAGCACGATACCCACGGTATTCTCTACATAGTCCGTGCTGGGTCTGGGATAGATATCCCAATCCTTGGATTTGGCTGCGTTCGCAAATCCTTCCTCAGGGTTGGCGGCGTCACCCATCATCCAGGGATCTCCGTCATTGGTTAAGATTGCATTCTCGATGAAGAACTTGAAGCCCCACCACCAGTTTGCATCCATAACCTCTGCCGGAACACCGCCCACATCATTCTGTGTCCAGACTGCAGATTTAGACCATTTCGGCACATACTCCAACAGTTTTGCAACCGCATCGGAGTTGAGATTGACATGGTCTCCCTCTCCCTTGTAATTGGCCAGGGAATAGGTAATGTCCTTATTTCCTCCGTTGATGAAGCTCATGGGAACATCCATTGCTCCCCAGAAAGTCTTGTTGTCGGCAGATGATACAAAGGCTGTGTACTCGTCAATATTCCAGTCAGCAGGAGGAACATCAATGTTATTCTGCTCCGCCAGCTCCTTGTTCACATAAACACCCCAGGGAAGCATATACTGGGGGAGACCGGCCTGGAATCCATAATAATTCATCATATTCATAATGGATTTATTAAAGGACTGGTATACCGGATCGTCAGCGAATACCGACAGATCCGCTACCATACCCCTGGCCACATCACCTGACAGATCCGTGGAGGCATAGATATCGGGATACTTACCATACTGCGCCTTGAAATTCTCCAACTCCTGTGCCCAGGGCGTGTCATTGCTGTCAGGATCACCCGTCTTGGCATATACATTGATCTTAATGTTGGGATAGGTCTCGTTGAACTTCTTGGCCATAGCATAGACTGCGGCGTCATTCTGACCCTTCAGTTCTCCCTCTGCATAATTCTGATGGCCGACATCCTCCAGATACGTGCTGGAACCAGACCATAACATAACGTCAATCTCCCCGGCCATACCGGTACTCAGTGCTTCATACTTTTTACCACAACCGGCAAGCATGCCTGCGGCAAGTACAAGAAGCAGAGCCATACATAATGATTTCATTCTTTTCACTGCTGTACCCTCCAAATCATAGTTTATTTTCCTACACCCCTATTATAGATGAGATTTATAAAATTTGCAATAATAAAAACATTTTTATTTTGTTTTTATGATATTTTTTTATGCAAGTTTTTATATATATACTATTCTCATGATCCAATTATGGTTATTTTCTATATAATATGTTTTTCTGTTATGTAATATTTTTCCTGTTTTCTCGTTTTCCCCCTTATTCTATGGGCCAAATGAATTAAAATCGTTTTTACGCAAATTCCGCAGGGCAAAATTAAACAATAGTATCTTAACTGCAATGCCTGCTTCCATACTATTTTCTATATATTGAACAACTCTGTACAAATAATGCGGGAGCGTAACCGGTAAGTAAGATCTCATCCATCTCTGACCGTAGAAAGCGGTACAAAAAAGAGCCCGGCAGCCTGCGGCTACGCCCCCCTGCTGTCAGGGTAAGCCAAGCCATAGGAAATCGGACTCTCTTCTTTTTTATCTTATTCTGAGTTCCAGAGTCATCTCCTCTTCCGCTATCTCTGCCTCAAAATCAACGCTGTAAACAGTTCTGCTAATTCCGGCATGATCCGTATGCTCATGCTGCCGGATACACGGCTTCAGCATCCGGTCATCATATTCAATCCGGCACTCCGTTCTCTCCCCCTTAATCAAAACAAAACCGCGTTCCAGCCTCGGTTCATGAAGTGTGACCACTCTTTCTGTGATATGATTCACTTCATCCGATATACGGGCCATACGGAAGGTATCTCTTAAAACAATTTCCTCTTCCCGGTAAGTCATATCCCGAAGGAGCCCCACCAGGTTCCTGTTATTGTATGCCGGGGCGATATCCATAACCATCCGCCCCTTTTCCGGGAAGGCAGCGTCCCTTGCCCCGTGCTCTCTTCCAGGCTCCTGTCCTTTGCCATTGATAATGGGAACACTGTGCCCGAAGGAGCCGGTGCAGAATACGGAGTACCTCTTTTCTCCAAAATAATCCCTGGTATACTCACCGCTTCCCAGGTCACACAGCAGGCATTCTCCCTCTTTATAAAACACGAAGGATCCTATATCATTATGGTTATGGGGTTCGTCGTTATGCCCTCCCTTCACCGCCAGACCCAGCCGGCGGCCGCCGTATTGCTTGCACAGCATCCACTGCGCCTCGGGCAATACCTCACAGATAACATCCGAATGTTCCCCTGCCGGCTCTTCCATTCCTCTCACCGCTGTATCATGATTCGGTTCTTTCTCTGTCCACAATAGATCCCTCAGACCCGGGCACCAACGAAAACAGCCGTCAAAGGAGTAGCCCGCCTTATCCGCATCTGCCGGAATCTGCACCGACGGGAAGCTGCTTCTTAAGTAGTCGGTCAGCCCGCTCCGGTAACAGTCCCTGGCATTGGCATCGGAGAAGCTTACCGTCCAGCCGCCGGGGAAATAGCATTTATGCTGAAAAGCAGCTATTTTCTCAAACCGCTCATCCATCAGAAGATCAATCTGCCCTGCCGTTCTCCGTTTCAACAAATCCCCATATGCAACGTAGAAGCTAATCCCATAGGTCCAGTAGGACAGCCCTTCCAGACAGGTGCCGTCCGCCTCGAAGCTTTCCAGAAAATGATCCAGGGAGGGGCTCAGACGGCTGTGCAGCTGTGCCAGCACAGAAACATCCTCCAGCAGATAAATGCCCGCTATCCCGATAGATCCGGCACATACCGCTGCCCAGTTATTCCTCATCATCTCCCACGAATAGATTCCGGGATAGCGCAGATAACTGTTCAGAACACGCCGGAAGACTTCCTTTCTCGCACGCTGTACCACCATGGGTGCCAGGCACTCCTCCAGCATATATAAAATCTCTGCCAGCGCTGCCGCGGTCTCTGCGGCAAAGAGATCAATGTTGGTCTCCGGGTCAAACCCTGTATGCAGGAATCTGCCTGCTTTATAAACATCTTCCGCAGAGGGCTCCAGGCTTCTGCGGTTCAAATGCGCGGGCAGGCACCAAGTATACTCCTCGCAGACTGCCCATATGATATCCTCCAGGGCCGCAATATCCTCAGGCTCCCGATACAGCCAGGCCATAAGGCCGAAGGTCATAAGAATTTTACGGTGTTCAAAATACTCCTTCTCATATTCCGTCCGGTTTCCGGTGGTATCAAACCCTTTGAAGAGATGCCAGGGCAACGCTTTGATGGCTGTATTCCGGCACTCCTGTGCCACCCGGCGCAATTCCTCCAGGTATTCCTTCAGTGCCGGGTTACCGAGTATGCCTTCCCTTACCTTCTCATCATGCAGCTCTCCAAATAGCTTATGCCCACTGTTTCCCTTCTCCATGCCCCTCATAAGCTTTTCTCGTAATTCTATAATATCCATTGGCCTCCTCCTATCTCCCCAGCTTTATCCCCAGCTTTCCTGCCACCCCTTTGATGTACCTGGCGGCCAGGATATAATCTTCCTCTTCTGTCATATGCTCCAGCATCAGGCAAACCCTGTCATCCAGCTTGGATAAGCATCTCAGATAGGTCTCATAATCCAGCTCTCCAAGACCCGGCCTGCATTCATCCAGATGAACCGTAAGCTTCCCGCTGAGGGTAATGTCCTTGGCATGACAGCTCACGATATTGGTTCCCAGCTTATCAAACCATTCTTGAATCACCTCGCCGTTCCGGTAGAAAAGCTGGGGACTGGATATGATATTCACCGGATCAAGATGGGCGGCAAAGCCTTTGCGGTCAATGCTGCGGATCAGCCGCAAGTAAGAATCCGCCGTATCAGGATACATCCAAGGCATCGGTTCCTGCGAGTAGCAGGTGCGCTCCGGATTAACCGCATCAATAATTCTCTGGGTGGTGAGAACAATCTCCTCAAAAGCCCTTTCCGTCAGATTATCCTTATGAGGCCCGTCCCATTGCTCGCTATAGGAGCCGGAGATATTAACACAGCAATTTGCCCCCACATACTCCGCCAGCTCAAGCTGATGGATTGCCCGGTTGATATTCTCCTCCCTTTTCGCAGGGTCCCTTGTCAATAAATTATTCCACACACCGATCTCACAGATCACAAGATCATAATCTGCGGCGGCTTTTACATAGCCGTCAATAACGGATATCTCCGCCGTATGATCCACCGGGAAATATACCGCCGAATAGCCCGCATCCACTGCGGCCTGGGCCCACTCCTGGGGCGAGGTCCATTTTCTAAATATCAATCCTCCAAAACGCATTAAAATACTCCTCTCTTGCTCATCTGCTTCAGGTATGGTAAGGGATACCTGCTGACTCCCCTTTTCTACTGCTATTATATTTATTTTACCATATCGTTCCTTTCCGTACAACCCGACGTAACATTAATTTGACAAGAGAGCAAACTAAAAGGATTGTGCCCTGTACAGTACAGGATTCAATCCTTATTAGTTACCTTATTTAGTTTGTGTCTGACATTTTGGGGTTAGGGCATTATATAGAATGGACAGATACCATTTTTTTGTTGCGGCATCTTTTACATACCGTTGTTTTGCTCCCATCCTCTGCAATGAAAGGATATAAAACCTTGATCCTTTTTGTTTTGCATAAAGGGCAGGTTCCTCTGCCATGTGACGGTAAGCTCCATAATGTTTTACCCCTATGCGGCTTTAATGCCATGCTATTCCTTCCCTTCTCTGTAAAATCGTATCATGTATTCCGATACCTACAAGATAAGTTATCAGAAGTTGCATTTCAAACTTCTGATAAAAGGCGCTGCCTCTGCGCCGTCCATCTTGACTACGGGAACACGGATTATGTTCCTGTAATATACGATTATACATAGGGATTATTATAAAATCCATTGCATAAACTCTTCTGCAGCGAACTCAACCATCATTTTTTACCTGACTCAATATACGCCGGATGCTATGCTCTGACAAAAAATATTCCATAGCCAGCACCTCTGCGGTGTGCCCATTCTGATACTTATCATAGATTTCCTTGTTTCTTTCCTTTAGGAGATTCCTGGCTCCGCTCATTTCTCCCCATATTCTCTTTTCCCCATCCTTACGGGGAATATATAGATATTCGCCATTCACATATTCTTGCAAGATCTTTACCAGTTCCTCCGGCAGCACATCCTGTGCTTTCCTATATTTCATACTCCCTGCTCCTCTAAAATAATTTAATTTAGATGAAGCAAAGACCAAAAAAACTGCAGCCCGGCACACCATGCTGCAGAAAAGATTTATTAAAATCCATATCCAAATCCGAAACCAGACAAGTGAAAGTATAACAAATAAACCTTCTGTAAATACAAGGCTTATGGACTGTTATATTATCACCAGCTACTCCAGTATCAGATCTCCGAGCAAAGCATCGCCGACTATTTTATTTGTGGTCTTTGCGCGGAGATAAGTTTGCGATCAACTGCCTTTATGGATTTCATACGGATTCCCCCTGAATAAATATCATTTACTATAATTGTATCCATTCCAGTATAGCATAAATATACTGCATATCAAGTACAAAAACAGTTCTGTATCAAATATGATTCCATCCGGATAAAGCAAAGCCGCAATATGGGAAGAGAATGGCGAACGCACTTACCGTTTCATTGAGGGAGTGCCGAAAAGGATTAGCTATGGAATGGATTTATATAAATCGGTATTTAAAAAACAGGTCTAGTATAATTTTTGCTAAATAAATCCATAATACAGTTGAAATCCTTTTAGGAGGTCAAAGATGAGAACAACCATTGACGAAAGTATTCACCGGAAAGAAGCCTGGGATAAGGTCTCAGGAAATGCAAAATACACGGATGATAAGCCTGTCATAGGATATTTTCATGCGAGAATTTTAACCTCTCCTCATCCTCATGCGAGAATCAAATCCATTCACTGTTTAGAAGCCCGCCAGCTAAAAGGAGTAAAGGCAATCATTACAGGAAATGATTTTCCTGTTTTAAGCGGCCCCTTGCTGGAGGACAGGCCCCCCATTGCAAAAGACTTGGTAAGATATGCCGGGGAGCCGGTAGCGGTTGTCGTAGCGGTTACGGAAGCCATTGCACTGAGAGCGGTCCGAATGATTGAGGTGGAATATGAGCCGCTCACAGCTGTTTTTTCTCCTGAGGAAGCGCTGAAAAAAGAGGCTCCTTACCTTCACCCTGATCTGGGAAAGTATAAAAAATTACAGAAAGATATCCAACCTGTTGAACACAGCAATATTGCTTCTAAATTCCAGGTGCGGAAAGGAAATATAGAAGAAGGATTTTCAGAAAGCCATGTGGTGATTGAACGAAATTATAAACTGCCGCCTTCAGATCACCTGGCAATGGAAGTCAGAGCCGTCAGGGCGGAAATATCGGCGGACGGAAAAGTAAAAATCGAGACCTCCTCCCAGTCTCCCTATACGGTTGTAAAGCAGCTTTCCTCCTGCTTTCAGATCCCTGCGGGAAATATTGAAGTAAATGTCCCCTTGGTAGGGGGTGCCTTTGGCGGGAAAGTACCCGTAACACTGGAGTTCCTGGCCTATATGGCCTGTACAAAGGTAAACGGCGCACCGGTTCGTCTTACGGTTTCAAGAGAAGAAGATATGACAACCGCGCCCTGCCGTTTGGGATTGGAAGCCAATATTAAAATAGGCGCAAAATCAGACGGAACCATAACTGCCGCCGATTTTACTTTTTACCTGGATACAGGGGCGTATTCGGATATCGGCCCCTATATGTCCAAAGCAATTGCTGCGGATTGTACCGGTCCCTATAGCATAGCCAATTTATCCTGTGATTCCTATTGTATTTATACCAATCACACTTATTCCACTTCTTACAGGGGGTTCGGACATTTATGCTATACCTTCTGTATAGAGAGGACCATGGAGGATCTGGCTGAACAATGCGGTATAGATTCAATGGAATTCAGGAAAATAAACGCCATCCGGCCGGGGCATCTGACACCCGCCCAGGTGGTCAGCACTTACAGCAATACCGGGAATCTGGAGCTTTGCCTGGATAAATTAAAGAATTTGCTTCATTGGAAGGGAGAGAAAGTAAGAAAAATAAATGATAATAAGGTGTTGGCAACAGGGATTGCCTGTCTCTGGAAATCCGCCACTCCTCCGGCCAATGCCGTCTCCGGTTCCATTATCACATTTAATTCAGACGGAAGCTTAAACCTGAATACAGGTGTGGTTGAAATCGGAAGCGGAGGTCAGACTAACCTGGCCCAGATGATTGCCGATAAGCTGAAAATGGATATCAAAGACATCCATGTAAGTCTTGCAGTCAATACACGGTTAAATCCGGAACATTACAAAACGGTTGCAAGCATGACAAATTATATGGCGGGCAATGCGGTGATGAAGGCGGCAGATGATGTACTGGGGCAGTTAAAGGCCATGGGCGGACAGATCTATTCCTGCAGTCCGGAGGAAATTGAAGTTGCGGATAGCCGGGTTTTTAAAAAGGAGCAGCCGGACCGGTATACCTTATTTAAAGATATTGTCTCAGGCTATCAGACCCCCAATGGGGCTTCCATCGGAGAACCGGTCATTGCAAAAGGCAGCTTCATGTTAAAAGGGCTGTCCATGATGGACCCCAACACAGGGAAAGGCCGTACAGGCCCCTCCTGGACCGTAGGCGCACAGGCAGTGGAAATAGAATTTAACCCCTTGGATTTCACCTATAAAATAATAAACGCAGTAACGGTAATGGACGTAGGAAAAGTTATCAATCCCGATGGTATGAAGGAAATCATATATGGCGGAATGTCCATGGGGCTTAGTATGTCCAGCAGAGAAGTCTATGAATATAACAAAGAGGGGAGATTAAATACTCCTAATTTACGAACCTATAAGCTCCTGCATATAGGGGAGGAGCCCCGGTATCAGGTAGAATTCGTAGAAACACCTCAGACAGATTCCCCTTTTGGTTCTCGTAGCATTTCCGAACATGGAATTATAGGGATTCCCGCCGCCCTTGGAAATGCATTGGCCGCCGCTTCCGGCATTCCCGTCCGGGAGCTGCCTCTGACACCGGAACGTTTATGGAGGGCAAAGGAGGGTATCCATGATAGCAAATGATTTTATCTACTGTAAACCGGAGAACAGGCGGGAAGCGGTAAAGGCTTATAAAGCCTTAAGCAAAGAGGATAAGAAAGTATTTTACTATAATGGCGGAAGCGAGATTATCACCATGGCAAGGGCAGGAAGTAATGCTCCCGATGCTGTCATTGATTTAAAAGGAATAGAAGAATGCAATAAATTAGAGATAGAGGAAGAGTATTTAACCATAGGAGGAGCGGTTTCTTTAAATGCTATCGAAGAATCCGGCCTCTTCCCTCTCCTGGGCACAACGGGGGCGCGGATTGCAGACCATACCAACCAATGCCGCATTACTCTGGGAGGGAACATCAGCGGCACGATTATTTATAAAGAAACTGTCCTGCCTTTACTGCTTACGGATGCAAAAATTATTCTTTACGGTCCCCATGGTTTTCGAAGATTGCAGTTTAAAAATGCTTTTGACAAAAGGATTAAATTGAGACAGGGTGAGTTCATTTATCAGATTAAAATCAAAACAGAAATGTTGTCGCTGCCTTTTACCCATGTAAAAAAGACTGCAATAGAAAAAATAGATTATCCTTTGGTAACCGTTTGCAGTATTACCTATGAGAATCGTTTACGCTTCGCTTTTTCCGGCCTTTGTTCCTTTCCCTTCCGGAGCGCAGAAATAGAAAAGGTTTTAAATGACACACGGCTGTCATTAGGTGAAAAGCTTGAAAAAACTCATGCTTTCTTGCCGGAACCGCCAATTACAGATTATGAGGGGACCGGGGAATACAGGCTTTTTGTATTGGATCATATTATCAAATCTATTTTAGAAAGGCATAATGATGAAGTATTATGAAAACGATTGTGTGATCAACCTTGACGTGAATCATGAGATGAGAAAAGCAACCGTTCGTCCTGCTGATGTCTTGTTGGATGTATTGAGAGAACAATTCGGCCTGACAGGTGCCAAACCAGGATGCAAAAACGGTGACTGCGGCACCTGTACCGTATTAATGGATGGGCTGCCTGTTAAATCCTGCCTGGTTTTAGCCATCGAGGCTGTAGGGCATAAAATCTTAACAGTAGAGGGACTTGGAGGACATACTCCTATACAGGAAGCCTTTGTTCAATATAATGCTTTTCAATGCGGTTATTGTACTTCCGGATTTTTAATGGTTTGCCATGCTCTTGCCGAAAGGAAACCCAATGCAGATGAGTATGAGATAGAAAAATGGCTTCAGTCCAATATCTGCAGATGCACCAGCTACCAGGAAATAAAGGAAGCTGTGCAGAGTGTGCTGAAGCAGATTTAGAAGGGCTATTTTTTAGAGTAAGCTGATGCTTCCACAGGCCGAAACCGGAACTAACAAAGTATTGAATTAGTCAAAAAAGCCGTTACACAACCTAAGTGAAGCATCTCACTCTCGTCATGTAACGGCTTCATTACTAAAATCAATCCATAGTATAAGGCATCAAAGCAACATGTCTTGATCTCTTAACAGCTACGGTCAAAGCTCTCTGATGCTTTGCACAGTTGCCGGTAATTCTTCTGGGAAGGATCTTGCCCCTCTCAGATACATATCTCTTTAACTTGTTAACATCCTTATAATCGATTCCTGCGTAGTTCTTATCTGCACAGAACACACATACTTTCTTTCTTCTGCGTCCAAAGGTTTTTCTCTTCATCGGAGCATCGCCTCTATCTTCATTTCTTCTGAATGCCATGTCTTGACCTCCTTATCCGATTTTTTCACGTTAGGCGGACTAATGAAGGAATCCGTCTATCTATGATCATTCTGCTTTTTTAATTAAATGGTAATTCTTCGTCAATACCGTCCGGGATGTTCATAAATCCATCCCCAATTGCCGAACTGGGCTCCGGCCGGAACTCTCTTTGATAACCTCCCTGCTGGAAGTCAGATCCTCCGCCGCTGCCGCCGCTGTTCTTGCTTTCGGCAAACTCTATATCCTCTGCCACAATATCAGTGGTATAAACCTTCTGACCGTCTTTATTGGTATAGCTTCCTGTCTGAATTCTTCCAGCCAGTACCATCTTCATTCCCTGCTTAAAGTACCTCTCCACAAACTCCGCCTGCTTGCCGAAGGCAACACAGCCGATAAAGTCCGCTTCCGAGTTCTCCCCGGCTCTCCGAAAACGCCGGTCCACTGCCAAGGTAAATCTGGCAACTGCTGTTGAATTCTCTCCCTGGGAATATCTCACCTCGGGATCTCTGGTTAAACGGCCGATTAATATCGCTTTATTCATAAGTTAAATACCTCCCTTTCGTTTGTACGCCTTAGGGTGTATTAAGCATCTTTTCTGATGCACAGATATCTGATTACATTCTCCATGATACGAACTCTTTGCTCGATTTCGTTGGGAACGGTAGAATCAGCGTCGAATTGGATGAAATAGTAGTGGCCTTCTTTCATTTTCTGAATTTCATAGGCTAATCTCTTTCTTCCCCAGTCGTCAACATTAGTCACAGCTCCGCCGAATCTGGCGATCAGGTCTTTTGCTGCTTCCAAGGTAGCTAATCTGGCTTCATCCTCGATTTTTGCGTTTACAACTAAGGCTAATTCATATTGATTCATAGTTGTTTGGCACCTCCTTCTGGTCTCTGGCCCTTTTTGAATGTAATTTGACTGACGAAGAATCAAATTATCATTTAAAGAGCAAGGAAATTATAGTATAACATATCACAATTAACTATGATAACATAGCTTGTTCTGAATTACAATCTATTTTTTTAATAAGAGTGAATCTTTTTCCTGTGCAGAATCACCATACAAAATCATTCAAACAGGCGGCTGTAATCGCTCAGCCTCTTGTTCAGAAGTGACAGGATGTCCTCCGGCTCCATATCCTTTGCCATATCCGCCATGATCAGAACGGGCGGCAGCTGCTGGCTGATGTTTCTCTTGGCCACCCTTCGCTTCACTACGGTAAGTTGGGAGAGAAAATGCTGCGTATCCTTGGGAACCACCGCAATCGCCGGCCTGTTATGGGCGGTCACAATCAAGAACTCCTTGATATCGTCAAAGGATAGAAAACCCATACCGCTCAATGAGGAACTGTCATGAATTCCTTCCCGGGTAATGGTCAGCAGATTTCTGACCTTCATGGTTTTCACTGTTGCTATTGTAAATAGAGTCAAAAACAAAGCAGAGGCCATAATCCCCGGAACGAAATAGACTGCTCTTTCCCGATGTACACCGTATATTGTCATGGCCATGGAAGCAATCAATGCAAACATACTTCCGGCCGCCATAACGAAGGCCTTATAATTCACTTCCTCAATCACAATATCTCCCACAAAATCCCCTGCCCTTACACACATGATACTTTAATTGTATCTGTTTCCTATTGCTTTTGCAATACTCTGCCGCCCCTAAAATGATAATTTTTTCACCATCTTTTTTTCTGCTGTTGGTTATACTAAAAACTATGCTATAATCTAGGTAATTAGAAAAAGGAGGCATTTGTTTATGGATGTTCTAACTGCAATTCAAAACCGCCATTCTGTGAGAAGTTATACCGACAAAGCCATCGATCAGATAACTCTCTCCCAGCTCAAAACAGAAATTGATGCCTGCAACAAGGAAAGCGGGCTCCGCATTCAGCTTGTTGTCAACGAACCCAAAGCCTTTGACGGCATGATGGCACATTACGGCAAAATCACCGGCGTGCAGAATTACATCGCTCTTGTGGGAAGGAAGGCGGCTGATTTTGATGAAAAGAGCGGCTATTACGGCGAACGTATTGCCCTAAAGGCTCAAATGCTCGGTTTAAACACCTGTTGGGTGGCATTGACCTTCAGTAAAGGGAAGGCAAGGAAAGCCATCACAATTAACGACGGGGAGAAATTAGGATGTGTTCTCGCCCTTGGGTACGGCAAAACACAGGGCGTTGTTCACAAAAGCAAGCCGATGGAGCAATTATGCAAAACAGACGGAACGATGCCCGAATGGTTCAAAAGCGGGGTGGAAGCGGCAATGCTCGCTCCTACTGCAATGAACCAGCAAAAATTTATGTTTACCCTTGCCGGAGATACGGTAACGGCAGAAGCAACCGCAGGCTTTTATTCTAAGGTTGATCTTGGCATTGTGAAATACCATTTTGAAATTGGATCCGGAAGAACATTTTAATCCAAGATCTGCAGTGAATTGCAAAAAACGGCCTGCCGCAAACGTGATCAGGAACCGCAGTCCGCTTCGACCCGAAGCGGACTCAGTTCCTGATCACGTTTGCGGCAGGCCGTTCTATTCCTCTTTCCTTCATTCTATCTCTGAGAGAATAGCTGACGGTAATTCTCGATGCAGTGTTCGATAATCCTTATGGCTTCTGTCGGCCCTCCAAACTCATTGACCGCCGTATCCTTATTCTCCAGTTCCTTGTACACGCTGAAGAAATGTCTCATTTCATCAAAGATATGGGGCGGCAATTCATCGATGTTCTTATATAGATTATAGGTAGGGTCATTAAAGGGAATCGCGATAATCTTCTCATCTCCCATTCCGTTATCTATCATGTTCATAACGCCAATCGGATAACACCGGACCAGGGAAAGGGGCTCAATCGGCTCCGAACAGAGCACCAGCACGTCCAGCGGGTCCTTATCGTCGCCGTAGCTTCTCGGAATAAAGCCATAATTAGCCGGATAGTGGGTTGAAGTATATAGAATCCGATCCAGAATAATAAACCCTGTCTCCTTATCCAGTTCGTATTTCTTCTTGCTGCCCTTGGAAATCTCAATAACCGCCACAAAATCGTGAGCCTGAATACGCTCCGGGCTGATATCATGCCATATATTACTCATCCGTATTTTCTTCCTTCCAAAATTATTGATTTCAGTGAAGCATCAGCCGGCGATCCTGCCTGTCCGGCTGTCTTATCCAGATTATCTGCTTTCTTCTCTGATTTTATCACATGCCGCGGTCATTTCCCACCAAAATTTTTGATTTTAAAAGAATCCCCTTATAAAACAATGACAGGCTGCAAACCGCCTGTCATTGTTTTATAAAAAGGAAAGTTTATCAATTATTCTCCTAATCCGCCTTCTATTGCTGCAATAATTGCTTCCAGGTCTTCCTTCTCCGTCTCGCCGGTGCACTCCACTGTGACCTCGGTTCCGCAGCGGATTGCCGCGCTCATGAGGATCAGTATGCTCTTGGGATTGATTTTCTTCTCTCCCGCCGCAATGGTGATTTGAGATTTGCACCGGGAACACAGCTTCGCCAACTCCCCTGCCGGCCTCGCGTGAAGCCCGGAGGGATTTTTTATTGTAACCCTCTGACTTACCATATTAACCTCCATTCTGCCGCATCCTGCTTATACTCCAAAGTGTTCAAACAAAAGTTTCTCTGCCTCGCTGTTCCACAAGCCCTTATGACGTTTGCAGGAATCTGCCAGCTTCTTATACAGCGGATCGGTCCTGCCCAATTCTTCAAAATCCTCAATCGCCGTCAGCGGCATGTTGATCTGCATGTAATTCAGCTTCTTCCCGCCGGGGATGTTGGGCAGATTCAAAGTAGCTTCCGCCACGCTGTCAATTCCGCCCACATGGGTTACCATTACTGCCGGTTCAATCATTTTCTTTGACGCCAGATCGATGGCCTCTATCAGATCATCGGTATTGCCTCCGGTAGTTCCAATGATATGAGTGCTGGTGTAATGAACATTATACAGGTTGATTTCTGCTTTGAACCGGCTGTCCGTGGGTCCCGCAAAGAAGTTCATACAGCCGTCAAATGCCAGCAGGGCATCCCCCATCTCTGCCACCGGGCGGATGGGAACATATACAAATACATCGTCATAGCCCTTGCCCTCACTGATGGACATCAACTCCTCGAAGGGTTTCTCCAGCGCCTGGGTATTCACATAGACCAGCTCTACCCCCTGTTCGGCGGCAGCCGCCTCGGAGATCACCTCTCTGGCCCGCTTGATCCGCTCGTCACTGATATCTGTTACCACAAGCCTTTTGGGTCTATTCTCTATGCATAAGCCGTAGCTTACGGCTCCCAGGCCCATGGGACCGCAGCCTCCCATTACCAGCAGATTGCCTCCCGCCTTCACTCCCATGGCATGGTTATAATTCTGCTTGTTGGTGTGATAGTTGGCATGATAACCTCCGATAATGCAGCTCATGGGCTCTCCGAGCGATGCTTCGAAATAGCTCTCCCCTTCATAATTCAACAGACATCCCAGCTCCATTACCTCCTGGGGAATGATACAATAGGTACATGCCCCTCCGAAGAATTCATAGGAATATCCCGGGGAAGCCAGACTCCCCTTATAGTTCAGGGCGGGCTGCAAGGCAAATTTTTGTCCGGGCCGGAACTGATCCTCCCATTTTCTGCCCACCTTAATAATATCGCCGGCAAATTCATGTCCGATAATAATCGGGTTGGTATCTATATTCTGAGGCGCACGTTTATGCTTTTTTCCCTGCTTTACTAATTTGTAGGTGGACATGCAGATGCTGTCGCTCACCACCTTCACCAGGATCTCATCCTCCCGGATCTCCGGTAATTCAAACTCTTCCAGACGTAAATCGTCTGCGCCGTACATTCTGACCGCCTTTGTTCTCATATCAATAACCACGCCTTTCTCACAGCCTGCTCACCCTGGGCCGCGTTCTTTGTCCTAACAACCTATGCTTTGCACTGTAACCCGTCTCCGCAATTCCTCCACCAGCTCCCGCTTCGGAGGCTTGGTGCCCTTCGTGGTCACGGCTCCGGCGGAAGCGGCAATTCCCAACGCGGCGCATTCACTGAGGGACATCCCCCGGTTCACTCCATAGGCCAGCGCCGCCACCATAGCATCACCTGCGCCGACTGTGGAATGGGCTTCCACCTTAAGGCCGGGGCAGCGCAGTACCTGATCCCCTGCTAAGAACAGCGCGCCCATCTGACCCAGGGATATGGCCAGCATGCCGACACCCTTTTTCAAGAGGGTCTGTCCCATTCCGACCAGCTCCCCTTCATCCACCCGGTAATCCTTATGAAAATATTCCTCCAGCTCATGGCGGTTGGGCTTTATGATATCCGGCCCAGCCTCCAGAGCATGCGTGAACAATTCCCCGTCCGCATCGACAAACACTCTGGCGCTCCGGGCTTTCAGCTTCCGGGTCAGGGTCTGGTATACGGTTTTACTAATTCCGCCGGGGATGCTGCCTGCCAGGACAAAGAGGGCTTCTTCATTGGCATAACCCAACAGCTTCCCGGTCAGCTGCTCCAGCTCCTCTTCGGATATCACCGGCCCGGCTTCATTGAATTCCGTTACATTCCCGTCTGCTTCCACCACCTTGAGGTTGGTTCTTATCTCTTTCTCAATCTCAACGAAATCCGAAGGGATGCCCATTTCCTTTAAGGCCTTTTTAATCAGAAGCCCGCCGCTGCCTCCGACGAAGCCGGTGGCAACCGTCTCGCCGCCCAGCTCCTGAATGGTCTTGGAGACATTGATTCCCTTTCCCCCGGCATCCATAATCACATTTTTAACTCTGTTTAATCCGCCATGATGCATTTGCTCCAGATCCACGGTTTTATCAACCGCCGGATTCATCGTTACCGTAATTATCATCTCATCCTCCATTCACTGCTGAAAACATAGCATAATTACACGCGCAAAGCGTTTATGATTATGCTATGGCACTGCGCGCCAAGATACGCACTCCCCTTGGACGGCACAGGTATGCCGTTTTCTTTACTTTCCTGTAAAATGAAGATAGATTTCCTCGGCACTGCTCCGGACCATATCTTCAACCGCCTGCTCCGTCGATAATTTTTCCGCGATATTGGCCAGAACGTCCAGATGCTCTTCTCCCTTGGCCGCTATGCCCACCACAATCTTTACCACATCCCCGTTCCAGTCGGTTCCTTCCGGAAATATCATTACCGCGATACCGGAATTCCTTATATTCTTTTTAACCGCTTCCACACCATGGGGAATTGCAATTCCGTTCCCTATATTAGTGGGAAAGCTCTTCTCCCGTTCTATCATGCCTTCGATATAATCCTGCTCCACATAAGCGCTGTCCAGTAATATCCGGCCAATCTCCCTGATGATTTCCTCTTTTTCTTTGGCCTTGCAATTTAATATAATGTTCTTCTTCTGAAGCAATTCCATCTCTCTCGATCCTCTCTGTTCAACTTCTGTCATTGTGTCATCGCTGCAACTTTCTTTCTGATTATTATTATACACGCACAGGAACCCTAATATCAAATGATACAAAATCGAGTTTGACATCATTGGTTAGCGACATTTTTAAATACGGTCAGCACAAAAGTGACTTGATGCGGTGCCGCCAGCCAAACTTCATGACATTGCATTATACCCGATCCAGATACTGGCCGAAATATCTCTTTAATTCCATCTTGAGATAGGAGCGGATCTCCTCCCGGTTCCCTGCAAATATGGTCTCCAGGAACTCGCTGCTTTCCACCAGCCTGCTGCTCAAATACCCCATGATACCGGTATTCTCTTCCATATGCTCGTCTTCCGGCACCAGCATGATAATAACAGCCCGGACATTTTGAAAGAAGGGGTCCTGGAACTCGCCCAGATCCCTGGCCAGGCAGACCGAGAAACAGGGGCGCATCACCCCTCTCGTCCGGCTGTGCAGCAGGGCAAAGTTATATTCCGGAATAACCTGGGAGGCAATCTTCTCCCTTCGTCTAATATCCTCCTGAATCAAAATTCGCTTGTCATTATAGGGTGACAGCCGCTCCGTCACAGCCACCAGCAGTTCATCAAAAGAAATACAGCTGCTGACCTTCATACACTGGAACTCCTTGATGATATATTTGATCTGGGTCACAGTATAGTTCACCTGCTCCAGCTGGCGTTCAAAATCATTCTCTGTCCGGGAGCTCTTCGGCGTCTTGGCATAGACCCGTACCTTTGCCTCAATCCGCTCCAGATCATTCTCCAATAACAGCGGACTGACGCGCACGATATCGGCGTCTATCCCGTCCAGGTTAATACTGGAAATCAGAAAATCCATTCTCTTAAGCTGAAGCGGTGTGAGATCCTCCTTGCCATAGGTCACCAGCTCGGCACTGTCCTTCAGAAAACGCTTCAGCTTGGAATGCATGAGTCTGGAAATTCCGATACCGCTGGCACATACAATACCAATATCAACCTTGCGCCTGCTCTCCCGGTTGTTTTCCAGCCGCACACAGGCCGCGCCGAAATGCATGGCCAGAAATCCCGTCTCTTCCTCCGGAATCTCAAAGCCGTAATGCTGGGTGATTAACCGGCTGACCTTTTGGCTTTTCTCATAAATCACCGGATAGGTATCCTTAATCTGCTGCAGCAAGGGATTGGTAATGGTCATATGGTTGCGCAGCCGGACAAGGGTTGGCTGGAGGTGTGCCAGGAGCCCGGCAATGAACTCCTCATCCAGCTTCAGTTCGTAGGCAAGCCCTTCATCGTAGGCATCAATCATATCATTGATAAAATTAAGAAGCTCCTGGCCTTCTCTCTGATTCTCCGCCTCCATTTCATCTTCATCGATATATTGTAATTTTGACCCCTTAATATGCAGCAGGATATAGGCAATCTCAATATCCGGGATGTCAATCTGGAATTCTTCCTCCAAAGAGCTGGCAATATGGGCGGCCAAATTATAGTCTTCATTCTTCACCAGCTTTTCCAGCAGCTCCTCATTTGGTTCTATGATTTCCCGCTGCAAGATCCGGTTTACCGCAATGGTTACATGGAGAATCAGCCCAATATAGGAATTCTCCGTCAGTCTGGTCAGTCTCCTGTCCCGGATACTCTGAAAACAGATGATGACCCGGTTCAGGATATCATTATTTAATAAGGAATAGATATTGGGGCCTTCCTTGTCCCGCAGGATATCGATAATATTGCGTTCATTTTCCATGGTAAAGCTCTTCATCAGCTTGTTGTCGGAATTCTCATCCACAAAGCGGCGCACGGCCAGCCGGTAATCCTTCTCACTGCCCTCCAGGGCAACACCATAGCCCTGTCTCCGGGTGATGGACAGATTAAACTGGCGAAACCATCCCTCCACCGCTTCCATGTCATTGCTTACAGTCGCTTCACTAACATCAAAGATATTGGCATAATAGTACAGTTTCTTAGGCGTCCGGTCACGGAGGATCTCAAGAATCAGCCGTTTCCTTCGGTTCTCCTTGTCCCCGGAATCAACGGTATCCTCCATCTGCAATGTTTCATATAATTTTCTCTTATCCTCTGCCTCCCCTTTCAGCCAAATACCGGTACCTGTCTTTGTCTGGAGCGAAACATGATATTGCTGCAAAGAGGATCCGATATATTCCAGCTCTCTCTGAACCGTTCTTTTACTGACTTTTATCTCATCAGCCAGCTTTTTTACCGATATGGTCTGGTCTTCCTTCAATAAGATCAATAATATTTGGCGCAGACGTGGTGTAAAGCCCATGGTATCCTCCTTCTTATTTCTATATAATAAAGTACCGCACTCTCTGTCTTCGGTACAGACATCTCTACGCACGAATAGCGGCAAATGCCGCTGATTCGTGCGTAATTATACGGTTAACTATATTCCCCAATATAGCAAACTATTTTCCGGCCTTCAACTCCTCCACCAGCATATCATATTCCGGCGCTGCCATAAAGTTGGTAATCAGCACCAGCTTTGCATTGGGATTCTTCTTCATTGCCCTCTCCTTCAGAGCAGAATGAGTGACGATGATCTGTGCATCTTCGGGAATGGAGGACACCGACACATGCATTACATTAATATCCGTAAAACCTGCCTCCGTCAGCTTCTTTTTCAGGATCGTGGCACCCATGGCACTGGAACCCATCCCTGCATCACAGGCGAATACGATGTTCTTCAAGGTCTTTGTATCTACCTTAACATCTGCGGAAACAATTCCTTTTGATTCATTCTTCATATCCCGAACCTTTGCCTTTGCCGCTTCGATATCATCATCCTTGCCGAAGATCTTCAGCAGAGGCATTCCCACAACACAGGAAACCGCGGCAGAGATTAATACACTTAAGATGACCGGCAGATATCCTCCCTTGGGAGTCATGGCCAGAACCGCAAGAATACTTCCGGGAGAAGCAGGACCAACCAGTCCGCCGCCTAATACGACATTGGTAAGCACACCGCTTGCGCCTCCGGCGATTACTGCAACGATCAATGCCGGGTTGGACAGGATGTAAGGGAAGTAAATCTCATGAATACCGCCCAGAAAATGAATTACAATGGCGCCCGGTGCGGAGCTTTTGATCATGCCCTTGCCTGCAATGAGACATGCCAGCAGAATGCCGAGACCGGGACCGGGATTAGCTTCCAGAAGGAAGAAGATGGATTTCCCCAGCTTATCCACCTGCTCGATTCCCATGGGAGTCAGAATTCCGTGGTTCAACGCATTGTTCAGGAACAGTACCTTGGCAGGCTCGATGAAAATGCTTGCCAGAGGAAGTAACTTATGATCAACAAAAAAGCCAACGCCAGCTTCCATTACAGAATTTAAAGCTGTCATAACGGGACTGATCGCCTTTAAGGCCAGTGCAACCAGAATGGCGCCGAAGATACCCAGAGAGAAGTTGTTTACAAGCATCTCAAAACCTGCTCTTATCTTGCCTTCTATCAGTTTATCAAATTTTTTAATCAGAAAACCACTGAAAGGTCCCAGAAGCATAGCTCCCAGGAACATCGGCACATCGGATCCCACAATCAGACCCATGGTAGTGATTGCTCCAATTACTCCACCTCTGTGGCCGGCCACGTTATAACCGCCGGTATATGCAATTAAAAGGGGAAGAAGTGATTTTGCCATCGGGTCAACCAATGCCGCGATGCTTTCATTCGGTATCCAACCCACAGCGATGAATAAAGTGGTAATGATACCCCAGGCAATAAATGCTCCAATATTAGGCATTACCATGCCGCTAAAAAACCTGCCAAATGCTTGAATTCGTTCTTTCATAGTTAATCCTACCCTCTCACTTCAAAAGTATTTGTTTACGGTTTTCTGAAGAACTGATCGGCCAATCATCTTCTTAAATATAAAATAACTTTGTTATTTTATATTTTGGATAAAATGATATTATTCATTTCATCTTTGGATAATCTCATTATAATATTTTAGTCCTAAGGTTTCAATTTGAACAAATATTATTTTGTCGCTATTGAATAATGACATGATTAAATACCTGTCACTTTTAGGCATTGTGCATTAAAAACAATCTCCATTCAGCATAGTATCCTCTTGATTCCATCTAAAAAAATGGAGATGCCGCTGCATCTCCATCTCTTTCCTTGCATTCCCTATCTCTTAACCGATAGAAGCCGAGGGTATTTAATTGCTTAATTGAACAATGGTTAAAGAACGATTCAAATAACCTAAGATAGGAAAATTCGTACTAATGCTTACTCCTACTTCATCTCCTGCCGTTAATGAGGCTTGAACGACAAAGGTTGCGCTGCTTCTGTTCGATATCTTAAAAAAGGTAGTAGTATCACCAAAAATCGGTGAGCCATTGACCGTAATAATAGCAGTTAGATATGGTTGATCCGGATCCGGATCAACAGTGGCCTCCGCGTTAATCGATATCGTTATCTGATAAATCCCGCTTTCTCCTACCACCAATTCATTGCCGGATAGGCTAACTGTCACCGTATCCGATAAAGGTCCGGCCACACTAAACGGTACCGGTGTAAACACTGCCCCAGGTACCTCTGCACTGCCTCCTCTTAAAGATCCATAAGCCAAAACAACTTCTCCAATGGGACCGGTTGCTCCGGTTGGACCCGTGCTTCCGGTTGGGCCGGTTGCCCCAGTTGCTCCGGTGGCTCCAGTTGGGCCGGTTGCTCCGGTTGGACCGGTTGCTCCTTGCTGCTCCGAGGCCTGCAGAGCACTTTGCATCTTATTCTTATAAAGCAGCTGATTCTGTGCGATGACGTCCAACATTGACCTTACACTATCGTTGACGGCAAGTACATCCTCTACTGTTGCCTGCGGTCCGCTGATACCTGGCAGAGTTCCTATAACATATTGGAGCTTCTCACCCTCTGCATTGATGATATGGCTTAACCCCAGTTCCTCCATAGCGATGGAAGATAATATCTGATTTATAGCATCCTCCCGTGTGATTGCCGGGCTGATTACCGGAAAATTAGGCATAGACATGTTAAATACACCTCCTTTCTGATCAATATATTGTTATTATCTGTCCTGTTTCTCCCACCAGCCCTGCCATCACTGGGTTAAACCCGGATTACATAAGGCCGCCTGACAATATAATTCCTATACAACTTCGTAATTTTACGCTGTCCGGAGACCATATCTACTTTTACATATTCAATATATCTTATGAGGAATATTACATCATGTTACAAAAACACCCTTTATTCATCAATAATCGCAAAAATTTATTATAGCAAGATAATGGAGAAGAATATGCATTAAACCTCCTTGAACACGCCCTTCTCATCATGCAAAATTGCATTTTACATTATTTTATAATATAATAAACATACATGGCGAAAAAGCCACAAAAAGGAGGATAACAATGGAACAAAAATTTGATCCAATAACCGGGGAAGCAGTAGGGGAGGAAGTAAATTCCGATCCGATGTCCGAAGAGGAAGTAAAACCGGAGGTAAGTTTCGATATGATGTCCGAAAGGGCTGTCGACGCCGCTCAGCAGGAAGCCGTTACGAATAGCCCCAAAAAGAAGCCTGACACAAAGATACTCTTTGCCGCTCTTGGTGCTTTGGTAATCATTGCGGTAGTTTTTCTTGTGGTAAAAAGCGGTCTCTTTCTAAGCAACAGAGAAAAAGTGGTGCTCGCCGCTTATAAAACGGCACAGGATCAGCCCCAATTTGTGCGGGATCTGAATCAAATCCAAGAAATCTCCTTGTCTAATGACTATACCATGGCCATAGAGGGTAATTATGATAATGCCGGCTTTCATTTCACCTATGCTTCAAACAACATCCAAAAACAATTAAAAGGGGTGCTGGATATCGGTATCATAAGACTGGATCTCATTGCCGGATTAACCTCCGATAGTCTTAAATTAAAATTCCCCTCCATCAGCAAAAAAGTGCTGACTTATAATTATAAACAAAACAATACCGGGTATCTCATAGATATCATAGGGGAAGATACCATAAAAGACATAGACAAAGCACTGGCCAATCAAACCTCTTCAAAAAATCAGGAAGCAGCACAAAAGGAATTTAATGAATTAGTAGAAAAGGAATTCAAGAAGCTGGAATTTAAGAAAATTGCCAAAAAAGAATTTCTGGTCAATGGCTCCCAAAAGAAGAGCCAGGGATATGAATTTATTCTTACTCATACCAATGTAGAGAATATTTTAGATGGCATGAAAGAAGTATTCGGGGAAGATTATGAGGAATTGCTTCAATTCTATCAAACCGGCTCTCAGTCAGAGGATGTTAAGAGCTCTATTCGCAACCTGAGAGATACACTTAGTAATATGAAAGATATCCGGGTACAATGCTATCTGTATAAAGGCAAACTTTCAGCAGTTCTTCTGAATATGGAGGATGTGGAGATTAAGCTTCTATTGGAAGGCGGAAACAGCCGGACGGAAAACATGAGACTGGTGGTGAATTCCAAGGGCAACGAAGCAGAAGTGGCAATAAAAGGCTCCTCTGACAGCGATAAGGAACATTATCAATTATCCTCTAAGAATAATACATCCTCCTACGATATAGGTGAGATAGAATATCATATCAAAACCGGAGATTTTGAGATTTCAAGCGGGCTCTCTTCCTTCCGGCTCACCGGCAGCATGCATTCGGAAAAGGATCTGTTTAACGTCGATATTGATAAAATCAGAATTGATCAAATAGGAAATTTAGATGCTTCCGGCACACTCTCCATTAAAAAAGGCGCTTCCATGGATGAAATCCAGGGGGATGAATTTGACATTGGCAATGCTGCAGCCGAAGACCTTCAAGAATTGTACATGGAATTTTATGATTTACTCGGCATGTTCTTCTAGCCTGCCGAAGTAAGCTCCTCCGCACTACATTAAAAAGGGTTCTATAGTGAACGTTGGAATAGATCTATCATATCCTAACATTCATTATAGAACCCTTCCACCATCCATCTTCTCTCTGAAATAACGTTAATATATACTATTCCTTCTCATTGCCTTTACTATATTAGAAACTTCTCTGAGAGGCGACAACCAGATTTGAACTGGTGATCAGGGTGTTGCAGACCCATGCCTTACCACTTGGCTATGTCGCCGTAACCTTATTAGCTTAGGCCATTATAGCAACTGAATCCGGTTTCGTCAAGGGAAAGCCGGTGGAATCAAAAATAATTGTATTACAGCATTCTTATAATTTTTACACCATTATCATCGTCAGCAAGATCAATATACCGGTCTGCCACCTGGATAATCGGGCTCTCCATGCACTGATACGGGACATATACCACATCTCCTGTTTCACCGTTGCTCAACTGCACCCTGCTGCCTATGAGATAATTTGTCATCTTCCTCATAAATAAGTTAAGGATGCTGAGATCAAAGATAGCCGGTCCCTCCAGGGTGAACATTTCAAAAACCTCAAAGGGTGTATTTCTCTCCTTATATACCCTTTCTGAGGTCATGGCATCAAATACATCCGCCACGGCAACAATTCTGGAATAGAGATTAATATTTCTATCATGATAATGGAAGGGATATCCGGAACCGTCCAGTCTTTCATGATGATGAAGAATAGCAGCCTTAATATCCTGGTCAATCAGGTCGACCCCGTCTGCAATCTCATATCCATGAACAGGATGGCTGCGGAGGATCTCTATCTCTTCCTGCGTCAATTTTCCCTTTTTATTCAGCAGCTCATCCGGTATCCGGGTCTTGCCGATATCATGCAGCAGGCCTGCTACCACAGACTTGCGGATTCCAGCCTTGGGAAGCTTCAGCCAGCTTGCGATTAACATAGAATAAAAAGCAACATTGATGCTATGATAATAGGTATACTCGTCTACTTTATAGATTTCGCTGATACAGCGGATAATATTCCCGTCATCCTGTATGCTGCTCTGGATCTGATCTGCCACATAGGACAAGTCATTATAATTCAATGTCTTTCCTGCAACGATCTCCTGAAATATACCTTTGGTCAGAGAGACCATCTCTCTATACTTTTCCTGGACCTCCTTATACCTGGAAGGAACCTCCTCCCCTGAGTACTGACAGACCCGCACCGTCTTAATCCCCATATCCTGCAGACGCTGCATAATATATTCGTTCAGTACGGATCCTTTGCTCAAGATAAGGCTGTTCCCATCGGTACTGTATATATCGGAGGCCAAAACATCCCCGGAATGGCATTGTACAATACTTTTATTCGTATAATACATATATTCTTCCTCCCGGCCCTTTCCTAATCATTGCCGTTTCCATCTTAAAGTCGGAAGACAGCGAATCCTTCCGACTTTATATAGGTCTTAAATTATTAATTTTCAAGTAAGATTATTGTTGTTTTGATTTGTTTTTATTGTCTTTATTATAACGTAATCAGTTCCTATTAGCAATCAATTTCTTCCTGGGTATCAATTGTTCTTCTTGTAAGAAAATATTAATTTTTCGATTTCCTCCTTAAGTTCCCGCTTCATATGATCTAATTCCTTTTCACTCGGACAGTTAGCATCGCTATACATTTCTTCAACCGGCATCCACCACACGGGACCTTTGGCGGGAGTATCTCCGGTTACTCTGGGAAACAGGTGCCAATGTAAATGGGTGTCTCCATTACCCAGTAATTCATAATTCAGTTTTTCAGGCTTAAATACGTTAAATACTGCTTCGGCTACCAGTGCCATTTCTTCCAGGTATTTTAATCGATACTCTTTCTGTAAATAATGAAGCTCCGTTACATGTTCTTTGCACAGGAACAGCGTGTAACCCTTAAAATGCTGATGATCTCCTATTACAACATAACCTGTTTCAAGTTCTTTAACAAAATAGGGATTCGCTCCTGTTTTTATCATTTGAATTCGTTGGCATACCAGGCACTCCATGATATATTCTCCTCCATTATCAAAATATAGTTTATTACCTCTGCTTCACACCTGCAATGTATTTTTCAATTTTCTATTGTCTAAAATCATACCGTTTTTGCTTTCTATAAATCCCATTTTGTAATATAGGGGCCTTCCCATATCAGAAGCGCTAAGCATGATTATCTCATATCCTTTCTGTGCCGCCTTATGAATAAGTTCTTTCAGAATCGTAGTTCCAATTCCGCCCCTCCTATATTCAGCTTTTACATACATGCTGGTTATATATGCATTTTTTCCTGCCATATTAAATGCAGATGGTACGGATAAATAATAAAAGATAATTCCTGTTCCGATACATTCTCCCTCTTCTTCTGCCAGGATGATATCACACATATCCTCCTTTATCGCTTTTTCAAAGTACTGACAGCAGTTGTTATAAACCGTCTCATAGCGAATATCCTTTTCATTGATCTTAATAAAATCAAGCCTTTCTTTTACTAAAAGATTAAGATCTTTTATATCAGCCGTTCTATAATTCATTTCCACTATCCTCCTAAGCTACTTTTTATCTTACTTATATTCTCTACATTTATTCGATTTTTGCCTTAATTCTTCTAACCCCGGCGGAAGATGCCTCTTCCTTTAGAATAATAAACGTTCCAAGCTCTTTTGTATTGGACGCGTGAGGGCCGCCGCAAATTTCTTTCGAATAGCCGGGGACGGTATAAACCTTAACTATATTGCCGTACTTATTATCAAATATACCGATTGCGCCTGAATTCCTGGCCGATTCCAATGTCATTTCTTCGCATATCACATCTATTTCCTTATGGATGGCTTCATTAACGATCCTGGATACTTCATCTCGTTCTTCTGCCGTCAATTTCCGATCAAATGCAAAATCAAACCGTAATCGTTCTTCCGTTATATTACTACCTCTTTGATATACGCCATCACCTAATACTTTTCTTAATGCACCATTCAAGAGATGTGTCGCCGTATGCAGCCTGGCTGTCTGGATGCCGGCATCGGCAAGACCACCTTTAAATTTTCCTTCCGCTCCCTGTCTTGATTTTTCCTGATGCTCTATAAATTTTTGTTCAAAACCCACAACGTCCGCTGCTATGCCGCGTTCCGTTGCTAATTCCATTGTAAACTCAACAGGAAAACCGAAGGTATCATATAATTTAAATAAAATATCACCGCTTAGCAACTCTCCTTCTTTTAATAAAGAGAAATATTGTTCTGCCTTTCTCAATCCGGAATCAAGGGTTTTTTTAAATAGCTGGAACTCCTTTTCTATTTGCTCCAGAATAAAGTCCTGATTTTCTTCCAGCTCGCCATACACCTCTTTATATTGCTGTATAATTACCATTGCTAAGTCACAAAGGATGTTCTCATGCAAGCTCAGCTTTTTGATTAATCGGATTGTCCTTCGGATCAGCCTTCTTAAAATATAGCCCTGTTCTGTATTGGAAGGGGGAATTCGCTTTGGATCTCCAAGGATAAACGTGATTGCTCTGGTATGCTCGCAAATAATACGGAATTCTCTTTTGGTTTCATCAGAATAGGGAAGATCCGTTAAGCTTTTTAGTTTATTCATGATGGGGATAAATAATTCCGTGTCATATACATTGTTTTTCCCGTTCATAATGGTCAGAACTCTTTCCATTCCCATTCCGGTATCCACATTTCTATTCAGCAGAGGTTCATAGGAACCATCCTTCTCTTTATGATACTGCATAAAAACATTATTCCATATTTCAACGTATTTACCGCAGTGGCAGGCTGGTCCGCAGTCCTTACCGCAAGGTTCTTTCCCCATATCGTAAAATATCTCCGTATCCGGACCGCAGGGCCCGGTCAGCCCCACCGGCCCCCACCAATTTTCTTCCCTGCCATAGAAGAATATTTGATAATCCGATAATCCTTTGGATTTCCATATCCCCGCCGTTTCATCATCCCGGGAAAGCAATGCATCACCGTTAAATACGGTCACCGCAATTCGCTCCATTGGAATATGCAGAATTGTGGTTAAGAACTCAAAGCTTAATGAAATGGACTCTTCTTTAAAATAATCTCCCAAAGACCAATTCCCAAGCATTTCAAAAAAAGTGAGATGAGTATCATCTCCGACTTCATCAATGTCACATGTCCTTACGCATTTTTGAACATTAACCAAACGTTTGCCCAGGGGGTGCTTCTCACCTAATAAATAAGGGACCAGGGGATGCATACCGGCTGTAGTAAACAGAACGGTAGGGTCATTGTCCGGCAGCAGCGAAGCCGAGCCGATTTCTTTATGCCCCCTCTCTTTGAAAAATTCAACATACTTTCTTCTTAATTCTTGTGCAGTCATTGTAATACTCCCTTCTGAATAAAGTTTTATAATAAAAAAGCCCTAAACTGAATAATTCAGCTTAGGGCGAACAATTATGTCCGTGTTACCACCTAAATTCAAGGATAACTTGCACTCTGTCAGTACGGGGATAGACCCGATACCAATTTCCTTTTAACGGCGGAAACTCCGATGAAGTCTACTTAGATTCCTCTGTTCGGTTCATAGCTCCGAGACTGCTTCCACGCTACCTTCGTAAAGATTCGCACCGCCATCTTCTCTCTGGGACTCCGTTAACGCTTACTATTTCTCTTCATAGCCTTTTATTTTTAAATTAGGAGTATGATATCATTCTTTGCTGCATTTGTCAAACAAAAATACGCAGAATACTCCCCTGAACTAATATTCCTCTTTCCCAATAACACAACCATAACATTTGCTTGTTTTGCTTTGATTTTCTTGTTACAATAGTACTGACACAGCATACAGGAGGATTACAGTATGGAAAATGTACTATTTGCTTTTTTACTTACATTATTTGCCGGACTCAGTACTGGTATCGGAAGTGCTTTGGCTTTCTTTACGAAGAAGAGTAATACTAAGTTTCTATCCTTAAGTCTCGGGTTTTCTGCAGGCGTTATGATATATATTTCTATGGTAGAAATTTATTTTAAATCCAAGGATTCCCTGGTAGCTGAATTAGGATTGAAAGCCGGTTCCTGGATTACAGTAATTTCCTTCTTTGGAGGAATGTTTTTAATTGCTCTCATCGATAAGCTGATTCCCAGCGGAGAAAATCCTCATGAGATGCACTCCATTGAAGAAATCCATGAAGAGAATCCCAGTGAAAGTCATCATTATGGCATTAAGGTAAAGCATGAGACGGCTAAAAGGAATCATAAGCTTTTACGAATGGGTGTCTTTACTGCCTTAGCTATCGGCATTCATAATTTTCCGGAAGGTTTGGCAACCTTTGTTGCAGCGCTTCAGGAACCCGCCATTGCTATCCCCATCGCTGTCGCGATTGCCCTGCATAATATCCCGGAAGGTATCGCAGTATCCGTTCCTATCTACTATGCAACAGGAAGCAAGAAGAAAGCCTTTCTTTATTCCTTCCTGTCCGGTCTTTCCGAGCCCGTGGGTGCTCTCGTCGGCTATCTGATCCTTATGCCAATATTAAATGATACCGTAATGGGAATTATCTTTGGAATGGTTGCCGGAATTATGGTTTACATCTCCCTTGACGAACTCCTCCCTTCCGCCAGAGAATATGGTGAGCATCACCTTTCCATTTATGGGCTGGTTTCAGGAATGATATTAATGGCGGTGAGTCTATTACTCTTTATCTAAACAGGATTAATGTTCCTATAGCGTATAATTTTCGCCCTGGACTGATTGATTCGGTTTAGGGCGAAAATTATATCCATGCCTTATTCTCAAAGGTTCAGCTTAATTTCTTCAACATCTGCCAACTGCTTCCCTTGAAATGTCAGCTTCACAATCCATGGCATGATATGCCGTATCCTTTGGAAATCATCAAATCCATAGGTTGGATCAAAATAGTTAAGGATTGTACTAATTGCCGTCCCATGGCTGCCGATCACAATATTCTTATCCTTATGAGCGGTCAAAACCTGCAGCAATGCATTAATATTGCGCTCTTGAACTTCCTTCAGGCACTCACCGTCTGAAAGCTTGTAATGGAAATCCTTCCACTGCAGTTCCGTGAATTTATTGAAATCTTCTATCCAAACATTATCTACTTTTCTTTCCCTGAAGTCTTCTATCGTATGAATTGGAAGCCCAAAGGAGTCCGCAAAGTCCTTAACCGTATCAACCGCTCTGGCATACGGACTCGACAAAACAATATTGATATTTTTATCCTTTAAATAGTGTGTCACTAATTTACTATCTTCTTTTCCTTTTGGCGTCAGCGGCCTTTCCATATCATTATGATTTGTATAATCCGGCTCAGCATGCCTTACAAAATATATGGTTGTCATGTCCATCCTCCAAACCTAAAACTTCGAATATCCGTTATCGCCCTCGCCCTTAGCAGAAAGCAGCCAATCCAAATCATGTTCTTCGGTTGCTACAAATCCGTCTAAACTGGCTGCAATATAGAGCACTATTTTACGCTGTTCCATCCTTAAATCCCCCTGCTCTTTTTTTATCTGCAAAGTGGGAAGATTGAATTATATACTCCCACAACTTCTGATTGAACCTTTCACTCTATCTTACCATCTCATTACTTTCATGTAAATTAAATATTTCGTCTTTTAAATAATACAAATCCCCGCCACCTATTGACTTTAACAACAGGATTAATTACAATTAAAACATGTGTTGCACAACAATCGTTTTAGAATGGAAAGGGATACTGATATGCCGCCAAAAGCAAAGTTTTCAAAAGATGAAATTATAGAAAATGCATTAAATATCGTTAGAACAGACGGTGTTCAGGCCTTGACCGCCCGGGCATTGGGTACAAAGCTTGGCAGCTCGGCAAGACCGATTTTTACAGTATTTCAAAGTATGGAGGAAGTACATCAGGGAGTGGTTGAGGCAGCTAAAACACTTTACAAAGAATATATTGAAAGAGGGTTATCTGAAAAACCATCTTTCAAGGGTGTGGGAACCCAGTATATCCTGTTCTCGGTAAATGAACCAAAGCTGTTTCAGCTTCTTTTTATGACAGAACAGAAACATATCCCCGATTTATCCAACATATTGCCTTTGATTGATGATAATTATAAAGAAATTCTTATTTCGATTCAAAAAGATTATGGGATAGGGGATGCCTCTGCCAAAAAGCTATACCATCACCTATGGATATACTCCCATGGTATTGCGGCCTTATGCGCCACCAAGATGTGCTGTTTTACAGGAGAAGAAATCAGCGGAATGATCACAGAAGTATTCATCAGTCTTTTAAGAAAAATGAAAGCGGGGAAAGATCATGATTGACATCAGAGAAATCACAAAATTTTACGGAAGGGATGAAAGCCGCTTCCAAGTATTAAAGGGGATCAGCCTTAACATCGAGGACGGCAGCTTCACCGTTATTTTCGGAGCTTCAGGTTCAGGAAAATCTACCTTTTTGAATGCGATTTCCGGTCTTGAACGCCCGGACAGCGGCAAGATTTTTTATGATACAACAGATATTACCGCTCTTTCCGATTTTGAATTGACTGAATTTCGGAAGGCAAAGGTTGGCTTTATTTTTCAGCAGTATTATTTATTGTCCAATATGGACGTTGATAAAAATGTGAAAATGGGTGCGGATCTAGTGGGAAACAAAGATTATAAGGCAGCTATTAAAGCGGTAGGACTCGGAGAAAAGCTGCATAAATATCCCAGCGAGCTTTCGGGAGGGGAACAGCAAAGGGTGTCGGTTGCCAGAGCATTGGCGAAGAAGCCAAAGGTTTTATTCCTGGATGAGCCTACAGGTGCATTGGATGAACAAACAGGCCGGCAGGTGCTTGACTATATCTGCAAGCTACAACAGGAATATGGCTTTACCATCGTAATGGTAACGCACAATCTGAATATTGCAGAAATGGCTAATACTGTTATAAAGATGAATAGCGGAGAAATATCGGAAATCTGCAACAATGAAACACAGAAAACCGCTTATGAGATTGGATGGTGATAATATGGTGGTAGGAATAAAAGATGCCGCAAAACTTATGGGAATTTCTATCATCGCTTGCTGTGCAGTCCTTGTATGTACACTGTTTTTGAATTTTAATATGGATATTATCGGGATTCAAGAAGAAATAACATCAGAACAAATGATGATATTTTATGATGCACAAGTTTCCACTGCAAAAGTGGTCAGTATGGTCAGCGGGGGCTGCCTGCTGATTACTTCTGTCATTATGCTGCTCTTCTACATCAAGCATTATATAGATACCCACAAAAAGGAGCTTGGCATATTAAAAGCTCTTGGGTATTCTAATTTGAAAATAGCCAAAAACTTCTGGGTGTTTGGAATAACTATCTTTATTGGAACAATGCTCGGTTTTTGCGGGGCGTTTCTTCTGATGCCATCTTTGTATAAGATGCAGAATAAGGATAAAATCCTGCCGGACGTCTCCGTACATTTTCACCCGACGCTTCTTCTGTATCTGGTGATCGTACCGGCAGTTGCTTTTTCCATTCTCTCCGTTTGTTATGCCTGTTATAAACTCCGAATGCCTGTGCTGGCGCTTTTGAAGGAAAATGTTCAGGCTTCCTTCAAGGGGAAGAAACATAAGACAGCCAAAAATAATGATGGTTCCTTTATCGATGACTTGAAAAAGAATATTTTGAAAAGTAAAAAGACACTTGTGTTTTTCATTATCTTCGCTTCCTTTTGCTTTTCTGCAATGACACAAATGTCCTTTAGTATGAATGAATTGGCAAGTGTTATGATGGGAGCGATGATAATGCTGATTGGAATTGTTTTAGCCTGTACGACGCTTTTTCTTGCAATAACAACAGTAATAAATAATAATACAAAAACCATTGCAATGATGCGAGTGTTTGGTTATTCACAGAAAGAATGCTGTCGGGCACTCCTTGGAGGATACCGTCCTATGGCGTATATCGGCTTTGCCATTGGAACAGTGTATCAATATGCCTTACTCAGAATTATGGTTAATATCGTATTTAAGGATGTTGAGGGCGTTCCGGTATATGAATTCAATTTTCCTGTTATGCTCATTTCCCTTGTTACTTTTATTGTAATTTACGAAATTGTGATGTACACCTACTCTGAGAAGATAAAGAAAATCTCTATCAAAGAAATAATGTTTGAATAGCGGAGGGCGATGTATTAATTTCATACTATCCGCAGGATATCTCTTTTCTGGACGTAAATTCAAAAAATGCCTTAAGTCCTTTAATTTATAAGGATTTAAGGCATTTCGAACGCTGCACTATTTCATTTCCACTATAATATGATGCTCTTTTCCATCTCCAAACAGCTTTATATTGTTTCCTTCTATCAGCCTGCCATCTACGGTTATGTTGGCAATACCATACTGGGAACGATTGCGGTTTATAATATTAATCTGATAAATATCGCCTCTGAAAAGTCTCCTCATGGAGCAGGTTTCCCAATCCTCCGGAATACAGGGGTTGATGGTAAAGCTGTCATAGTCAGGGTGGAAGCCCAGCATATACTGTGTCACGGAGCGGAACATCCATCCGGCTGTCCCCGTCACCCAGGCAAATGCGGTTTCTCCGGCTCTCGGATTATCCGGTCCGAAGTACATATTGGTAAATACATAAGGCTCACAGCCTGAATGCCCGGAGGGATTTAAGTCACTGTCCGGCATGATTTTCATCAGGGTCTGGTAAGCTTCATTGCCGCGGCCTTTACAGCAATCGGCAACGATCTTGAAGGTCCCTCCATGGCAGTACGGAGTTCCATTCTCCCATATTCCCGGTACGAAGCCTGTCAGTCTTCCGATGGAGGGCTTATAGGATGTGTACGGAGGGTATAAGGTCAGCGGGCCATAGAGGGAATCCAGCTTTTCATCGATTGCCTTGAAGCATTGATCTACTCTCTCCCCTTCCGCGACTCCGGTCATGACAGCCCAGGTCTGGCTGTTCAGATAGATGCTTCCCTCTTTTTCCGTATGGGTTCCCACCTTTTCGCCGTCATCATTATAAGCCGCCAGATACCAGTCCCCATCCCATCCCGTTTCATTAATCTGTGACTTTATCTTCCCGGCACGTTCTAACATCTCCCCATGAAGGGAGGCATCCTTTTTTACTTCTCTTGCTATTTCAGCCGTGTTCAGCAGAGCATAATATAATGCAATGGAAGTCCAGACACTTTCTCCCTTCCCGCCGACACCTATTCCGTTCAGGGAATCATTCCAATCGCCGTCATGCGCTAAGACCAGCCCCCGCTCTCCCAGATCCTCCGAAGAATATCGCACCGCGGTCAGGATATGCTCCCAAACCGTTCCTTCCCCTTCATCCAGATAAGATACCTTTGTATCCAGGAAGCCAAAGTCTCCTGTTTCCTTTATGTAAGCATTCACCGCAGGAGAAATCCAGGTAGGGCCATCGGAATAAATATGATGGTCTAAAGGAAGCCATCCTCTGACACATCTGCCGTCGCTGTATTCATGCTTTAAGGTTTCAAGAATCTTTATCCTGGCCAGCTCCTGATTGAAAGCGGCTACCGCCCAGGAATCCTGCAGTTGGTCTCGGAAGCCTTTTCCGGTTGCTCTTCCGGCTTCCGCACACAGCTGAACCTGCTGCTTCACCCAGATGTTTGTGATATGATTTATTTTCTCCACAGAAGTACTGACTGTAATGTCCTTCTTCATTTTCTTTTTTGATGCCAGAAGCTTCTCGAAATCCCCTTCGATTTTCCCGGGCTCCAGCAGCTTTTCCACCATTCTTCCGGCTTCCCGGGTAGAGTTTGTAGAGCCGATGAGTACATGATAGCTGACCTCTTCTCCTGCATCTAATACAAAGCTATTCTCAAGAGCACCTACCATCAGCTCACAGGCTGCCAAACTGCCGGAACACTGTCCTTTTGTTACCGCAAGGGGAGCGGTAATATCCCCGTAGGTTCCCAGAAAGGCTCTTTTACTGGTATCAAAGCCTGTTACAGCAGCACTGGAAGCGATAAATCCGTCAAACCAGTCATGCGGTCTTTCCTGTGCGGTGTTGTGAGCTACAATCATATTGCGGCTTACGTCAAATTCGCAGGAAACGTAGGAATCATACTCGCTGTACCTTGCATACCCCTCTAAGGAAAACTCAACGAAGGAGTACACCTTTAGCTTTCTGGGACGATTGGATTCATTTTTTAAGGATAATGTCCATAGTTCCACCGGGTCCTCTGCATTTACGAATACGCGGGCAGACAGCTTTACCTCGTTGCTCGCTCCGGCTATGGAAGAATAGCCCAGTCCATGAATGCATTTATATTCCTCTAATGGCTTTTTAGCCGGATACCAGCCGGGGTTCCAGAACTCGCCCGTTTCTTCCTCCCGCACATAAAAATATCTGTTTCCGTCTCTGATCAGGGTCGCCCGCCCTTTTCCTTCTGAATCAATATAAGCTGCCGCCTTTGCCCCATAGGCTCCGACGCCTCCTCCAAAATGATTGATTCCCGACATTATACGGGAATTCCATAGGTAGTTCAGCAAAGGTCTTGGCGCATCCGTCTGCGTTATCACATACTCCGAACCATTCTCGGAAAAATAACCCAACTTTTTCATTAAACATCCTCCTGGACGCGCTTTAGCAAATCCACTGTCGTATCGCCGCCCACCCCTTTGTTGTATGCTTCCGCTTCCAGCTCGGGATACCGGACCAGAATTTTTTTCAAAAGGATATCCACATAGCTTTCACAATAATCCAACGCATATCTTCTTGCTATGACAGAGGTATCCTTCATCCAGGACCTGCGTGTAAGGCTATCGCCAAAAAACACAATTTTTGAATTCTTTTCTATTATCATACTGGGCCCCCATCTGCGCACAAATCACAAGGTATGAAAGTTTTCTACTTTCATGCCTGTCTTCTTCTGTAATATAACCGGCTTTTCTGCTTCTCATTATACCGATATCCCCAACCGCTCAAATTGTTCCGCCGGAGCGTCATTTTCCTTCATAAGCTCTATTATATGGGAGAGCATTTCCTCTTCCAGCTCCGGATTATGAATTGGCTGCTGCTGATACGGATCCTGTTTTAAATCAAATAGCAGGGTTCCGAACTTGAACATCTCATCATTGCTCCCTGCCATGATCTTCATGGTTCTGCAGCCCTTCGTAAATTCAAAAGGCTCCTGCAGCTGTATATCCTGCAGCTCCGTCACATCAAACATTCTGCTCATGTGCGCGGGCATCAGGGTATATTCATACAATGGCTGGTTCTTAGGAGACGCGGGCGCTCTCATATACACATACTTACCATCCGTGCAGTTCACATGACCTCCAAAGGCTCCGAAAAGAGCCGCCTTTCTTACAGGCTCATCATGGCTGATTACGGCTTTTAAGCTTCTTCCCCGCATATCCTTGGGAATATCCACCCCGAAGAATTCCAGGAGAGTGGGCGCCAAATCTATGGTCTGCACCAGGCTATCCCGCCTCTCCCCTCTTGCTCCGGAACGGGGGTCCCAGATAAACAACGGAATGTGGGCGATTTCATTATAAAAGGGCTGAACATTTTTCGCCCACCAGTCATGCTCTCCTAAGAGATAACCATGGTCCGTATTGACAATGAGCAATGTGTCCTCCCACAAATCAAGGGAATCCATTACATCAAGCACCTTGCCCAGATAATTGTCACACATGCTTAATAACGCCGCATATTCATAACGGCAATGGTTTACCTGTTCTGCCGTCTCCGTCACTCTGCGGTAATCAGGCCAGTCAAACTGAGGCCCTTCATATTCATGAGGATATAAATCCTTATATCTTTGCTGCGTAAAAAACGGCTCATGAGGGTCAAAGGTTTCAATCTGTAAGAACCAGTTGTCCTCCTTATAATTAGTCTGTATAAATTCAATTCCCTTTTCAAAGGTCTTTACCTGGGGCTGATCCTCTTCCTTCGCCATGTATTTCCTGTTGATTTGGTCTTGCCGGCAGAGAATGCCTTTACTCTTTCCAAGCTGTTCGATCCATTCAGGATCTGCTACCTCCCCCTTCCACGGATCGCCCTCCTGTCCGCGAACGCTCTCCCAGGTGCTGTAACGGGAATGGTAGGTCGCTCCTCCATCCTCCCAATAGTGGTAATGGTCGCTGACTAAGTGGGTATAAACTCCGTTCTTTTTCAGGATTTCCGGCATGGAATCATCAAAAGGTTCCACCGGCCCCCAGCTTCTGTGAAGGAAGTTAGCTCTTCCTGTATGCAATTCTCTTCTTGCGGGCATACAGGGCATACTGCCTATAAAACAATTGTCAAAGGTAACGGTCCGCTGTGCCAGTCTCTGGAAATTAGGAGCATGCGTCCAGCCGCAGCCATAAGGCGGCAGCATGCGCCTGTTTAAAGTGTCAAACATAATCATGATTGATTTCATCTGTCTAATACACCTCCAGTTTTACGGGCGATTTTCCTGCTGCCTCTATTTCTCCAAGCCATACTTTTACGGCTGCTCTCTGGGACACCTCCGTATTGCTGTAAACATTTACATAATTATGAAGGGATGGCAGATCATACAGCTTATAGGGTTCACCAAAGGATGTGAATACTACTTTTTTATTTTCTACCCACCATGAATTCTGAAACATCAGGAAGGAATCTCCATACATTCTTACACTTCCATAACGAGGTGTATATTTGATATTGATAAAAATAGCATCATAATCCTTCTCTATTTGGCTCAGTTGGCTTGAATCCTTTGGATTCAGCAGATGATCCACCTCAAATCCGCGTTTCCTCAGTTCCTCATCTACAAATACCAGATCATAGGAATCCCTCGTCGTCCGGTATCCCTCCACATACTGTGCGGTAATGGTCAGCACCCTTGAGCCTGGCTTCAAATGCTTCATCGGAAGGGAATGGAACACATCCCTGACAATGGTAATACTCTTGTCAGCCACCTCCTGCGCCAATCTTTTATTCTGCCGGAACTCCGCTTCCGTCACTGCAGGATAGATTCTTTCTTCCTCCAGAAGCCCTACTCTGGCCTTTAATTCCAGAACTCTCCTTACCGCTTCATTTACCCGTTCCTCTGACAGCTTTCCCTGCCTTATGGCTTCCATCATGAAAGGAGTATCCTTCGGCGGATTTGTCCATAACAGCATATCCGCTCCTGCCTCCAATAGCCTCCAGCCATACTCCTCTCTGCGGATATGAGCGCCGTAGCCTACCATATTCAGCGCATCCGTTACAACCAGGCCTTCAAAGCCCAGCTCCTTCCTCAGAAAGTCAATCTGTATTTTAGAGCTTATGGTGGCCGGGCGGGGACCCTTATACCTTTCTGCCTCGCCCTCGTACTGAGGATCAATAAAAGGCAGTGCGATATGTCCGCTCATAATAGCCATCGCTCCGGAATCTATGATCCCCCGCCAGATAACCCCATAGCTCTTTTCCCAGTCTTCCCGGCTTAACCCGTTAATAAGCGTCGTAATATGGGTATCCCTCGCATCCGTTCCATCACCGGGAAAATGCTTTGGGGTTGCCGCCATCAAACCTTCTTTTTGAATTCCTTTTACAAAAGCCTTACTCATCCTTAATACCTGTTCCGTATTATCTCCAGCGGTTCTGACATGCATCATCGGATTATTCTTTTCAAGGCATAGGTCCACCACAGGTCCGAAGGCCCAGTGTACCCCGAACGCCCGCCCTTCCCTGGCTGTAATCTCTCCCATTTTTTCCACATACTCTTCCGAATCCGCGGCGGAGCATGCCATGTAATGAGGGAATTCAGTCACGCCGAACATTCTGGCGCCGGCACCGTGCACCAGATCCGCACAGATGATGACCGGGATATCGGCACCCTCGGCTGCATCGGCAATTTCCTTAAACCTCTCTTTTGTCTGATTTCCAATGAAAATGGAGCCTACCTTTTCCTTTCCTGCAACTTCTTTAATTTCTTCCGCAGTCCAGGAGCTTCCCATGATGCACTGCACCTGGGAAAGCTTTTCTTCCAATGTCATTTCAGTAAGATATCCGTCAATTTTTTTACGCTGTTGTTCTGTAATAGGCTTTAGCACAGGAATTCCTCCAATTTGTTATTTTTTACTATATTCGTATATGGTATGCACTATTTTTACTGTCTTTTTAGCTTTATCATATTTTCCTTTTATCTTGACCAGCTTTCCGGAATTATCGATGTAATAAACAACAACGGAATTCGTCTTCTCGCCGGGCTTTAGGGTATATGGTACCGTAATCTCTGCTTTTCCTTTTCCGAATTCAGATATAACTCTATTCCCTGAAGTGACGACAATCTCATACACTGATTTATCACCAACCGCAGCCCTCGCCGCTTTCGTAAGGGTTGATTTGTCCACAGCCCGGATGGATACCCTGATATCTCCTCCCGCCGCACTGCTGCTTATAGAATCAATAGCCTTTCCATCCAGAATAACAGTTGCGATACCGGCATTCATCCTGACTTCGGCCTTTGTGCTATCCGCCAGTTTTTCAAATGCACTTCTCTGTAATGTAACCTCTATCTCTGTCGCCCCTTTCGGAACATCAACTGCTATCTCAATGGCCTTTGCTTTCTTCTGAACTGCCTGTTTGGTTAAAGCATTCAGTACATCCCCAGCTATCTCAGCTGCTCCCTTCTCAGACTTCACCTTAATCGATACAGTGGCAGTCTTTTTATCATGCTTCACTACAACAGGAGTTGGTGTAGGTGTTGCTGTTGGTGTCGGTTCCGGCGTTGCTGTCGGTGTCGGGCTTGGTGTTGCTGTCGGATTCGGCGCTGCTGTCGGTGTCGGGCCTGGTGTTATCGTCGGTGTCGGGCTCGGCGCTGCTGTCGGTGTCGGGCCTGGTGTTACCGTCGGTGTCGGGCTCGGCGTTGCCGTCGGTGCCGGGCTCGGCGTTGCCGTCGGTGTCGGGCCTGGTGTTACCGTCGGTGTCGGGCTCGGCGTTGCCGTCGGTGTCGGGCTCGGCGCCGCTGTCGGTGTCGGACTCGGTGTTGCCGTCGGTTCTTCCTCTCCGATTAAAATCGCGGTTCCCCACTTGTCTCTGTTCTGTGCATTTCCTTCCACACCATTCCAGAAATACTGGCCAATTCTTGCATTTCCATCTCCATTGTCAAAGCCTGCATCAAATCTTATTTTTCGCCCGTGCTGAGCGTTCTCAATTCCAAGTAATGCAAGAGGAATGGCCGCTTCTATGGCATACTCTTTATTTACCTCATCCAACCTCACGGCAGTAACAATGGCAGGCTGCTCCACTTTATTATAATTATACCAGTAATACAGACCTTTGGCACTGATAATAACCTGTGAATCCTTCTCTCTCAGCTGACCCTTTGCTTCCAGCTCCTCCGGTCCTACAAATAATTCAAGAGCATCTCCGTTCCATATCCAGGCTATCCCTCTACTGGGGTTATCCGGCAGCGGATAAGGATTCAGGCCCGGCGTGTCATCCTTAATAAGTGCATACACGTACAGATTATCATTATCCCAGGCCACATCGATATTAGCAGAGGTGCCTTTTCTAACCAATCCGTCAACCTGATGCTTCTCATCCAGATAAAGGGGTTCTCCTGCCGGCCATTGCGCGTCCTTCTCGCCGTCGATTACAATTGGAGCCTTTGCCTTTTGAATCTCCACAACCTGATCCGAAGGCTTTTCCGGCGCCAGCGAATATTCGTAAGGCTCCTTCCGGCCAAGTACAAGGTCGTAGATGTCGTAGTTAGTTTCCATAACATGCTCTAACAGATTTTTGTACGGTCTGTCGGTTACATCAATTAAACCAATTCCATAGGCTTCTCCGTTAAAGCCTTCCAGATAACGCCCTGTCGCAGGCTGATCCAAATATTCAAACCAATGGGTTCCTACCACAAGGCCGGATGCTGCCGCATGCTCCACATAATTTCTGTAAGCCTTGCCCTTTTGCTCTTCATTCTCTACCACTCTGATTCCGCCATTTAACCCGTGGGTAGGCTCCGCATAATGAAATTCGGTAAACATAACCGGCTTTCCTGCCAAGTCAGTCATCTCTTTTATTCTGTCCAGGTCAACATTGTTTGTGTAATAATTGTAGGATAACACATCCATGTATTTACCTGCTGTCTTGCTGATGATTCTTCTGGAATCGCCATTGTTCATCGGTGCTACCAAAAAGCGGTCTCCTACCAGCATATGATTTGGATTTAGCTTGCGGAATTCTTGTTCCACCGTTGAATAATATTTGTCCAGATACTGTTCAAAGAATTCCAGCATATCGGCATAAGCCTCATTTGTCTTAATGGGCATGCCGGCACCTAACAGCTCGGCAAAGCTTGTATACGTGGTTTTCCAGTTTGCATTCATTGCAGCAATGTCTGTATACTTCTCTTCCAGCATAGTAACCAATTCTTTCTTGGTGGCACTGCCGGAGGCGCCGGCACCCGTTACCGCCGTGTTAAACTGCTGGTACTTCGCCTCATTGCCAAAGAACCACCCTATAATCCAGGGATCGTCTTTATAGGTGTCAACCTTGAAGGATTTCATGCTGGCGGAGATTACGCTGGCCGCATCCTCGCGATAGGCATCAAACATCTTCCATTCCGCGTTGCCGACATAGTATTTTGCATCTGTAGGGAAATAGATAAAACCATATTGGGGGAAATTGTATGGATTCGTTCCCTGTTGAGGGGTTCTTGCCCAGGCTCCTTCGCTGGTAAAGCCCCATTTCTTCATACGGCTTACTCTTTCGCCATATAACTCGGCTTCTGAGAAGGATTTGCCATATTTCTTAATCAGATTTGCAATATGCCATGAAAAACCGTCTGTATTCTGATATGCCGCCTGATATTTGCCGCCTTCCTCCGTCGGTGACGGAAGCCATTCAAAGATATGCTCCCTCGTGTCAACACGGGTCATTCCGGTACCAACGATACTGTTGACACCTGAGCTGTAGAACACATTGCCCGCCGGGTCAACCATGACATATCTGTCGCCGATTTTCTGGATATTGAAGAAGCCCTTCGCATCTAATCCATACTGTGCTCCGCTTCCCGGAAGCCCTCCGTACTCATCCCTTTCCGGGGGATTCAGCGATCCGTAGTAGGTTCTGTCTGCTTCCGCATCATCCAGCAGCTCCTGATCACTCATCACCTTTCCGGGAAAGCTTTTGTTCTTTACCTGCCCGAATCTATCAATTATAATTTCACTTTCCGACACATACCTAAACTGTCTTGTGATGCTCTTTTCTTTCCCGGGCAGCTTTGCATAAGCTGATATCAGCGTATTGCCCTTGACAGGAATAGGTTCCTTGAATTCTGCATCTACCTGGCTGCTGCCCAAGGTGTAGTATATCTTCGCATTGGGATCTGCACAGGAAAGGGAGATACCCGTGGTATAATCCCCCGATGCTATTACAAAAGGAGTGCTCAAATTCGCAATAATTCTTGAAATCTGAATTGCGCCGCTGTCATACCCTGCCATAGCCTCCGGGAATTCAACCTTAATATATCTTGCATTATTAACGGGCATGCTGTAATTGCCGAATACAACCTTCTGCCATGTTCCCTGCTCGGTGAATTGGTCAAGGGGAACCGCCGTATAGGTGCTATTATCTGCCGAAACAGAAACGGAAATGTCTCTTATCGCATCCCCGGCTTTATAGAATACTTCCGCGGTAAAGGATTTAATATCATAAGCCGTATGATAGACCACATAAGCCCTTGAACCTGCCGCCAGATTGTTCCTTTGTACCAGTCTCTTGTCATCCCCTTCAAAATCCTTAGGAGACTCGCTGCTCCAGCTTACCCCATAGCTGCCTTCCTCTTCTGTGTAATTATGTATCTTAGAGGAATCATCTAATTCGTCAATCAGTCCCTCTTCGTCTAATTTTTCCTCTATACGCCCATTTTCCGTATCAATCCACACAAAATAAGGTGCGTTTAAGGCGCCTCCTCCCCATTTGAAAAAGCCCTCCTCAAAGCCCGGGTTAATCAAAAGGTTTTCCTTGCTTCCGCTTTTGCCTAAGAAGAAATCATCCATCCAAAGATCCGATTCATGGGTTCCGAAGACCCAGATGGCGATGCCGTCTGCATCTGTTACCGTGGTCTCCGGCAAATCATACTTCCTCCAGGTCTCAGTAGCTTCCAGCACCTGTGTGCTGTACTGTACATTGCCTGCCGTGTTCTGTACCCGTACGGTTACCCGTCCGCTTCCCTTCATCCAGAAGGAGGATTGGAAGGTCTCACCTGCTGCGGCGCTTACTCCCTGGAAGAAAGGTCTCCAGGGAATGGAGCCTTTTATCTCCATCTTAACCGCGCTGGCCGACGGGCCGGCAATCGCTCCCCTTCCGTTCACGGTATCAATGGTCAGAAAGGCCGGCGTATAAGTCCAACCGGCTCCGCCCCATCCGGTCTTTCCGTCTCCAAAGCTGGGATTGCTCAAAAGATTAACATCGCTTCCCTTTTTAACCAAAAAGAAGTCATCCATCAGGATGTTACAGTTATGAGACCCAAAAACCCAGATGGCAATGCCGCCTTCCTGCGTCACCGTAGTCTCCGGCAAATCATATTTCTTCCATCCGCCGGTTGCCGTCAGCACTTGATTGCTATACTGCTTGCTGCCATTAGAGCTTTGCAGCCGTACGGTAATCTGTCCGGTTCCCTTCATCCACAGGGATGCCTGGCAGGTATCTCCCACTGCGGCATCTACCCCTTGGAAGAAAGGCTTCCAGTATGCCGCCGGGTCTTCTATCTTTACCCTGACAGCGCTGGTATCCGTATCCGGTATGGGGGTCGGAATCGGGGTGGGGATGGGCGTCGGCTCCGGTTCGATAATATGTCCGTTCTCCGTATCAATGGTTAAAAAGGTTGGATTATAATCCCAGGCCGGTCCGCCCCATCCTTCACGGCCTTCCTCAAACCCCGGGTTACTCAAAAGATTCACATTGCTTCCTTTTTTGCCCACGAAGAAATCATCCATCAGAATCTCACACGGCCCAAATACATTGATAAGGAGGTTAATATCCTCTGCTTCCTCTACTGTAAAATCGGGTAAGGTATATTTCATCCAGGTATCAGTTGCTGTCACCCAGCCGCTGCCAACCGGGTAAGCTGTGCCCTCAGAATTCTTCAAATCTGTTTTGATTTTACCCGTTCCCTTTATCCAGAAAGACAGCTGGTACACTCCGCCTGAAACGGTCTGGATACCTTGCGAAAGCTCCTTCCAGGGATTTTTCGTCTCATTTATCTTCGCCTTAACGGCACTGCCCTTTGGAGCAGGAATTGGAATATCGGTAGGAGTCGGAGCAACGGTGGGCTCCGGGGTAGGCTCCGCTCCCGCAATACGTCCGTTCTCCCGGTCAAGCCATACTAAAGAGGGATTATTCAAAGAGGCTCCGCCCCATTTTAGAAAGCCCTCTTCAAAGCCTGGATTAAGCAAAAGATTATCTTCACTTCCTTTTTTATTCAAAATGAAATCATCCATCAGGATATCACACTTATGAGATGCAAACACCCAGATCGCAATCCCATCTGTTCCTGTTACGACAGCCTCCGTTAAGTCGTATTTTGTCCATTCTTCCTTTGCTACCAGAACCTGATTGGTATAATCCTGACCTGCGGAATTTCGCAGCCTCACGACAACCTTACCGGTTCCTTTCATCCAAAGGGATGCCTGATAGGTATCCCCGACAGCCGTGGCACTGATCCCTTGGAAAAAACCTGTCCAAGGTCCGTTTTCCGTGTCTATCTTCATTCTGGCCGCCGCATGTTCCTGGGCAGCAGCCGGACCTGCTTCAGGCATCGCCAATCCATAAGATGCAGGAAACCAAGCCGTGACAACCATTGCAATTGTACAAAGTATTGCAATGTATTTTTTCATTTTCCCCATTGTAAAACCTCCCATATATAGTTGTGTTGGTAAGAATTTTTCTCCTCCTGGCTTTAGCCCATTTTTACCGGCAGCACCCCATTCGGCACAAATTGCTTTTGTAATAGCTCTGTAATTGCCCTAAGGCTTTTGTGCGTGTATTCATAAGCAGCTATCCCATATACTCCCTTTGGCAATTCCCTTAAGTCATATGGATTTCTTAAGGCGATTACCAGAATATTGGAATAATGATCTGCCAATGCCCTGACTAACTCCATCTGTCCTGTGTACAGATGGCCGTTATAGGTGCCGATCACAATGCCGGTTACAGCCTTTTCTTTTTTTACCCTCTTTATTACCTCCGCTATTTCTTCCTTGCCGGGATCAGGGGATATGCGGATACCCGTTCCTCCCATATTCTCCTCCATATAATCCGCAAACTGGGCAGCCTCCTGTTCATTGGACACATTGCTGGCACGAAACGCAGGCGCGCCAATAAATACCGGCTGGTTTCCCGCAGAAAAACCTTCTGCCGGAAAATTCACAGGAGTGATACTCTGCTTCAGTAATTCAAAGGCCGTTTCTCTTCCCTTCTCTGCATCAAAGCCGTGAGCCCTTTTCTTCTTCCTTAGTTCCTCCTTGCAGCCTATGATTTTCTTTACCGCATTCTCCATATCCCTCACAGACAGCTCGCCGGTCTCAAGGGCCTCTGTCAGCTTATCGGACACTTCACGGACAATGGACGCGGTATGTGAAATAAAAACCAAATCCACACCAGCCTTAATCGCCTGCAGACTGCCCTCCGCTGTTCCGTAATATTTTTTTATGGCGCTCATTTGCATGCAGTCACTCACTACCAGACCCTTGAAGCCCAGCTTTTCTTTTAAAAGACCGGTAATGATCTTATGTGACATCGTAGCGGGTACGTTTCCCTCTTCCATCTTTGGGAACAGGATATGGGTCGTCATCACCGCCGGAATTCCCGCCTCAATTACACGCCGGAAGGGAATTAGCTCGCATTCCTCCAGCTCATTGATATCCTTATCAATTAAGGGTAATCCCACATGAGAATCCACATTGGTATCCCCATGTCCCGGAAAATGCTTTGCGCAGGCATAAACGCCTCCTTCCAGCAGACCCTTTGTCATCGCCACAGCATACCTTGCGGCTTCCTCCGGCCTATCGCTGTAGCTTCTCACTCCAATAACCGGGTTGTGCATGTTGGAGTTCACATCTACTGTCGGTGCCAGGTCAAAATTTACTCCTACGCTTGACAGCTGTTCCCCTGTTATTTTCCCTGAAAGAAAAGCATTCTCTACCTTCCCCGTTGCAGCAATTGCCATGGCTCCGGGCATATTAGCCGCATCCTGTCCCAGTCTGGTTATCATTCCTCCTTCCTGATCAACGGCAATAAAAGCCTCCTGTCCTGTGTGCTGCTGTATTAAGTCCTGCAGGTCCCCGCACAGTTTTTTAAGCTGCTCATTGTTTATAATGTTGTGTTTAAATAAAATGATATTACCAATCTTATAATTGATGATTAAGTCCTTAATATCTTCATTTATTTCCGTATCGCCAAAACCTGCTACCATACGCTGACCGACTAATCTTCGTAAATCTGACCGTTCCATTCCGCTTCTCCTTAATACCTGTGTTTATCCTTCTCAATCCGCCTAAAAGGTTCTCTTGTCGTCATCCTGGGGTACGGTATCTGAGGTTTTTAAGTACCACTCCAGCAGCTTTGCTTCCAGCTCTAAGCGAATATCTGTATATTTCGCATTGTTGTATTGGTTTTTCAACTCCTTGGGGTCCTCCTGCAAGTCATATAATTCATTCTCCCCAGAGGTCCGCTTAACCAGCTTATGGCTTAAGGTACGTATCATAGCCGTACGGCAGACGCTTTGGGGATATTCCTGCTGCTGTATCGCTTTCGGATAATAGATAAACCGGGGATCTAACAGGCTGTCATTTCTTCCTGCATATCCTTCAAAGCAGTTTGGCTCATGAAGGTCATATCCTCCTTCCGCAAAGGCTGCTCTGTCCGGGTCTCCTGCCGCCCCCTTCAGCTGAGGCACCACAGAGCGGGCAAAATGAGTATGATTTTCCTTAATCTCTGCCAGCTCCATAACCGTCGGCATAATATCAAACATTTCCACCTGTTCCTTTATCACATGACCCGCTTTGTTGCCCGGAGAACGAATCAGGAAGGGCACTCGCACCAGATCATCATCCATGGCATTGGGCCACTTTTCTACCAGTCCGTAATTCCCCGCCCAATCCCCATGGTCGGAGCAGACAATAACCGTCGTATTTTCTGCAAGTCCGGTTTTATCCAGGGTATCCAGCAAATGCCCCAGCATCCGGTCCGCATAACTGTTCATCCCCAGATAGATTGCATATATCTCTGCAAATACCTCAGGCTCCAGCTCCTCCAACCGCCTGTATTTACGGATCAGCTCTGCAAAAGAGGGCTTCCCCGAAGCCTCTCCTGCTCTGATCATTTCATCCGGGAGCTGTTCCCGGTCATACATGTTGTGAAACTGTTCCAAAGCATTATAAGGAGGATGGGGCATGATAACGGGCAGGTACAGCATAAATGGATTATCCTCTTCTGTCCTGCTCTCAAGAAAGTCCACCGCCCTTGCAATATTATCATCCAAAGGTATCTCCTCCCCTTCTTTTTTAATGGGGGGATAAAGGAAGGAATAATATTTGGGATCTTCAAAGGAATAGGGATTCTCTCCGCCATGGACAGGGCCTGTTTTCAGAGAAACTCCTGTTTTATAGCCGGTTCGTTTTTCCTGCACATCATCACAGATTTCCTCCAGGTATTCCTGAGAATACAAATCATTCTTTCCATACCACGCAATATCATAACCGTCATTTTTCAGATATCGAAGCAGGCTTGGTTCATGGGGTCTCAACAGATGCCACAGTGTTCTATGCCCCATATTGTGTACATACAGCCCTGTCATCAGGCTGCATCTGGAGGGCGAACACACCGGATTTTGTACAATACAATTTTCAAAACGCACTCCCTCCCTTGCCATCCTGTCATAGTTCGGCATCTTAACAGTCGGATTGCCGTAGCATGAAACGCTGGAAGCCCGCATCTCATCCGGAAAGAAAAACACAAAGTTCATTCTCTTTTGGTTCATTATCCTGTCTCCTCCGGTTTATAAAAAGGCCGGCAATGAAAAGCCAGCAATAAAATACCGCCGACGAAAAGCCGGCGGTATTGATAAAAGTGGATACTCCGCAGTTCGCTTCGTTCCTTAATCTGATTCTATTACTTTAGGCTGCTTTTGTACGCTTCTGCCTGTTTGGTTACTTCTTCAACCAGCTTCTCATAGCCTGCGCTTTTCAGCTTTTTCAGATAAGTATCCATCATAGCGTCTACATCATCCGTCATACCGATCTTCAGAGAATTTCCTTCCAAATCATCCACGCCCTTCGTGGCAGAGGCTTCCGTCTTGAAGGCTTCCGCGTCTAAGCTTAAGGCATTTAACACCGGCTGTACCGCCTTGGTGGCATACTCCGTCTGAATGTCCATTTTCTGCTGCGGCCAGGAAGCCATAGGCCTCTTAAATGCGTCATCACTGAACCAGAAGGCAACCGCACCCTGTGAATACGGTGAATTGGATGCATTCACTCCTTCCGGGAGGTCAATTTTACCATCCGGTGTTACCACATAGCTCTTGCCTTCCACACCATACTCCAGCATTTCAACGATTTGAGGATGTTCAAAGATATAATCCATCGCCATTAAAACCCGTTCTATATTTTTGTTGCCTGCTTTGATGGCAACTCCCTGACCTGCTACCGGTTTTAACACTCTGCCTTTTGAGGAAGTCATGGGATAAAATTCAAGTTCAAAGCCATTTCCCTGTGCTTTTACATAGTCGATGGCGAAGCCGGTCAGGTTATTTTTTGCCACACCGGATTGTCCCTCAATCAATGCAGTATTGGAACGAACCTCGTTGCCGAAGGGATTCTTAGGAACATAGCCCTTGTCATATAATTCCTTCATCTTTTCTGCCGTTTTCTTGTATGCATCATAGAATTTCTGATCTAACAGGCTGTAAACCGTGCCGGTTTCATCTTCATAGGGTGTCTGAACCGTAGTAAGGCCCGGAAGTGAGAACATGTAATCCCCAAAATATTCGGTGAAGTATAAGTCGAATAAGCCTGTGGTTACTTCCGCTTTACTGACATTGAAAGGAATCATGCCCTCTTCGTTTTCAGCGACTGCCGCCATGTACTTTTCTAAATCAGCAGTAGTTTCAATCGGCCCAATTCCATACTTCTCTCTTAAATCCTTTCTGATCTCAACACCCGTGGGATTTACCGCATTATAGGTCTGAGGCAGGCAATAAAGCTTATCATTAATGGACATCGCCGTTAAGTTTACCTTGTCTACTGCCGCATAATACCTGGGCATATATTTGGCAAGCATATCTGTGGTGATTTCCTCATAGGCTCCCTTTGCAACCTCAGGACCGTAATTGCTCAGCCAGTGTGCGACAAACATAAAGTCATATTCTTCACCGGAAGCATTTACCATGGGTAATTTGGTTTTTGCATCACCCATAGGAACGATGGTCATCTCAATTGTTGTATTAATTTCTTTCGATAATATTTCGTTGACGGCGGCCTGTACCTCTTCCCACAGCGCCGGAACGCTTCCGGCAATGGTATATCCCTTTAGCACTAAGGGTGTTGATGTATCCGGCATATCGTCGGCAGCCTCTTCCCCGGCATCCTCCGGCTTCGGCGTGCTCGTCTCTGTTGTGTCAGCCGCTGTAGTCGGAGTTGTCTTATTGTCACTTCCGGTCTCTTCTGTCTTGCCGGGATCATTGTTTGAGCGTCCGCAGCCGCTTAACAGCGATAAGCTCAAGCAAAGAACAATAAGCACACTAATAAATCTTTTCCTGTTGATTCTTTTCATTTCTAGTTTCCTCCCATAATTTTTTTATATAATTAATCGGGATTACCCGATAAACTATCTCCTCCTCCAGGCAAAGCCTAGCCCTTTACCGCGCCGATGGTAATGCCTCTTACAAAATACTTTTGTACAAAGGGATATAAAAGTACAATCGGTCCCGTTACTACCACCGTCATCGCCAGCTTAAAGGTTTCCGAGGGAAGCTCTATGGACGACATACTCATCATATGTTCCCCCATCGTCATCATAGCCTTGATATTCTGGAACATTTGATAGAGCACATATTGCAGGGAATACCTTCTGTGATTATTAATGTACAGCATGCTGGTGCTCCAGTCATTCCAATAGGACAGGGCGGTAAATAATCCTATGGTTGCCAGGGCCGGTTTTAACAGGGGAAAAACCACCCGTGAAAATATGGTGAATTCTCCGGCCCCGTCCAATCTGGCAGACTCGGGAAGCGAGTCCGGTATGCTGCCTGTAATAAAGTTTCTCAAAATTAAAATATTAAATACACTGAACATGGGCAGCAGGATCAGAATCAAGACGGTATCCTTTAATTTCAAGTAATTTACATTGAATATGTAGCTGGATACCAGCCCTCCGCTGAAAAGAGTGGTAAAATAAATGTAAAAGGAGAATACATTCCGGTACTTAAATTCCTTTCTGGAGATAACATAAGCAAACATTCCCGAAAGAACCAGAGAGGAAATCGTTCCTACCACCGTAACAAATATGGTGATTCCATAAGCTCTCGCAATTCGTTCCCAGTTATAGAAAATCATCTCATAGGCTGATGTGGTAAACTTTCTGGGCAGTATGCTGAAGCCATATTTGATCACCGACGACTCCGTGTTAAAGGAGTTGGATACCACCATCAAAAAAGGCAGCAGACAGGCAATTGCGGTAAAACCAACGGACAAGCGTGAAATAATATTGATGGCAGTGATATCTTTTGATTTTATTTTCATTAAATGTTCACCTCAGAATGATAGATTTAAAATAATGTATTTTCACTTTTAAAATGCTTGAGAATGGAATTTACCGTCACAATTGCCACGAAGCATAATACCGACTGGAGGACGGAGGCGGCTGAAACCATTCCAAAATCCGAGCTTTGCATCAGGCTTCTGAAGACGAAGGTATCGATAACATCCGTACGCTCCATCAATGTGGGAACATTGGAAACCAGATTGTAGAATTCTTCAAAGTTTCCTCTGAATACTCTTCCCAGCGCCAGGAGCAGCAGGGTTACATAGGTGGGCATCAGATTTGGAATTGTGATGTAGAATATTTTCTGAAATACATTGGCACCGTCAACCCTCGCCGCTTCAAAGCATTCCTGATCCATTCCCATAATAGAGGCGAGATATAATATGCTGCCGTATCCAATTCCCTTCCAGATATTCACCACCGGCATTATGAAATACCATAGATTCGGTTTGGAATATACATCAACCGGTGCCAAATTCAGGCTGTGCAGTATGGAATTTAAAAGTCCGTGTTCATAGTTAAAAATCGAATACATGAAGGTTCCTACAACAACCCAGGATATGGAATAGGGCAGAAACATCATGGTCTGACTTATTTTCTTAAAATATTTTCCTGACATCTCAGAAATCAAGATTGCCGCACTCATGGAAAATAAGGGGGTGACAAGCATAAAAATCAAATTAAAGGTAACCGTATTTCTTATAATTGACCAGGCTTTTCCTGAGAGAAAGAAAAATCTGAAATTCTCGAAGCCATGATGAGCCGCCCATGGGCTGAAAAAGATTCCCCCCTTATAGTTGTAATCCTTAAACGCTATGATGATCCCTGACATGGGTAAATAATGAAATATAAAAAAATACAATACTACCGGCATCGCCATGAACAATAATGATTTATTCTTTTTTATTTCATATAGGAAACCCTTTTTCTTCGATTTTGGCATCTGTCCTGCAACAGGTTCCATATAGAACCCTTGCATCCCCCTTTCAAGCTTTTTTCTTTATGCATTAATACTACCATCTAAAAAATCATAAAAAAAGCATCCAGCATTGTGATAAATGATAAAGAATTGCGATATTACACCGCAATTCTTTATCATAGTATCAAGTATTCAGGCTGTAAGCTCTAATAAAATACCGCTCCCTGCTTATGTAATCGCTCCTGCAGCACCTTAATATCCACATCTCTCACCTCTGCACCGCTCCCTGCCGCCACGCTCACGGCAGTACCGGCAGCTTCTCCAAGGCAGCAGACAATGGGCATAATCCGGATGGAAGCCTGCGCTTCATGGGTTACGGAGATACATCTGCCTGCTGCCAGAAGGTTAGTAACCTCCTTAGGGATTAGGCTGCGGTATGGAATGGTATAATATTGTCCTTGGGGAAAGTAATAATGGCTTGTACCGCTTCCTTCCGGATTGTGGATATCAATATCGTAATTGCCAAGGGCAATGGAATCCTCAAATTTCGTACAAGCTACCAAATCCTGGGCGGTCAGCAGATATTCTCCGTCAATCATCCGGCTCTCCCTTACCCCGATCTCCGGTGCCGTCATAAGCAGCTCGCTCTCCTGAAAGCCGTCGATATTCTCCTTCATAAAGGTGAACAGCTCCAGCACCTGCTCCCTGGCTTCAACCTCTGCTTTTGTCAAATCAAAGGCATCCACCGGATTGCACTTCACAATACGGGTGGAATTAAAATGCAGAACGCCGTCGGCCATGGTGCGGAAAATCAAAACATCCTCCCGTACATTTTTTATTTTCCCCTGCTTCTGCATTTCCTGATAGAGAGCATTCATACCCGGCCGGGCCTTTTCATATTTATCCAGATCCACCCTTCCCACCCGAAAGCACAAGGTCATAGGCTGGCACAGATGATCCCCTTCCCTGCCCAAATGATAGGGACAGCCGCATAGAACCGCCAAATCAGCATCACCTGTGGCATCAATGAAATAATTCCCATGGATCTCCTGCCTGCCCGATTTGTTTGCCACTGTTACAGATTTTATTTTGTTTCCCTCTTTCTTTGCATCGATGAGGTAGGAATGAAATAAAAGCTCCACCTTTGACCGGATGGCCATTCTGTTTAAGATGATCTTGAGAAATTCTTCCTGAAAGGCAGGCGATCCGCCCTTTGTTGCCGCTCCCATTTCCCGTAAGCTTTCCAATATCTCTGAAAATATCCCCTGGCTTAAAGGATAGGTCCTTGCTGCCCCGTTCTCCTCAACCTTTGTGACATTGGGCATAAACGGATTAACAAGACAGTTCACTGCCGCACCCCCCAGACAGTTTGACTTATCCACTAACAGAACCGACAGACCGGCTCTGGCTCCGCTAAGAGCTGCCGCCGTTCCTGCAAATCCTCCTCCAAGTACTACTAAATCATATTTTTTCATGATAAACCCTCTCTTTCTGTTATCGCTTTTTTATCGCTTTATCACTAAGCTTTACTTTTTCAGCTTTATCTTACCATGACAAAAATGCAAATTGCTTATACGAAATATAATTATTTCTTGAACAAACGAAACATATATACTACAATATTCATAAAAACCGATAATCACTTCAATATTTTAGGGAGGAGGGTATCTACTATGATGGAGCGCTATGAAACCTTGACCGATTTGCTTCGGCTGCTTTCCGGCTATACCAAAGCCCATGTATGCGTTCATGATGTTTCCGGAATTTTAAAATCCAGGAATTTGAACCTTGACTTTAACAATCAGATCCACTCAAAGCCTTTCTGCACTGCTGCAAAAAGCTCCCCCAAGGGTTATCGGATGTGTACCTGGTGCAAGATTTATGCAAACAGAAAGGCCAGCCTCTGTCAGACCATGTTTTATGACCACTGCCCTTACGGACTATTTGAAATCGTAAAGCCTGTTATCATTGACGGAAAATTGCAGTGTATTATTTATATTGGGAATTTGATTTGTGATTATGAGGAAACCATCCGTAAAATACATCGTACCTGTATGATCACAAAAGTAAATCCGCAGGATCTGCTTCTTCTCGTAAAAGATGCACAGCCTATTCTCTCCCCCGACTATTACCTTCAGTTTGCTTCTCTTATTGATAGTTACATACGTCTTCTAAATACGCATATGAAGGATTATGAATCCTCTGAGGGCCTGCCCTGTCACTGGGCTGTATCCGCACTGCAGAACTATATTCACAGTAATTATAGCCAGGGGTTATCCCTGCAGAGTGTGTCAAAATTATATTTTATTAATGACAAATACATTGGGAGAGTTTTCAAAAAACAGATGGGTTATACCTTTCACGAATATTTAAACAAGGTACGATTGGAGCATGCCGTCAAGCTCTTAACCCATACCTCGAATAAAATTATAACAATTGCCTTAGACTGCGGCTTTCAGAATGTCACTTATTTCAACCGGTCGTTTTTGAAGCAATACGGGCTTCCGCCTGTGAAATACCGACAGATGCATTCCAGACAAATCATAGATTGAACAGAAACTATTTAACACAAAAAATCAGGGATGTTTACCTGTTTTGCAGGTTCCAGCCCTGATTTTATTTTATGCGGTCTATTGCCATCCTTTTATGCGGTTTTCCCATTCACATTCTGTCATTTGATATGAGGAATTCTCACATAGCAGTGTGTACCGACACCCAGACTGCTATGAATCTCCAGCCCATACTCCTCTCCGTACTGAAGTGCCAGTCTGCTGTTAATATTTTTCAGGCCATACCCGCTGCCCGTATCCGTGCTTTCATAATCTCCGCTTCTCACCTCATCAAGCCGTTCCGGAGTGAAGCCCACCCCGTCATCAATGACTTCAATTAAGATACCCCTGTCGTAAATGGTTCCTTTTACAAGGACTTGTCCCATGGCATCCTTCTTTCTTCTGATTCCGTGAAGAATGGCATTTTCAATGATTGGCTGTAATATAATTTTAGGCACCTTATAATCGTATAATGCTTCCATCCCTTCTTCTACAAATTGAATGGAGTCCTTAAACCTCATATTCTGGATTCGAACATAGGAGCGTACCATTTCCAGCTCATCCAGAACAGTGATAATTTCATCCCCTCTGCTCAGGCTCATTTTATAGAATTTCGCCAGAGTCTGCACAATGGCACTGACGGAGGGAACATTGTGTTCCATGGCCTGCCAGTGGATTAAGTCCAGAGTGTTATACAAAAAGTGAGGGTTAATCTGTGCCTGCAACGCCTTAAATTCAGAGTTTTTAATGATTTCCCCCAGCCTCTCCTTCTCCTCCATGTAGTCTCTCATCTGTACTACCATATAGTTAAAGGTGCTGCTGAGTTCTCCCACTTCATCCTTCCCTGCGGACAGGATACGGATATTAAGATCTCCGCCCTTTACCCTGTCCATTTGTCTTTTCAGCTTGAATATCCGCTTTGTAATCGTATGGGATATGACATAAGACATTATATAAGATAATGCCACAACTCCCATTAACAGAAGGACCATCTCATTTCTCAGTTTATTGGTAATGCCTATAATATCCTGATAAGGGGACATGGATAACAGAAACCAATCGGTTCCCTGTATCTCCGAAAATTGAAGCAAATATTCCTGCTTATCTAAAACCCCCTTAAAAGCATCGTCCAAGTCCTTCTTCGATTTCGCCGTGTTCAGCAGATCTTCTTTTAAATCCCCGGCATAAAGGTTCTCAAAGCCCTCGGTACTGCTTATAATATCCCCCGCGGTGTTTACAAGCGCCACATGGGAGGAGGAGATTACCATGGCATCTGACAACACTTTTTTTATTCGCTTCTCATCAATGTCAATTCGCAGAATACCGATATCCTCTTGATAATTGTTTGGATTCTTTAAAATTCTTATATAGGTTATAAGCTCTTCTGCTGCTCCTTCTTCATCCATATAAGAAGGAGGCCCCCATATGGAATTGACCTTGGAGGTATGCAGCTTCTGATACCAGATGGATTCCTTGGCCTTATCCATCTCATAAAAATGTTTATTCTCGGAGGAAAAGAGCAAGCCGTTTTTTACATAAATTCTGATTCTGCCCACATCCTGATTTTTTTCCAGGCTGATAAATTTATCCTTTAGCTTTAGAAAGTCCCTTATCTGGTCGATGGTTGGGTAGAATTCCTGAATACAACGGTACAGCACGTCGTGGATTGTTTCGTCCATGAGGATGAGCTCCATTGTTTTATTAATGTTCAGGGCATTATAATTAATCACTGTCCGTGCCTGCTCAAAGGTTTTTTCTTCCGAGAAGACGGTCTGCTCTACCAGTGCGTCGGTGCTTTCATTATAGCTATAAGTGATATAGGTGCCAAAAGGAATCGCCGTAAAGATAAACACTGCCGCAAACAGCTTTTTCCGCATGCTCACATTATTGATAAAGCTTACAAAGCTTCGTATGATTCTGGCAAAATAAGAGATCGCTTTCATCTTCATCGATAATATTTCTCCTTAAACTCTGTCGGAGTACATCCCTCGTATTTCTTGAACAGCTTTATAAAATAGTTCGGATTGCTGTAGCCCAGCTTTTTTGATATTTCATATAGCTTCATCTTTTTATCCCCCAGCAGCTCCTTGGCTTTTTCCATTCTTATCTTGGTAATATAGTTATTTACCGTGGTTCCGGTATTCTTTTTAAAGAAGCTGCAAAGATAGTAATGGCTGTAATTGGCATATTCTGCGATAGTCTTTACAGAAAGACTGCTGTCGCCATAGTTTTTCCTGATATATTCCTGTATGTCAAACAAAGAGCTTCCAACCCGGTTCTTTTGTTCCAGGATATCGAAAAAGGTCTTGATCCGTTCTGTCAAAAAGCCGGATATCTCAGCCATCGTCTCCAGATTCATAAATACTTCTTCGCCATGTCCGTAATCCATCAGCGTTGTTTCCCGCAGCCCTCTCTTATCCATTTCCGCTTCCAGTGTCATATAAAGCTTGAGAAAGAAGGCGCGGATCTTCTCAATATGCGCGGAACTCATCTGATTCATCTGACCGGTTACTTTTTTTATTGTGTCTATCGCTTCCGTTCTCTCCCCCGTACTCAGCTTATCCGAGAATTCTTCTACCAATAAATTATCCCCTTTGTGAGGGATCAAGGTTTCCTCGTATTTGAGAATAGTGCCGTAGCCGCTGAAAAAAATCCTTCTGATTGCCTCCACTGCATACTGGAAGGAGGTATGTATCTCAGTGATTGCTGCAACAGGCTTTCCCACTCCGACGGATACGAGGGCCTGATGATGATACATATTGGCTATATACTCCTTAATTCTTTCCGCAAAAGCATATATTGAAGTAAAGCTGCTATTCTTTAGCGCCGCATGAAGAATTTGAATGCCGTCGTTGTTATATCCGGAAAAGATGGGGGCAAGGTAATCGGAGGAGAATAGATCCAGTAACACCTGGTCCTCTGATATGGTGTTTTTATCTTTTATTTCTTCCCCTTCCATCTGCTTAATCTTAACGGCAAATGTCACATAGCTCCACGGAAATGAAGCATCAAAGCCTATGGTTTCCAGTTCTTTTAAAATTTTCTCCTCGTCCACTTCCGATACCAGCTCGACCCCGACCTTCTGCTTTAACAAAGGAATGCTCTTATCTATGCTCTCCTGTGCTTTTCGCTCATGATCTTTTCTCTCCTTATCATTTTGGCACAACTTAACTGCTCTCAGAAGAGTTTCCGTAACCTCCTCCATATCCAGAGGCTTTTCCACATACTCAAGAGCATTTAAACGGATGGCTGACTTCAAGTATTCCTTATCCGCAAAGCCACTGATAAAAATAATCTTACATTCAGGAAGAAATTCTCTTATTTGGGCTGCAAGCTGGGTTCCATCCATATTCGGCATGCGGATGTCTGTAAGGAGTATGTCCGGAGACATTCTTTTGGCCAGTTCGATTGCCTCTTCTCCATTTTTTGCGATTTCTACTGTGTCAATTCCAATCTTCCCCCACTTTACAAATTTCAATAACCCTTCCCTTGTTGACTCCTCATCATCGACTAATAATAAGTTCAGCATTGATTGCCTCCTCCTTCATAATCCCGTAAGATTCCGTTTCCCTTCCCTCAGAGCTTATTATTTTATACCCCTATCATACATGATTGGAACGATAAAGGGTAGTATTTTCTTTTGTAAAGTGTTTTTTCAATTTTTAACCAGAAAAAGCCAAGCGAACAGCACCCATTAAGGTTCTTTTCTGCTTGGCTCATATGATCAATATCGTTATCCCTTAGTCAAATAAGTATTTTATCGCTGCTGTTCTGTAAATTTACTTTAATCAAAGTAAATTGGATTCGATATTAACACCTTCATTTGTCCAAATTCCGGTGTGATCATTCTAATTATCTCATAACGGCAGAATCTGGCATCTTTATATTTCCGCTGAAGCTCCAATTCCTTGACACCCTCCCCGCAGATAATTTCCTCCGTTCCACGATCTGTAATTATGCAAATCCGGTCATTGGTTTTCAAATTCCAAAAGCGCACCGTTATCTCACTTCCTATGGAAGCAGTTTCTCCCAATATCTTTCCATCAGCCTCTGCATACAAATCCGGTCCCTTGACAGATAAGGAGACATAACTATTTCCATTTTTTATTGCATGCACTATATCTTCGTTTGTACTGGATTTCGCATAGACACAAGTACACGGTGTACCCATCAGGCTCAATACATCATGGCGGTGAAAATCACTTCCTCCAACAATAGAAATCCTTCTATTATTTAACAGCTGTTCCTGCCACCATTCCAAACATTTCAGATTGGAGTATATCGGCAATGCGCCATTCCAAATCTCTATCGCATCATAATCAAAGTTTTCTATACCCCACTTCCAACTGCAATTGGGACAAAATGGGTGATTAATCACCAGAAGCGCACCGTTCTTTTTGGCTTCCATTAATTTTTCCTGTGCTTCCGATAAAGAATTTACACAAAACGCACTTTCAAACGGCTTCTTTACACCAAGGAGTCCGGCATGACCTTTATAATGAGTCCACTCCATTCCAGGAATTACAGTGATGCCCTCCACCTCAACACTTTGAAAGTTGTGTGCGTAATTGTTATGGTCTGTCACAAAGATAAAGTCAAGTCCCAGCTGTTTTCCCAGCTGAGCAACGCCCGTTACAGACAATGTTCCGTCAGAGCCGAGAGTGTGCATATGGGTGTCCCCTTTTAGCAGTCTGCGTTCTTTCCTGGTAAATGTGATATGATAGGTCACCATACAGCCGCTGTCCTGCACCTTATATGCCCCGATAATGATACTCCAGGTTCCTGCATCGGTATTCGCCGCCGCAAAGCCCTGAGAGCTCTTTACCGGGGAGATACATATATTGCTGCGATCTGATCCGGAAGATCCGAGGTATCTCCCGCCTGCCCCATTCAATCCCAGGTCAATAATATTAATTTCCCTGCAAATTGTGCTGTTATCTTCCCTGGTTTCATTTAAAAACCTCGTATAATCATATGCAATTTCCACCTTCTCTACATCCTCCGGTACTTCAAAGGGCAGCAGGAAATAGGAACCTTCTTCTTCTTTTTTTATGAATCGTTCCATTCTTATTTCTACTTTATCCATGATACTTTATTGTCCTCCCAAAGATTTATAATGAAAAGGGAGCATTATCCCAGGATACCAGCTTTATATTTTCCTGACCGATGACCTTCTGCAGCTCATCGTCCAGCAGGAAACGGTATTCCCATATACGCTTCTGCCACTCCGGTGTGATGAAACTATAAGTACTATTTTCCCCGGAAGGATGCATAAATAATTCCGTAACACCTTCCTCCGTATTTCGCACGGCATTCAAATAGAAATTTTTCAACTGTTCATATGAGGAAATATCCCGTATGGAGAATGGATTGGTTACGATATCCACCGGCAAGGCTACACCTAATTCCTTTGCATAGCTTACTGCCATTGTATGCGCCTGATCAATTTGATCCGGAATATTGCCTTGAAACATGGCTGTGAGATACTTCTTAGATTTCGGAAACCGAAACGGTAATCCCTTCCTGAGACAGATCACAAATGCCTCTTTCAGGAATGACCTGCCGGTAAGACCATAAAGTGTCCCGCAATGACTATCTATATGGGTAGGCTGATACCCCATATCCTTAATAAAATCATATTGAGCCTCAAGCTCAATGGCAATCTCCTGCTCCTTTGCATTCTTATAGAAGACATCCCTATCCACATGAAAGCTGCCGTCATCGTCAAGCAGGGACGGGATGATATTCCCGGGTGCGATACCCCTCCACTTTTCCTGCATAAAATCAGAATTAAACGTAGCATGAAGTCCCATCCTGATCCTGTTATCCTTACTTGCCCGGCTGACCGCATCCCGTCCTTCCCCGGCACAAACCATTACAGTAGTGGAAGTGATTTTTCCCTCTCTGAACAGATGCTCAATTGCATCATTTGTTTCAGTACATATCCCAAAATCATCCGCATTTATAATAAGGTATCGATCAGACATGATATCTCCTTTCTATCCTCTCCCAGATGGCTGTACTTTCTTTGTATTTGCAGAAAAACTTAAAAACCATGAAAATACACAGCCAATCACAATTAAAACAAATGGAAATATTGTCAGGAGGAACCTTGCTGCACCGCCGGGATTGTTTCCCGGCATATCCCCGCTTTCAAATCCATAGATTTGAAATACAAGAAAGAAAGCGAGACTGGTAAAAAGACCATTTAATCGATTCATAAAGCCGGAAGCACTGACAAAAATTCCTTCCCGGCGCTTTCCCGATTTCTCCGAATCTTCATCAATAATTCTTGCTCCAATCAAGTCCATTGTGGATATTACACCGGCAAATCCAAAGCCTAACAATGCACTTGCAAGAATTGCAGTGATCAGGGAATTAGCAAAATAGAGCGGAATAAACCCTACCCCCAGGGTCAGCAGTGCGATTCGCCATATGGGAAGTACGGAATATCGTTTGATCAGCTTAGCCCAAGCAGCAACTGCTGCTATGGCAATAATAAGAACGGTGGCAAATAAAATAGTTGACTGTCCGTCCGGTATCTTAAGAGAATATTTCGTATAAAACGGAATGGCCGATAAAACCAAGGACATCGTCGCGCTATAAAAAGCATTCGCCAGACCGGCAATCCAGAATTTCTTATTTTTGAATAAAGATTTAAGACTATCCCACAGCTGCGGCTTCTCACTTTTCAGATCCTCCGGATTCTCATGACAGCCAAAGGTGGAATACAGGATTACACCTGCACCCAATACTCCGTATATAACGGAAGTCAAAGGATATCCTATCTTACCGGTAACCAGAGGTGTCAGCGCAATACTGATAATCATAGCCACCAGCTGAAACGCCTGTCTCATGGCATTCGTGCCCGCTCTTAAGGCATCCCCCTTAAACAGCTCCGGAAACAATGCGCCATAATTGGCATTCACCAGAGAATCCAAGGTTCCGGTTAATATGTATATTAATAAAAAGTAAACAAACAGGGAATCCCCCTTAAGAAAGGATGGGGTATTATAAAACGCTATCAAGCCCAGTGCAAGTAACGGCGCGCCAATCACCAGCCAAGGTCTTCGTCTTCCCCATTTCGTCCGTGTCCGATCTGAGAAATATCCATACACCGGATTGTCAATTGCATCAATAAATGTGTAAATCAGTAATACCAGGGAAAGGGACGCTGTGCTCAGACCAAGTTTATCGACATAATAAATTGCTGCATATGTTTTAAACATATTGATAGGAATAGAGGTGCCAAACATCCCTATTGCGTAACGAATTGGCCGCGTTTTTAACTCTGAAGCCATGACATTACTCCTTTCTGAATTTAAAGTTTTTCAAGGGATTGCGAAACGATATATTTTTTGCAATTGTATACAATAATCTCAGTTTATGAGTTTCGCAATGATCTGTTTAAGGTTTCTTTCTTCTACATAACATTATTGGGAACGATCCGGTTAACAAACCTCCCTGTATTGTCATAAAAGTATAATATCATATTAAATATGTTTTGTCAACTTGATATACTTATCCTCTAATTCCGCCAACCCTTTTGTTCAATTTGAACATCTTCTCAAATCCAGACTTTAATATATAAAAACATATTGCCACAACTTTAAAAGGTGTTAAAGATTTATATGTAACCTTTTCATTAAATTATACTTTTTAGTCTCTATTGCATTATTAAATCATATTTTTTTGATATGCCGCAAAATTTTCCTCTTCTTCTACATCCGTTGTTAATCAAAAGGACCAGAAGCTTAATACTATGTTGTTTTTCCCTGTTTGAAAATAGCAGGGACAACATAATCAACAGCCGGATGCACCATATCTTGTATCAATAGTTTCAACGCCAGATCAGCAATGGCTCTTTCGTCCTGCTTCATATGGGTAAAATAATATCCGTCGGAAGCTTGATAATCTTCATCAATACAGCAGATCTTTAAATCCGTTCCGATGTTAATTCCTAACATCCTTGACGCTTGAACTACTGATGACATCATACCATACTCCGTACATACCACCCCATCCAGGCTCCCTTTTGTTTTCTCAAAATATTGACATATACATTCCGTATCTGCCGCTCTCTCTTTATCAAGAAAATTCGTCTGCTCGTGGTTAAGTACACATTCTTCCGCTGCTATCAATTTGACTTCATCCATTCCGGAGTAAAACCCTTCTCTTCTGTCCATCACAGATGTAGTACCCATTGCATCAATGGTAATCAGCCCGATCTTACGGCAGCCCCTTTCATAAAGATGCTTCACCAAGGATTTTATCGCATTCTTTCCATCCGTACTCACAGTGGAAACCGGAATTCCATGCAATCTCTTATCAATTAAGATCACCGGAAAGTTTTCCACAATCAATTTTAATATCGCTGTACTATAATGGGCTCCGTGGCAAGGCATAATAATAAGACCCTCTACATTAAGAGACAGCAAATAGTCGATTTCATCCGTTTCCTTTTCCCTATTACCATAAGAAAATCGAATGCACAGCTTATACCCTGCCTTCTCCGCTTCACAGTCCAAATGATACATCATATCAAGTCCAAAGGGGGAAGAAACATGCTCCAGCACAAGTCCTATCCGCTTTCTTTTTTTCCCCTTCAGCAAAGCTTCTTTTAATTCGCTCCCCTGATTATGAGCGTCGCAGCTTTCGGTTTCTTGGGTGATTTCCTCCCTTGACAGCTTCGCAGCACCAATTGCACCTCCCAGGACATAGGTGCCCTTTCCGGGAACCCTCCGAACCATCCCATCATCAACAAGAAGATCCATCGCCTTCTTCACTGTTATTGCGCTGACTTCATATTCAGCACAAAACTCCTCTTCAGACGGAAGCTTACTTTCCTGGGGAAAGGTCCCGTCCAATATCTTTTCTTTTATCCCCTCATATACCTGTTTATACAAAAATGCGTTTCTCAATCCAGCACCTCCATTATTTCATTCTTCTTTCTCCAGGAACCCTCTGAATGAATTGCAAAAATAATATTTTTTCACAGAGGGCTTTCCGTGATTTGAAAGGAATATATTCCATACGGTTTTATATGAAACTCCAGTTCTTCATTGCAGCCTTCTCCTGATACTGTATTTCTCAAATCAACCGGCGTAATATTGCAGCCCTTTACACATATCCTTCTCAAAGCCTCTTTACCAGTAAGCTCTTTAAACCTTACGATCAGACCTTCGTTTTTGTACCTCGCGTTAATCAATTGCATATGCTCAGGAAACCGGACAAGATCTTTCTCTAACCTATTACCGGTGAGTTCAACCCCCTCCGTTAATATCGCCGCTCGTTCCATAACCGCTTCCTCTTGTGCTTTTTCAACTCCAAAGAGCACATAACGATAGCTGAGATTACCGCCAATCCATTGAGGGAAATTCGTTCCCCACATATTATTAAACAAGTTAAAGCAAGCAACGGGATTCTTCGGCTTCCTGTAATCCTTCTCATAATCAAGAATCCCCGTATCACCCAAAGAAACCAGCGGTGTATCTTTTGCGATAATGCACAATCCATTTTGTTCGCTCATCATAGCGATAAAGTTTTCTAAACAGTAGAATATATGATTTGCACCTTCTTGAATATCCGTTGACGGATCTATGGCAACATTCGATTTATTGATTCTATACCAGGCGTCCTCCTGCGCAAAGGGAAATAAAAGTGTGCCGGATTCCACAAAAGGTGTCTCATTTTTATTGTCCAGACGCAGACTTACAAACAACTCATCACCTGCCGGAGGAAGTGTCACCTCAAGTCTTATCCGCTCTGCATCGCCATACCTTTCGGCACTTTCTTCTGTTTGATAGAAAAAAGTAACCGTGTCCTTATCAACGGAATACGACTGGTATATCGGATGATAGGTTCTATGTTCACATTCCGGATAATTCTCTCTTCCAAAATCCTTAATTCCCCAATCCGAAAAACGGTAGGCATACTTTTTTAAATATGATGTAATATCCTCAGCACTATATCGATCATACCGATACGAAAAAACCGCCTTTTCATTCTTCTTGCGCAACAAGGCTGCAGCTAATTTCTTATCATATAATTCCAATATGTCGCCGGTACTTTCAGAGAAGCGCAGCGAATATCTATGATTTTCAACAACCGCGGCAGAATCTTCCCTTTTTATTGCCAAGTTCTCTGATTGCTGTGAAGCCTCTGTGAACTGAAGCAAAACCGCAGCCAAAGGGGGGATATCTTCCACATAGCATGCCCACTCATCATATATCTTTGTTATTGGCAGATGTTTTCCCTTCATTACTAATCCACAGTCCGAAAGCTTCTTTTTTTCAACAGGCGCTTTTCCCTTCCAACTCATCTCATCCAATTCTTTTAAGGATATCCAACCGGTATAAGCAGTATTATTTGGATTAAATACAGAGATAGCATCACTCTCACCATCTTCCAGCAGCATCTTTAATTCATTCAAAACAGCGCCGCTCTGACCGGCCCTTTCTTTCTGCTCTTGCCAGGAAGCTTCCATAAATCTATAATTATCCTGTTTTTTGGCCTCTATAAAGTCAATTTTTCTATAAACCCGCTCCGAACCGAGCCATGTCTTCACATCTGCGCCCCAAGTATGCTCTTCAAATAGATTCACCGCTTCATAATAACAATCTTGCTTCTTTTCTATTTCTTCTGATTTTTTTTGGGTTCCCTCTATTATTTGCTTGGCATATATCGCTTGTAACCGTTTGCTTCTTTCTCGCTCTTCCCGGATAACACCAACTTCCAGCGGATATGCGCCAACACCATGAATCCATGAATCCGCGAGATCCTTCGTAATCAAAGGTACATTACTTAAATCACTTTTCGTTAGCTCCTGATAAAAATCATCCATTGTCCCGCATACCACTTCAGCATCCGGATATTCATCAAGTATTGTTTTCACCATCTTGTCAATTACTTCAGCGGATTGCGGGCCCGAATTATCATGAGTATGCATGAGCGCCATCCACACCGGATACTCCCAATCCTTCGGCGGAAGCAACGAAGTACCATATCCGCCTTTACTATACATTGTAAGGACCGATTCGCCGCTGAGAGCCTGCCATTGAAAAAGAAAAGGCACCTTCGGAGGAGTGGAAAATTCATTACAGCCAAGATGCAGAAAACGAACACCCGCACCGCTTAATATAGCCGGCAGCATAATACCATGTCCCGGAACATCTGTCATTTTCGCCGAGATTGGATTCGGTTTATTATAGGCGCGCGAGAGCTCATGCCCATATCGCAGGCCTTCTATCACATTCTCCGCACTGCAGAAATCCGTATGCGATGTAAACGGCAATGCATGCCATACAATTTGATCATTATTAATCAATAAGTCTAATTCTTTCTTCAAATCACCAGTGCATCGATCCATCATTATTTTAAGCGGCCAGGAAGGCATGGTCCATACATATTTTTGCTTTTCCATATGCTGCGTAGCTTTGCATGTGATAATTACATCCTTTAACATAGAAGCCGCATATTCATCAATAACTTTCGATGATAAATTAGTAAACCCTATATCAAAATGTGTTTTAAATACAAGTATAAATTTTCTGACCATAGATACTCCTCTTTGCCCTATATTAGCTTCCTCGAATCTCATTGGTATTCTCTTTCATTTCCACATTATATTTAATATACTTTTAATATATGTTATCATACTCAGCAATGTCTGTAAACCGTTTTTCCGTGATATCGTCTCTGTAAATATAGCGGCTGATACCTTATGTTGACAGGGCTGAATCCGACTGGTACCACAAAATATATTGAATATACTTCATCACACATATCAAAGCGCTTGGTTAATTTACCTCTACCTATATCAACCGAATACCTCCCCGCAAGGGAAAAGTTAAAGAAACACTTTTCATTTTACAACATTTTTCAGAAAAATGTTGACATTGACCTTGCGTCAACTTGTATAATAGTTATAAGGCGGTGATATTTTGGATTTGATCAGAATAAACGAAGTGGTAGACAACTTCGGTATATCGAGCAGGACCCTAAGGTATTATGAGGAAGCGGGGCTTTTATGGAGCAACCATCCGGATAACAAAGCCCAACGTTATTATGATTTTGCCGCACTTGAACGGTTGAAACAGATTATTATTTTACGCAAATTGCAAATTCCGGTTAAGGATATGCTCGTTATATTCAAAAGCGAAAACACGTCGGCATTGATTCAAGCATTTGTGAACAAGCTCGAATCACTTGACACGGAAATTTCAGCCTTATCGGAACTAAGACAGATTGTGAATGATTTTCTTCATAAAATGCTAATGAGCGGGATCAAGAAAATATCGGCCATTACCCTGCTTTATGAAGAAACCGAAAAAAGGCTTGTAACAGCAGAAAAAAATGAGATGCTCACATTTGAAAAGCTGTCCGAAATCAGCCGTGAAGCATTAAAGCTGCATGATGTTCGGATTATTCGATTACCACCCATGCGCGTTCTTACTTCTCGATTGAAAACGGGACAAGCGGAAAGTTTAGATGGGGGCAGCATGCAGAACTTGTTTGTGAAATTTGGCTTCACTCCAAGTCCGGGTCTGCGCAATTGTTTTTACCGCAAAGAATCAAACGATGAATGGATTATGCTTATGGAAATACCAAATGATTATGAAAATACAACAGAATACGCAGAGGAAAAACTTCCAGGCGGGTTATTCGCCATAGCCAGTTCCTTCATGGAAGATATGGATGATACATTTATTCTATTGAGAGACTGGGTAAATAAGAGCGATCATTATGAGCTTGACGTTAATACGGAAGGAGACTTGCAGCGCTGCGAAATGATTGAGGAAATTCTACCGTGGGATATCGCGAATAAGTTGAACCGATACCAGCAAGATATATTTATTCCAATACAAATAATGAATGAAAAGGAGAAAAAAGAAAATGGCTGAACTACCTGAAATTTTAAAACTTGCAGGACAAATGAGAGATACTCTGCGTGGAAAGACCTTACGAACAATTACTCTGCTGCAGGAAAAATGCGCCAACATTCCGGCGGATGAATTTCAAAAACGAATTGCAGGCGCAAGGATTAACGATATCAAATATAAAGGGAAATGGATTATCACTGCGCTTAGTAACGGTGAAAACATCCTTTTATCTCTTGGTATGGGTGCGGATATATTGTTCTTCGATAAGGAGAAAAACGAAGCTGACAAATACCAACTAAAGGTTCTCTTCAGCGATGGCAGCGGTTATACCGCCCGTTTTTGGTGGTTCGGAAAATTTTTACTTGTTTCAGATGGCGAGCTTGCATCTGAGCCGAACACAAAAGACATTGCGATTGGCCCATTTGATGAAAAATTCACATTTGATTATTTTTCATCACTTCTGAAAGGCAAAAAGACGCAAATAAAAGCTTTTTTAATGAACCAGAAGAATGTTGGCGGAATCGGCAATATGTATATGCACGATATTTTATTTAAGGCACATCTGCATCCTCAAAAGAAAATATCGAATATGAGCGTGGAAGAAATCCAGCTGCTTTATGATAGCATAACAGAGATTTTGAACCTCTCGCGGAAAAGAGGCTCGTTTGCTCATGAGAGCGACTTCTTTGGACAGAAGGGCGGTTTTGGGATGGATTATTTCCTTGTGGGCTACAAAGAAGACCAACCCTGTCCGGTCTGCGGCGAAACGATTGTTTCAATAAAAACAGGCAGTACATCTTCTTTTATCTGCCCTGCCTGCCAAAAAGAATAATGCAAAAAGTATAATACAAAAATACACCAACTGCTTTTTATGCTATCGATGGGTGAAGAATGCCCACAATGAGCTAATAGGAGGATACAGCCATGAGCGAAAAGACAGATCTGAAAAAGATCAGTGAGGAAACCATGTGCTTTCTGCGAGGAAAGTATGCTTTGGATGAAGCAGGTAACGGCAAAGATGAATTGAAACTCCGCAAAGGCGGGAAAACAGTGCTGACTATCTACATACGCGAAAACAGTTATGATTTTCTCGTTATTTTCGGAAAAACAGAACGCGAACTATTTGAGGCGAGGCGCAATGAATTTCCGCAGGAGATACAGAAAATCTACGATAACAGCAAAACGTATCATGACGGCAAATGGATGCTTATTCCCGTTGCCGATTTACCTATGCTTGAAGCTGTCAAGCAGCTTGTTTTGATTAAGAAAAAACCTAACCGGAAGCCTTTTTCCAAAGATCAGGCTATCTATTCCAGCTGCGGACACCGTTGCGATTTGTGTGTGCATTATAACGGTGGTACAATAAGCGAAGAGTTCCGATCGGAGTTGAAAGAACGGCTGATACGTGTATACGCAGGAGGTGTGGGCGACGGAGGGTATTGGGGTGATGATATGGAGCTTTGTGACGGCTGCCATACAGGGGGCTTAGATAAAGGCTTTAACTGTGATTCTTTAAAATGCGCAGCGGAAAATGGCGCTGACAGATGCCAGAATTGTCATAAGAATCCTTGCGACAAGGCCCCTCATTTATATCAGGGATTACAACCTGTAATCCACACAAATACCATTGCTGCCGACGATGTTACATGGGCAATCCTGCCTTATGTGTATAAGCAATACGGAAATTAAACGAAATAACAGTCATATGAAATCAAGCTTTTCCGGTATTCCTTTTTAAAATTATAAATATAGTATGTTATAACCTCACATATAATATTTAATAATAACAGCATATTTTCGACAATCATTAATTGATCTTCAAATAATATAACCAGTAAAAAAAACAGTATTGTTATCGAAGTACTGATCCAAAAATGACTTAAAACTTTAAATACAATGTTGCTCTTGTTCGTACCTTTAATCATCATATAGATACTGAATAATTATCACTTACTAGTTCCGTCATTTCCTCTATATATTTTGAGTGATTTTTTATCAAATCCTTATTTGTAAAACGTAGACTTGGAATATCAAAAGGTACGTCCTCTCTTTTATCATCCTCTATATAGATATCAGACATAAAGCCATTATAAGCTTCATCTGATACACCAAACAGCTCAATCATACTACCGTCACTTGCTTCGATTTCACTTAGTGACTTAAACTGTTTGCAGCTTTATATGTTTTGATTCATCAGCAGCAGCCATATTCGTTTTAATAAAGCAAATCATGATTGTTACTATTATGATCTCTATAATAATTCTTTTTTTCATCCTTCGTTAAAGCTCCTTATATGCTTTCCAAATTATTTTTATATGATATGATCTATAAATGTTAACTCAGATATCACCACTATACCATTTAATATCACAAAATAAAAGCAAAGATAATAATTTAAAAATGATCCGTTTCCGTAAAAATGTTTTCCGCTCTTCGCATATTTCATTTAAAACACTGGGTATATCAAAATATCTACCGCATACAATTACATACAGCAAAAATAAAAGAGAAAGAACTTCAAACCCTTTGTTTATAAGGATTTAAAGCTCTTTCTAAGAGAGGCGACAACCAGATTTGAACTGGTGATCAGGGTGTTGCAGACCCATGCCTTACCACTTGGCTATGTCGCCGTATTTTATTGCTAAACTTAGGGGAATTTACTCTCCTAAGTTTAACTCCCCGAGTAGGGCTCGAACCTACAACCCCACGGTTAACAGCCGTGTGCTCTACCATTGAGCTATCGAGGAATAATACCATACTTAAGTATATACTTATTTGTATACTTAAATAATAGAAAAAACAGAAATCCTGCTCAGGTTTTTCTGTTTTGAATTGACAAAATACTACACACGAAAATGATATATCCTTTTGAACAAACCCTTTTCAGGTCAAGCCCTCGACCGATTAGTAACAGTCAGCTCCATACGTTACCGCACTTCCACCTCTGTCCTATCTAC
>NZ_JBNPXH010000016.1:0-148808 GCF_050433395.1 Anaerotaenia torta
TATCGGATAAAGTGACGATCAATGATGCCCTACACCGAATTCAGGTTAAAATAAAGTGCTGATTGCTGTATCTCCTAATTTGCCGGACAACACTTTCTTAGCTTTTTCAATGCCCACTGCAAGCTTTCCCATACGGCACTTTGATGTACGTTTTCTTTTTTGGCGATTTGACGCAGGGATACATTCTGAAAGAAGTGCAGAATAAACCGGCGCCGCTGGATTTCTGTCAATTCTCCGCTGTCCAGCAGCCGCTTTGCGGCTTCCTTGGCTTTTCTGGTATCGCTTTTATGTATCAAGTCCAAATCAAGGGGCGGGGCGGCAAGCTGCTCTGTTTCCTCCAGCCCATTGATGTTCACATCTAAACGGCTTGTCCGATTTTCATGTGTGACTTGCTGATGGTAGATTTCATCCGACAAGGCTTTCAGCTCCAAAAAGTCCTGTGCCGTCTTGCCGGGGTTCTCCGCAAGGTAGTCCTCCAGCATGATTTCTACAATGCGGTCTGCGACGGTAAACAATGCCCTCGCTGAATTTATTTAGGGCATAATCACTGTCTTTATAATTTTTCAAGTTCCTTTCCTCCAATCTGTTTTGCGAAAATGCTAAAACAGATCGGAGGGAGGGGAACGGCAGCGCGGCTTGATAAAAAGATTGCTGCCAAAGCCTTTAAATGGGATAGTATGTAAAACTAACGGGAGATTTGTCGAAAAAAATAAGTCAGCACGATGCCCATGGCAAAATGCTGACTCTTTTAGATTTACATGATTAAATTGTAAGACTGAAAGAAAGTATGTATAAGTTGTTCTGTCTCTATTTACACCTTGAAAAGGGATAAAAGTGGAATATTTTCATATGGATACCTCTCTCGCCATAGCAGCGAAAGCCGGTATCCTGATACCTGAAGCATCCGTCAAAAGCCGCAAAAGCCTGCCCTCCATGTAAGAGGGCAGGCTTTGCTTGACTTTCAGCTTTATTGATTTGTTGCGATTACTTCGTCTTTCTCACGCCGTTTTTGTCTACCTCGTAGCCATCCACTTTGGTGCTCTTGGCGAGGGCACCGTCAGTATAGAAGTAGTACCATTTGCCGTCGATTTCCAGCCACTGGCCGGATACCATCAGGCCGTCCTTGGTAAAGTAATAGGTCTTTTTGGCACTGTCGCTGCCGATGTTCCACCAGCCGGTGAGAGCCTTATTGCAGGAGTAATAGCGCCAGTTGTCGCCGTCCTTGACCCAGCCGGTTTTCAGCGTTCCGTTTATTTCAAAGAAATACTTCACGCCATCAATGGTTTGCGTCCCGGTGAGAGCCTTGCCGCCCTTGTAGTAGAGCCACTGTCCGGCATCGTTCAGTGCCCACCCTTGTGCGGTGGTGGGGTCAATGGTCAGCTTGATATACCGGTGGAGCATGGAGGAAACCTCTGCACGGGTGGCGCTGGCTTTTGGATTAAACTTGTTGCCTGTGCCGCCCATCATGATGCCCGCCTGCTGCATGGCAGTTACCGCTGTTTTGTAGGTGCTGCCGATGCTGGAAGCGTCCGTGTAGGCGGTGGCCTCACGGATCACGGGCAGCTTGTAGCCGGTGGCTTTGGCGTAGTTTGCGAAGATAATCGCAATTTCTTCACGGGTGATTGCCCGGTCGGGCGCAAACTGTTGATTGCCGATGCCCTGCATAATGCCTTTCTTGTATGCCCATTCAATGTAGGGACGGAAGGCGCTGTCGGCTTTTACGTCGGTAAAGCTGTTTGTGGTGTATGCTTTTACATCCACGCCTGCCAGTCTGCCGAGAGCTGTCACCAGCATTCCCCGTGTCATGGCGGTGTCAGGTGCAAAAGTAGTTTTTGATGTACCGGAGAGAAGTCCTCTGCCGACTACATAATCAATGGCTTCTTTTCCCCAATGGGTTCCGATGTCGGTAAACTTGGCGCTGGGAGCCGTGTAGCCCACGCCGTATACGGAGAAGTGGCCGGTGGGGATCAGCAGGCTCCCGCTGTTTGCGTCATATGCGGAACCGTCAATGCGCTGTGCTTTTCCGCTTGCGTCCACATACACGCCGAACAGATAGCCCACAGCCTCATTCTTACCCGGTGTATAAAGGAGGGAGAGGGTTGCCATTCCGCTGCCGAGGCTGGTGATGGTCTGTGTTTTTCCGTTTTTATCAACATAGTTGATGGTGATGCTGTACACCGGCCTGTTTCCAAGGAGAGCCTTTGCTTCCTTGGAGTGCCCTGCCGCCGGGGCGATGGTGATGCTGATATCCCCGCTACTCTGCTTCTGGATTTCCTTTAGGGCGTTCAGATCAAGACTGAGGGATACCGGTGCGCTGCTGATTTCAAACTCAGTTACCCCAGCACTTACAAGACTGTTCAGGGAATTTCGGGTCAAGGTTGCCGCAAGAGAAGTCGTGCCCTTTGGCATTGTAACATTCAGTGCCACCGATATGCCGTTAGCAGTTTTGCCCTGTGCACTTGCGTCAGCTTGCGCCTTTGCGATAGCGTCGGTGATAGCTTTTTCGGGGATGGTTGCGCTGGCTGTGCCATTTGTTCCCCTTGTTGCTGTGACAGGAGCCGTCGCCATCACCGGTTGGTCGGGCTTCTTTTCCGGTATAATGGTTGCAGGAATATCCGGTGTATAAGAACCGCCTCCACCGCCACCGCCGCCGTTGTAGCTCCAGATTGCCGTAACGGTCAGAGCGGAGGACACATTGGTAAAGGCTTTATCCCACCCGGTAAAGGTATAGCCATTTCGGGTAACGATGGGAGCAGTTGCCGCTCCGCCCTCCGCGATGGTCTGTGACAGCTCACCCCCTCCTGTGCGGCTGCCACCGTTCAAGTTAAAGGTAACAGTATAGGTCTGCTCTGCAACGATCAACGCTCCGACTGTGCGGGTCGTAATGGTGTAATTATCAGTTGCCGTGCCGCCTGTGAGCGTTATGGCATAGCTACCCGGTGTGTTGCCGTCAAAGGTTGGGCAAGCCAGTACAGGCTCGGCGTTCAAGGCATCCGCTTTGGTCTTGCCGGGAGCCAAATTGCCCACTGTATAGGTAAGCTCCGGCAGGCTGCCGCCCTTAATGACCGTCTTGTTATCGGCAACAAGGGCGATTTCCCGCTTTGCGATGGTAAAGTTGAATATCTCGCTGCCTGCATAATTGGGGTTACTCTCCGGTACATAAATGGTCAACTTATATGCGCCTGCGTTTGTGGGTGCGGTGCTATTGCTGTAGCCTACACCGTCTGTGGATTCATACAGCCATTCCAGTTGATTTACCGGAACAGAGCCGCCTGCAACGGTCACCGTGCCGCTTGCGGCATATGCCGCGCCGTCATAGGTTTTATCGGCGGTCATGATGCCGCCAATGGTAACGGGTTGCTTTGCCGTAACAGATACCTTGCGACTGACGGAATGGTCACCCGGCAGGGTCAGCCATGCGGGTGGAGTTATGTAGCTGACGGTGCCTGTAAAGGTCTGCTCGTTGCCCACAGCCGTTCTATCCAGCATTTCTCCGCCGTTCCAGTTGATGGTATAAGCAATGCTTTCGTCCTCAACGGCAATGCTGCCGCTTGTGGGGAGAATGGCGCTTCCCAATTCAGCGGCTGTAGCCGAGCTGTCGCTGTTTATAACCACCAGAGTGTCGCCGAAGGTTGGGTTCACCGCCGTAACTGTGGTAATCGTGAAGGTGATGTTCTTGGTCACGCCGTTGGGATCAACATTGCTGTTGCCTGTGAGCGTGCCGGTTACCGCATACTCCGCACCCTTTGCGTTGTACATTGTGGCAGTTCCCCATGTGATGGGCAGGGTTGCCGTACCGCCATCGGTGATGACTCTCACACTTGAAGGCAGACCTGCCGCATCCACAACAGCCTGTGCAGTTGTGGCGGTGCGCATTTCATAGGCGGTTTTGTTTGCGTTGTCCACAATCGTGGTGATCTCTGACACCTTTGCCTGTTCAATAGTGAAATAGACCGTACTGGAAGCGAGTGAGAGCGCGTAGTTGCCGCCCGCACTTAAAGTGCCAAGAGAAATAGCGTAGATCCCCACATCTTCGCCCACTACACGAGTTAACGCGCCAGTGAATGCCCCCGAATCCAAACTGCCATCGTTTTCAAAAACCAGTGCAGGGTCAATCCCACCGTATTTTTTCTTCTGACCAGCGTTGGGGGTAATGGTAACAGGTTTGGGATCAATGGTGTAGGTTATGTTTCTTGTACCGTAAAAGCTGCCGATGCCGGTCAAAGTCAGGGTCACCTCTCCGGCGTTTGTACCGTCGCTTGCGCTCCCGTCTGCTGCCACAACAGTATAATCGGTGTCCTTTACCAGCGTCTCGCCGTCAAAGATAATGGCCGGAACTTGCTCACTGCCGTTATAAGTGAGGCCGTCTGTTGCGCCCACCGTGGCATACTGGATATCCCGCGCCGTCAGATATAGCCCGCCGTCGCCGTTCTGCCCCGTGAGCCCTTTTAGCGTGGGCAGCTTACCCTCGGCGAATGTCCAAACGCCGCTGTCCCAAGCAGATGTGTTCCAATTTTCCGCCGTCGTCCAGAAGCTGCCGCCAAACAAGGTCTGTGACGTCACATCCGCACCGTCTTTTGCATTTAGACCCTTCTTTGCCCATGTGCCGGGAATGCGGCTGAACGCATAGTTGTTTAAGAGAATGCCGGAGGTGTTATTGCCCACCATGCGCCCATAATTGTATTCGCCTGCGTTGATGGAAGGGTTCAGCGCTACGCTATTTTTTGCTGTGCCGCCGCCGAGAAAACCCAGCACACCGCTAACATGCTCCGTTCCCTGAACACTGCCGGTGCTGTAGCAATTTTGCACGCTGCCGCTGCTAACATCTCCCGCAACGCCACCGACAAAGCGACCACCTGTGACATTGCCGGTGCTGTAGCAATTTTGCACGGCAGCAACCCCAACGAATCCCGCAACGCCGCCGACACTATCCGCACCGGAAACGCTGCTGTCGCTGTAGCAGCGCTGCACCGTAGTGACAGCAATTTCAAGATACCCTATTATACCGCCAACATAGTTGCCGCTGCCGGTTACACGGCCGGAGCTATAGCAGTCTTGTACCGTACCGCTTGAGGCATGCCCCACTGTTCCGCCGACACTCTCCACACCGGATACGTTGCCAATAACGGCGCAGTTCTCTACTGTCGCACCCCAAGCATGTCCGGCTACGCCACCGACACGGTTTTTTCCGATGACGTTTGCGTCGATGATTCTGATATTCTGCACTTTGCTGTCGACGTAGAGATAGCCAAATAAACCGGTATAATCAGCCGCCGGACGGTTGATCGTCAGCCCGGTAATGGTTTTGTTGTTGCCGTCAAAGCTGCCCTTGAATGCGTAGGTCATATTCATTCCAATCGGGTTCCAGCCATCCCCGCTTGCATAAACGGAAAGGTCAAGGTTGTTGACCAGCCTGTAATACCTTCCTGAATCCGCATAAGGTGAGGTTCCTAAATATACAAGTTCCGCCAGCTTGGCAAGGTCTACGGCGGTTTTGATAAGATAGGGGCTTCCGCTTGTGCCCGCACCCTCAAAGAGGGATGCGCCCGCCAGAAGCAAGTGCTCCGGCATGTAAGCATGCTGTCCGTCCATATTTTTAAGAAGCGGCAGTTTTCCGGATTCAATATGCCAAATATCGGTATCCCAATTTGCTGTAAAGCAGCTTGCCGTCGTCCAAAATCCCGCAACGCTGATTTCGGCGGCGGGTTTGGATAACCCGTCTACGCCATTTGCATCGCTGGTAATGGATTGCGAGGCAGTATTTTTTAAGACTTCCACACCATCAAAGGCGAGGTTGCCTGTCAGCGTGGCGTTGCTAAACTCCCACGCCACGCGCTCGACATAGCCTGAACCACTGACTGAGGGGTTAAGTGCAGCGCAATTTTTTACCGTGCCCTTATAGACTTGACCCGCTACACCGCCGGCTTTGTAGCTTTCAGAGACGACGCCGGTGCTGTAGCAGTTTTCCACTGTGGCAGAGCCTCCGCTTCCAACGCCAGAGTAGACATCCCCTGCCACGCCGCCGGCTATTTCAGCCCCGGAGATATTGCCGGTGCTGTAGCAGTCTTGTACATTGCCCGCGATTATCTTGCCCACCACCCCACCGGCATTACCCTTTTGGTCTGTGTCTGTCTGAGAAATATTTCCGGTACTGTAGCAGTTTGACACCGTACTGCTGGCAAGATATCCCACCACACCACCCAGGTATTCGCCACTTTTACTCCCAGTACTGTTGATCTCACAGGTGCTATAGCAGTATTCCACTGTGCTGCTGTAGTCCACAGAAGCGACCACACCGCCGACAGAGTTTTCAGCGGTGATATTGCCCATGGTGTAACAATTTTGCAATGTGGCCTCTACCATAGAGCCTGCGATGCCGCCGACCATTTGTGCACCATTGATGCTGATGCCTGTCAAACCAAGGTTTTTTACTGCTCCGCCACTGCCTATATACCCGAATAGCCCTTGATTTTCGCCGGTGCCGCGGTTGATGGTTAAGTTAGTAATTTTATTGCCATTGCCGTCAAAGGTGCCCGTGAATTGATGGCTGAAGGTGCCGATGGGCACCCAGCCCTCCTCGCTTGCATAGCCGGAAAGGTCGAGTTCGTTTATCAGCTTGTAGTGTGCCGCGTTATAGCTTGCGTCCCCCGTGTTTACAAGCTCCGCAAGCTTGGCAAGCTGGGCGGGGGTGATAATCTGGTAGGGGTTGCCGCTTGTGCCCGCGCCCCGGAAGTTTGGGTCACTGCCGTCTACGATATGCGAAGGCATATCAATCGCCGCGCCAAAGCCCGGGAGCTTGCCTGTTGCATATGTCCATGCCGTATCATTGCCAAACAACTCTTCAAAGAAGCCTGCCGCCTTGATATCTGATGCTGTTTTGGTTTCGCCGTTTTTATCATCGCTGCCTGAAGTTCCGCCGAATTTGCCCGTTCCGGGGTCGGTCATCCCGCCAAAGGCAATATTGCCTATCAGTGCGCCGGAACCGGAGATGCTGCCTGCCACGCGCCCGACAGCACTTAAACCGATAACCGAAGGATTCAGCGCGGCACAGTTTTGTATCGTGCCGTAAACAGTTCCCGTCACACCGCCCACATAAGCGCTTATAGATGGGCCTATGCCTGTGCCTGTAATGCTACCGGTGTTGTAGCAATTTTGCACCGTCCCATAAACCCACCCCGCTACACCACCGACACAAATTCTAAGAATGCCTGTACCTGTGGCGGATGCGGTGAGGCTGCCCGTGTTGAAGCAGTTTTGTATTATACCGGTATTAGTGACCCATCCTGCTATGCCTCCTATCGTGACACTGGTACCTGCACCCGTGACGTTGCCGGTGTTGTAGCAGTTTTGCACCGTTCCGGAAACCCACCCCGCCACACCGCCAACAGCGCCGCTTGTACCGGAGCCTGTACAGGTGACGTTGCTGATGCTGTAGCAGTTTTCCAACATGCCCTCGTCAACCTCTCCCGCCACGCCGCCAACATAACTGCTGCCGGTAACATTGCCGGTGCTGTAGCAATTTTGCACTGTTCCGCGAACCCATCCCGCCACGCTGCCGACATTAATTCGGCCGGTGATATTTACATTTATCACGCCCAGGCTTTTCACTGCTCCCTCGTTTCCAACATAGCCGAACAAGCCCTGATAATCAACGTTTCGGTTAATGTACAAGCCAAGGATGCTTTTATCGTTACCGTCAAAGATACCGGTAAAAGGAAATTCGCTTGTACCAATGGGCATCCACCCCTCGCTTTTAGAGTACGCCGAGAGGTCGATATCGTTCATAAGCTTTAGACTGACACTTGCGCGCGCATTGTTGAACAAAAACAACTCCAGCCCATTTTCTCGCGCGTTTACCAGCGTGGCAATCTCGGCAAGCTGTGCTGCTGTGGTAATTTCCAGCAGGCTGTACGTTGTGCCGCCGCCCGCCATGCGCGCCATCATACCCCCGACTGTCTGGGGAATATACACGGTTATGCGGGGCAACTCCACGCCGTCCGCAAGGCCATAGCCCTCGCCCAAAACGGCGGTGAACACATACAGGCCACGCTGGGGAGCCTCGGCGTCATAGTCGTGGTCGGCCTCCCAGGTCACCGGGATTTCGACCGCTTCGCCCTCGACCGTACCGCTTACGGTTTCCGGGAATTCCGGTGTGGTAGTATTCTGCCAGCGAACATTCTCGGGCAACTCTTCAAAGGCTGTAACTGTGCCTATCATGGTAACCGCACCAACGGTCGCGGTGATTGTCGGGACTTCCACGCCGCTGGCAAGGGTAAGTCCCTCCGGCAGCTCGGGAGTAAAAATATATGTACCCGCTGCTTCACCGTTGTATTCCGGTGATGAATCCCATGTGACAGGCAGGGAGACGGTGATTTCCGTCACGCTGTCCACGGTTTTCTCCGTGGGTTCGGCTTCAAAGCTGTCCTTGGTTATTTCCATGTCGGAGGGGGATGCGATTTCATCTCCCTCGCTGTCGCCGATTTCGGATTCCTCCGTTTCGTCAACATCAATCGCTGACCCGCTTACCGTATCGGCGCTGACCGGTTTCGTATCAGCTTCTCCGGAGTCCAGTACCGGTTCTTCTGTAGAAGCCGCAAGCCGTATGGTCGCTGTCAGAGAATCCGGCAGCTCCAAATCCGCTTCGGATGTGCCAAGGGAAACGCTCTGCTCCGCAATCTCTGATTTCAGTGCTTCAAAGGCAATTATCTTGCCGCTTGCGCCATCAGAAAGCATACCTGTATCCGCCGATGCTGGCACAGGTGTCATTACCACAACCATGATTGCAGACAGCAGCATGGCTGTAATTTTGTGAAACGCTTTTCTTCTGCTCATACCATTTCCTCCATTTCGTACTATAAAAACTCCTATTGAATCTACAACTGCTCCCGCACACTTCGCCAAGCAAATTCCAAGAACTGTGACCGTTTTGGCTGGGCTGCTTGAATTTGAGACTATTAGATGCTATACTAAAAGTGGAATAACCCATATTAGTGAACAAGGTTACTTACTTAGATTATTATACCTTACTTTTTAAGAAAATTCAATAGAGGAGAGGAAACATGAGAGAGAAAAAGCCTGATAAAAGAAAAGTGCAAGGAGCAGAAACGAGAAAGAAGCTGTACGAGATTGCGAAAAAGCTGTTTTCAGAGCGCAGCTTCGCTGACGTAAATGTAGAGGATATCACGGATGAAGCCGGTATCACCAAGGGGGCCTTTTATGTCCATTTCGAGTCAAAGGATGCGCTGATTGCCATTTTAATTGCAGACTACGTAGCCGGCGCCGATACGAATTACAAAACCTTTGTGGAAGCACTGCCCAATGAGATGCCAGCCTCAGAGGTGCTCCTTGCGCTGACCCAAAAGATAGCTGATGAACTTGTGGATACCATCGGCTGTGAGAATATGAAAAAGATCTATCAGATGCTGCTGACGGGAACCGTGGACACCGAAGCGGTCAAGGGTTATGGCAGAGAGCTTTATTTGCTGTTTTACAGCATATTGGACAAGGGCATCCGGCGCGGTGAGATCACATCTTCATTGCCGCCCGAGGCTCTTTCCCGACATTTTGTGATGGCGATAAGGGGCGTTAGTTATGAATGGTGCGTCCGCTACCCTGATTTTGACCTCAAGGTGCAGGCCGTGGAGCATTGCCGGTTGCTGGTTGAGGGAGTGAAAGCAAAGTAGACATATTGTCCGCCTCTGACATTCACGCCCCAGCTTGACAAACCTCACCGGACCTGTTACCATAAATTCACGGCAGAGAAGGCCGTACCAAAAGAAGAATAACGAATAGAAGCAAAGCCTGACAAATCCGACGCCAGCCGTGTCGGTTCTGTCAGGCTTTTTATTTTTATCCGGAAGGAGGTGCAAGCATGGTTTTCAGTTTTTGGAGCGCAGCGACACCCTGCCGCTTGCGGCAGGGGAAAACACCGGATAAAAACGCAGTTTTTAGGCCGGAGTGCAGGAATAGGCGAGTAGCAGACTCGCCGGAAAACGGCTTGCAGGCAAAGCCTGCAACGGAAATCCGAGGGGGATATGGGAACCCCTTTGGACTGTCGGCCTAACAGCCAGAAAAGGAGGTGATAATACCCAGGTTCTAATCCGGCAAAGGACAGCATTTGAGAAGGTGAATTATATTTTGATAAATCACCATATTCAGCATAGATAACAGCTGCTGATAAAGCACCAATACCTGGTATGGTAAGTGATTTAGGCTGAATATCTTGAATCAGAGAAATGATTTGTTCTTCAATCAAGTTAACTTCTTTAGCAGCTTGGTTGTGCAGATTAATGAGGCTCTGGAGTTGCAAAGAGAAGATTTCATTATCTTCACCGACAGTATTAGTAGCAAGCTCCTTGAGTTTTAAGAACTTCTGCATAGAAAACTTACCTCTGGAAATCTTACGAAGATTATCGTAGGAAGCAGAGTTCATACGAGCCATTTTTTCAGCAGATCCGTATGTTTCAAGAAGATATAAAGAAGTCTTACTGAAACGATTATGGAAGAAAGGCTTAAATTCAGGAAAAGTGTGATCCAAAACATTGGTTATCTTAACAATATAAAAGCTTCTTTGTTTTACAAGCGTATCTCGAAGACGAGTTAATGACTTTAATGAATATGTATGATAAAATCCTACTGGGTAGGGTTTGTAGTCTACTGTCATTAACCAACGGGCTATAGAAGAGCAATCTATGGCATCGGTTTTGGTACGTCGTAAGGTCTGAGACTTGTTATATTTAGCAAGAAGTACAGGGTTAAATTCCATGAAGCTGTAGTGGGCTTTTTCAAGGAATAACTTCAGATTAAGGGCATAATGAGCAGTAGCTTCAAACCCTATTCGTATTTCTTCCTGAGGATTAAGTGCTTTTAGAACTGTAAGAAGTTCCAGAAAACCATCCTTGTTGTTTTTGATGGTAAAAGAGTTAGTAACAAACTCGCCTGATTCGGTAGTGATGAAGCAGTCGTGTTTGTACTTGGAAATGTCGATCCCGACAAAGTACATGATAGATACCTCCTAAAATAATATTTGCACTGTTGTTTTCCACAAGAATCTCGGCTGTGTTTTCACGTAAATATAAACGTCGAAGCGTTAACTAGCTAATTACCAGTGAAGACGAAAACCTGTGGTCTGAGTCACCTCCGAACAGTCAAGGCTGTAGTAAAATAGAAACAAATCCACAGTGCTTTATTATTATAACGGAGTAATAAGATTACCCCAACTCTTTTGGGGAGAAAGGAAAATAATCCAAACACCCTTGAAAGAGGATAATTGGATTATACGTGTAAAATGAAACCCTATACCACCGTTCAACTCAACGTGAAGGTAACCGATACCACCGTTGAGTCAGATTGTGCTGGCAGAGATACGGCGCGTAACACTGGAGGCAAATGCACATCGGGAAACATTCCTGAAACGGGCGATGGAAAAACACAGCAGCCAGCTTAAAAAAGATATGGCGACGCAGACCCGTGAGCTGGAAAAAGCACGGAGGCGTTTGGAGGAACTGGATAAGCTGTTCCGGAAAGCTTTTGAACAGATGGCGCTGGAACATCTGTCAGAACAGCAATTTCATATGCTGACGGGCGGTTACGAAACGGAAAAGACAGCACTTTCCAACCGTGCGGCAGAATTGGAACAGGCCATCGGCGGCGCAAAGCACAAAATGCTGAATGCCGACCGTTTTCTGAAAATCGTGGATAAGTACACAGATATTCAGGAACTGACGCCAGAGCTGGTGCGGGAGTTTATCGAGAAAATAGTTGTCCATGACCGCAGTGAGCCATGGAAGAAGAAAAACTACACCCAACAGGTTGATGTGTATTTCAACTTTGTGGGTAAGGTTTAAGGCAAGAGAAAAGCCGCAGGACTTCAAAATCCTGCGGCAAATCTCAAAAACTGAAAACATCCTTATTGGTGTTTCCCTTTCCGGGAGGTCTTGTTTTTTTTCAAAGCGAAAATATCCTCATATGTATCTTTCTGACAATACCTGAAATTCAGGTTTCGTGACATATGAGCTGTATATTATTCGCTCTTTAAATTCCAATATTTTTTTAAACCTATAAATCTGCGCTGGGGCTGTTATATATTCCAATACCCTGTCCCTAGGAACCCAAATAACATTGCTGGTTTCATCTGAGCAAGTACATTCGCCACTCTCATATTGACATATAAAATCCATCATAACTTTTGTTGGAACTGGAGTTACCCTATCAAAAAACAAATGCTTTCCCACGTTGGAGTAGATTCCACAAAGGCATTGAACCTTTGCCCTTATACCACTTTCCTCAAGTATTTCTCGAATAACTCCATCTTCAATACTCTCTCCTTCTTCTATTTGCCCGCCAGTACAATCCCAACCTCTATTATGTGTTTTCACTATTAAAATATTATTATTCTTATCAAAGACGTATCCTCCTGCTGCAACAATATGTGTCGGCCATCCCATAATATCCGCCTCCTTAAAAGTATGTATGCATTTGTTCTACCTGTATAGGCGGCCTTATCTATAATAATTTGGGCCTTAAATTTATGTCACCCACAATTAATTTGTGGATTTATTCACCGGATTTTGTCAAGTTTGCCTATAATCTGAAAGAATATTTAGCAAGTGAATTGGAGTTTTTGCCTCCGAATAATAAATATACCGACGGAGCGTATCCGGTCGGACAACTAAAGGATATCATAATACATTTTAATCACTTTAAGACAAAAGAAGAAGCCTTAGACAAATGGAATGAAAGAGCAAAAAGAATCGATTTTGACAATTTGTATTTCATTACAGATGATAATGGATTAAAAGATGAGGATATCTTAAAAATGCAGAAGGTGGAATGTAAACGGGCGATTGTCTTTACCGCAACGCCCAAGCCGCAATTCGGCGTCACCTACTGGCTGAAAAGATACGCTAAAACCGGTGCCATGGGGGAATACAGCGTACGTGACCTTGACGGCTTCCGGGAGTTTGAAAAATCATTTGATTATGTAAAATGGTTAAACGGTGATAAAATTTTTTAATTTAGGAGTGATTCATTGGATACCACGGTAATTAATATAAAAAATGAAAAAGTCTCCTTGTATGCAAAATTAGCTTGTATTTATATCATCAGCATGCCGTTGACCATTATCACAGTCACCTATGGATTATCCCTGCTTAAAATAGTTTCAGTTATAATAGGGATTGTTTTGGTTCCGAACATGTTTTTTGGCAAAGGTAAACTTAGCTTAAACAGTGTTCATCTGTTCTTTGCAATTTATTTGCTGTATTGTATTGGGGGACTGCTGATATTAAGAATAGATTATGCGGTTTTTCAAATAAAAGGGCTTATAGAAGCGTTTATTTTTGTTAATGTACTCAGCGTAAGAATTTATAACCAAAGGGAAAAACGGTGGATAGAAAGTGCGTGGATCATAGTAGGAATTATATGCACGATTTTCGGGCTGATAAGCAAGGAGGTCGTAGAAGCGACCAGAATAACGCTTTCAATATTTGGATTTTCCGAGGATCCGAATCAATTTTGTGCGTATTTGATACTTCCGCTGATATATACAATCATGCATCTTACAAAGTAAGCGTCAACGGAAGCACGCCTTATGTCATTAATCAAAAAGAGTATCTATGTTCCTTCCTTAAAGATGGAAGAATACAATTAAGTAACAATTTAGCCGAACAATCAATTAGAATGTTTGTAATCGGCAGGAAAAATTGGATATTTTCCAATACAGCTAATGGTGCTGGTTCTTCAGCCTTAATATATAGTATTGTACAGACAGCAATAGCTAATAATCTTAAGCCAGAGCATTATTTAAGATATGTCTATGAACAGATACAACTCCAAAAGGATTTAGAGTTAGAGAATCTATTACCCTGGTCTGAGAAGATACCAGAAGAATGTAAAAACAAAACATCTGATTAAGATATAACTATTATACTTGATCAGATGTTTTATTTATAGGCGTGTTTCTTTTGACGCTTACCTTACAAAAGAGAAAAAAGGCAGAGTTTTGTATGCGGCCTTGTTGCTTGCAATGCTTCTGGTATTATTTAAAACAGGCTCCAGAGGAGGACTTATAGCGATATTTGCAGGGGCTGGTTTTTACGTTCTTTTTGGAATAGAGGATGTGAAACGGAAATTGCAGGTGCTTCTGTTGATAGGGGTTCTCGCAGTCCTGTTTATGGTTTTGATTTATCCGACTTTGCCGGAACAGACCCGTGAGCGATTCAGCATAGAACGTGTGGAGAAAGATAAAGGAACCGGGCGGTTTGAAACATGGGATACTTTGATAAAGGCGTCCGTGAAAGACCCGGAAGCTATGATTTTCGGGCTTGGAATAGGTTCTACTGTGCCAATACTTGAAAAGGCAAATTCAATTGCAAGGTATGCCCATAATCAATGGATACAGGTTTTCTGCGATCAGGGCTTCGTCGGGTTGTTTTTCTTCGGATATCTTATCCTTTCGGCAATTGTCCGTAATTTGAAAAAAAATCCGCCGGTATCCGCTGGAATGATTGGTATCATTGCATTGTCCATGTCGCTTACAATGTAGGTTTTTAAGCCATATATGAACCTATTGCTGATGTGTGCAATGACCTTCCAGCCGCCGCTCACAGCACAGGAGGAAACGGAGGACATAAATGAAATCATGGAAGAAGTCAATGGTGATAGTGAATAATAATTTGGATATAGGCGGAATCCAGAGAGCGCTTGTGAATCTGCTGAATGAAATTAGCAGCAAATTTGATATTACCCTTTTTTTATTCAAAAAAAGCGGTGCGTTACTTTGTGAAGTCCCTGATCATGTTAAAATTATAGAAGCAAGAGGTGTTTTACGCCTGTTGGGTGTTTCCCAGGCGGAAGCCAGGCAGATGGGAGTGCTTTATTATTACCTCAGGGCTGTTTTGGCACTGCTTTGCAGGATGTTTCATAATAATTTCATTATTAAATTGCTGACTAAAAGCCAGGGGATGGATGGAAAATACGATGTGGCAATATCCTACATGCAAAATTCATATAGCAAGATGTTTTTTGGAGGCTGCAATGAATTTGTGATTAATAGTATAAAAGCCGCCAGGAAAATCAGCTTTGTACATTGTGATTTCTCAAATTATGAAGGAAATAATAAATCTAACCGCGGTATCTATGATAAATTCGACCGAATCGCGTTGGTTTCGAATTCCTGCAAAAATAGTTTTGAAAATGTAATGCCCCATCTTGCAGGTAAAACGGCTTGTGTGTATAACTGCTGCATTTATGAGCAAATAAAAAAAATGGCCAACGAAGATCCGTATATTTATGAGAAAGGAATCAATCTGCTTACGGTTGCAAGAATAAGCGAAGAAAAAGGGTTGTTGCGCTGTGCTGATATTATGAAAAAACTGAAGCGAAGCGGATGCGAATTTTTCTGGCATATTATAGGCGACGGCGGTCAAAAAACAGAGCTTCTGCAAAAAATACAAGAAAATGAACTTGATGATTGTGTGATTTACCATGGGGAAACCAATAATCCCTATAGATATATGAAGAATGCATCCACACTTTTGGTACTTTCTTATCACGAAGCGGCTCCTATGGTATTTATGGAGGCGAAGGCACTGGGACTGCCCATCCTTGCCACGAATACCTGCAGTGCCAAAGAAATGGTAGAGGATACAAAAGCCGGAATTGTTTGTGACAATCAGGAACAAGCAATTCTTGAATTATTGCTTAAGGTATGTAAAATTCCGCAGTTGTTAAGACCCGCTGTCATCCGGGCAGACAATAAAATTGCCGTGAAAGAATTTTGTGATTTGGTAGAAAACGCTTATGATTAGACAGATATTAAAAAAAATCATTTCCATTCTAATTTCCTCCTTGCCGGGTATCAAGCGGAAACGAAAGCAGTCCATCGAAAGAATGAGAAGGGAATATAATGATTCGTTGCCTGTACCGAGTATTATTTCCTCAAAAGGAGCAGGCGGTATCATTTCCATGAATTTAAACCTTCCCATCAAATCACCCACCGTACTGCTTTGGATACCTATGCCTGACTTTGTAAAATTCGTAGGCAAACTGTCCTATTATCTTGGGCTGGAGCTTGAACGGTCGAATTATTCCCGGTATCCCGTCGGAAAATTGGATGATGTAGAAATACATTTTAATCACTATAAAAATTGGGAAGATGCCCATGCGGCTTGGAATAAGCGGAAAGATACCGTGAACTTTAATAATTTATATATCATAGCAGATGATATCGGACTGTCTGATGAAGATATGATAAGGCTGGAACAAGTAAAATGTAAGAGAATGATAATTTTTACCGCTTTAAAAAAACAGGAATTTCAATATACCTTCCAGCTCAAGCAATATGAAAAAAGAGGAGTTTTAGGTGCTTATAGCGCAAAGGATCTGTTTGGAATCCCGGAATTTGAAAAATGCTTTGATTATGCAAAATGGTTAAACGGAGAAAAGGAGTTTGACTTGCAAAAATGAAAAAATTTGTAATCATTTCCGTTAGTATTGTACTGATGTTTATCATCTATGTTATGATTGAAAACAGCATCCTTGTTGTGAAAAATATAATATAGTTTCGTCCAAAATTGACAAAGGCCTGGATGGTTATAAAATCGGCCTTATTACCGACTTTCATAATAGCTCCAATTTTTCGAAAATAATAAAAAAGATGAAAACGGAAAAGCCGGAGATGATTGCCCTGGTCGGTGACACTATTAATATGAGCGGCAAGGAATGTGAGAATGCGGATAAATTAATAGAAGGTTTAACAGAAATTGCGCCGGTATATCTGGTTTCGGGAAATCATGAAATTGCGCCTATGGCCCAAGATATTACCGCCAGGTTTTATAAATATGCCCAGGAAAAAGGTGTTACTATAATTGATAACAAAGCTGTGGAAATCGAATACAATCACAGTGTCTTTAATCTGATCGGCTTCGGTGATATTATTTATGATGATAAAAGCTTGCAGAACCCTGTATTTTATAATAAACTAAAAGAAAACCTCCAGACATTATATGATGAAATTCAAGATAAAAACCGATATAACATTTTACTTTTTCATAGGGGAAATTATATCGATACAATTTCAGAATACCCCTTTGATTTGGTTTTGGCAGGGCATTTGCACGGAGGGCAAATCAATCTTCCCTATATAAGGAACAGGCTGCTGATCGATCGATTTGGAACGGATAAATATTTGGCCGGATATTATAGAGAAGGAAATTTGCAGGGAATTATCAGCAGAGGAGCAATATATAGCCTAAAGCCTCCAAGACTTTTTAATCCGCCGGAGATAAATATAATTATTTTAAAGGGCATTTAGAAATCCTGCGATACGGGGGATATGGTATTCCTTCCCGGAAGCCCGGAATTTAAGACGAGGAGAAGATAAAATGACAATCAACCAAGAAACCATGGAGCAGGGTGCAATAAAGTTTATAAAAACACTATTTCGTCTCCCGGAAATTGAAAGAGTTGCAATTAAGGATGTTTTTATTCAGTCACCCGACGATTATGATAACATTAGGAAAGGACTCGCCTTATGCTATCATGATAATTTGAGTGATGTGGATTTTAACGCATGGCTGAGGTTAAGTCCGGAGGATTTTCACGGAGACACTCCGATTTACAAGAAGTATTTCCCCAGATTAGGGATGGAGGATGAGATATTTGGAATTATATTTCAGGAACGCTTTGACAAGGAAAGCTGCAAGGAAGGGATGCGTATCTGCCTGAAAACAGGATTTCGTATGGATTTTACCTGTTTTACCAGGTGTGATGAAAATGCTGCAACCTTACCCCAAGCGGATTTGCGGACGAATATTACGGCACAGCAGCCGCAGAATCTTTGGGCTGACTTGGATCTGGATAAAGTAAATTCTTTTTGGTTTACTTCAATACTGGCACTTTCAAAATTATTGCGTCACGATTACCTGATATCAGATCATCTGTCACATATGCTTTTAATGGAATGCCTGGTGCTGCAAATGTTGGACAGAGATAATTTATATCAGACAAACTTTCACAGATACGGATATGCAGAGCAAATAGAGTATAGGAATATTAATGTTTCACATTATGAGAAATATTTGACGAACCAGGATGATACCTACAACCATATTGTTCAGAATCTCTGCAGGGCAGTAATTTGTTATGATGATCTGGCAGCAAATTCAAATGCTTTGTATCAAAAGCGAAGTAATCTATTTTTTGATATATGGAATAGCTACCTGACTTAGTTGATTTCCCTCAGGAGCCTTAAAAATCAAGGCTCCTGAGGGTTTTTTATTTCAGTCGGCTTCTGTGGCGGTTATTGGAATATGTTGTTAGATAAAAAAGAAAATGATATAATAGTGAGGTTGCTAAATATAATTTATGTTCAGGGGGTTAGGTATGGAAATCACAATACGTGAAATTGCAGTCAGTGATTATTTTGCAGTTGTATTATTATGGAATGAAGTTCTGGGGAACCGTAATGTTAATAATGAGAATTTTCCTGTTACTATGGAGAAAATGAAAAAGGAAGGGAATTACAAAACATTTGTAGCATTATACGAAAATAAAGTAGCCGGTTTTATTGCAGTAACACAGGTATTGGCAGCGGGGGTTCCCAATGGATACCTGCATATTCAAGGGCTTGCTGTACAAGAGGAACTTCAGCATAGGGGGATCGGCAGCAGGCTTCTCAGACATGCGGAGGATTATGCAAAAGAAGCCGGAGCTCCATTTATTATATTGTGCAGCGGAGTGAAACGTACGGATGCCCACGCTTTCTATGAACGTAATGAATATGATAAAGATTCCTACTGCTTCGATAAAAATATCAGTTAATTGAAAATATCAAAGCTTTTGCACAGGGTATCCATACGTTTTTTGTTCCTGCCGGGCAGTTCCGATATGGGAACCCCCGATGGGGGATGATATGGACATAGGGGATTATAGAGAAAAATCGATTGGTGGTAACAGAGTGATAAAAAATTAAGTCAGGAGATCAGAATATGGTAGACGAAATATATAGCATGTATAAAGAGAACCTGCCGGATATAGTCCGAAGTGAGGAAGTTGTAAAAGAAATACTCAGCGATAAAAACAACCATATCATAAGTTATAGGGAAGGCGGAAAATTAGTTGGTGTTTCTGTTATTAATGAAAATACAATATATTTGCTTTGCGTGGATAGAGCATTTCAAAACAGGGGTATTGGCACCAAATTACTAATCCAATCGGAAGAATACATAGCCTCCAAGGGTTTTAATAAAGTTGCTGTCGGTGCGGGAAAAGATTATATCATGCCAGGTGTTCCTATGAATAACGGAGCTCATACCTTTTTTAAAAAGGATGGATATATTCATGCCTGGGGTGATTGCGGTTGCTTTGACATGAGCCAGCAGTTAAAGGATTTTAATTATGCCGAGCATTCTATAGGGGATACGATAAACGGAATAACCTATAGATGGGCCGCCGCGGATGATATCGATAACATTGTAAAATGTGTATCTGATGCGGAAGAAGACTTTGTACAATATTATAAGGATAAAAGCATATATGAAAAAGACACAGGCACGTTAGTGCTGATTGCCGAAAAAGACAGTGAAGTACTGGGCACCCTTATGGTCAGTATAGAAGCGGAAGGGCAGGGCATGGGAAGCGTCGGCTGTACTGCCACGGCTCATAAGGCTCGAAATAAAGGAATAGCGACCAATATGGTCATATTGGGTACGAAGTACTTGAAGGACATAGGATTAAGCAAAGCTGTTTTAGGCTATACATATACAGATATCGTGAATATGTATGGCAGAGCTGGGTATAAGATCAGTATGGAATATTACATGGGGGAAAAAGCGATGGAAGACATTCAAGTATAGCATGCTATTCTGTATTTGACAGATACTTCCGGATGGAAACGGAGAGGTATGAATTTAAAATATATTAGAGTTAAAAAAGATGATGCAGATTTAGTGATTCAAATCTATAATGCAGCATTCTATGATGATTATATTAAGTATGGAGAATGCCCTGCTTACGGCAGGACAAGGGCAAGCATGGAATCATCCATAGAAGAGATTCCGAAGCATATTATTTATGATGATGACAATCCTATTGGGGCCCTTTCCGTTGCAGACAGGGGGAATGGAGATTATTATCTAGGATGTCTTTGTGTGCTCCCGGAATTTCAGGGAAAAGGAATTGGTACACAAGCGTTTCAGTTTATATTGGAATTTTATTCGGATTGGAATAAGCTTACCTTAGTGACACCTGCGGATAAAGAAGATAATATCGCTTTTTATACTAAGAAATGCGGGTTCAAAATAGATAGGACTGAGATGGATGGGGATCTTAAAATCGTTCATTTTTTATTAGAACGAGAGGATACAGTAAAAGGATAGATGTATATTCTGCATTTCGATAGCCTTCTTATTGCAGAAACTGCGATTTTAAGGTTGTTTTTAACAAAAAATAATGTATAATGATATGGGAGGTGTTCGACATGAACTTGGGTAAAAAATTATTGGAAGTTCGAGAGAACGCAAACATATCGCGTGCACAGCTGGTTGAGCTCTTGAAGGAAAAAGGGTTTGACGTAAAAACATATACCATCAGTAAGTGGGAGACCGGAGTATCAAGACCTACGATTGAGGCATTCCTGGCTATTTGCGATATCTGCCGGGTGGCGGATATACGGCAGACCTTCGCCGGCAAAAGGCTCTTACGTCTGTATGACATACCGGTCTCAGCAGGTCTCGGCAATTATCTGGATGAGGGGTCTTACGGAATGATTGAGGTTGACAGTACAGTCCCCATGCTGGCTGATTATGCGGTAAGAGTGAGCGGAGACAGTATGATGCCCCGCTTTGTAGATCAGCAGATTATCTTTATCCATGGGCAGCCTGTTCTGGATGAAGGAGAGATTGGCATCTTCTGCCTGAACAATGAGACTTATTTAAAAAAGTTAGGGAAGGGGTGTCTGATTTCCTTGAATCCGAGGTATGACTCCATTCCAATTCAGTCTCATGACAGTTTCAAAGTACTTGGAAAGGTTGTCGGATAGTCAATATAATTATCATGTTATGAACAGCTTCTTGGGGGGAGATTATGGACGGATTTAATACAGATAAAAAATACGAGTCATTTAAAATCCCCGGACGGCAGCAGGTTCAAGGCAGCGGGGGTGCAAAGGGACTGCCTCAGGCTAAAGCCGGCGAAGCAATTTCCTTTGATGAAGGCTTGTTTTATGAGATTGAATACGATTCCGGCCCTATGCCGGGCGTTGGTAAATTTGTTTTGAAGCCGCAGAAAAAAGAAGAACCTCAAAAAATAGAAGAGTTTCGAAGAGCAGCAGAGCCTCAAAAAATAGAGGAGCCTAAAAAGGATGAAAAACGGGAACTCTTTAATCAGATGAGGGAGATTGCAAGAGCGTACCGTTCCAACTATGACTATACAAGGTTTTTTGATCGGCGGGTTCAACATGATAATGCGATTATCTTTTATAAACAAGGGATGTTTATGAAGGATTTTTCGGATGATTACTCCGGAAATGCGCCGTTTTCGCAATACTTCCCAACCTATCAGATGATGGGCTACGATCAGCTTCGGATCTATTTTACCTGGCGCACAGAGGTCAGAAAAGGAAATGTCGCCGAGATATCCATATCATATGCATTTCTTTATATTTACGAACTGCTGGGCAACATCGGAGTGAGCGGCCCGCAGGACGGCCTTAATCAGCTGATGGCTTTCTGGAGGGCCTTCCGTGATTATAATAAGGCGATGGACAAATACGTGCTGAGGTGGCTGAAGGATTACCATATTTACTACGAGCTTCCGCATTCCTTTAAGGAATTTATTGATGCAAATAATCTTACCGAGCATTATCCGAAAATGACGGATATCGATGACAATTTTGACTTGTTCTGCACGATATCAAAATATGATATAAGGAAGTCGAATTTCTTTGCGGATGATAATGGGAAGCTGATCAAGGATTGTTTCAGTTTCGTAACCAATAAGCTCAGGCAGGTATTTGAAGAGAACGGCATCCGTTTTGATGACGCGGTATTTCAGCCTACTAAGAAAATGTCTGAATGGAAGCCCTTCAAGGATGCTGTATTTCATCAATGGATGAAGCAGGCGGACAGGCGCATCGTGCTGGCGGAAAATGAAATATATCTATGCAGTAATAATAAATGGGCTTTCAATACGGCTATCACGTCCGAAAGCGGAAGGCAATTGATCGGATATATTATGAAGCAGATGGAAGTTGCTTTAAGAAAGGTTACGAAATTTAAGTTTAAGCTTTCGGCAAATATTAAGACGGTCACGAATAAAGCTGTGGATAAATTAAAGGAAAAAGGCTTGTCCCTTGAAACAATCATAAACAGTGCAGTCGCTGAGTTCTACAAAGAAGCGACCAAAACAGTCGTAACAGTGGATCTTGAAGCATTGTTCCGGATTAAACAGGAAGCTCTGGCTATACAGGAAAAGCTGATCGTGCCGGAGCAGGAAAAGCCGTTTATTCCCGTTCAGGAGCAGCTTGATTTATTTCATATGGCGATGCAGGACATGCCCTCTATGCGGCCGCTTGAAACGGAGTCAACTCCTTGGGGACCGCTTGAAACGGAACCAACTTCCAAGTTACCGCATGAAACAAACTCAACTCCTGTATACGATGCATGGGAGGGCTTGAAAAATATACTAACTAAAGTTGAAATCGGAGCCTTATCTGTAGTCCTGAACGGTGGGATGGAGTTAAAGAAATATGCGGACGAATGCGGCATCATGCAGGAGGTTCTTGTTGACGGCATTAACGAAAAGGCGATGGACCTCATTGGCGACAGCCTTTTAGATGAGGAATTCTCTCTATACAATGACTATAAAGAACAAGTAAAGGAATTGATAAAATGAGTATGGCAAGTCAAGTACCGAACAGAATAGCGAACATCCTGATCAACGCCCTGAAGGGCGGAGTAGTGCCCAGAGTCGGCCTGGAATACATCACAGTAGGCCGGACTCAGGAGATAGCCGCCATACTTCATGATATTGAAATGATTGAGGAGGGCGGCGCATCCTTCCGCTTCATTGTCGGTAAATATGGCAGCGGGAAGAGCTTCCTGCTCCAGACCATCCGAAATTATGCCACGGCGAAGGGCTTTGTGGTGGTGGATGCCGACCTTTCACCGGAACGCCGGTTTGCCGGCACCAAGGGCCAGGGATTGGCTACCTATAAGGAGCTGATTCAGAATCTCTCCACAAAATCAAAACCGGACGGGGGTGCGCTTCCGTTGATCCTGGAGAAATGGATATCCGGTATTCAGGCAGCTGTCAAGGCTCAGTCCGGTGTGGGCGAAGAGGAATTTGACGATCTGGTGGAAAGACAAATTTACGCAGTGGCAAGCTCACTGGAAGGAATGGTCAATGGATTTGAATTTGCCAAGGCTGTGGTCATTTACTGGAAGGCTTACAAGCAGGACGACGCGGCGATGAAGTCAAATGTACTGAAGTGGTTCCGAGGGGAATATCCCTCCCGGAAGGAAGCAAAGGACGATTTGGGAATCAATTTCATTGTCAACGATGAGACCTGGTATGACTTCCTGAAGATATTTGCCGCGTTCCTGGTGGGAGCCGGATATAAAGGGATGCTGGTCGTTATCGACGAGCTGGTCAATATCTTCAAAATACCGAATTCTATCACCAGAGCCAACAACTACGAGAAAATCCTCACCATGTATAATGATGTATTGCAGGGAAAAGCCAGCCATATCGGTTTCCTCATGGGCGGAACGCCTCAATGCATCGAAGATAAGTATAAGGGTGTATTCAGCTATGAAGCGTTACGCTCACGGCTGGCGGAGGGGCACTTCGCTACCGCTGATATCAAGGACCTTTCCGCTCCCATCATCCGCCTGCAGATGCTGTCACAGGAGGAGATGTATGTCCTTGTAGAGAAGCTTTTGAACATCCATGCCCAGCTTTATAATTACACGCCTACCCTGTCCCACGACGATTTGGTCTATTTCTTAACGGTGGAATATAACCGCGTAGGCGCTGAGACCCACATTACTCCCAGAGAGATTATCCGGGACTTTATCGAGTTGATTAACATCCTGCACCAGAATCCGCAGAAGAGTGTTTCTGAGATTTTAGGCAACAACAGCTTTACCATGGCCAAAGGCGGACTGTCCGATGAGGACATTCACAGCGAATTCCAGGAATTTGAGGTATAAAGATGATGGATGCATTTAACAGGCTTGCGCCCTTTATTCAAGAATTTATTTATCAAAACAAGTGGGAAGAATTACGAGGCAACCAGGTCGCCGCCTGCGAGGTCATCTTTGACAGCGACGACAATCTGCTCCTGTCCTCCGGGACTGCTTCCGGCAAGACGGAAGCGGCCTTTCTGCCGGTGCTTACCGAGCTGTACAATAAGCCGTCAGGCTCGGTGGGAGTTATGTATATATCACCCCTAAAGGCGCTGATCAATGACCAGTTTAAGCGGCTGGAGCAGATGCTTCTGGATTCCAACATCCCGGTGACAAAATGGCACGGGGACGCTTCCCAGACCCAGAAGAACAAGCTGATTAAAAATCCGGAAGGCTTGCTGCAAATCACACCGGAGTCATTGGAAAGCCTGATTACCAATAAACGCGGCGCCTGCCTGTCGATGTTCTCCGATCTGCGGTATGTCATCATCGATGAGGTGCATCACTTCATGCGGGATGTCCGGGGCTTGCAGCTGCTCTGTGTTCTTGAGCGGCTGAAGCAGCTGACCAATGTAAATCCCCGGAGGATTGGTTTGTCCGCCACGCTGGGAGATGTTTCCCAGGCTCAAAGATGGCTGAATACCGGAACCGGCCGTCAGTGTGCCGCACCAATCGTAGAAGAAGGAAAGAAGCGTGTCAGGCTTCATATCGAACGCTTTGTAAATTACGCTGAGGAACGTGATCTTGTCACCAGGGATGGGAGCGGTAATATTACGAATGTCAATTCAGGAGACATGGGCGACCGCGAGCATTATGAATATCTCTTTAAACAGACCCTGGATAAAAAGACGATCATCTTCACCAACAGCCGGGAAGAGACAGAGTTTGTCATGGCTCATTTACGGGAAATAGCCTTAAAAAACAAAGCACCGGATGTATATCGGGTCCACCACGGTAATGTTTCGGCTCTTCTGCGGGAAAGTACGGAGGATGAGATGAAATCCGCCGACGAAAAGATTGTGACCGGAGCCACCGTTACCCTGGAGCTGGGTATTGACATAGGTTCTCTTGACCAGGCCGTTCAGGTTGGGGCGCCGCTGAATGTCTCCAGCTTCGCCCAGCGTTTGGGCCGGTGCGGCCGTCGGGGACAGGTTCCCCAGCTGCTTTTTACCTTTGTGGAGAGTATAAGAATCAATTCCGCCGATATACTGGGACCGATTAATTGGGAGTTCATCCGAACCATTGGGATCATTGAGCTTTATTTAAAGGATCACTGGATGGAGCCGATTCCGCCTCAGAATCATGCGTATAATCTTTTGTATCACCAGACCATGAGCTGCTTGAAAAGCAACGGTGAGATGTCCCCCGCGGGCCTTGCCCAGTCGGTTCTTTCGCTGGGGTGCTTTCGAAACATCCCCCAGGAGGATTATAAATGGCTGCTCTCCCATATGCTTGACATGGACCAGCTGCAGCGTACCGAGCATGGCGGGCTGATCATCGGGCGCGAAGGGGAGAAGATCGTAAACAGCCATAAATTCCTGACCGTATTTCTTGCCCCGGAATATCTCCTGGTAAAGGATGAAAACCGCACCATCGGCACGGTGGATAAGGTCTACCCCGTGGGCACCCGTTTTGCGCTGGCGGGCATAGCATGGGAGACAGTGGATGTAAATGAAAAATCGAAGGTTATCTTTGTGAAAAAGGTTCCGGGTGTATCGGTTGTGGATTGGAATGTGGACTTTAACGCCGAGCTTCATACGGTTCTTGTCCGTAAAATATGCAGTGTTCTGAAAGAGAGCAATACTTATCCGTATTTAAGCGCCCGCTGTCAGGACAGATTAGCCGAAATTCAATATATAGCACGCAACAGCGGCATACTGGACAATCTGGTGACTCCGTTGTCCGATAGAAAATACGCTATCTTCCCCTGGGTGGGAACAAGACAATTAATGACCTTGAACTACGCTTTGCGCCACAGAAAAATAAAGAGTAAGCTTCCCTGGATCACCTGTGTCTATCTTGAGGTACTTTTCGATGGGACAAAAGAGGAGCTGGAGAAAATTATCTACGATATTCTCCGTAGTGATTTGAACCTTTATGACCTGCCCCTGCCCGACAAGGTGCAGATCGACGGGAAGTATAACGAGTTCGTTCCGCTGGGGCTCCTTCGTAAGCAATTCATTGAAGATTATCTTGATTTTGAAGGACTGAAAAATGCGTTATTGTAATTAAGCGATTTCCATACCTACCGATTTGAATTTAAGACTATTTATACCGTACAACTTACAGCCTTGCATTTTCATAACAGAAAGTGCAAGGTAATTGTTTCATTAGGATGATATGTTATATTCGTTATATTTATTAAAAATAATACCAGATTTAGTTCGAACTGAGGGCTTTGGAGGAGGACAATGAAAGAAGAGAATGTAAAATTACTTCAGCAGTATAAGGGTAACTATATCAAAGAAATGAGAAAATCAGTAGGGCATGCGCCATTATGCTGCTCGGCGGTAGGTGTGATAATTGAAAATGAAAAAGGCGAAATCCTCTTACAACAAAGAAAAGATAATTTGAAATGGGGCTTGATTGGAGGGGGAATGGAAATTGGTGAAAAATTCGTAGAGACGATTTCAAGAGAAGCTTATGAAGAGGCCGGAATAAAAGTAAAGGATTTAAAACTCTTCGGCATTTATTCCGGTGAAGACCGGGTTATTGAATACCCCAATGATGATATTTGCTGCGTCACCAGTATCATTTTCATAACCTCCAGCTATGACGGTACTATTTTGCATAATACGGAAGAGGCACATAAGCATAAATTCTTTTCGAAGGATAATTTACCGGAAAATATCAATGAGTTTGACAAGAGATATTTAAAAGACTGGAAAAATTTTAATGGTAATGTTATCATTGACTAGTAAGTAAATAGGGTACTTTAATCTTTATAGGGGAGAATAAAACAGATGAGTAGAAAAAAACGAAAAATTATTATCATTCTCGGTGTTGTCTTGATTGCATTGCTGTTCGTTGTTCCGTTTGGTCTTGCGGCAATGATATATGAGGATAACTTTGGCAGCCGCTATACTTCCTATGCACCAATGTCACGAAGCATGGAGGAATTTGAGGGACTAAGCTCGCAAAGATATACCTTCAAGTCAAAGCAAGGGCAGACATTGGTTGGTTATAAATATTACAGGGATTTAGAGAATGTGAAGGGGCTTGTGGTGATAGCGCACGGTCTGGGCGGAGGAGGACATAACTCCTACCTGGATGTAGCTGACCTGTTCACATCAAGGGGATATCTTGTATTTGCCTATGACGCAACGGGAAATGATGAAAGTGAAGGCGATGCGGTAAGAGGAATACCCCAGGGATTAATTGACTTGGATTATGCGCTGCGGTTTGTAAAGGAAACGCCAGACTTTAAGGACTTACCCATTATGTTGTTTGGGCATAGCTGGGGAGGGTATTCCGTTGGCAGTGTGCTCAATCTTCATCCCGAGGTAAAAGCCGTAGTTATGGTTGCTGGTTTTAATAAGTCTATGGACATCATTTATGAAGAAGGAAAAAGGATCGCCGGTGATGGGATCGACGCTCTTATGCCCTTCCTTACCTTATATGAGAAAATCAAATTTGGAAAATATGCTTCCTATAGCTGTATCGAAGGCTTTGAAAATACGGATACCGAAGTGATGATAATACATAGCGCAGATGATGAGATGATTTCCCAGGAGCTAAGCTTCAATCTCTTTTACGAGCCTTATAACAATAACCCCAGGTTTCATTTTGTGAAATATGATGACAGAGGACATAATTATGTTTATTATTCTGCTGCATCGCATAGCTATCGGAATGAATTCAATAAAGCCTTTGATGAATATAATAATTCATTAAAGGAAGAACTGACTGCTGAATTAAAGACAGCCTATTTTAAGGATCATCTTGATAAGAAATCACTGTTTGATCTGGATCAGGAGCTTATGGACAGCATTGTGACGCTTTATGATAACGCTGCCCGGTAAGGGTTTTACGGCTCTATCTGTATTTTGGATGATTCGCAGTAAATGAAAGCTTATGACATTCATGAAGAAAAGAATTTATAGGATGAAAAAAGAGGCAGGCTCCCTTACAGCAGCGGTCCGCTTCCAATTTATATACTATTGGTAACAATATTTAGTGGAGGGAAAACCCAATGCAGATCACATATAGAAATGCAACGATTGATGATATAGATTTTCTGGTTGAAAGCAGATTGGATTTTATCCATAGGACACCTGCGGATGAGAGCTACGAGTTTATAAAAAGTAATTTATACAGCTATTTTGAACAGGGCTTCAAGGAAAATCAATGCGATATTGTATTGGCGGAGGCTAATTCATCCGTTGTTGGCACCGGTATTATTTTCTATTATAATTCCGTTCCTTCCTCTTTCAATCCATGGGGAAAAAACGCTTACATTACGAGTATATTCGTAAATGAGAAATACAGGCGCCAGGGCATTGCATCGATTATCTTAGATAAATTAATCAAAGCAGCTATGCTTAAAGAATATCATGTCTTTTTGCTGCAGGAAACTGACGTGGGAAGACCTCTTTATGAGAAATATGGATTCCATGAAGGGAAAAAAGGAATGATATTAAAGCTATGATAATAATTCGTTTGATTGACATATATGGGTTTGAGCATATTATTGAAATGAAAGTCCGGTAAACAGGAGAGAAAATGGAGATAGCAGTTTTAAGTGATATACATAGCAACTACTTGGCATTGGAAAAATGCTTGCCATCCTCCATGGAACAGAAAATGAGTGGAGCGAAGAATATTTCCAGCTGGATTATGAAAGGCAGGACCTGTTAGATGCATATGAGACCAGCGGTCTCAGTAAAATCGCGCCAATGTGGGTTGTATTGGTGAAAGAAGTTATAAAAACAGGAAAAGATGTAACTGCAGATGTTCTGTCAAGAGCGATGGAGCTGTGCAGGAAGTAAACCGGAGAAGCTGTTTGGCCGTTCATCGCCGAGAAGTATTGGGAAAGCGCGGTTAGAGAGCAGGGGATAAGTTTTTAAATCCTTGTTGATATATTTCTAAGCGAGATAGAATAGGAGGAGTGTGCGGATGAGAAAAATAAAATTAGTTAGTATAATCGGAGTATTAATTGCGGGAGCCCTTTTCTATTATATATGGAGTGCAAGCGCCGTGCTGGCTGAGATGCATAGAGATGTAAAGAAAACAGAAATGGTTGCCAGCAGCATTGGATTCGGACTTGATGAAAAAGAGGAAATAACCATCCATGTAAAATCATCTATTTACGAAGGAGACGCGCTGATTACATTGCAGAACGAAAACAATGAGGTCCTATATACATTTGATACAGACTGTTCACAGAAGGAGACTTTTTCTATAGAGGCAGGGAGTTATAAGCTTCGTGTTGACAGCGATCAAGTCAGAGGAAAATTTGATATTGTTGTTCGAAGGTGAATGAGGTAAATGAATCCAAGAGCATCCATTCAGATCGGAGAAATAATGGCATCAAGACTAATACACTAATGAAACCAATACAAAAACTCCCTTGAAAATCGAGGGAGTTTTTGTATTGATATGCATATGGCTTTTCCTTGTTCAGCTATTCAAACTCAAAGGGAAGTTGATTGGCAAGTGCAAATTCATGGGCTGCGGAACCAGGGCTGCAATAAATAATCTGTCCGCTTGCATTATTCCAGTTATAGAACGCTTTGTCCTCAATCTTTTGCAGGGAATCCGGAATATGAATTCTGTTTAACACCGGTCCCCAGGCAAAGGTATAGTTCTTTACTTCTGTCAGACTGTCCGAAAGCCAGACTTCTTCCAAAGACTCACAGCTGTTGAAGGAGTAAGGTTCCAGTGTGGTGAGGCTATTGGGCAGACGCAGGGTAGAAAGTCCGGAATAGGAAAATGCATATTTTTCAATTGTTGTAAGGGTGCCGGGGAAGTCTATCTGTCTCAGGTTTGCGCAGTCGCTGAAAGCGGAGCTCTTAATGATCTGCAGCTTTGCAGGAAGCTGAACCTCCCGGAGGCTCTTACAGTTGTAAAATGCCTTGACCGGGATCGTTGTGATGCTGTCCGGAAGCACTACCTTGGTCAGCGTGTTGTTATCCTTAAAGATCGAAGTAACAAGAGCTCTGACATTGGAAGGAAGCGTAAGCTCCGATGCCGTACCCGTATATTTTACAAGGAAGCCATTGTTTGTGATCACCATATGGTCGAATTCCTGGTTCTGAACCCATTTCGTTCCGATAAATGACCCGCTGCCCAGGGATTGAAGGGACTTGGGCAAGGTGATATCCGTAAGAGCGGCGCAACCCCTGAACACATTGTTCCCCATGCTGAATACTCCATCCGGCACTGTAACCTGTGTCAGTGAGCGGCAAGTACCGAGAGCGTAATCACCAATGGTTTTTATAGAATCCGGAATTGTTATTGCAGTTAATGAAGTACAACCGTTCAGCAGAAAGTCCGGCAAATGGATAAGCCCAGGGGGGAGTGTGATTTCCCTTAAATTAACGCATTCGCTGAACGCAGCCTGACCAATCAGGGTGATCCCTTCCGGCAGCGAGAGCTTCTCTAGCTGGTGGCATTGGCTGAAAGCCTCACTGCCAATGGTTTGCAGGCTTGTGGGGAAACTGATGTCAGCCAGAGTGGTACAATGCAAAAAGGCAGCGTTTCCGATGCTTACCACCGTGCTGGGCAGGGTCACCTTCTGCAGCTTGAGACAATGGCTGAACAAGCGGGAACCGAGCCGTGTAATCCCTTTCGGAATCTCCATGGAGGTCAGCTGCTTACAATTCTGGAAAACACCATCACCAAGATACTGGAGCTGTTCCGGTAAAGTGATGGAGGTGACTGCAGAACAATCCTGGAAGGCTTCATTTCCGATGTAGGTGACAGAAGCCGGTATTGTAATGGATTTAAGCGAGGAGCATTGAGCCAGGGTACCCTCAGCGATTGTCTCCAGCTGCTTCGGGAGAGAGATGCTCTTTAATGAGCTGCAGCCGTAGAATGCATAGGCACCAATTCGGTCAACGCTATCCGGAATATTAACGGAGGTCAGCTTGCGGCATCCCATAAGCATCCCGTAGGGGATTGCGGTAAGTTTGCCGGGAAGCCTCAGTGTGGTCAGCTTATCGCAATAGGAAAAGGCGTAAGAACCAATCTCAGTTACCGTATCAGGAAGAGTAATTGAGGTCAGACTGCCGCAGTTAGAGAAGGTCTCCTCGAATATGGTGGTTACACCGTTAGGAATGTTGATCTTCTTAAGCTTATAGCAACTGCGGAAGGCCTGCTTGCTCAGGTGCTGAAACCCTTCCGGAAGAGTAATTGAAGTTAAGGCTCCGCATCCCTCGAAGGCTCTTGTGGCAATATAATAAAGCTTGCTGTCCTTTGGGATAGTGACGGTTTTTAAGGAATAGCACCAACGGAAGGCCTCGATACTGATGAATTTCACCGAACGGGGCAGGGTGATAGCAGTCAGCTTCTGACAATTGGAAAAGGCACCCTCCCCTATATAGGTCAATTTTTCCGGCAGGGTAATGCTTTTCAGAGAATAGCAGTTGAGGAATGCCCGGAAGGGAAGCCGCTTTACTCCCTCAGGCAGGTTTATCTTCTGTAAAGAGCCGCAATTGGCAAAAGCCTCTTCTTCAATCACGGTAACCCCGGCAGGAAGCTGAATGGTCTTTACCGTGCCATTGTCGAAAAAGGCACGCTTGCCAATGGTGGTAACCCGTTCGGGAACAGTTACTGTTTTGTCGGATCCCGTATAGGCCACAAGTACGCCGTCTTTGATTAGAAAATCATTTGAGGCCGCTTTTGCCGGTCTTGCAGCCAATAGACACAGGCATAGGAAAAACAGAATACCGGCCATCTTTTTTAATCGAATACTCATAATACACCTCCAATTATACACATGGTAGCAGTCTTGTGCTATATCCATATTCTATTCCATAAAGTATGGTCACACAAGTTAATTTTTCCTTAAGATGCTATCGCCTTCCTTATCAATATGAAATATCCCGATCTCCCTGTAATGCTGGATTTTATAATCGACAATGCAGAGACTGTTTTGAAGAAGTTCCATCTGCTTTAAGATAGAGGCACGGTGCTTCTCAAGCACCTCCCTGCGCTCTTCGCAGGTGGACTCACCCTTTAAACATAGCTCCATAAAATGCTTGATATCCTGAATTGGCATTCCGCTGTTTTTCAGGCAACAAATTAAACCCAGCCATTCAAGCTCTGTTTCGCTGAAAGACCGGATACCGGAACTGGTCCGCTTAAGAGTAGGAAGCAGCCCTTCTTTATCGTAATAACGGAGGGCGGAAGGTGTTAGGTTAAGTTTTTTCGCTACCTGTTGGATAGAATAAGTCATAGCATGAAACCTCCTGAAATACTGAATTTTTGAATAAATTTTTTGTGCAAGGCTAAAATAGGGAATGACGAATTTTACTTTTTCATTTTACAAAAACTTTGTATAAAACTATTGACTTAAAGTAAACTTTAACAGTTATAATAAATATTGTCAATGAGTTGATCTTAACATAGAAAAGGAGGATGTGTTCTATGATATTACAGGATACTTTTACATTGAGAAATGGAATTAAAATGCCGAAGCTGGGGCTTGGAACCTGGCAGATACCGGAAGGAGAGGAAGCATATCAATCAGTGCTTTGGGCTTTGAAGCACGGTTACAGGCATATTGATACGGCAATGGCTTACGGCAATGAAGCTAGTGTGGGCAGAGCCATTAAGGCTTCCGGGATTCCCAGGGAGGAGATCTTTGTTACGACAAAGCTTCCGGCTCAGTTCAAGGGCTATGAAATTGCCCTTGAATGCTTTGAGAAATCCCTGGCGGCATTGGACATGGATTATATTGATCTGTATTTGATTCATGCTCCCTGGCCTTGGGATAAAATCGGACTGGATTGCACCGAAGGCAACATCAGCAGCTGGAAAGCCTTTGAAGAAATCTATGACAGCGGCAGGGTGAAGGCAATCGGTATTTCCAACTTTGAACCGAAGCATATGGAGCCGCTTCTTGCCATGTGCAAGCATGTACCCATGGTGAATCAGATTCGTTTTCATATCGGTGACCGCCAGGAAGAGGTGGTTGATTACTGCCAGAAGCACGATATCCTGATTACCGCATATTCTCCTCTGGCGACGGGCCGGATTATTAACAACGAAGCAATTGTAAGAATGGCAGAGAAATATAAGGTGACCCCTGCACAGCTTTGCATCCGTTATTGCCTGGAGAAGGAGATGGTCGTAATCCCTAAGTCAACCAAGGAGGAACGCATTCTGTCAAATGCGCAGGTGGAATTTAAGATCAGTGCAGAGGATATGAAGGAGCTGGACCGAATATAGAAATAAACGGTCAGAGATAGAGCGGGTTTTCTGAAAAAGAAAGATCATGCCGTCTGGGTTTTATAGTTTAGCTGGGGATGACCGGTTGAGCTTTAATATTCAGGCGGCGTTTTTTAACAAATGTATTGCTATCCCCAATAAAATGTATTAATATGTTAAAAAGATAACATGTTGAACGTGTTACAAGCACCTTGTGACTCTTTTATCAATAATATTAGGGGGATATACAATGGACAATTCTGCTATGACAATGATGGAAGCACCAAAGAAAGTAAGGAAGGGCATTCCGGGGAGCACCCTGAAGCTGATAGCAATTATCGTAATGCTGATCGATCATACGGCGGCGACGATTCTGGATCGGATACTGCAGATCAGAGGTACGGAGAGTCTTAATGGGACGGATATCCAGGCGTCCATGAATTTTTTGATAGATAATGCCGGAATTTATACTGCCAATCTCATAATGAGATTGATCGGCAGAATTGCATTCCCCATTTTCTGTTTCCTGTTGGTGGAGGGCTTTAAATATACACGCAATAAATGGAACTATGCCATAAGGCTGGGCATCTTTGCCCTGGTATCGGAGATCCCTTTTGATCTGGCCCTTAAAGGTAAGCTGCTGGAGTTTTCTTATCAAAATGTATATTTTACTTTATTGATCGGTCTGTTAGCCATGATAGGATTTGAGCTGGTCAGAGAGAGACTGGCGGATAAGAAATGGCTGCCGCTGCTGGCGGTAGGAGGTGCCATTGCGGCAGGCTGCATGATCGCCTATGGTTTTTATTTCATCGTTCAGTTTGTCAGCGTAGTTCTCAGCACGGCGCAATTAGGATCGTATATCCGGCTGGAGACCGGAGCTTATATTACCATGGGAATTGTAACATCCCTTTTGGCTCTGCTGGTTTACTGGATCATAGGCAAAAAAGGAACAAGGCAGAAGGCGGGTATTTTATATGCCGATTTACTGATTCTGATTGCCGGGATGGCCTTGGCTCAGTATCTGAAAACGGATTATTCCGCCTTTGGAGTGCTGACTATTGCAGTGGTATATTGGCTGCGCAGGAGTAATGTCAAGGCAGTTCTGGGAGCCTGCATAACGCTGACAGTCATGAGCATCATAGAAGCAACGGCATTCTTAGCTTTGATTCCCGCTGCAATGTATAATGGTACGAGAGGGTGGAGGATGAAGTATGTATTCTATGTGTTCTACCCGGCGCACCTGTTGATTTTATATCTGATCTGCCGAATTATGAAGCTTGTATAATAGAACAGCCCCGGCGTCTTAAACGCTGGGGCTGTTCTATTATACAAGGCACCGCTTTGGAAGCAGTCAGCTATCCGCTGGAAAATGTAAGGTAATGGATATCTTTTTATCCTTATAATCCGCGGTGATGGAACCGCCCATACGTTCCGTCAGAAGCTTTGCGATAGACAGGCCGAGACCGGTGGAATTTACAGCGGTTTCTACTGTATAGAACCGGTCAAAAAGCCGGCCTACCATAACAGGAGTCAGATTTTCAGCCGTATTGGTGAAGATCATTGTTCCATTTTCCAGTAATGTGACACGGAGATCGCCATCACTGTATTTCAGCGAATTGCTGAGGACGTTCCCCAGAATACGGGATAGGGCAGCGTGGTTCAGAGTCCGGGTCACCTCCTGTTTGGGAATGGAGATGACCGGTATAATCTGTCTCCCGGTCAAGGCTCCATAATAGGAGGCCAGGCTGTCTTCCAGAACACGGTTTAAGGACAGCAATTCCCTTGTCTCATCCTTGGTGGAGATGATAACGGAGTATCGGAAGAGTTCTTCCGTAAGCTGCTTCAGCATTTCCGAACGGTTTTTGATCATGGAAAGGTACCGCTTTGCGGCCTCTGACGAAACATAGGATAGGTGCTGGCCGTCTGCCGTTGTTTCTCCCCGTTCTAATAAATCCAGATAGCCGCAGATGGCAGTCAGGGGTGTCCGCAGATCATGGGCAATATTCGTAACGGCTTCTTTTAGCTCCAGATCGCCTTGCTGAAAGCGGCGGCGTTCCAGCCGCAGAAATCGAAGCTGGATATTGAGTTCCAATGCCAGCCTGCGCATATAGGGGTCACGGGACGACAGGGAAATCAAGGTATTGGTATCCTGCTCCAGCTTAAGGGTAAAATCCGCACAGATTTCGCGGGCAGCCCCGTGAAGCGATATGATTTTACATAGTAAAAGCAGGATGATAATCATAAGAACCCCGCATAAGATACCCAGCCAGAACATGGGACCCCCTCCTTCCTTCAACGTATTACTTCAGATCCTTTCTCCGAAAGAAAAATAAACCGGACAAGGATGTTACAATGGTGATAACCAGGGAGTACAGCGGCATCTGCCACAGGTGCTCCGCAGAGCGGTTGGAAATCTGGAAGCTCTGACCGGTAGGAAGAAAATCATAGAAAAACTCGTAAACTGCCCGTTTGATACCCCGAAGAAAAAGGGGATTGGGCTCAGCCGCACCCGGAGTTACCTTTGTTGTACCGTCAAAGGTCTCTAACATAAGGTAATTACTGAATGTCTCCGGCTCCTGCAGTCTGGAGTTAATAATGACAGCCAATAAGATCAATGAAACAATGCAGATCATGCTGACAATTGCCGTGATTGCTTTATTGGAAATCAACATACCAATCTGGGTGAAGATGGCAGAAAATGCTGCAATCATCATTATGCTGTCCAGAAATAATATAAGGATAGTTATGCCGTCCATTTGTATGGGACCTAAAAGCGGAAGGCCGATAATAAGCGTTGTAATGACACCAGCCAGTGACATCAGCAAAGCAGCGGCGGTACAGACAATCAAATGGGAGAGATAGATGGCATTTCTCGTATGCCCGACTACCAGTTTGTTGCGGAGCGTTCCATCGCTATATTCTGTGCCAAGAAACAGGCTGCAAAAAACAGCGGTAAGAAAGCCGATGGGAATCGCATACCCAAAAAGTACAACATCCATACTGTTCGGTTCGTAAACGGTTTGCTGGAGTATAACGTTGGCAATGAGCGCGGACATAACAATTATCCCAAACCAGAAGGACTTTGCCTTTATCAGACGGGAAAAATGGGCTGACAGTAATTTATTCATGCTGTATACCTCCCATAAGATTGACATAATAGCCCTCCAGGTCTTCGTTGTGTTCCTGTACGGAAATAATTTCACAGTCTACCTTTGCAAGGGACAGAACAAGCTGGGAAATATTCAGCTGGGCAAAAACATCTGCCTCAGTGCCGGAGAGAATGTTATATTCCAGCCCCATGCGGTCCAACACCTGAATCAGAGCCTTAACATCGGTAACCTCCAGCCGGATACATTTTCTGCATACCGCATCCAGATCTTTTGCGCTGATCTCCTTGATCATCTGGCCGCAGTCGATAAAACCGTAGTGCGTGGCAAGGCGGGACAGTTCGTCCAGAATATGGCTGGAAATGAGCACGGTGATCTGCTGTTCCCGATTGAGCTTCAAAATCAGCTCACGCATTTCGATAATACCCTGGGGATCAAGCCCGTTATTCGGCTCATCCAGCACCAGAAAGTCGGGATCTCCGGCAAGGGCGATGGCAATGCCCAGGCGCTGGCGCATACCGAGAGAAAAATCCTTTGCCTTCTTCTTGCCGGTACCTTCCAGATCCACCAGCTTAAGTAACTCGGGAATCCCGTCAAACGAAGGGATACCCAGGACCCGGTACTGCTCTTTCAGATTGTCTGCAGCGGTCATATTGAGATAAATAGAAGGGGTCTCCACCACCGCACCCATGCGTCTGCGGGCCTTTATAATATCTTTTTCAGTATTTTTCCTGCCGTAGAGGGAGTATTCCCCGGCAGTTGGTATCTGGAGTCCGCTGATGAGCCGGATCAGAGTCGTCTTTCCCGCACCGTTCTTACCGATGAAGCCGTAGATAGCGCCTTTCGGAACATGCATGGAAAACTGGTTTAATGCCTTGAAATGACCGTACTGTTTGGTCAGGGCATTTGTTGTTAAAACATATTCCATTTTTGTTGCCTCCTTTTCTTATACATAAGAGCAGTCCGTAAAGGGGAACCGCCCGTTGTCCGGGAATAAGATAAATTCCTTAACAACCATAGGCTAACATCAAAGAGTTAAGAAACCGGTAAAGAAAAGGGTTAAGAAATGGTAAAGATTTATTCCGGATTCAATTTAAAGCCGATTCCCCATACGGCCTCGATATAGTCCCTGCCGCCAATGTCCCGTAATTTCTTCCGCAGGTTGCTGATGTGGATCTTCAACGAGGACTCGGTGCAATCCGGGGTGTCCTCACTGATCAAATCAAGGAGAGCAGATTTGGTCATGACCTGATTTGGATTCTGAATTAATAATTTTAAAATGGCATACTCAGTCCGGGTAAGCTTAATAAAGCGGTTCTGCACCCCTGCTTCACGGGTAGAGGTATACAGAGTCAGATCTCCGCAGGATAGTGCGTTGGCTTGGCCGGATGCAGCAGCGCTGCGCAGCTGTACGGAGATACGGGCCAGAAGTTCTCCTGTGTCAAAGGGCTTTGTCATATAATCAGCAGCACCTCCCAGGAGCAGATTGATCTTATTCTGTACATCGAATTTTGCGCTGATGACAATAACCGGGATACCCTGAAGCTGAGGCAGCAGCTCCTCCCCGGAGAGCCCGGGCAGCATCAGATCAAGAAGAATCAGGTCCGGTCTGTTCTGCGTCAGCAGGTACAGCGCTTCTGTGCCGGAATAAGCCCGAAGAGTAGAATAGCCTTCTTTTTGCAGAACCTCTTCCAGCATATTTCCTATATAGACATCATCGTCAATGATGGCAATTGTTTTCATATGGATACCTCGCCTTTGTCTTTGTGGTTTATAGCTAATATACTACGTGCGGAGACAGATATCAACATTTGTTAGGGATCTTTTAAAATAGTTTCGCTTGTTTATTCAGGAAACTGATCAAAAAATAAAAAAGAAATTTATGAAGAAGAATAAAAAAGGTCTTGATATTTTTCAATCTTTATAATAGAATAGGTGAGTAGTCTGTTTCAAGGATAATAGACGATATGTGTTATATGCTTCCCTAGCTCAGTTGGTAGAGCAACGCATTCGTAATGCGTAGGTCGAGGGTTCGAGTCCCTTGGGGAGCTGTTATGGAAAGCCTTACAATTCAAGGATTGTAAGGCTTTTGTATTTTGTGAAATATGAGGTTGAAGTATCATTCAACGGACAAATAACGGACAATTTATTAAAACGGTCATTTGGCTTCAAGATTTGAGCTGTTATTCCGGTAAAGGAGAGAAGCTATTTTATCGGAAGCTCGCTCATCGGCGCCTTTGAGACGGTGGCCGTAAATGTTTTGTGTAGTGCTTACCTTCTTATGGCCGAGCCGTTTTGATATGGTGATGGGATCTTCTCCAGAGTAATATAATAGGCTTGCCTGGGTGTGCCTGAACTTATGTGGATGGATATGGGGAAGCTTATATTTCTTTGTGAATTCTCGGAGCCACTTATTAAGGGAATCTGGATGAATTGCAGTTCCGTTATCCTGGGTGAAACAGAAGCCGGTTTCTATCCAGTAATCACCACACTGTAATTTATACTGCAGCTGCTCCTTTCGATGGGCGGCAAGGATTCGCATGATCTCCGGTGCAATGGTAACAGTCCGGTCTTCATTAGTCTTGGTGGACTCCTCCAGATATATTCCCCGATCTGGTGTATATTGCAGATTGCCATGAATATCGATCTTATTATTCTTGAAATCGACATCTTCCCAGTGCAGCCCAAGGACTTCACCCCGGCGGGCGCCCGTATCAATCAGCAGATCTGTGATAGACTGCCATTTTAAAGGTTGCTGCAGGAGAGCATCCCGGATAGCAAGAACTTCTTCCAATTCAAAGAATTCGGCTTCGTGCTTGTCTACCTTTGGAGGGGTGGCTGTGTCGGCTATATTGTACATGAAGATATGTTCCTTCACGGCCTGAGCAAATACCATATGAATAACCCGGTGATGATAGAGAATAGTTTCAGGAGAAAGGGGTTCCCCGGTCTTTTTGTTAGCCCCAGGCTTGCCCAACTTCATATAGAACCGGTTCAGATGCGCACCCGTGATATCCGTAAGCTTCATATGTCCAAATTCTTCATTGATACGTTCCAGGAGCTGCCTGTACCTGTGAACGGTCCGGTGTTTCTTATCACGTTCTTTCAGCTCCATGACATAATCACTGTATTCCTTGAATGTTTTCTTGTCCAGTGGAACAGCTCCGGCCTTGCAATCAATCTCAAACTGAGCTGCTACCCGGTCAAGCTCCTTTTTAATCTTGTTCTCAGACTTCCAGCCTTCGGGGATCTGCCAGGTCATGCTGTAAGGCTTAAGCTTCTTACCTTCCGGATCCCGGCCCCGATATACTTCGATCTGGTACGAAGTGATATTACCGTCTTTGTCCTTCCTGGGGGTTTTACTTGCCATTGTATCATCTTCCTTTCTGTAGAACATCAGTTTTGTGATGCACTTGATTAAGGCTTATGGTATAATGACTTTGTATTAGATGCATCATATAAGCCTTATGGGTTTATAGTATCGTTTATGAAAGCCGTCCTGGTTGCAGCCGGGGCGGTTTTTTGCTCTTAAAAACATTGACATTGCGCATACTCGCAGTGTATAATATACTTAACAAGACAGCCGGAGGATAGCTCGAACCTATCCGTCCTGGTGAAAATAATTTGCAAAATAGCGCCTTACTTTACCAGAGTGGGGGCGCTATTTTTTTTGCTTGTCATTTCTGACAAGGGTTATTATAGCTACAAGCATGATTACAAAGGTGAATAGATCACTGTATGTAATATACATTGGCACCAACCCCCTTCCTGCAAGACTCAGGACGGAAGGCAGCGCCCCACCGGCTGTCTGATTAAGAATATTAGGTTGTCAATGAATTTAAATAGTTTTTACTTTCTTTTATCTCGTTGTGTTTTTATAAACTCAGCAAATTCCATTATTTTAAGCAGCTCCTCTGGTGTGAAATCTTCTGTATTATAGCTGATTTGAAATATCTTGCCATCTATATTTTTTTTGATGGTTTCCCCTACTAACTTAGCGGCAATCGGGGAATTATTCAAATTATCCTTTAATGGTCTATTGCTGTCCCACCCTATAAGATAATCAATAGTAACACCAAGAACACCTGCTATTGCTTCAAGAGTATCCATATTGGGTTCTCTGTGATTATTCTCATAATTCGCATAAGTGGATTTAGGAATATTTAATTTGTCTGCAACATCTTTTTGTGTATATCCTTTTTCTACCCTGGCTCTTTTTATTTTATTTCCTATCTGTATATATTCATTAATTCCCATGTGTTTTTACCTCCTGGTTATAATGTATCATAATGTATTCAAAAATGCAAATATTATTTAAAAATGTCTTGACGTATTCAAAATAGAATACTATAATACATACATGGTATTCGAATATGAATACATAAATCAATATAAGGAGGTCAATAATGAATATTGAAAAGAATAAGTTCTTGATTGCAATGGCGAGAGGAAGCTTTACTGTTAATTCTCTAGCGAAAAAATCAGGGATAGGGCGTGTTACTATTTCTTGTATTAAGAATGGTAAAGTAACATCTGTTCAACCGGATACACTTGGTAAATTAGCTGCTGCTCTTGGTGTCGATGTAACCGAGCTGATCGAGAACTAAGTTGAGGATTAGAAAGGAGTCAATATGTCAGTAATGATTGAAGAGCAGGAAACATGTATAAATTTTAGCCGTGAAGATGAAAGGGCAATAATTTATACCTCTGATACCACAATGATGACGAAATTAAACAAACTAGTTGAATTACAGGACACAGAATGGAAGTTAGAGAAGGTTTCAAAGTTAGGTAATGGCGAAGTCATAGGAAGAACATATTCTTGTCCGGCTGGATTCGTATCTTTCCGTTCCAAAAGAGTAAAAAGGGAGTACACGGAAGAGGAAAGAAAACAAATAGCAGAAAGATTATCTCGCAAATAGGATTTACGAATTGTAATCTAATAGGCTTATGGAATTTTAGATAATAAAGACATGAAGGGGTATAAAGTATTATCTAATGTAAGACAAACACTGAAATAACTATTGTGTGTGTAATTTAACTTTCACCCGGCAGTTCTGCCAGGGTAAAAGGAAATCTAGATATTGGCTGATCTGAAGGCCAGGAGAACTATATTGAATAAGTTTATTCGACGTCGAATAAGAAAGGAGCAGTGCAATGAGTATTCAGGAATGTACTCAGATGATGGAGCAGCTCATACGAGAGGAAGGGCAACGCCTGGGCATAGGAAGCCCGGATTTCATCCGGAGACACAATGAGATAATGGAGGCGGCAGATCGGCAGTTGCTGCTTGACCTGGCCATGGAACAGAGAGAGGAGGCGTAAAGGATGCAATACATAATAACCGGCAATAACGGGGGACAGAGGATCACCAGAACGGCAGCCAATGACTTCCTGGCATTCACTATCATAGGGCAGTTAAGCCAGGACGGAGTAACAGATATCTGCATGAGGGAAGTGAAGCAGGAGGAACCCAAGGTACAGAAGCTTCCGGAGCAGGAGCCAGCGAAGAGCAGCCAGGTACCCGCCCGGATGCGGACTATTACCCAGGTGCTGGAGTATTTCAAGCAGGAGGATCCGGAAAGCAGTATTTCAGAGTATTATCTGCGAGGACTGATAAAGCAGGGGAAGGTTCCGGTATTCTATGCCGGCCGGAAATGCCTTGTAAATCTGGACAGGCTCATTGAATATCTGAACAGCGGATTACCGGAAGCAGAGCCGGAGCCGGTAAAGAAGGAATACGGGAGACTTAGGCGGGTAGGTGATTAGGTGACAAAAGAATATACAATGAAACAATGGGCGCTTGCCTATGCGAATAAAGGATTGGCAGTATTCCCGCTTCTGCCCAGAGATAAAAAGCCATTAACACAAAACGGCTGCAAGGATGCCACTACGGATCAGAATCAGATTAATGCATGGTGGGATAAGCATCCTAATGCCAATATCGGTATTGCTACCGGGTACATATCAGCAGGGTTGCTCGTTATAGATCTTGATATAGACGAGGACAAGGGTATTAATGGTTATGATACTCTAAAACGTTGGGAAGCTGTACATGGTAAGCTACCGGATACCTGGCAATCAATTACCGGCAGAGGCGGTTATCATTTATTTTACTGGAGCTTAGAGCTAATTCATAACCGTGTGAAAATCATGGAAGGAATTGATATTCGTGGTGAAGGCGGTTATATAGTAGCTCCGCCGAGTATTCACCCAAACGGAAGGCGGTATGAATGGGAGCAGTCCCCGGAAGAATTTGAACTTGTGGAAGCACCGGATATTGTACTTACATTCCTAAACCAAAAAAGTGAGGAGCAGAAAAGTTTCACTTCTCCGGTTATTATCCCAGAGGGTAAAAGGAACAATACCCTGTTCAAAATGGCCAGTTGCTTGCAGGCCAGGGGGCTCGACGGTGAGGCAATCATGGCGGCAGTATCAAAGGAGAATGAAAGGAAGTGCCAGCCGCCGTTGTCAGATAAGGAGATCAAGAAGCTGGTCAACAGCGCCCTTAAATATGAGAATGGTAACTTCCCATATTATCAGACCATATATGATAAGGGGATATTTAAGCCGGTAAAGCCAAAAGGTAACCTTGACATTATCACAGCTAAGGAGCTGCAGGGATTGGATATTCCGCCGCTTAAGTTCATAGTTGAAAAGCTATTACCCTTGGGGCTTATTGTCCTGGGAGCTCCTCCGAAGTCATTCAAAAGCTATATGTGCCTTGATATGTGCTTAAGTATCTGCCAAGGGATTGACTTCCTGGGATTTAAGACGAAAAAGTGCAGTTGTCTGTATTTAGACCTGGAGAGCACCAGACGGAGACCCAAGACCCGATTAGAGCAGATATTAAAAGGGCAGCCTGCACCGGACAACTTGTATATAGCAACAAAGGCGGAAATGTTAGGGAATGGATTTGAGGATCAGCTCAGAAGGGAGAAAACGAATCGCCCAGATATAGAGGTTGTTGTTGTGGATGTGTTCAAGCGGATCCGTCCCGGGAATACCAAAATCAAGGATAATTATGAAAGGGATTATGAGGACTACGGTATGATTAAAGCGCTGGCGGATGAGTTGAATATCTCTATCGTGCTTGTAACCCATACCACAAAGATGAAGCACCCTGATGATCCATTCAATGAACTTACCGGATCAGCTGGGGTGATGGGATCCATTGACGTAGCCTGGATCATCAGGAAAGAAAAACGGGAGGATGAAGTTGCAAGGTTTTACATAACTGGCCGTGATCTGGAAGAACAGTGCTATGAAATGAAGTTTAGCAAGTTTGACTACAAATGGAATAAGCTGGGCGCACACAAGGACATGGAGCAGTTGCGGAAAGAGCTGGAATATAAGGCCAGCCATATAGTAGGAACCATAAGGAAACTTGTGGAGCAGAACGGGGGTAGCTGGAAAGGGACAGCAAGCGAAATCATAAAAGCAAGCCAGTACTTCGGGTTACATATCCATGATAAGGCTCAGCAGGTGGGACAGAGAATTAATGAATTTGCTGAAATGCTCAGAGAAATAGATTGCATTGATTTTCATAGGACCTCTACGAACAAAACAAATGAATATGAATTTACGTTAAATAATCCGTTTGTTGTAGTCGGGGGCAATGTTTCCACCGTTTCCACAGTTTCAACTATTTCAACTATTCCCACCGTTTCCACCAATCAAGAAAGTGGAATAGAAGTGGAGTAGAACAAAGTGTTCGTTTCCACTTATCAACCCTTTTATTTATGAGGGTTCTAGAAATTTGGTGGACATGGTGGAAAAGGTGGAAACATTATTAAGAATAAGGAGAGATTAAAATTATGATAGCAGGATGTGACCGTATAATCTTTAAAGGCTTCAGTGAGAAGGCCGCCAGAATGATAGCCGAAGAATTGAACAAACAGAAGCCCAAGAACGAAATGGCATTAGCGAATGTAATAGCTGAACTGGGTGCTACTGTATGTGTAACAGTTATGGGTGACACAGTAATGGTTTCAAACATGACAGGTCTATTTGATAAGTATATGGAGGATGCCGAATGAACGATGAATTGTTAAAATCCATCCTGGAGGCCCTGCAGGGTATTAATGAAGGCATCCAAAGACAAAATGAGCAGTTGGACCGGCTGAATGATATCCTGGATAGCATCACGGATTCATTCCAGGGCAGATCACATCTGAATGTTGTGGCTTCCGTCTATGGGAATTAAGAGAAAAGCCCTTTCCAATGTTGGCGCATCGGAAAAGGCCAATGTAACCCGTCAACCAAGCAAAGCCGGAATTACATCTTAAATCTATCACAGGTGAAGCTCCGGCGCAAGTAGAAAGGAGCAGATTTACATATGAGTTATGTATTCGAGGAGCTTTTAATGGAAATTGACAATATAAGCCTTAACGATGAAAGCATCAGCGTGAGCCAGGCAAGTGCAATTATTGCGAAGAATGATAGATCAAGATATGGCTGCATTAATGATGCATTTAAATTAGGCTATGTGATGGCACAGGGCAAAGAGCATAGACAGGAGGTGCAGCCATGAGCATGGTGGAAAGTATTAAGCTTTTGCATTGCCTAAATGAAACAGGGATAGATAAAGTCCATGAGTTTTTGGAAGAATTAGTGCATGATCCGGAATGCCTGCAAGTCACACCGGAGCAGCTTCAGCAGGGGGCAGCCGTTACAAGAAGACAAGCTGAGGAGGAAATGCGCAAGGCAGAGAGAGAAGCAGAACAGAAAAGACGTAACCGGCGGCAGGAGATTAGGCAGCAATATGCTACTGAATTCAAGCTGATAGACAACAGTAAGGCATTCTGGGAGCAAGAAGACATCCTTAAGGCAATCAATGCTACGGATGAATATGGTGGAGTATTCGTCCTAACAAGAGCCTATAACTGGGGTTATATCCAGGGCGAGAGAGCGGAGCGGGCACGCAGGAAGAAGGTGCAGCCATGAGCGGAGCGGCAAAGGACATAGCACCATCTATTAGAAAGCTCCTGGCAGTAATGCCACTGGACGCATTAAAGGAGACGGAGTGCAGCTTCCTGCAGGGGATGAACAGGAAGGGAATCGATACCCCGGCATGTCAGCTCTTTCTCCAGGATGTAAGGAAGGAACAGGCCAGGCGGCAGGAGGTGCAGCCATGAGCAGAACACTGATGATTAATACTTCCCGGAAGTGCCTGAAATGTGGTACATATCATTCTCTGGATCGGGATCACTGCCCGGAGTGTGGCCGGTATCTTTATATCATGGGCAGCATGTACCAGCCGAAGGTGAGGAAGGGAGCTGATCGGCATAGCTGACAAGAACAATATCAAGGTATCTTATAATAACCCGGCATTCCTGGATGAGGTTGTGAAGAGGCTACAGCCAGTTAAGAGGGTAAAGGTTTCCGAAAGGGAGCATAATGGTTTTAAGAAGGCCTACATTGAGTTGAAAGCTAAAAAGTAACCTCCACTTTCCTTCACGAAAAGGATACTCTAACCCCGGTTTTATAGCACGATATTGACATGTAGAAATAGCTGTAAAGCCGGGCATCTAAAGAAAATCTATTGCGATACCCTGGCATAGGTGGTATAATAAGCTTAGAATAAATGAATAGATAGTACCTCCAGCCGATGCGCTGGAAGTCTTATTACAAGACGTGGGAATGATCAGGAGTTAAGCTCCGGTTGTTCCTGCGTCTTTTTCGTTTATTCGAATCCTCCTTTCCTGTTTTGTCATAGATGCTCCAGGCTCCTGAGCATGAGGTTAAAAGGCTCTTACTCATAAGAAGGGAAGAGGATTTGTTTGAAGGGAGGAATACCGGGATGTTTCAAAGGGATTCAGAAAACTGGAATAAACTTAATTTCACGGGTGCCGGGGAATATGGCTTTCCCATGCTGCGTCCGGAGAAATTAGAGACTAATGCATTCATACCGTTCAATTATGCAAAGAGCTGTCGGGATCCCGAAGGAAAGGGAATTCATTTCTTCCTGCATGATTACCAGTTCCATAGATTATGGGATATGCCGGACCGATACATACCCATGTTCAAGCGCTTTGAATGTATCTGTACACCGGATTACAGCCTGTACATGGATATGCCGAAGGCAATGCAGATATATAACCACTACAAGAAACAATGGATAGGAGCCTACTGCCAGGCCTTCGGCATTACGGTGATCCCTACCGTGTCCTGGAGTGACGAGAGCAGCTATTCCTGGTGTTTTGATGGAATACCGTCCGGATGTACGGTAGCCGTCAGTAGTGTTGGATGTATGAAGAACAAAGATGATACGGAACGGTTTATACGGGGGTATATCGAGATGATGAGAAAGCTTACACCAGAAAAGGTAGTATTCCATGGAACGGTTCCGGCGGATGTTACAGGTGAAATAGTAACAATCAGCAGTTTTCAAGAGAAGTTTGTGAGAAAGGAAGGCGAATAGGATGGGAGGAAGGGGGAGCAGCAGCGGGAAGAGCAGTACAACGGGCGGTGTAGGCGGTTCCGCTCCGGCTTCATCAGGGAAAAGAGCGGGATCAAGCCGTTCCTCCGCTGGTGTAGGTGGCGGAGGAAGCACACAAAAACCATATACTCCACCAAAAACACCGGTCAAGAAGATGAGTGATAAGCAATTACGCTCAGAGCTTGAAAAAGCAGCAGGGCATTTTTATGCCAGCGGCAAAAGCGGTATAAGCTTTGGTGGACGGGATCCCTACCAGGCAGCTAAGACCCTGGCGAATCAAAAGATGAGCAGGGCAAAGATGGAGAAGGATTATAAGTCAATACTAAAAAGAATTTAAAGGAGAAGAGAGATTATGAGTAAGAAAGTAAATTTAATCAAGTTATTTGGAGAATTCAAGGACCGGTATAACAGCCTGCAGGTGAAGCTGAATGAAATCAGACAGAGCAGCGCATACACCGATACCGGTAAGGAGCAGGCCATTAATAAGCTAATGGAGGAATTCAAGCCTACGGTGCAGCTCTATCATGATAAGGCCGTGGAGTATATTGACGGAGGCCTGGCTGCTTTACAGGAGAAATGGAAGGCCAACAGCGCCGGGAGGCTTTCTGATGCCGGGTATCAGCTGGGCCTTGCCAATGTGCTGAAGATGCTGGAGTCCGGGGCGATCCGTGACAGGGACGATATGCAGAATATCATTGATACTTACAGGGATGATTTCAATGCTATGGCCACAATCAAGAACCTGATCTCGAAGCATGACCAGGCTATGGAGTTTGCAGGGCTTATCCCGGCTGATAACAGGGAGTATAACAAGCGGCTCCTGGGACAGTTGAAGGGGAATGTTGATCTACATATTAATCCCGGAATGTCAGCAGTAGGATCCAGCACCGGAGATCCCTTCCTGGGTAACAATTCGGTATCATTGGCAATGGACAGCATGGCTGAGTTTGTAAACACCCGACTGAATGATGATTTATCGTTACTATAGCAGTAATATGGCCCCATATGCTCATAACCGGGTGTATGGGGATTTTCTGATAAGGAGTGAGAGCTATTAAGAATATAGATAAGCTGATCAGCCAGGCACGGAAGCAGCTTGATCCGGGCGGGGTCAGAGGGTTAATGGTAAGTAATCCGTATATAGGGAAGGGCTATGAAGAGCTTCTGGATTATTTAAGTGCTGCCAACTACAGGGCACCAGGAAAGCCTTCTCACGAATGGGACCAGTTCATGTATGCGCTTATAAGCGCCCCACGGTACGGATCGGGCGATCTGCTGGAATAGGTAGGTGATGATATGGCAGCTAAGATCAGGCTAAAACTGAATACTCCTATGGAGGTAAGGCGAACTCTAGTGAGGGTGTCTAACATGGTCGCTAATGGGGAAATGGATGTCAAGTCAGCAAACAGCATCATTCTGGCCTGTAATGCCGTCCTGGGGGCTATCCGGATTGATGAGCAGGAGAAGAAGATTGCAGAGCTGGAGCAGCTGCTCAGAGAGATGAGATAATCACTGATGCCGGCGCCAGCAGTTGCGATATCGCAACTTAATCCTATGCGTATAAGCCATTTTCGCCAGCGAAAATCTACGGACTTCGGATCCAGTCGCGCCGGCTGGACTGTTTCATGACAGTGGATCCGTTTGGTGTAGAAAAAGGGAATGATCTTCCGTTTAGACCAATTGGTCACAACGGAGAAAAAGGCACTACCCGTAAAGCTTTAGCAGAAATCTCTGACCGGTAGTAGCGCCGGCGCTACTCGGGAGCGTGTGCGAAAAGACTAACAGTTACTAACCTTGCAAAACTTAACACATAGGGCCTTAGAAATGTTACAAAATGATACAGATACAGCCCTCGTAAATCCTGGTATCGATAGAGTTTTTCGGTTTATGTGGTGTCTGGTAGTTGTAAACCTGTATCATTAATTTATATAGGGGAGAGGTATTATGACCAACGAGGAATTAGTGGATCAGATCCAACACGGGATTGATCCTGGAAACAATATAGAGCAGCTTTACCAACAGAATTACCGCCTGATCTTCCAGATTGTCCGTAAATATGCCTATAGGGATGAAATGGATGACTTACTCCAGGAAGCCTATTTTGGGCTGTATGAGGCTGTGAAGCGCTATGAGGACACAGCAGGAGTGAAGTTCATGTCGTATGCTACATACTGGATCAGGCAGGCGGTTCAGAGATATCTTGAAAACAATGGGCGCTGTATCAGGATCCCTGTAGCCATGCAGGGCAATATCCGGAAATATCACAGGGTAATGGAAGCCTTCCTGCAGGAGCTGGGGAGGAAACCGGCAGACCGTGAATTATGCTATTACCTCAACATAAGCAAGAAAGCATTGGAAGAGGTCAAGAAAGCCGTCTGTGCTGACCGGATCCAGAGCCTTGACGAATACCTTCCTGGTACCGAGGAGCTGGAGTTGGGGGACACGGTAAGGGATTACAGCGTTGACCTGGAGAATGACATTGTAGATGGCATGATCGAGCGGAGCAAGAGGGCGGAGCTGTGGCAGATCGTGAAGGATAATGTTACCCAGGAGGAGAACACTGTTATTACGGCCAGGTTCCGGAGGGGACTGACTTTAGAGCAAACAGGGGGACAGATCGGGAAGTCCAGGGATATGGCCAGGCAGATAGAAGGCAGCGCATTAAGGAAGCTCAGGAGGTCAAGGATAACCAGGCATCTGGAGGAGAGGTTTGAGGTCAACTATGCCAGGGGGTACCGGGGCAGTATGAGCAGTTTCAGAAATACTGGCACTTCCATAGTGGAGAGCATAGCGATCAGGAACGAGGAGGACATGAGGAGATATGGCAGTGTATAGAAATCATGAGTATTACATAGACAGGACGGCCGGGGAGGCTATCCAGAGGGTGTGCGATAACGCACATAGAAAGAAGCAGAACAGGCTCTGGGGTGACCGGCTGACATACCGGATTGGGGAAGTGATGGGGGTGGAGCTATCATTCCTCTTGCATGAAGAGTGAACTGATTAAGTGGTATTATCTTCCGATATGGAGATTCCCATGACGGTATACGGTATTTTGCTGCCCACCATCGACATAATGTTGAACCCTATGCAGTCAATACCGACACTGGGGTTTTATGCAACAATTCGGATAACATAGCCGTTTACCGGCAGCATATAAATGAATAGTATTCTGACGTCAGATCAGGCACTTGCTCCGGCAGGTGTCTTTTTGTTGCAGAAAAATGGGACATGGTGTATAATAAAGGAAATTATTGAACAGGGAGGAAGGATTTTGAATAATCAATTATTAAAAGTGACGCACAAAGGCAAGTTAGATATCGGAGAGATAACTGTACCATGTGCAGTACTTGAAGATGGCACAAGAGTCTTAAGTGAAACTAGCATAACCAAGGCAATACTAAAAACTAGATCTGGGGCGGCGAATAGAAAGAAAATGTCAGAAAAAGTTAGTGTTCAATTGCCAATTTTCTTAGCTTCTGAATCCCTCAAGCCCTACATATCAGATGATCTTCTTAGTGGAGCTCATATGATAAATTACTTAGATGGCAAGCGTGAAATAAGAGGATATAATGCATTAGTGTTACCAGCAGTATGTGATGTATGGCTTAAAGCACGAGAAGAGGGGGCTCTAAAGCCTAGTCAATTAGTTAAAGCACAGAGCGCTGAAATATTAATGAGATCATTGGCTAAGGTCGGGATAATAGCGTTAATCGATGAAGCGACAGGATATCAGGCAGATAGAGAAAAAGAAGCGCTTCAAAAGCTTCTTGCATTATTTGTATCCCAAGAGTTGTTACCATGGATAAAAACATTTCCAGATGAATTTTATAAAGAGATGTTTAGATTAAAAGGATGGGATTATAAAGGTAGGCTAAAAACGCCATATGCTGGTAAATTAACAAACTATCTTGTGTATGACAGATTGCCAGAAGAAGTTGTGAAGGAACTTAAAAGGTTAAATCCATATGTGCAGAATAAAAATTATAGGAAGCATAGACACTTTCAGCATTTAACTGAAGAATACGGTTATATACAGCTAAAATCACAAATCTCGACAAGTATGGCTATGATGCGAGGCTTTGATTCATGGAATGATTTTGATACGGTATTTAGACGATCATATGGTATTACGGAACCTTTAGAGGATACTAATGAGCAACTTGAAATGAATTTGGACGAATTATTGACATGATAGATGATTTTTTAGAACGAAACAGGAAAACGGACTTCCAACGGACACAAACCTCAAATGATATAAAATTTTATGATGAATTGGGAAATAATAATTAAATATGAACTCATGAAGGCCTTGATTTACAAGCCTTTGCGAGATACTATGAAATATGGCAGTATATCGTAAAAAGCTATTTTCAGTATTCGTAATGCGTAGGTCGAGGGTTCGAGTCCCTTGGGGAGCTGTTATGGAAAGCCTTACAATTCAAGGCTTTACTTATACAGCGATGTATGGGTAAGCTCTTGCGGGGAACGCCGTGAAGCGATATGCTTCACGGCGTTTCTCGTCTTACGGATATTTATCTTGAAAAAAGTTTTGAAAACGAATATTGTTCAAAAAATACTGTCTATATAAGTGAGGGCTTCTTATATTTGAGCGAGGGAGGGGATACTATGGAGGATGTTGAAATTATTGATTTATACTGGAGCCGGGATCAATCGGCAGTCAGTGAGAGCAACGCGAAATACGGGCGGATGCTGAAAGGAATTTCCTTTAGCGTTGTGCAAAACCATGAAGATAGTGATGAATGTGTAAATGACACCTACCTGAAGGCCTGGAATACCATGCCTCCGCAAAAGCCCAACAGCCTTGCGGCATATTTGGGACGAATCACACGCAATATATCCATCAACTGCTGGTATGCAAGTCATGCGAAAAAGCGCGGAGGAGTAAATCTGCTTATAACAGAGCTGTCGGAGTGCATTCCATCCGCCTGTTCCGTGGAAAAGGAAATGGAGGCAAATGAGTTGTCGGAATTTATAGCGGAGTGGTTATATTCGCTGGCTCAGGACGACCGTGTTTTATTTCTGCGCCGATATTGGTTTGGGCAAAGCCTGAAAAGCCTTGCGAAGGAATGCGGCACCACGCCTAACAAGCTGGCCGGCCGGATGCATCGCTTGCGGGAAAAACTGAAGCTGGCTCTTGAGAAGGAGGGTATTTTATTATGAAAGCAAAAAAGCTGTTTGACGCTATTACAGATGTGCCGAATGACCTGATAGAGGAGGCAGGCAGAACAAAGCTTAGGAGGGAATGGAACGCTTGGAAAAGGCCGGTGATGATTGCAGCTTGCCTGGCTTTATTTATTGTGGCTGTCTCCATTTTCCCGCGATTCGGCAGAAAAACAGAAGGCGCGCTGCTTGATGTGAAGTTCCCCCAGGCATATGCTTTTGATGACATCGAAACAAAGCGGGCCATCATAGACAGCAATCCGGTGGAGGAAGGCTTTTTTGAGGTGCTGAATGAATTTTCCTATAAAACCTCGGCACAAATCCTTTCGGACAGCAGCGGAAATACGAATTATTCTCCGTTGTCCCTGTATTATGCGTTGGCGATGGCGGCAACGGGGGCAAAAGGGAAAACGGCGGAGGAGCTGCTTTCCCTGTTAGGGGTGCAGGATCAGGCCATGCTTTCCGTACAGTGCGGAAATCTCTACCGCTGGCTGTATACCGATAACAAAATAGGGAAGCTGAAAATCGGCAATTCCCTATGGATGGACCAAAGCATCAAATGGGAAAATGACTTTATAAAAAATGCAGCCGAGAATTTCTACGCTCAATCCTTCAGCGTGGACTTTTCCGATACGAAAACAGCCCAGTCCATGGGGAAATGGATAGCGGATCAGACGCACGGCGTGCTTAAACCGGAGGTGAAGGTTGATCCTGAGCAGGTTCTTTCCATCCTCAATACGGTTTATTTCTATGATGAATGGATCGACCGGTTTGACAAGTCAAAAACGGCGGAGGATATATTCTACCTGCCGGACTCTGCCGGGGTGAGCTGTGATTTCATGAACCGGAAGTATGCTTCGGCGGGCTTTACAAAAGGGGAGGGGTTCACCCGTTCCGGTCTCAGCTTGAAAAATGCGGGGCGCATGATTTTTATCCTTCCCGATGAGGGAGTTTCCCCGCGGGAACTGTTATCCTCCCAGGAGAAAATGAGAGAAGCCTTTGAGGAGGGAGAGGATGGGCATGGAGAGGTCGTGTGGCAAATTCCCAAATTCAGTTTCGGGTCAAAGTTTAATTTGGCGGAGACCCTGCAAAGCTTTGGCGTGAAGGCAGCCTTTGAGCCGGATGCGGATTTTTCGGGCATTACCCGGCAAATGGCCTTTATAACGAATATCAGCCAGGAAACCCATATCGGCGTTGATGAAAACGGTGTTGAGGCGGCAGCTTTTACAAGGATTGACTATGTTGGCGCCGCACTGCCCAAGGACAGAGCCGATATGATTTTGAACCGCCCGTTCATTTATGGGATTACCGCGTCTGACGGTACACTGTTATTTGTTGGCATATGTGAAAATCCTACTGCAGAATAAGGCAGCGGAGCCTGTTTGAGTACAGTGAAAGCGAAGCTGAACCGCAAGGGAGGGCAGCCAGTGTGTTAAGCCGGCTGCCCTCCCTGCGTATATCAGGATTATATCTCAAGCTCCATTTTATCCCGTTTCCGCTCCATACCGGGCGGGTATTGAGTATATTCATACCGCTTACAAGTTATTTCTAAAATCCTCCAGCGTTATGACGATAAACAAATATTGCAAGTTAGCAGAACTTGTTTTAAAATGATGAATAGTACTATTTGCAGAGGAGAGACGGACATGGTTAGTTTACCGGAAGGATATTCAGAAATAAGGAAAATTGATTTAATGAAGAATAAAAAGGAGGCTTTACTGGTCAATGGGCTTGCGTTAATCATAGCGGCTATGATGATATTAATTGCCAATGTATTTATGCCTCTCACGAAGGAATTTGCGAGAATAGTACGGAATGAAAGCGGGGAGGTCTTTATATTTCCCCTGGTTATCCCGCTTCTTATATTCTACCTGCTGGCTCATGAGGCCGTTCATGGCTTTTTTATGAAGAAGTTTAGCGGAATTCGTGCAAAGTATGGATTTAACGGGTTATATGCTTATGCCGGAAGTGAGGCTTTTTTTAATAAAAAGCATTACATGATTATTGCGCTGGCTCCTGTGGTTTTGCTGGGGAGTATACTTATCCTGGCGAATATCCTTGGAGGGGCAGATTGGTTCTGGTTCATATTTTATATACAGATAACTAATCTGTCAGGGGCAGCAGGAGACTTATATGTCTCCGCGATAATGCGAAAATTGCCGGAGGATATATTAATACAGGATATGGGTGTGTCTATGACCGTGTATTCAAAAGCAAAATAATTTTTAGACAGTAGTATAAGAGAGGCCATTGCAAAGCAAATTTTATTTACTATATATGACGGTGCCTTGGGAGAGAGTCTTAACTGCCTCCTCATAGAGGATTTGATTTTACAGATATTTCACACTCCATCCTCAGGATATGTTGTCACATACCACACACTTTTGCATCGGCCTCTTCTAATCGAAATTCTGATTTTCACTACCGGGCAATAATTTGGCTGATAACACCGCGCAGAAGAATATCGGTTACAGAGGCTTGTATTTCCTCGCCTTTATCATGCAGATACATCCAGCTATGGTAAATCGCCTGAAATGCATAGGATACCTTCTGAATATCGCAGGAAAAGCGTACACCGTGATGATACAATGATTGAGCAGCATCAAAATTTTGTCCCTGGAAGGCGGAAAGCCGTTCCCTTGAGACCTTCCGGGCAATCAACTCTACGGTTGCCGTATCCATACGGGCCAGAATCGGATATTGCAGCATCTTCTTGTTCATAGCCTCAAATACCTGCAGGATACGGTCTTCGTCCGGTAAATTTGAGTTGGCATCTAAAATAGTATCCAGTTCTTTAAATATTTTCTGCTGTATGTTCTGGACGATGTCTAAATACAGATATTCCTTACTTTCATAAAAGGTATAAAAGGAAGCTTTCGCAATTCCCACGGCTTCTGTCAGATCATCAATTGTTACCTTTTTGATTCCGTGTATTGTAAAAAGCCTTTCACCCTCAGTAAGGAGTTTATCGGATATTCTTTCCTTTTCATTTTCGCTGAAACGCGGCATGTAACCACCTCCATGTATGCTGCTATTTAAATCGAATGTGCAGAATCTGACTTCTGTTCCTGGTTGCAGGCAAGACATTCAGTAATCTGAGAAGCATGGGCTGACGCTCTTTCAAAAGATTTCCGGCGCTCCATGACCGGATTAATTCAATACCGGAATGCAGCTTCTCGATCTCTTTGGCGCTGTCAATTCCCCACAAAAATGTACTGCTTATTTTCTTATTAATAAAGTAGCTGTGAACAATATCGAAAAACATATGGGCCCCGGGAAAACGATTTGCTAAAAGCGTAAGTATTTGTGATACCTCTTCCTCTGTAAAATACATAAGCAGACCCTCTGCAATAATGATGACGGTGCTGTCATCGGGAAGAGAGATTTCCTCTGTCCATGCCGGATCTAAGACCGATTTAGAGATAAACCGGATACGTTCATTTTCAGAAAAGAACTGTCTTCGAAATTGAATCACATCCGGCAAATCAAGATCGTACCATTTAAAAATACCATTATCCATCCGGGCTAACCGAGTGTCTAATCCTGCGCCCAGATTAATAATTGCGACATTGGAAGATTGGGATACAATACGCTTTACTTCATCATCAATAATTCTTGTACGCGCCAGGATGCCCAGTGTGGAGATCTGGCCGCCGTCTGTTATTTTATCCTCCAAATTCATTGTCTTAAGAATCTCAGCAGATTTTTCGTCTGAAATGACAGGGTTATCCCTCACGGTTTCGGCAGCGCGGGCGGCCAGAGGAATAAATAAGGTTTCTGATATCGGCGGTAAATTACTGCAGTTTTTTGTTTCCATCATCTTCACTCCAATTCTTAAAATTTATGCCGCAGACAGCACAGCTTCTCTGCTCCGGTTTAACCTGATTATTTCCGCAGGTCTGGCATTCGAACAAACCATTTTTTAACGGCAGGCGAGAGCGGGAGTTGGCACTATAGTATTGATCTATTTTCTTGTCCTGGTAAAACTCAATTCGGAGCAAAAGAAAAAGAAATAGAAGAATGATAAATCCTAATACCAGAAACCCTTTTGCCAAGAGTTGAAGCTGCATTTGTCCTGTCATTGCCGAAAGCAAATGAAAGATTACCGGCAGAATAATGAGACAAACCCCTGCGCCGCATAGTATCTTGTGACCGTAACCGATAGAATTGATTTTTTTCATTATGAAAGCCTCATACATACTAAAAAAATTATTTCGTATATATAGTATAATTCTTGATTTGACAGATGTCAAGAGAATGGGAAAAGTGCTGTAAGAAAAGAAAAAATTTAACCGGTAATAAATCAGCCCCTGTCAAGCAGACAGGGGCCGGTCTTTCTTCTGTTTTTATTACCAGTTCTTAATGGGCAATCCATAACTATCTCTGAAACTCCCAAGAAGAATTAATAGGAAATCAACGAAAGCTCCAATACCAAACAAGCCGCCGGTAAAGAGGTATAAGATACCGGTTCCTATCTTTCCGGCATAAAATCTATGTACTCCGATTACCCCAAGAAAGAGGCACAACAGCAATGAAACAAGCCTGCTTTTGGGACTGACCATATAGCCTTGCGCAGCATTATTGTTTGTATTTATATTGCTGTTTGTATTGGCATTATTAATTACGATATTGGGTTGCTGAGTCTGTTGAATGGATAAAGCCTCCGACACATGCTCCCGGCAATAATTTCTCCCTTTGACGTCAACCAGACAATCAGGGCAGAAAAACTTACCGCAGTAAGTACATGTTCCCGATGCTTCCTTTTCCGGGTGTTGAGAACAGTTCATAAATATAACCTCCTTATATTATAAATATAATATTGTTTCCAGATTACAATATTATAACAGGTTGTGGAATAAATATCCACAAAAAATTACAAGCCCCCGTACAGCCATTTGCTTTCTGCCGCTATCAACTCCGGCTGATAGTGCTGATACCCCATATAAGATAAATTGGGGGCGTTACATTTATCACATACATAATAATCCGAGTTGTATATCGGGGCATCGCAGTAAGCACACGGATGGACATTGTGTACAAAACATTTTGCATCCTCATTATAGAAATGAGTATACAGAGCCTTATCAAATACAGTCATTTTATGAGAAACTGTTCTGCGGTACCAGCGGCGGTAATCATCAAAGGCATATTGGGCAGCCTCCTGGGAGATATGGAATGTCTTCGCAACATCGTTCTGGTTCTTGCATCCCGCATAATGTATAGCCATCCTGGGAGCCAGAAAATGACTTGCAAAAAAATCTGCCTCCTTTTCCTGCTCGAAAGAGGGGGCTTCGCCATGGTTCAAGACGATATGCCCAAGCTCATGCATCAGGGTAAATCGTCTTCTGCCTTCGGGCATCCGATCGTTATAACAAAGCTTCCCCTTATAGTTCAAGGCGTCGTCGCTATAGCTGATGCAATATTCACGCAGAGCATCCTCCAGGGACGAATAGGGGTATACGCTGATCTGATAATGCTTAAGGACAGCAAGGCAGTTAATGGGGAAGGAATGAACGGCACATTCCTCAAATACCTTCAGTGTAGTAAATTTTATGTATTCGTGGTCCATATAAAGCAAAGCCCCTTTATAGTTCGGATAACATCTTGATAAGCTTCATCTTCTCCTCCGTTGAGAGGTTCTTTCCATTTCTGGCTATCAGATACTGCAGATCCTCATAGGTAGGTTCTTCCGGGGAGATACCCTGTGACATCTCGTCCAGCTGCTCGACGGTAATGCCTAAAGCCTTGCACATTGCTATTACGTTATTTACATTGGCTTTTCCAGCACCTTTTTTCAGAATGGTATATACGGTGCTTTCCGGAAGTCCGCATTTTTCTGCAAAAGCCCTGACGCTCATGCCGCTTTCTTTAATTAACTGTTCCAAAATCTTCGCCTTTTCCAATTTCTACACCTCGCTTATGTTCTATAAAGTAATTATATACGAGATTACGAAAAAGGTAAAGAATAATTTGCGTAAATACGCATATTAGGAAAACTAATTCAATTCAAATTTGCGGAATTACGAAAATTGATGCTTGACAATTCACGGAATACCGAGTATATTAAGATCAAGAATTGCGGGATACCGTAAATGCTTTCAACGAAAAGGAGCGTGTAAAATGTATGAAAATTTAATGAGTGCCATGCATAGAAAGCACATTACTTACAGCCAGATTGCGAAATTGTTAAAATGTCAGCTTAGAACAGTCTCTGACAAGGCAAAGGGTGATATTGAAGCAGGGTTTTCGATTGATGAAGCATTATTAATAAAAAATGTATATTTTCCGGAGTATGATATAGGATTTCTGTTTGCCAGAAAATCATAACACAAACAGAACAAATGTTCTAAAAAGATCATATCACATTTGTAAATGGGTGTCAATTGTTAAAATGAAATAGGAGGGTGACGGATGATGGAGAACGAAGAAAAGAAGGAATATCTTTGCAGTTATAAGAGCTTGTGCAGAAAGCTCCAGTCCCTGGAGGAACAGTTATGTTCTCTCCGGGAAACAGAGCAGTCGGCTAAGGCGCAGCGGCTGTCCGATATGCCTAAGGGAGGCAGGCAGACGGATTTGTCCGATGCTATGGTACGGATGGAAGTAATATTCACAAAGGTAGTCAGGGAACGAGGGCAATGTATGAAGAGAAAGCTTGAAATTGAAAACCGGATTTCCGATATGGGAGACGGGATTGAGGGCAGCCTTCTTCATAAGCGGTACATAGAATTCAAGACCTGGGAACAGATATGTGAGGAGATCGGTTACAGCTGGAGACAGACACATAGACTGCACGGCAAGGCCTTAAGCAATTTCAGGATGGCATAGAATGGCACATAGCATATATGTTATTGTGTAAACAGGAAGGTTGGAAGCAGAGCAGATGACCTCCCGGAGACTGCCGGGTATGATAGACCGGCGGCTGGCTAACCCGCTGAAGACCGGCCGGATAGGCGCGTTGGCCAAAGAAATGGAAAGGATGATTAAGAATATGATAAGTGATATTGTACAGGCCATTGCTGATAAGCTGGCAGATTTATATCCCGGGTATAAGATCTATACCGATGATATTTTGCAGGACTTTGTTGTCCCTTCCTTTTTAATCATCCTGACTGCTCAGGATTACAGGAAGCGCATTTGCGGCAATGACAGCACGGCAGCCTTCGATGTCGCCTATTACAGCGACAAGGGACCCCAGGATATCAAAGGGGATTGCCGGGCTGTGCAAGAGAACCTCCTTCAGAGTTTCAATCTCCTCAGAACCTTCCGGGCAACCGGAAAGAGTGCACAGGTAATAGATGGCGTGCTGCATCTGAAATTTACAGTTCGTTACTCTGAAATTGATCTTCCGGACGAGATCTTGATGCGGAAGAAGGAAACAAACACAAATTTATAGAAAGAAGGGTGAAACATGGCAGGAACATGGACCAGTCAAAACAAAATACTTCCCGGTGCATACATTAATTTTCTGACAAATGCACCATTGTCCATTACACCGGGCGAGCGGGGCATCGTTGTCCTCTTGCAGGAGATGAGTGCGGGCACTGAGGGCGAGATGTATGCAGTCACAGCTACGGACACAAGTCAGTATCCCTCCGGAATAACAGCGGCAGACAGACTGCTGGCCGGAGAAGCATTGAAGAATGCAAAAACAGTTATTTTATACAATCTTGGACAAGCAGCGCCGCATAGCAGCGAAACAGTGGAAAGGGCGCTGGCAGCTCTTAAAACAGTACAGTTTAACGTACTTTGCTATCCTTATGGGACGGTGGAGCATTATGACGAGCAGGAGCTCATTATGACCTGGATTAACGCCATGCGCGGCGATGAAGGGGTCAAGATGCAGTATGTTACTTCAAATTTTGAAGGCGATAATGAAGCATGCATTAATGTGACGTGCGGCGTGAAATTAGCGAATGGGACAACGCTGACAGCAGAGCAGACATCAGCGTGGGTCGCAGGAGCTGCGGCAGGGGCAGGCATAAGCCAGAGCAATACCGGCAAGAGCTACACAGGAGCGGTGGACGTTGTTCCCAGGATGACCAAATCCGAGATGGAGACAGCCATATCCTCCGGCGAGTTTATCTTTAAGGTTGACAGTGCCCAGAATGTAACAGTTGTATATGATATTAATTCATTGACAACCTTTTCGGTGGATAAGAATGAAGCCTTCCGGAAAAACCGCGTAATAAGAACCATTGACGGGATCAACAATGACATTACGACTATTTTTGAAAGTAATTATGTCGGTAAGGTAAACAATAATGCTGACGGACGCTCCTTGCTGAGAAGCAGCCTGATTGAGTATTTTAATGCTCTGCAGGGGATGTCGGCTATACAGAATTTTACGGCGGATGATGTTATGGTGAATGCCGGAACCGGCAGTGACTCGGTTGCCATTAACTGCTATATCCAGCCGGTTGACAGCGTCGAAAAGATTTACATTACCGTAAATTTGTCTTAGGAAGGAGGATGACACATTATGGCATTTACAAAATTATCTGATACATTAAACGCGGCTGAGGGCACGGCCTATATTACCATTGACGGAACGGTCCGGCCTCTGTTTGAGCTGTCCAGCCTTAAGGCGCAGCTGGAATACACGGTAACAGCAAAGCGTATGCTTGGCAGCCGCATGACACAGCATAAGGTTGTCGGTGTGGAAGGAAGCGGCAGTCTGACCATGTACTTTGCTAACAGCCAGTTGCTTCATCAGGCTCTGGCATATCTGGGGGGAAAAGGGTATACAGGAATTACTCTTAAGGTGAAAAATGAAGATGTACAGTCCACGGTGGGAGCGCAGGAAGTGGTATTGTATAACTGTATCCTGAATACGGTGCCGATAGCTGCCCTCGATGACAGTTCGGATGATCCGCTCACATTTGATACAGATTTTACCTTTGACGGCATTGAGTCTTTGAGTTCATTTGCATTACCTGAAAATTTTAGATAATCTTTAGATCATTCATATAAGGGAGCCCTTGCGGCTCCCTTTTTAAAGGAGGAAATTATGAGTACATTAAATGCATTTTTACATCCGGTACAGGTCGAGAACCAGGAAGTTATTATATCAAATCGTTTTATTGAGGACGGTAAGCCGATCCCCTTTGTTATCAGGCCGGTTACCCAGGAAGAAAACAAATTCCTGATTAAAAAGTATAGCAAAAAAGATAAGAAGGGCGCAGATACCTTTGACCGTGCGGAATATATTTCTGCTTTAACCGCAGCGGCAGTAGTGTATCCTGATTTGGCGAACGCAGAGCTGCAAAAGGCATATGGAGTGATCGGAGAGTCATCCCTGCTTCAGAAAATGCTGTATGTAGGGGAATATGCGGAATTGGCCCAGGCGGTGCAGGTGCTGAGCGGACTCGATAAAGATATCAATGAGGATATTGACGAAGCAAAAAACTGATACTGCAAGGTGATGCTGAGTCAAATCTGGCTCACTTTGCCTTGCAGAAGCTGCACATACGGCCCAAGGTACTGACAGGGAACGGTACAATCATGGATCCGATTGATGATAAGGAAAGGGCTTTTATTTATGCAAGCATCATGCTTCGTGTGGAGGATGAAAAGAAGCAGGCAGCAAAGATTAAGCCGAAAGGAGGAAGAAGATAATGGCCACATTAGATGCAGCACTTAGATTATATGATGGATATTCAGAAACGATAAATCAAGTGATACAAAGTACTAATATTGCAACCTATGAAATATCACAGACCAGTATGGCTGTTGATAACCTGAACATAAATCTTGGTAAAACGGGCGACAAAGCGGCTTCAGCCAGTGCGGGCCTAAAAAAAGTTCTTAAGGCGGGTATGGGCATAGCGAAACAATATATGAAAATAGCCGATGCATATATGAATACCGCGGCCGGACTGGAATCCATCAACGATGGATCGCAAACACAGGCGGAACTGCAGGATAAGGTATTCGCGGCGGCAGATAGGGCGAATGGATCCTATGCCAGTATGGCTGCTTCAGTAAAACAGCTTGGCATGACTGCAGAAGATGCTTTCCCCACTAATGATGAAGCGATAGCGTTTGTTGAGCTGGTTCAAAAATCAATGAAAATCGGCGGTGTCAGCGAGGCGGAACAGGGTGGGGCAATGATGCAGTTGTCTCAGACAATGGGAAAAGGAACATTAACAGGGGATCAGTTTAGTTCAATAGCAGAAAAGGTACCTTTGGTTTTTGAAGCGGTTTCCAAATACATGGGTAAGTCTGGAAGTGAAGTGAAAAAATTGGCCTCGGATGGAGTTATCACCGCGGATATAATAAAAAATGCTATGTTTGGCATGAGTAATGAGATCAATGGTCAGTTTGAAGCGATGGACATGACCTTTGGTGAAGTGTGGAATAAAATTAAAAATGCTGCCTTAAAGGCATTCGGTCCTATAATCGAAAAAATAAGCACGTTTATTAATTCACCGGCATTTATGGATGTGATTAATATTGTTATTACAGGCCTGAATATTCTGTCACTTGCAGTTGGCGGATTAATTGATTTTCTGGTTGGAAATTGGCCGATTATAAGATCAATTTTGCTGGCTATTGGAATGTTTCTCATATTTCAGCTGATTGGATATCTGATGGCAGCTATTACTGTTTTGATCGCCCATGTAGCGCTATGGTGGTCTATGAATACCCCGATTCTTGCCGTAATAGGCACGATTCTCCTTATTATTAATGCCCTTATGTCCATGGGAGTGACATTTGAGGACATCTTTGGATTTATTGGCGGCGTAGTCGGTGTAGCGGTAGCAGGCATATGGAATCTATTTGTCGGACTGTTTGAATTTCTTTTAGGCATACTTAATTTTATAGTTAATCCATTTATCAATTTGGCAAATTTTATCGGTAACGTATTCAGCAACCCGGTGTCTTCCATCGTATACTTATTCCAGGGTATGGCAGACACCGTATTAGGTATAATTGAAGCGATAGCCAACACCATTGATGCCGTATTTGGGAGTAATCTTGGGGAGACGGTATCAGGATGGAGAACGGACCTTAAAAATATGGCTGATAAATATGTGGCCAAACGTGCACCGGATGAAAACTATCAGAAACTAATTGATAATAAAAATTGGACGGCGGAATCCTTCGGGATAAAGAGGATGGATTACAAAGAATCGTGGAATAAGGGGGAATCGGTAGGAAAAAGTGTTTATTCCGATCTTTCTGAGAAAATCAAGGGTCTTACGGACCAATTTACACAGAAGGATGATAAAGGAACCGCATCTAATCCCACGGTGGTTAAAGGTTTTGGCAGTGGCGGCAAAGTAGATGTGAATATGGCGACAGAGGATTTAAAATATCTCAGAGACATAGCTGAGCGTGAATATATCAATAAATTCAGCACAGCAACCCTGGCACCCAATGTACAGATCTCCTTTGGTGATGTACATGAAACAGCTGACATGGCAAAACTAAAGGGAACCCTGGAACAGATGATGCGTGAAGAGATTGCAGTTGCAGCAGAGGGGGTGTTTTAATGAGTTATGCGGTATGGTTTAAGCGTAACAGAACAATTTATAAGCTTCCGGTCAATCCGGAGGAAATTGAGATATCCTCTGCCTTGGCAGTGGAAAAGTATGAGGTGCTGAGGCAGGGACAGATCGCGGTTCCGGTAAATATGGAACTGGCGGAATACTCCTTTGAAACGGAGCTTCCCTGTACTGCTTATCATTATGTTACAACATCGAATGAATTTAAAGACGCTGAGTTTTATCTTTCCCGATTTGAAAAATGGCGCAATAAGCTGGAGGCAGTCCAGTTTATTGCCGCCAGATTAGAAGACGGCCCCGGCCTAATAGAAAGCATCAATACCATGGTGCTGATTGAGGAGCTTTCTATTGTTGAAAAGGCAGGGGAAGAAGGTGATAAATACGTTAAATTCAAGCTCCTGGAATACAAGAATTATAGCAAAAAACCGGCTGATGAAATCATCTATACCCGGTCTGCTGTATCAGGTACATCGAAGGCAAAGAAAAGTAAGAAGGTGATAACCGAGGCGGTTACTCCCAAGAGTACCGGATATTATGTAGTGAAGGCAGGAGACAGTCTTTGGTCCATTGCTAAGAAACAGTATGGGGATGGGAGCAAATGCAATATTATTTACAATGCCAATAAAGACAAAATAAAGAATCCCAGTTTGATTAATGTTGGCTGGAAATTAAAAATTCCTGCAGAAAGTGAGTTCTCTAAATATTCAGCTCCGTTACCGACGGAGAAAAAAGAGACTAAAGCGGAAAGAGTCAAAACAAACACAACCCAAACCGCATTCCAACAGGCCGGATTAAATATTCAAGGGTATCAGAGCGGCAATTATGCTAGTAAACGTTTGCACGCATTTGGAGGTGGAATCTTCTGGTGAAAATTGAAATGGCTATTGAAACCGAAGCCGGAGTTTTTGATATAACAGAGTTGGTCAGCCGGATATCCTTCACAGATAAGCTGAATGACGGTTGCAGCAAGCTGGAATTCACCTGTGTTAATAACAGTCCGGCACTCACCAATGGCACCATTGTCCGATTTATCTATGACAATCTCAAGTTTTACGGAGTTGTATTTAAGCTTGGCTGGAATACCAAGGGAGAGGTGTCGGTCACGGCTTATGATCAGCTCCGGTATGCCAAGGCCAAGGACACAATCATATCCAAGGGTGAAACCATTTCCAGTCATGCGAAAAAGATGTGCCGGCGTCTCGGACTGACCGTTGGTGAACTTGCAGACACTCAATACATGTTGGCCACAGAGCCGAAAGATGATAAGACATGGCTGGATATCATATATGAAGATATTCTGGAGACCTTGCAGAATAAGGGAAAGTGGTACATGCTTCGGGATGAATACGGCAAGGTATGTGTGCGGGATTTAGAAAACTACCGTTTGAATCTGATTCTTGGCGACGAAAGTCTTTGCTATGATTACAGCTATGAGAAGTCTATTGACGATACGACATACAATGCCATTAAGCTGGTGAGCGATAATGAGAGCACCGGAAGGAGAGAGGTGTATATTGCGGAAGATAACCGCGCCATTGTTAAGTACGGGGTGCTGCAATACTTTGAGGTGCTGGATAAAAACATTAGTACGGCAAAGATGAAGTCGAAAGCGGATATGCTCCTGAAGCTTTATAGCCGGGAATATGAAACCTTATCTATGGACTGCCTGGGTGATACGAATATCCGGGCAGGCTGCAGCATAAGGGGGATGATAGGCGATATTGGGCTGAATGGATGGCTGATCGTGCAGTCAGTGACTCATGATTTTTTGCCGGTTTACAAAATGTCGATTGAGGTGAGGATATGATAAACGAGATTAAAACGATTATACAGAACTATATAAACAATGCTAAGCTTTGCTGCTTGATTACCGGTACGGTGACAAGAGATGGCATCCAAATAAGTGATAAACTCATTCTTCCCTTGGAGCTCATAACCGGTAATCTGAAACATTCCATTGCAGCCGGTCAGAAGGTCCGGCTGCTTCGGGATCATGGAGGGAAAGTGTTTTACATTCTGGAGGTGATGAATGATGAGCCTGACAACTGATCTTGAGTTGTCCGAAGAGATAGAAACATCTAGGACATATAAACTGTCTGCCGGCAAAATCCAAGGCCATACGGATGGATTGGAGGCCTTACAGCAAGCTGTATATAAGGTGCTGAATACGGAAAAGTATGAGTATCCGATATACGGCTTTTCTTATGGAATTGAGCTGGAGGATTTAATCGGGAAGGATCCTGCATATGTCAAGATTGAACTGAAACGACGGATTTGTGAGTGTTTGCTTTATGATGAAAGAATTACAGAAGTAGAAAATTTTATATTTTCCTCAAGAGGAGACCAGCTGCTATGCAGTTTTAATGTAACCAGCGTTTTTGGAAGTATGAATATAACCAAGGAGGTGAGAACCAATGTTTGAAGCTTTTACTTATGAGGTGATTTTAGAGGATATGCTCAGCCGTGTAGTAAGTGATGTTGATAAGCGGGAGGGGAGCGTGATTTATGATGCCCTGGCCCCTGCGGCTTATCATCTGGCAGAGATGTATTTCTATCTGGATACCTTTATGGATCTGGTATCGGGTGATACTGCGGTTGGCGTATATTTAGACAGGGTAGCGGCGGATCAGGGACTTACCAGAAAAGAAGCTACCTATGCCATCCGTAAAGTTGAAACAACCGATCCGATTAATATCGGAACACGGTGGGCTGTCAATGATGTAATATATACTATTACGGAGCTGCTCTCTGAAAATGTCTACAGTGCAGCCTGTGAGCAGATTGGAGAGATTGGTAATACTTACTCAGGTGTGCTTGAGAGTATTGATAATGTATCTGGAATAACCGCCGAGTTGACGGACATCCTGTCTTCCGGGGAAAATGAAGAAACGGATGAGGCATTAAGAGTGAGGTTTTATAATAAAGTACAATCTGCAGGCAGCAGCGGCAATAAATACGATTACCGGAATTGGGCTCTGAAGGTGCCTGGCTGCGGTGATGCCAGGGTATATCCTTTATGGGATGGTCCCGGAACGGTAAAAGTACTGGTGGTAGATGAAAACATGAGTATTGATGAAAATCTCCCGGATAAAGTTTTCAATTTTATTGAGACAGTCCGACCGGCAGGCGCTACTGTTACGGTAGAGAATCCGGCAGGCTTTGCAGTCGGGATATCCGCAAATGTGATCCTTGATGGTACAAAAACCTTGGAAGCAGTTAAAACAGCTTTTGAAGAAAGCTTAACAGCCTATCTGAAGGATACGGTATTTGAGGTTTACAGTATAAGTTATGCAAGGATAGGAAGCTTGTTGCTGTCAACTGCGGGGGTTAAGGATTATGATGCTCTGCAGGTCAACGGAAGTAACGAAAATATTGTGATAGATGATAATAAAGTGCCGATCTGCGGCGCGATAACGCTGACGGAGGTGTGATATGAATTTAATGGAGTTATTACCCCCGGTCTATGAAGGAAATGCTACAATGCAGGAACTGCAGAAGCTCCTTTCAGATGGTGTCAATGCTTTGACCGATGGAATAAATGATGTGGTTAATGAGAGTTGTGTCGGCACAGCCTCAAAGCAATTGAGCCGGTATGAAAAAATCTTTGGGATCAAGACGGATATTAACAAATCGGATGCCTTCAGACGGGAGAGAATTTTAGCAAAGATCAGAGGAATAGGGACAGCTACTAAGACCATGATGGAGCAGACAGCCAGGGCATATTCAGGAGGAGAGGTCAAAATCATAGAACATCCGGAGAGTAACAGCTTTGTTGTGAAGTTCATCGGCACCCTTGGAATCCCGGAGAACATGGAGGATTTAACCGTGACCATGGAGGAGATAAAACCGGCACACTTAAGCTTTACCTATGAATATGTGTATAATCCACACTCCCAGCTGGCGCGATTAACTCACGCACAGCTGTCATCCCGTACATATTATCAAATTAGAAATGAGGTGTTAAAATAATGGCAGAACAAACAGGAAATTACGGTTTAATAAAGCCGGCCGAGAACGAATATTATGATATCAATGTCCAGAATACGAATATGGATATCATAGATACGGAGCTAAAAAAGCAAGAAACGGATCTGGATGAAATACGGGAAAATACTGAGACTGTGTCGACGAGTACTCTGTCCCAGCACAAATCCATCTTTTCCGCTGGCACTGGAAGCAATAATGAAGGAACTGAGTATGATATCCGAGACATTATCAAAGGTGGACAGTCAAAATTAAAGATTAAAGGATTTACATCACAGAACTTGATTAAGAACGGTGATTTCAGCAACGGCGTAACTGGTTGGAGCGGTGGAGGTGGAACAATTGCCGCTTCTAATGGTACATTAATTCACACCGGTAATGGGAGTGCTAATTATCCGTATACACAAGTCATCTCACCACACAAAGGCATAGTAGGGCATAAATATTATATAAGCTATCTGGTTAGAGTGACTAATAATAATTGCACAAGATTAGATATTAGAGTTCCCGGAATACCAGAGGCCCAGACAATAATGAACGCTCCTTCTGCGAACATATGGTACTCATTAGGGGTAATCATAAACGCATTAGATACATCAAGTGTTTTTGCTTTATTTCATATTTATGCGGATGCAACTACTGCAAATGGTAAAGTGATGGAAGTAAAAAAGGTAATGTGTGTTGATCTCACAGAGTTATTTGTCGCAGGAAATGAGCCCACTAAAGAGCAATGTGATTACATATTTGATCATTACATTGATGGATTACAGGGTGTAGGAAGTCACAATATTATTAGTGTTGGTAAAAATTTGTTTTCAGAACAGTGGAGGCAAGGGGACTGGAATAACCCAAGTACCCTTACCAGACTTTCAACCAATAATCCGATCTTTGTACAAAAAGGAAAGACCTATTATATAAACACCAATAGTGATAGCATTTTTTCGCATTCCATTGGGCTGTCCGATGCAAAAAGCGGCGGTATCTTAATAGGAGCAGTAAGTTTTGGAGTGAAGACATTTACTCCTCCTATTAACTGCTGGGCATTCCCGGTATTAAGAAAGGTAACGGATGGAAATATATCTGTTGGAGATATTGGAGAGTACAAACTTCAAATAGAGGAAAACACAGCCACAGATTACGAACCTTATCAATCATCTGAATATATTGTAAGTTTGCCAGGGGTTCAGATGCACAGATTGCCGAATGGTGTATGTGATGGCATTAAAGAAGTAAACGGTAAAGATATTATGATTAGAAGAACTTCCGCGTATACACTATTAGCTTCTGATATTTTAACTCTTTATACCGAATACAGTAATCTTGATTATGTAATTGTGGAGTTACCGTCCAACGTCATGTCCAGAGGTACTGCCTCGGCTGCAATCCGTAATGCGAGTAATAAGATACTCACAGATAAGACAGCCCCAGCTGATATAGATTTCATTAACGATGTAAGTATGTACTGGAAGCATGGATACGGTGAGAGTTTTACTGTGGACAAACGGATGATTTTTATGTTTCCCAAAGGCTCCTATGCAAATTTTGCAGCAGTACAGGCGGCGTTTGTGGGAACTAAAATTGTATATGAGTTAGCAGTGCCGCTGGTATACTCTAGCGGTAATAATGAGGCTGGATTTAAAACAGAAGGGAATCTGGAGGTATTTGAGGACGGGACCGTATACCAGGAAAGTACAGTATCTGATAAACAATGTAGCAATGTTATTGTTGATATTACCTATAATCTTAGTGATAAAGCTGTTGCAATGGCGAACAGTGCTGAATTTACAGCTTTACACAAGATGATAAATGGTAAGTTAAAGAACAGTAAAGATTGTTCTGAAACGGGTGTTAATGCAAATGTAGAAGGAAGGGGAAATGTGGCAAGTGGACCTAATTCCCATGCTGGGGGATATAATAGTATTGCCGAAGGACCTCATTCATTTGTACACGGTCAAGGTTTACGCTCTCACCCTCAGTCGTATGACCAAGCAGTATTTGGTAGATTTAATGAAGTTAGCAATGTTGATTTACTTCAAGTGGGTGCAGGCACATCGGAAGCAAATCGATGGAACACTCTAGCTGTAAACGAATCAGAAATTATACAGCGGTGCGTCCCGTATTCCGGGATATATACTCAAACCGATCTGGATAATATCATTAATGCAACAAGGTTTAGAATGAATACTTGGTATCGGTTTTTCATAGATATTAGGGTTTCGGGTTTAAGCCTACCAGAAAGAGGTACATGGTTAGTTGAGGGACACAAATCTGATGATAATTATCAATGGCAGATAGCAAGGAGATATGGCAGTGGTGGAATAATTGAGTATAGGAGAGCAAAAAATAATGGCGTATGGACTGTCTGGGAATCGTTAAATGATAATTTGCTTACATTAACATTTCCTACAAGTGCCACCCTAAAAATTAATAGTCAAGAAGAATTTAACAATTTATTAAACTATGTTATGCAGGACATGCCAAATGGAACGCTGTACAGAAGAGTACTAAGCTTATACGTCGTAATACCAGCGCCAATGAATTCAGGTGGCTCCTGGCTATTGGAGGGATTTAAGGCTTCCGATACCTATCAATGGCAAAAAATAACCGGGTATTTTAGTGGCAAAATCTATTTCAGGGCCTGTGCAGGCGGGAATTGGCAAGAGTGGCAACAAATCGCCATGGTTAAATAGCTATTTATGTGACGACAGGAAGATTACCTAACAGTGCAATTATGCTAATATTTGCGTCCAACATTACATTATTTGTTAAAACAAACGCATTATTAACAATTGAAACTTTTATATCGCCGCCCGATAATAAAGTAGCATAATGATCCCTTGCACTTGTACCAAAACCATATCCGCTCATGATATAAATTGCATATAACGTGCCTAACTGCCCCTGTATTGCAACCAACCATGTAAAGTTGTCACTACTATGTGTTAGCGTTTTTGCTCCCCCGTTACCAGATATGATAGAGGATTTTTGCTTTATACTGCCCAAATTATCATTTATTAAATCAAAAGAAAGGATAACAAACTATGGATAATATGAAAATCGTATTAAATTCAGGTAAAGAGTTTTTTGCAACATCGGTGTTTAATAACGCTGAAAATCAGATCACCATTGCCCTGGCAGGAATTGAGAGTTACGATTCGGCCAGAGCAGAGTTTACACCGGAGGCTATGCAGGAACTGAGACATTATGTATCAGAAGATACATACATTCCTTATGAGGGATACACGCAGTATGTGGAGACAACTAGAGTAACGGAGTTGGAGGATGGAAAAGAAGTTGCCTTTGTCTTCCAAAAACCATCAAAAACGGAAATTCAATTAGGCGAGATAGCAACCCTCCGAGAGCAAATCAGCTTGATGCAGGACGCACTTAATGACTTAATATTAAATCACCCTTGGCAAATTGACCTATAATGAGGTGGTTATTGCCCGCCTGATTTTAAAAGCAAAATCGATGATTATATCGAGGAAAAGGAAGTGACAATTGATAAGACAGTATAATGCATCCGAAGAGGGTGCTAAATTTATGCCCAAAGGAGGTTTTATGAAACAGACAGTATTAGCGGCGATCGGTATCGCCGGAAGCTTTATTGCAAATTTACTCGGAGGGTGGGACACGGCATTGCGGGTATTAATACTTTTCATGGCGGCAGACTACATATCCGGGCTCATCGTGGCGGGAGTATTTAAAAAATCACCAAAAACAGATCATGGGGCCCTGGAAAGCAGAGCCGGGTGGAAGGGATTATGCCGCAAGGGCATGACCCTGCTGATCATCCTGGTTGCAGCCCAGCTGGAGGGGATCACCGGTACAAGCATCATTAGAAATGCGGTGATTATTGCATATATTGTTAATGAGGCGATATCCATTCTCGAAAATGCCGGGCTGATGGGGTTACCCATTCCGGCGGTAATTCGAAATGCAATCGACTTATTAAAAAAGAAATCGGAGGATCAGTAAATGAAGATTAATGTAGACGCAGGCCATGGAGCTAATACAGCCGGGAAACGGACCCCTCCGTTTCCGGTGGCGGTCGATATCGATAAAGACGGCGTCAATGATGTCAAAAAAGGGGAACAGTACCGGGAGCATTACGCCAATGTAGGCGTTGCTTCCCTGCTGGTAAAAGAGCTGCAGCGCAGCGGCTTTGAAGTAATGCAAACAGGCTTTAATGATGACAAAGCCGCGGATGACCCTGACACAGCTCTGGCAGAGCGTCAGAGGGCAATTGCAAAAGCAAATTGTGATTACAGCATATCCGTCCATTTCAATGCTTATGGTGACGGTGCAAGCTTTAACAGTGCCCAGGGCGTGGGAGTCTATATCCATGACAAATATGCAGGCCAATCCGACAAACTGGCCCAGACGGTGCTGAAACACCTGGCGGGAGGCACAAAGCAGACCAACCGGGGCGTGACGAAGCAGTCCCTGGCAATGTGCAACTGCAATGCCATGGATGTCAAGGCAGCCATCCTGTGTGAGCTGGCCTTCATGACAAATGAAAAGGAGGCCACAACCATGATGGCCAACAAAGACTTCTGGCTGGAATGCGCCCAGGAAATTGCCAGGGGAATCTGTGAGTACACGGGCGTAAAATATGTGCAGGCAACGGAGTTGCCGCAAGACACTATGCCGGCAAAGACAATCACACCGGAATCGCCCAAACAGGATATTAAATGGGCTCAGGAACACCTGAACGCGGTTATCCCTGCCTGGCTGCCGAAGCTGGCAGCGGATGGCTCCTTCGGGCCAAAGACACGCATTGCGGTACTGGTCTACTGGGACCAGCTGGGATGGGGAAAGCACATGCAGGATGACGGAACCAAAATCGGAAGTGCAACAAGGAACGCGTTAGCTGCGGGACGGATGAAATAGCTGAAACCAGATATACCCCGGCCAGATTGGAATTCTGGCCGGGGTATTCAATACATCACATATACCTTGCAGATAACGCATACATAAAATATAGATACATTCTAAATTCTAAAATCACAGTTATCTTGTCTCACCCATAAAGCACAGCCCAATGGCACCGGGACCGGAATGGGAGCCGATACTGGGACTGACATAGTTGATTATAATTCTGGGGTTCGGCAGCTTCTCGCGTATCAAATCAGCCAGATAATTGGCATCCTCCAAAGCGTCGCCGTGAGCGATGCAGATCACCTCGTCGCTGTCCCTATATTTCCCCATGGATTCCAGCATACTATTGCAGATGGTTACAAGGGATTTCTTTCTTCCTCTGGCATTGGACAGCGGTACCAGCTGTCCCTCTGCGTTGACATAGAGAATAGGTTTAATATTAATCATGGAACCGATCACGGCGGTTGTTTTGGAAATCCGGCCGCCCCGATGGAGATGGTTCAGGTCATCAACGGTGAACCGCACGCAGAATTCCTGCTTATGCTCCTCAAGCCAGGAAGCCACTTCATCGAGGGACTTACCTTCCTCCTTCAATTGCACGGCCTTCATGACAAACATTCCCTCGCCCATGGAAGCATTCAAGGTATCCACCACAATAATTCTGGTTCCGGGATTCTCTTCGCAGATCTCGTTGGCGCCAGTCACCACATTGCTGCAGCCGCCGCTCAGTGCGGAGGAAAAACTGATATGTAGTACATCCAGTCCCTGGTCTGCATAACCCTGAAAGGTACGGCGTATCACCTCGGGATTGCTGGCCATTGTAGTGGGCATGTGCCCCTTACGCATCTTGTCATAGAATTCTTTTGGAGTCAGATTGACTTCGTCCCCGTAGGTAATCCCCTCAAGATCATAATAATGGGGTATGATGCCGATTTGTTTCTCTCTGATATATTCATCCAGTAAATCGGAATTTGAGTCAGCAGTAATAACGAAATTCTTCATATCTAGGCCCTCCTGGCTTCTAAATTATAAGTCCATTTTACTAAATATAAACTTTTTTCGCAATACTAATGTATTAGAAATAGTTTATTTTTTATTTATAAAAAATTTATAATTAAAATACACCGCATTTTATCTCTAAAAACAGATGGAGGAGAACTGATATCTGAAGATTCTCTCTTAAAGCGCGGGCCTGGCTCGGGCAACCTGTAAAATCTACATAGCTCCTCTATATTTTCTCCATACTATTATTTCCTTGAAAAAATATAATGTTAGTAAGGACGGGCAGTATATGCTGACCGTGTTAAAGAAGCAAGGCGTGCAAAGGAAGAGCCGGATCACAAGAAAGGGATTGGTATGAATATGCATGGAATTACCTTGACCTCCGGTCCTATGGACTGGGAGATTATACAGCAGGAAAACGGTTTTGCCAGGGTTGTGATAGCCGGAAAATATAAGGTACATCCTGCGGCGGTTGAAGTAGGTGTAGCAGGTACGACTCCGGTGGTAAGGGTGATGCGGGAAGAGGATAATATGACAGTTGTTCCCTGGACGGCTGCCCGGCATATCATCTGCGGAGAGAATTTCACAGGGGAGTTTGAGACAGAGCTGGAGCTCCCGGCGGGGGGACTGTACCGGATCGAAACCAGTCTGGAGACCAGAAGCACCCTGCCCAATCTGACCTGGATGTACCGGGGGGATTGCATCCTTCACGTAGGTGTGGGCAATTTGTTTATTATTGCAGGGCAATCCAATGCTGCAGGCTTCAGCAGGGATTTCTGTACGGACCCTCCTCATTTGTGTGTCCATTTGTTCCGAAACAGAAGAACCTGGGATCTGGCCAGTCATCCTATGAATGAAAGCACGGCAGCAGACTCCCCTGCCAATGAGGAAATGGGAGTTCCGGGAGTATCACCCTATCTCTCCTTTGCCAAGAATTATTACCGGATGACCGGGATGCCGGTGGGTCTGATTCAGACTGCCCTTGGCGGTTCCCCTATGAAGCGGTGGAAGCCGGAGGTCGGAGACCTCTATCAGAATATGATGGACAGAATTCATCAGACGAAGGGGCACTATGCGGGAGTTCTCTGGTATCAGGGATGTTCCGATACGGAGCCGGAGGCTGCCGCCCGGTATTATGAGAATTTTAAGGAATATGTACAAGCCGTGCGCAGGGAGCTGGGATATGAGATTCCCTTCTTCACAACGCAGCTGAACCGGCAGGTGAACGGTCTGCACGATACGGCCTGGGGAATGGTCCGGGATGCCCAGAGAAGGGCGGCAGCAGAGCTTCCGGGCGTCTACATTCTTTCCACAACCAATCTCAGCATGTCTGACGGCATTCATAACAGTGCCCAGGCAAATGTCGCCCTTGGTGAAAAGCTTGCCAGACAATGCGCCCATGTGCTGAGCGGCGGAGAGGAATTCGAGGCTCCTGTTTTGACCGGTGCGGCAATGGTGACGGCAGAGGAAGGAAAGGAGCTGAAGCTGGAGGGCAGTTGGATGAAGCTTACCTTTGCCCATGTGAAAACCTGTTTCATGATCTATTCCAGCCTGGGGAAGGACAGCGGATTTACCCTGAGGGATAACCGCGGGGATATCACAGTCAGAACGATACGGGCCAACCGGGAGGACAGGAATCGGATTTATCTGGAGCTGGACAGGGTACCGGAAGGAGAAGCATATCTTTCCTTCGCCTGGGAGGCAGATCCGGTCCGGCTGCCTGTGGTGGATGAAGTTACCTACATGCCTCCGTTATCTTTCTATAATTTGAAAATCATTGATTAAAGCATCGTAAAGCGCCGAAGCTGCCTTTGACATCTTAATCAGGTAAAAAATACAGCAAACAGCTAAAAAGGAGACGCATATGAAAGAAATAAATTGGAGCAAAGTAAGAAAAGAGGCGCCGGAGTGGTTCCGGGATGCGAAGTTTGGCCTGTTCTTCCACTGGGGGCCTTACAGTGTACCTGCCTATAAAGATGAATGGTATTCCCGCAATATGTATGCCAAGGGGCTGCCCCACAACAAGCATCACGAGGAGACCTATGGAAAGCTGCATGATTTCGGATATAAGGATTTCTATCCCATGATGAAGGGAGAGAAATTCGATGCCGCGGAATGGGCCAGGCTGGTGAAGCGTTCCGGTGCCCGGTACGCGGGACCGGTCAGTGAGCATGCAGATAATTTCTCACTCTGGAACAGCAAGGTGAACCCGGTCAATAGTGTGAATTATGGTCCTAAGAGGGATGTTGTGGGAGAATGTATGGAAGCCTTTCGCAAGGAAGGAATCCGCACCCTTGCCACCTTCCACCATCAGTGGCTCTGGGGCTGGTTTATGTCCACTGATAACGAAGCGGATGTATATGATCCGGCGAATGAGAAGTTCTATGGTCCGGCATTGCCGCTGGAGACGAACCGCTATATGCCCTACCGCTATCCGGATGAAGCTTTCTGCAAGACCTGGCGTGATAAAGTATGGGAAGTAATCGATCAATACGATCCGGATGTGATCTATTTTGACAGCCGTACCTATCTCATTGCAGAGGACTATCGGTTTGATATCGCTGATTATTATTATGACACCAAGGGGAAGAAGGATGGTATCATTACTTACAAGCAGGAGGATTTCCCGGAGGGAATCGGCGTCTATGACATTGAATGCGGACGTTTTGCTTCCCCCAAGCCCTTCCCCTGGCAGTCCGATGACCGTCTGGAGGACAATATTACCTGGTGCATGGTTCAGGAACCGAAGTATAAATCGGCGGAGCGCATCATCCACCAGCTCTGTGACATCGTTTCTAAGAACGGGAACCTTCTGTTAAATGTAGGCCCCTACGCAGACGGCTCCTTCCACCCGGTTGCGGTTAAGATTTTGGAGGAGATCGGCGACTGGCTGGAGATCAACGGAGAAGCAATCTATGAGACGAGACCCTTTGTCATTGCGGCGGAAGGTCCGTCTACTGTGGATGATACCAATTATAATGTGGAAATGATTCAGGAGCAGCTGGAGAAGGGGGATGCAGTGGAGGTCGGCAATACCCTGCTGACCGGACAGGATTACCGCTTCACCGCCCGGGGAGAGGCTCTGTATGCAATTGCCATGGGATGGCCTGAGGAAGGAGAGTTTCATATCCGCACACTCAGGGAGAACGGCCCTTATGCCAGGGAGATACAGCAGGTATCCATGGTCGGATGTGATGAAACGCTTTCCTATTACCGGGATGCCCAGGGACTGCATGTGACTGCTCCGAAAGGAAAGCCCTGTGATTGTGCCTATGTATTGAAAATTAACGGATAATGAATAAAGGTCTGCTTGCGGACTGCTCATGGACACGGCAAAATAAAAAAATAAGCATATCGTTCTTAATGGGTGACATGCTTGTTTTTTTATTTCATTCGGGTAATCCGGATATTTACCATCTCATATCCAATAACCAGTTATTGAGCTTTCGCTCCCGGTTACGGAGCTGGTGCTCGCCCTCGTACTTACCCTGCTTATAATCTCCGCTGATTTGGCCGTCAATGATATACAGCACCCGGTCGCATATGGCGGCAACGCGGGCATCGGGAGTGACAAGCATAACGGTTATGCCCAAGATTAAAAAATTAGTCTTCTTCTCAAACGGGAATCGCTTAATCTGCTGAGCAGCTCATTTGTGATGGTTCCCGCACCAACTGCTGTCTGCTCTGCGGTGATTACTTCCGCACCGTCGCTGCCGATCAAAGTAACAGCATCCCCCCTTTTAACATCAGAAACTCCGGTAACATCGACCGTCAGCTGATCCATACAAATCCGGCCGATAATCGGCACCTTACATCCTCTGATTAAAACATGGCCTTTTGCGGAAAGGCTACGGGGAAATCCGTCCGCATATCCAATGGAAATAACGGCAATTTTCTTTTCTTCCTGTGCGGTGAAGCTCCTTCCATAGCCCACGCTCTCTCCGGGGGCAATTGTCCTGATAAGGGCAACTCTGGATTTCAAGGCCAGAACAGGACGCAGATCCAGGGAGCATTTGGTATTTGCATCAGAGGTGCTTAAAACACCGTAAAGAGCAATTCCAATCCGGGCATAGCTGCATTGGAGCTCGGGATAATTCAAGACCCCGTAGCTGCTTTGAATGTGTGTCGGAGGAAGCGGGATCTGCTTTGTCTTTAACCCGTCTAAAAGCTCATAGAAGTTTTGAATCTGCTGTTTCGTAAAAGAAATATCAGTCTCTTCCAGGCTGTCTGCCGCGCAAAGATGTGTAAAAATGCCCATAATCTTAAGATTCTTACAATCAAATATAGATGCAATTTCAGATAAATGCCGATAGCTTTCTCCAAGCCGATGCATCCCTGTATCCACTTTAATATGAACCGGTATCGGCTTGCCAAAGCAATTTAAGTCCCTTGCATGTTCGGCATCGGCCACCGTTTGCGATAAACCATACCGAAAAAGCAAGGGGGCCTTTGTTGGCGGTGTATAGCCGAGAATCAGGATTTCGCCTTTCATTCCTTTCCTGCGCAGATGAATTCCTTCGTGAATGGTAGCAACAGCAAAGGTGTGAATACCGATGCGGTTCAGGAAGGACGATATTGAAACAGCGCCGTGACCATAGGCATTTGCTTTCACAACCGCCATGATCTCACAGCCGGCAGGGAGCGTTTCTTGTAAAACCTTTACGTTGTGCCGCAGGTTTACCATATTGATTTCAGCCCAGGCCCGGTCTTTGCTCTCCATAGAATGCATCCCGGAAGGAAGCATGGGGCCGAGTTTTACATTGACTTTTTTAGATCTTATCATAATCCGTCCCTCCATAATGTCACCACAACTCCGTCTTCGTTATTGCCCGATACTTGATATGGAATGTGATCGGGGATTTCTGCCAGGGCCTTCCGGTCATCTGTAACAGAAACATGGAAGATCTCAAAGCTTCGCTGGTTACGCTTGAAATGCAGGTGATCGCCCCGGTAGGGAAACTGTTTAAGGTAGCCGGTGTATTCCTCCAATGTGAAATTCCGCTCCCTCATCAGCTCCGAATGAGGATATCCTACATAGCGGAAATGCCATGGTTCATGGGCGATATGTGTGATTTCCTCACGGCCTGCGGGATAGCGCTCAATAAAACCATAGGGTACGGAAAGCTCACGGAAAATTCCGCAGATACCGTTGTAGGGGAAGTCAGGGCGAATAAAATCAATGTTATTCCCGTTCTTTGCAAGATCGATGGCAAGGCCGGTTTGGTGTTCGCTGCAACCCGGGACGGCAACATATTTTTGTGTAAAAACTCTCCCGTGTTTGCGCAGGGAATCCGCATAGATCGCCTGCTGTTCCTGCATCGTACGGTAACCGCTGACCGGAACGACCTCATGCCTGCATTTTAAGCGGGCCGTAATTTCCGACAGCATTTTAGCAGCCTGCCTTTCCAGGAAAATCCGCGCAAAATCAGGACGCACAGGCATAAGGCAATTCTCCGGAACAGGAGCTGTCAAAGGGTGGGAAGGGTTGACGAGAATCAGATGCCCCTTTGAAATATCGGCATGGGTAAATTGAAGCGTTTTCATGACAGCATCGCCAGCCTTATGAGCTCTTCTATAATTTGCGGAAAGGTCATCCCGATTCCTTTGAGCATATTGGGGTAACGGCTGTGGGAGGTGAAGCCGGGGATCGTATTTACTTCATTAAAGACGATTTCCTTTCCGGGGGTCAGGAACATGTCCACCCTTGCCAGGCCCCGGCAGCCAAGAGTCCGGTAAATGGAAGCCGCCGTTTGCTTTACCCGATTGGCCGTGTCCTCGTCAATGCGGGCAGGCATGTGTATTTTCGAGGTTTTTAAGGTGTATTTCTCCGTGTAGTCAAAAAAGCCCTGCTCCAGCTCAATTTCATCAACCTGGCCGATGGTAAGCGTTTCATTGCCAAGGACCGCGCAGCCGACTTCAAAGCCCGCAACCGCCTCTTCGATAATCACCTTCCGGTCATGCCGGGAAGCGGTAAGAATTGCATCCCACAGCTCACTTTGTGCATTGACTTTGGTAATGCCAAAGGAAGAGCCGGAGTTGACCGGTTTCACGAAGAGAGGATATTGCAGGTCCGCAGTCATTTTATACAGTTCATTGGGAGAGACGGGAGCATCCAGTACAACCGACTCAGGAGTTTTGATCCCTGACAAGCGTATCAGCTTGTGCGCGATGTCCTTATCCATGCACAGGGCTGAGCTGAGGGTTCCGCATCCAATGCAGGGAATGCCCGCCATCTCCAGCAGGCCCTGTACCGTTCCATCCTCCCCGTTTCTGCCGTGTAATACGGGAAAGGCTGCGTCAATGGGAATTGCCGTTACCTTGCCGTCTTCTGTTACAAGAATTCCATGGGCCTTGCGGTCCGGTGAAATAACCGCCGGAAGGCAGGAGGGATGTCTGCTCCAGCTATCCTCCTGTATCTGGCTGGTGCTGCCGCTGTATTTCAGCCATTCACCCTGGCGGGTGATGCCAAGGAGAATAACATGATATTTCTCCGGGTTAAGATTTTCGATCACGGAACAGGCTGACTGCAGGGACACCTCATATTCCGTAGACTGACCGCCGAACAGAACGGCTATTGTTGTTTGTTTCATAATATCAATCCTTTCATTCTGATTTTATTGAACATAAGAGCAGGCATCAAAAAACCTGTCCGGTTCCGGTATATGTAATATTACCAGAAGCGAACAGGCCATATTGGAATTTGCGCTTATTAAAATCTTAAGAAAGCCTTAGGGAACTCTTAGTTTGGGTGTCAGGCACCGTTTTTGGACACCGTTTTTGCAGCTTTGGGAAGAGTGACGGTAAAGGTTGTTCTGTCCTCCTCGCATTGCGCCGCGATGGTTCCGCCGTGGGCGGTCACAATCTCCTTTGCTATGGCAAGGCCGAGTCCCGCGCCTCCGGTTTGCGAGGAACGGGCCGAGTCCAGGCGAAAAAAGCGTTCAAAAATGGTTTCCAGCTTTTGCGGCGGAATCGGATCGCCGGTATTTGCGAATTGAATCACTGTATTTTCTGCATCTTCAAAGGCCGTGATATCGATGACGCTTCCCTCGTAGCTGTATGCAACAGCATTTTTCAAAATATTATTAAACACCCGGGAGAGCTTATCCGCATCCCCCCATAGAATCAGACCCTCCGGCACATGAACGGCTGTCTGCTTGCTTTGGGGTGACAGCATGGGGTAGAATTCATCCGCTATTTGCCGGAGCATGAAGGAGAGATTAATCTTTCCCTTATTTACCAAAATAGAACTTAAATTGAAACGGGTTATTTCAAAGAATTCCTCGATAAGCTGTTCCAAACGGAAGGCCTTTTCCAGCGTGATGCCGGTATACTTGATCCGCTGCTCCGCGGGCATATCCGGAGCCTCGTCCAAAAGGCTCAGATATCCGATTACGGAAGCAAGGGGAGTTCGGATATCATGGGCAAGATTCACAACGAGGTCGTTTTTGCGCTGTTCGGCCTCTCTGGCATCCCGTTCATTTTGCAGGGCGATTCGTTTGATCTGATTCATTCGGTATTCAATTTCTCGAAGCTCCTCCGACAGCTGGATATCCTTCTCCTCCGGCTGTACCAGGGCCGCACTGGCATCCGCAATTTCCACAATGTAACCGACGGTTTTACTCCAATCAATATAGACTATGATTGCCACAGTCAGGAACCAGACCAGGAGCAGTAAAAAGGTGAAATGACGCTCTATGGTCTTTAAAAAGTAATACAGAGGTGTCGGCTGCCAGACAATACGGGAAGCAAGGTAATAGACCAGAACAACACCAATCACATACAATACGGTCACGAGGATAATCGTCATGATACATCGGAGGATTGTTTTTCGGATAAATTTGGAATGAAACTGATTATTCTTCAATTCGGTAGCCAACCCCCCATACCGTTTTTATATATTTCGGGTGTTCCGTACTGTCGTTCATCTTTTCCCTTAAATGACGGATATGAACCATGACGGTGTTGTTGCTGTTGGTAAAATACTTTTCTCCCCAGACCTCATGGAATAATTCTTCCGAACTGACCACACGCCCCCGATTCGAGGCCAGCACCCATAGGATGGAGAATTCCGTCGGAGTCAGAGGCAGCAGTCTCTCGTTCAAGGTACATTCGTGCTTGTCCTTATCCAGGATCAGGCCGGAAAATATAATAATATTTTCTTCCTGAGCCGGTTCGGCAGTATTGTATCTTGTGAATCTCCGTAACTGTGCCTTTACCCGTGCAACCATTTCAAGAGGCCGGAAGGGCTTTGTAATGTAATCATCCGCACCCAGGGTGAGCCCGGTGATCTTATCGATTTCCTCATCCTTCGCCGTCAGCATAATCACCGGAAAGTTATGCTTTTCCCTGAGCTGCTGGCAGATGGAAAAACCGCTGATATCAGGAAGCATGACATCCAGGATAGCCAGATCTATCGTCTCATGCTCGATACATTGCAAAGCATCCTGCCCGTTATAGAATTTCAGTACATTATAGTTTTCATTTTTCAAATATACGGCAATCAAATCCGCTATCGCTTTCTCGTCATCTACCACTAAAATATTTATCGCCATCGTCTGCTCCGCTCCTTGTATTACGTAAAAACCCATAAAATCATATCAAATCATTAGAAATGATTCTATGGGTTTTACCTTAACAAAACCTTAAGATTATCTTAAGGCTTGTTCCTGTTCTGATAATTCTCGTTCTGCCGGTCAATATATTCTTCCAGCCCCTGTTCGTACATGGTATTCAAGGTACTCTCCCACATACGGATGGGATCGCCGTTACCAATAATGCATTCGATGAAGGCTCCAAGAACCTGGGAGGAGTTAAAATAATCGGAGGGTTCCTTTGGGTAGAGGAGAAAGGCGTGGGGTCTGATAATCTGCGTTGTGTTTTCCTGGTACCAGAGAACGGATTTCCGTGCCAGCTTTACACAGGCTTCCCCATAGCGCTGATAATTCATTTCTGTATCTTCAAAGTCCTCCCAGCCGCCCCCCCAGGTGGCAATGTTTGCAAAAAGGGTGAGGGAAGGATATTTTCGTTCCAGAAAATCCGAGGCTTTCTCATCGATATTCAACAGGTACTTATAATTCCCGTCTTCTGTTCTGGTATAGTCCACGCCCTCGATGCCGTAGAGGCATAGCCGCCTTCCCTGCTCTGAAAGCAGAAATTCAAAGAGGGCAAGGATGCGTTCCAGCTTGGCATCATCCGCGGCGGAAGAAATATAGGATTCCGACCAGAAGACACCGCTGGAATTACTGTAGCGTATCCCGTCGGGAGCGGGAAAGACGGGAAGCACATCGACACACTCTTCAAAAGGCTTGTCATTAAGCACATCCCATTGCTCCTTTACCTCCCGGAAGGCGGAAGGAGAGGATTTGTATTCCAGCGCGCCAAGCCGGCCGGCAGCAAAGTCCTCCATAACAGTAACGGGAGATTTGGTATAGAACTCCGGATCCAGGCCTCCGGCGTCATACAGGCGCCGGTAAGAGGCGATGACCGTCTTAAAGTCCTCTGTCGTCCAGGTTGGAACGAAGCGCCCGTTCTCCTCTACCCAGGAGAAGATATTACATTTTGGCGCAATCCCCAGGATGACCCATTTTCCCAGGGCGGCTCTGGTATTAACATTATAGCCGATGGTATCATCAATGCCGTTGCCGTCCGGGTCCTCCTTGGCAAAGGCGGCAGTCAGAGCCAGAAACTCTTCGAAATTCTCCGGGTCCTCCAGGCCCAGCTGATTCATCCAGTCTCTGCGTACCAGCAGGGCGGCATCGGTGGAAGTCAGAATCGGGGTGGTGAAGGAAACTCTGGGGATGGCATAGAATGCGCCGTCGGAATACCGGGTATAGGGAACCGCCTTCAGCAGTCCGTTCAGTAGGGGGTAGGAAGAGAGATCCTCCGGAAGTGCCCGGATGGAGCCGCTTTCGATCATATCCGTATAGGAGGCGGAGTCATCGGTATTGCTGGAAGAGATGGTGACGGTGGCAAACACATCCGGCAGGCTTCCCGTCGCGCTGAGGATCTGATAGCGTTCCTTATAGTTAGACCATGTAACGGAAACCGGGTGAAGGGTGATATTAAACAACTCTTCCATATACTGGGTTACATCATCAGGCTGGGCTGCCTTCACCATGGCATCAATATTCCAATAGCCTACGCTGATATCCAGGTGCTCGTCAAAGGAAAGCCCTTGAAGAGAATCCGGCAGTACGGAGCGGTCCGGTCCGGTCAGCTCCGCCGGGGACGCACAGGCCGGGAGAGTAAAGAAGAAACAGGCGAGAAGAGCGAATAGGGCATAGCGTTTTATATTTCTCATAAATTGCCTCCTTAAATTGGGTCTGGAGATTGCGGCTCCGGTTATCCTGGCAGAGAATCAGCCGCTTCCGCATGCTCCATTTTTTTGCGGTATGCCGAGGGGGTACAGCCCATCACTCGTTTAAATACCTTGGCAAAATAGAAGTAGTCGCTGTAGCCCACCTGGGTGGCAATCAGAAATACCGTCTGATCCGTATGGGTCAGCAGCCAGACCGCGTGGTCAATGCGCAGGCTGGTGAGATAGCTGATGAAGGTAATTCCCATTTCCTGTTTGAAAATCTGGCTGGCATAGTTGGCATTGATGGAGCAATGATCGGCCAGATTCTGTATGGAGATATCCTCCTGGTAATGAAGTTCGGTGTAATCGATCATCATTTGAACGGATTTATGGGAAGAGACCAGATGCTTTGGAGTAAAGGACTCTACAACCTTTGCGGGAGGAGCGGAGCGGCTGCCGCCCTCTGCTTCTGCCTGCTGCTCATTTAGAATATGGTAGGCCTTCAGCATGGCATCCATCAATTCGCTGTGGGAGAAAGGCTTTAAGCAATATCCGATGGCATTGTGGAACATGGCCTTCTGGGCATAGGCAAATTCGGCGTGACCGCTGATCATGATAAATAAGGTGCGAAGGCCTTCCGCATGGGCCGTCTGAAGGATATCCAGCCCGCCCATGCCCGGCAGGCGCACGTCCACGAAGGCAAGATCGGGCTGATGCTCCCGAATGTACTCCAGGCCGGACAGCCCGTCATAAAGCTCCGCCTTAATTTCAAAATATTCCTGATCCCGAATGGTGGCAATGAGGCTTTTTACCACCCATTTCTCATCATCAATAACAATTACCTGATACATAAGCGCTCCTTTCTGTGTCATTGACCTATTCGATCCGATAGGGAACCCGGATCTGAATATTCGTGCCAACTCCTTCTTCCGAATCGATCAGGAGGGTGTAATCTGTTCCATAATATAGAACCATCCGGTTGTTGACATTCAGAATACCGATGCTGTCGCTCTTTGGAATATCCGGATTTTCCAGGGTATCCGGATCTGCATTGGCGGAATATTGCAGCGTATGCTGTGTGATGGCATTGCGCAGTTCCTCCAGCTTGTCCGCCGGCATACCGACCCCGGTATCAAAGATCCAGATTGCCAGATAGCCATAATCGGGATTGCGTCCGGCACCGATCCACAGCTCTCCCGGCTCCAGGCTTTTCTCCAGACCGTGTAAAATAGCATTCTCTACCAAGGGCTGGATAATCATCTTTGGAATCAGGCAGTCGTAGGAATTCTCCATGAACTCGTACCGTATGGTAAAGCGTCCGTTAAACCGTTCCTCCTGGATCATCAGATAGGAACGGACGATCTCCATCTCCTCCCGCAGGGTCACCATATCGCTGCCTTTGATGCTGTAGCGGAAGATCTGGGACAGGGCGCCGGTGACAGAGATAATCTTATCATTCATTCCCTCCGCGGCCATACCGCAGATCATGGTTAAGGTGTTATAGAGAAAATGCGGATTGATCTGACTGCGGAGCAGTGCAATCTCCGCTTTCCGGTTGCTGGCCTCCAGCTCATACATCCTGGTATAGGTATTGAAGATGGTGTAATTCAGATGTTCTGTCTGCACCAGCATATCATTAAAGGCGGAAGAAATCTCATCGATCTCACTGGAGCCGATGCGGCCCTGGTGGATTCTGGCCCCTTCCTTCAGAACCTTCCGGTCACCGGCAGAGACGGTTTTCATAAAGTTGGTCAGCTGCTTCAAGGAGCGGATCAGGGGGCGGTAAAGCAGCAGCAGGAGCAGGATGGCGAAAGCAACCAGGGTGCTCATACTCAGAAGAAGTCTTCTGGAAATCTGCGATACCCGGCTCGTAACCTGCTTCCGATCAATCAGAACATACAGAGTGTGATTGATATCGGGAATGGAATAGGCGGTTACCGCATATTCAGTGGAAGAATCTGCGAGTACCTTTATCCGGAAGAGCCCGCTGTCATCCCTGTTCTGCAACAGAGCTTCATAAAGCTCGGGAGCCCCGTACATCAGCCGGTTATTCTCATCGGTGAAGACAATTCTCGGATTGTAATCATTATCCAGACTGCTCAGACTGTTGCTCAGCAGATTGTTAATATCAATGGCCAGAAACAGAATCCCAAGGTAACGGCTTTCTCCGGTACCAAGGGAATAAATAGGCATTGCCAGGATATGGCAGAAGGTTCTGTTAATGGTGGTAACTCCCACGGAGCGGTAGGGAAACCTGGAGTCTGTCAGGGTTTTAGCAAACTCCTCATAATTTTGGGAGGAACCGCACAGGGCTGCAAAAATATCACTTTGCCCATAAACCGCAATATCAATAATGTAAGGATTCAGCAGGGCCGTACTGCTGAGCAGGTTTTCCAGCTGCTGATAGGATTCATAGGCGGCCCGGTTGCCGCGGCTCATGAGATAGCTCTGGACAGCCGGGTTGTAGGCGACGCTGTAACAGATATTCTCATAGCTCTTATAGGATTCCCTGGTGGATTTGGCCAGCTGGGCAGAGTAGGATTCCAGACTCTTGTTCAGAATAGAGGTCTGGAGTCCGGCATAGCCGTAGGTATTATATGAAATAATGCCTGCGGTACAGATGGTAAATAGAATTAATACCATGGTAAACTGGCGGGTCAGGGATAATAAAATGGTTTTCTTTCTTCTCATGAATTTTCCTTATAATAGGGTGTTATACTTCCTAATGTATATTTTACAATAGGTGATGCGGTATTGGCTATATAAAAATCTTTGAAAAATATAAGAAAATTACATAGTCGCCTTTCCGTCATAAAAAATATGCATAAATATTTTATGTTTCGTCCATTCAAAATTTTTCCTCACAACAATATAATAAATTCATTGAGACAAAATAATCTGATGAACGAAGCTAAAAAGGAGAGTAAGCATGGCAAATAGATCTAAAACCGCTGCGGCAGCACCGGCCGCGATGAAAAGGACCTTCTGGAAGCAGCTGTGGAAACAGAAGACGCTGGTGCTGATGGCGCTGGTACCCGTCATCATGGTAATCATCTTCAGATATGTTCCGATGTACGGCATACTGATCGCATTTAAAAATTTTAAGGCTTCAAAGGGTGTATGGGGCAGCGATTGGTTAAATCCCTTGCTTAAGAACTTCATTACCTTCTTTAAAAATGTAAATAGTATGCAGATTATATGGAATACCTTCCGGGTTGGTGCGCTGGCCTTAGTATGTACCTTTCCCGCACCGATTATTTTTGCCCTTTTGCTGAATGAGATGAAGGGGGCGGCTTATAAGCGGGTGGTACAGAGTGTTTCCTACATCCCTCACTTTATTTCCGTTGTGGTAGTGTGTTCCATGCTGAACGGATTTGGTTCTACCCGGGGCCTGTTTAATGATATCAGAGAGCTGTTTGGTATGGCAAGGGTGGATATGAACAATGGAAGCCAGTATTTCCTGCTGCTGTATATCGGCTCGGCTATCTGGCAGGGCGTGGGTTCGGGAGCCATCATGTATCTGTCGGCTCTCTCCAATGTGGATACAACCCTCTACGATGTTGCAAATATTGACGGTGCAAACCGCTGGCAGAAGGTCAAGAATATCGCCTGGCCCACCATACTGCCTACGACCACGGTATTGCTGATTATGAATGTGGGCAATGTGCTGAACAGTGATTATACCAAGATCCTGCTGATGCAGAACGATACCAACCGCAGCCAGCTGGAGGTAATCGGAACCTTTGTATATCAAAAGGGTATTATGGAAGGAAAATTCTCTTACGCCACGGCCGTGAATTTGTTTATCTCCATTATCTGCTTCGCGCTGGTATTCGGAGCCAACACCATAACCCGTAAGATTAATCCGGAAAACAGTCTGTGGTAAAGGAGGAGAAACAATGGCATACAATAAAGCAGCAGTACGGACAAACCCCAAGAATAAAATCAATATCGGAAGCCGGACCTTTGATGTCCTTTTAGGTATTTTCATGCTGGCTCTGACCGTTATCTTCCTGTACCCCTTTCTTAATGTGCTGGCTACGTCGCTTTCCAGCAACCGTATGATTACCACGGGACAGGTCACCTTCTATCCGAAGGAGCTCATGGTGGAGGGATATAAGCTTCTGTTCCGGGAGCAGGATATCTTCGGTGCATACAGGAATACCATTATCATTGCAATCGGGAGTATGCTGATCAACCTGTCACTGACTTCCCTGCTGGCCTATACCATGATGGTGCCGGATTTTGTGCTCCGCAAACCCTTATCGGTGTTCCTGCTGATTACCATGTTCTTCAGCGGCGGTACGGTTCCTACCTATCTGTTAATTCAGAATATCGGACTGTATGACAGCTGGTGGTCCCTGATCCTGCCCAATGCAGTATCCGCCTTTAATGTATTTGTTTACCGCTCCTTCTACAAGGGTATTTCTCTGGAGATCAGAGAAGCCGCCAGAATTGACGGAGCCGGTGAATTCAGAATACTGACACATATCTATGTGCCACTGTCCAAAGCCCTCTATGCAACCTTCGGCTTGTTCTCCGTCGTAGGAGTATGGAACAGCTATTATGATGCATTGCTGTATATCAAGGATCCTGCCAAGCAGCCCATCCAGATGGTGCTGAGAAAGGTAGTGCTGAAATCGGGTATTGCCAACATGAGCGATACGCAGCAGATGATCGGTGACGGTCTGCTGAACCAGCTGAATGTACAGTATGCCTGTATTATTGCCACTATAGGGCCGATCCTGCTGGTATACCCCTTTGTCCAGAAATACTTTGCACAGGGAATGCAGGTTGGGGCAGTAAAGGGCTGACCGCGATACATCGCGGTGTGAAATGAGGTTGGCTATATGGAGTGTGGGAAATGCTGCCGTGAGGTTGTAAATACGGCAGGCGCCCAGCTTCTCTGCATATAGAACAAAGTGCCGGATTACGGCAGAAATGGAGGAAAATATGAAGAAAAAAAGCTTTACGAAAGTGATTGCACTGCTTCTGGTTGCTATCATGACCACAAGCCTTCTGGCCGGCTGCGGCAGCAAGGCGAAGGAAAAGGATAACAACAAGGTGACCAATGCGCCGACACAGAGCGCCGGGCAGGAGGGAGAAGACAAAGGCAACGAACAGGAGCCGACGGATGCAGCCCAGGTGGACAGGTTTGATCCCGCCGCTACGGCAGCCAGCAATGGCATAAAGCTTCCGGAGATTCCGGGAGGAGTATTGAAGCTGGAGGTAAGCATTCCCGATTACCAGCAGTCTTCCGAAGGAACCATGATTCAGGAAGAATGGCAGAAGAGAATGGAAGCATATCTTGGCTGTAAGCTGGATATTACCTGGAACAGAAATGCCAGCTATGCAGACAGTGAACTGGTAGTGTTACAGTCCGGTCTTGTGCCTGATATAGCAACTGTTACCAAGGGTGTAGCCGTTAATGAATACGGTGAGGACGGAACTCTGCTTAATCTCTCAAACTATGAAGATTATATGGTATACTATCCGGATTATATGAAGGAAACCACAGGCGGAGAATACTTTGCAAGAAATGAAGACGGCTCCATGTACTATTTCATGGATGGTTTCTACAATCCCGACGATATCCAGGGAGCGCAGTCCTTCACCGCGTTTGCATACCGTTTTGACCTGCTGAGGGACAACAGCTGGAATCCTCCCACAACTCTGGATGAATTCACCAAGCTGTGTGCCGATATGAAAGCAAAGATTGATGACGGTTCTCTTGATCTGGATTATGTCATCATCAACAATACCAAGGATTACTCTATTTACCGCGGCTTTGTAGGAATCTTCCATACCTGGGATTGCTTATACTACAATGGCAGCGAATGGGTATTCGGACCCCTCGAGGATAATTTCCGTGAAATGCTGAAATATATCAACAGCTTATATAAGGCCGGATACATCGATCCCGAGTTTGCAACAGCAGACTTCAATCAGGGACAGACGAAGGCAACCACCAATGTGGGTGCTGTATGTCCTACCCTGTGGTCCGGTTCCGTTGCGAGCTGGAACGCCGCCAAGACAGATGATAAGATGGAATGGGGACTTGCGTTCCTGCCTAAGAACGACACCTATGGCACCCCTTGGAAGTGGGGCTCCAGAAAGCCTGCAAAATCCCTGGGTGCAACCGCTGGTATCTATATCAGCGCAGCAACAGAGTATCCGGAATATGCGGTAGCAATGATTGACTACCAGTACTCCGATCAGATGGTTCAGCTGATGAACTGGGGTATTGAAGGTGAGACCTATACGGTGAAAGATGGTCAGAATGCCTATGTGGATGAGATCATGAACAATGAGAAGCCTGCAGTGAAGTCCGCAGAGTATGGCTTAATGGCTTCCTCCGTATGCAGAACCGGTATTCCTTTTATTCCTCTTGATTTCAACGCTATGCTGGCAGTATCCTCTCTCCCTGAGCCCTGGTGGAACACAGAGAAGGGTTACTATCAAGGAAAATACTGGATTGAGTCCAGTGTAAACGGCGGTCCGGATTCCGTAGCTCCTTATGACAGACCTCCGGTAACCTATTTAACCGCAGAAGAGCAGACCGCTAAGGCGCAGCTGAGCTACAGCGGAACCTGTGAGAACAGAGTGAAGGAGCTGGCACTGGCGTTTATTACCGGTGACAAGGACGTTAACGATGATGCAGCATGGGAAGCATATATAAAGGATGTTAAGAGCCAGACAGATGAAGATTTTGACGGAATTCTTGAGATGCTGAACAGCAAGACTGTGAAATAATTAAGGTATTAGAAATATTGTAAGCAGAATAACGTTGGAATGAGAGGGCCGGGGGATCACGATGATCCCCCGGCCCTCGGTTATTAAATAAAGAGTCTGCTTGTGCTGCCTTCGGGTAACGTTTACCTTGCGTGCAGCATGGGAATCCTGTGAAGCGTATTATCATATGGGATGAGCCTTCCTAATATTTCTGATAAACGCACAGACCTGGTGTGGACCATGCCCTGATGTGTGAAATATGCATAACAGATATGGGATTTTTCCATTCTAAAGCCAGTCCCATTTCCTTATAATGTCGGTATAAAGCGAAGAAATGACGTAATGGAAGGTGGACTTTATGAAGTTATATGAATTGAAAACAAATCATCGTGTGAATCATAATAATATTGACCGTCAGAACCCGGTCTTTAGCTGGAAAGCGGAGGGCAAGGAAAAGGAGATCCGCCAGGAGAGCTATCGGATTCGGGTATGGAAGGAAAGCGGGGAGCCGGTATGGGACAGCGGATGTGTGAAATCCTCCCGTATGTCAGGCGTTGCTTATGAAGGAAGTGCACTGGTATCCGGTGAACATTATAAATGGGAAGTGGAGAGCGTTTTAAGCTGTGCCGGAGGCAGGAGGGAGACGGTCAGCCAAAACACTTATTTTGAAACGGGGTATTTGAACCGGGAGGACTGGAAGGGAAGCTTTATCGGAGAAACCCGGGATCATGTATACCATTTGTTCCGCAAGGCATTTCCCTGCGGAAAGAGGCTGAGAAAAGCAAAGCTGTATATCTGCGGTCTGGGACACTTTGAATGCTGGGTGAATGGCGGCAGGGTATCCGACCACGTGCTGGAGCCGGGCTGGACCGATTATGACAAGACCTGCTTTTATACCGCCTATGATGTGACCGCACGGATGAGAGAAGGCCAAAATGGTCTGCTGGTAAAGCTGGGAGACGGCATGTATAACGTACCCGGAGGCAGATATGTATACTATGAAAGAAGCTATGGGAAATGCAAGCTTCTGATACAGCTGGAGCTTCAATATGAGGACGGGACGAAGGAGCTGGTGGTAACCGACGATTCCTGGAGAATGGCTCCAAGTCCCATACAGTTCTGCTGTATCTATGGCGGTGAGGATTATGACGGAAGGCTGTGGAAGGAAGAATATCTCAGCGGGGATTATGTGGAGGAGGATATCTGGAAGCCGGTTCTCTGTGTGGAGCCGCCCAAAGGAAAGCTGACTGCCATGCCCATGGAACCCCTCAAGGTAATGCAGCGCTATACACCGGTCAGTATAAAGCAGATCCGCCCGGGAACCTGGCTGTATGATTTTGGAACCAACTTCTCCGGCTGGGCCAGGATAAAAGTCAAAACGGACGGAACTATGGCAGGCCGGAAGATTGTCTTAAAGACAGGAGAGCTTCTCAATCAGGACGGTACGGTGAACCAAAAGGGAACCGGAAGGGGTTATGCCTGGACTTATATTCTGAATGAGAAGGAAGAGCAGGAGTTTGCGCCGGACTTTACCTATACGGGATTTCGCTATGTGGAAATGACAGGTGCCCTGCCGGGAGGAAATGCGGCACCGGAAGAGGGCCCGGACCGGAAGAAAGGCTCCGTGTCCATGAAAACCATAGGGACGGAAGGATCGGATGACGGAGACTTCCCCGTATTAACGGAGATGACCGGAGAGTTCCTCTATCCCGGCGTGGCACAGGCAGGGGATTTCCAGTGCTCCAATCAGCTGTTCAATGATATCCATAAAATCGTACGCCAGGCGATTCTCAGCAATACTAAGAGCTATTTTACCGACTGCCCCCACAGGGAGAAGCTGGGATGGCTGGAGGAGAGCCATCTGATCGGCCCTTCCATTATGTATAATCTGGAGGTTCAGAGCCTGTACGGCAAGGTGGAGGGAGACATGGCGGATGCCCAGTGGGAGAACGGCCTGGTGCCGGATATCTGTCCCGAATATGTAACAGGCTTTGAAAAATGGCACCAGGGCTTTGTGGATTCCCCGGAATGGGGAAGCGCCTGCATTATCAATCCCTGGTATGTATATAAAAGATACGGGGATCTCTCCCTTATAAGCCGGTATTATGATGTGATGAAGCGCTATCTGGATTACCTGGGAAGCCGGACCCATCATGAGGTGCTGCACCATGGACTGGGAGACTGGCTGGATATCGGGCCATGCACACCCCATTCCCAGAATACGCCGGTTCCGGTTGTGGCAACCTGTATCTATTATTACGACCTTGGAATCATGAAGCAGGCGGCCGAGCTCCTGGGCAAGACGGAAGATGCAAAGGAGTACGGACAGCGGATGGAGAGAGTATTCCGGGAATACAATCTGCAATTTCTGGATGACCAGACGGGAAGATACGCCACCGGCAGCCAGGCAGCCCAGGCCATGAGCCTGATGGCGGGTCTGGTGCCCGGGGAAATGGAAGAAAAAGCGGTAAAGCAGTTAAGAGATGATGTAATCAAGAGAAAATATGCAATTACCGCAGGTGATATAGGCCATCCCTTCCTGATTGCGGCTCTGATGAAATACGGAATGTCGGATCTGATCAACGAGATGACTAATATTACGGAGACGCCGGGATACGGCTACCAGGTGGTGAAGGGAGCCACCACTCTGACGGAGGAATGGGACGGACCCGATCCCCAGAGACCCCACGGCTCCCAGAATCATCTGATGCTGGGCAGCATTGAGGAATGGTTCTACGGTGCGCTGGGCGGCATGGAACTCATAAGGGACGGCCTGCCCATTGGGGAGATTCGTATCCTGCCCCGCCCGGAAAAAGGTGTGGATTGGGTAAAGGCCTGGGTAATGCATCCCTATGGAAGGATTGCCGTGGAATGGAAGCGGGACGGTACGGAGGCCGAAGTGAAGGTGGAGGTGCCGCCCAATGTGACAGCCCACCTGGAAGCTCCCAACGGCAGCGTGAAGCAGACTGTGGGCAGCGGCAGCCATACCTACCGGTTTGTAATATAAACGATAAGAATAGTAATATCTGTATCATATACCCTGATTACAGGAACACGTATTATGTTCCTGTAATATAGATTATGAGAGCAACTGCACCTGTATGGTACACCCTGATTACAGGAATACGTATTATGTTCCTGTAATATAAACGATAAGAATAGATCTAAGGTTCAGAAATTCCCACTCTATCATAATATTTTACGATTCCAATAGAGTGGGAAGTTCTATAAACTGGACTTAGTACATCATGCACCAATGGATTTATTAGAATTTTATCTTTTATAGCAAAAATGACGGTTTTATTTCAACAGAAAAGATCTTGCTGCAGAATGTCCGTACTTTTAAGAAAGGGAGAAGAGGTATGCTGTATCATCACAACAAAGAAGCGGAATTAAATCAGGAATTATTCAAAAATCCCTCCAGTGAATACCGGGGAACCCCGTTCTGGTCCTGGAACTGCAAGGTGAGCCGGAAGCTGATCAGCGATCAGATGGAAGTGTTTCATAGAATGGGATTTGGAGGAGCTCACCTTCATCCCCGTACCGGCCTGGAAACAGAATATATGGGCGATGAATTCATGGAGCTGGTTCAATATGCCAATGAGAAGGCAAAGGAAAAGGGGATGCTCTGCTGGCTGTATGATGAGGACCGGTATCCCTCCGGCGCCGCAGGCGGACTTGTAACGGAGAACTGGGATTACCGTGCCAGGCACCTGCTTCTTACCCGGCAGAAGAAGGGGGGGATGTGTTCCTCCAGGGATGAGTTTCTGGAGAGTATCCGAAAGGGGGAGAAGCCTGCGGGCTATTACCTGACAGCCTACCGGATTAAGACCGAGGGCGGATATCTGAAGTCTTACCGCAGAGTGGAGGGCCCTCAGCCGGAATATGACAGCGAAGAAGAGACCCGGAACCAGGGAAGGCTGTGGTTTGCCTATGTGGAACTGATGCGGGAGAGCCCCTGGTTCAATGACCAGACCTATGTGGACGTGATGAACAGGGAAGCAATCCTCAGATTCCTGGAGATCACCCATGAGCGTTATTATGCTGTACTGGGAGAGGATTTCGGCAAATCCATTCCGGCCATTTTTACCGATGAGCCTCAGATCAAGGGCAGCATGGCATTGCCTGATGGGGAAAGCGAGTATGATGTGACGCTTTCCTTTACGGACGATCTGTCTGAGACCTTTGAGAAAGCCTATGGAGCAAATCTGCTGGAGGTATTGCCGGAGCTGATGTGGGAGCTTCCCCAGGGAAAGGCATCGGTACACCGTTACCATTACCATGATCACTTGACAGAGCGGTTTGTTTCTGCATTTTCCGATACCATTGCAGAGTGGTGCGAAGAGCACGGCATCGCCATGACCGGGCACTACATGTCGGAGCCCACCCTGTATTCCCAAACTCTCCGGCTGGGAGAGGCCATGCGCTGCTATCGCAGGCAGCAGCTTCCGGGAGTGGATATTCTCTGCGGGGATCCGGAGTATTCCACCATTAAGCAGGCGGTCAGTGTGGCGCGCCAGAATGGCAGGGAAGGTGTTCTCAGTGAATTATACGGAGTAACCCACTGGGATTTTGATTTCAAGGGGCATAAGCTGCAGGGGGACTGGCAGGCGGCGCTGGGGGTTACCATACGGTGCCATCACCTGGCCTTTCTATCCATGGAAGGGGAGGCCAAGCGTGACTGGCCGGCCTCCATCAACTATCAATCCCCCTGGTGGGAGAAATATTCCTATATGGAGAATTATTTTGCAAGGGTCAATACGGCGCTGACCAGGGGATGCGCCCAGGTGGAGGTGGCCGTGGTGCACCCCATTGAATCCTACTGGATGAGCTATGGCCCTGTGGCTCAGACGAAGGTACTACGGGAACAGATGGATGAGAATTTCCGCAATATCATAGATTGGATGCTGTTCGGGCTGGTGGATTTTGATTTCCTGTCGGAAGGAATGCTGCCGGAGCAATGTGCACAAGCAGGAGAGCATCCGGAGAAATCAGAGGATGCGGGTCTGCTTAAGGTAGGACGCATGAGCTATAAAACCGTGCTGGTACCCGGCCTTAGAACCATCCGCAGCACTACCCTGGAGCGCCTGGAGGCTTTGGCTGATGAAGGGGGCAGGGTGATTTTCCTGGGAAATATTCCGGAGCTTGTGGATGCCCTTCCCAGCGACCGCGCTTGGAAGCTGGCCGCCCGTACCCAGGTGATACCTTATCAGAAATATGAGCTGCTTCGGGCATTGGAGAAAGACCGTACCCTGGAAATCCGTAAGGAGGACGGGGATTACAGTGACAATCTGTTTTATCAGATGCGCAGGGACGGAGACAGCAAGTGGCTGTTTGTCTGCCATGTAAACCGGAAGAGGAACCGTCTGGATCAGGCAGAGAAGATGAGGGTACGCATCCGCGGAGAATATCAGATAACCTGTTACAATGCCATGGATGGGCAGACCGGACCGGTGGAAGCCGAATACCGGGATGGCTGGACCTGTGTAAGTCTGGATCTGTATTCCCAGGACAGCTTCCTGTGGAGGCTGGAGGAGAAGATATCCGCTGGCACAATAGACTTGGAGAAGACAGCGACTTTCAATAGCGAAGCAGGTGCAAATGACGAGGCAAGGGAACCATATCCTGTTAAAACCGGTGAGCTGACGAAGTTCTACGGTTTGGTAGCAGGGCCGTCAGGTTCCGGCAGAAAACCGGAAAAGATACTGAGCACGATCTGCGAGCCGGATGGCTTTAAACTGGCGGAGCCCAATGTGTTATTGCTGGACAGCGCCTGGTGGAAGCTGAACGGCGGGGAATATCATCCCAAGGAGGAAATCCTCCGTCTGGATAATGAGATCCGCACCATTCTGGGATATCCCCATCGTCAGGATGCCTATACGCAGCCGTGGAGAATCAAAGAGGCGCCGGAGAAGGATACGGTGACCCTGCGGTATGAAATAATCTCCGAGATTGAGACGGAAGGTCTCATGCTGGCCATGGAGCGGCCGGAGAAGGCGAAAGTCTGGTGGAATAAGACCCTGTGCGGTACAGGGAAGGAAGCTTCCCACGGCTATTATGTAGATTCCTTTATTCGTACCGTTCCGGTAACCGGATTAAAAGCAGGCAGCAATGAGCTGCTTCTGGAAATTCCCTACGGACGCAAGACGAATCTGGAAAATGTATTTCTCCTCGGAGATTTTGGAGTAGAAGTGCGGGGAACGAAGGCTGTGGTAACAGCCGGAGCCAAAAGGCTGATGTTCGGTGATATTACCAGGCAGAAGCTGCCGTTCTACGGAGGAGATGTAATCTATTCCATGCATTTTGAGCTGGAGAGGGATCAGGAGGTTACTATCCGGGTTCCTCATTTTTCCTCGCCTGTGCTTGAGGCATTGGTGGATGGAGAGAGCATCGGGCTTATTGCGCTGGCTCCCCATACCGTACAGGCGGGCCGCCTGTCTGCAGGAAGCCATACCCTGGAGCTGCGTGCCTTCGGCAACCGCTTTAATTCCTTCGGAACACTGCATAACTGCAATGAGGAATATAAATGGTATGGACCGGATTCCTATAGAACCAGGGGAAGCGAGTGGAGTGAAGCATGGTGCTTAAGACCCTTCGGAATTCTGTCACGAGTGGAGATACTGGAAGGATAGTAACGTAAGATTTGATCAGGAACATTGACCGGCAAGATGGAACAAGCAATGCCGGACAGGAATATAGAACAGGAACATAGAACAGGAACATAGAACAGGGATATAGAATAAGGAGGCAGGATTATGCAGGAAGAAAAAGTCTTTCTCTGGCTGGAGACAGGAGAAAGGACGGAGAATCATATGGAGCTTACGGTGAGACCGCTGCACTGGGCCGGAACCGGAGGAGATATCTGTCTGATACTGACAGGACCGGACGGATACCGGTTGGAGCAGAAGGCGGCCTTAACCGAAGGTGTGCAGGAAGCGGTATTTCAATGTCCGGGCGTGAAGCTGTGGGATCCGGAGCATCCGGATCTCTATCATGCCATTGTGACAATGAACAGCGGAGAGGCCCTGGTTGCAAGCCATGAGACAGATATCGGCTTCCGCACCATAGAGAAAAAAGGGAAGAAGCTCCTCTGGAATCATAAGCCCTTGAAACTGAAAGGGATCTGCTACCGTGAAAGAATCGGAGATATGGAAGGAACAAAGAAGGATCTGGAACAGTTTGCCCGGGCAAATGTGAATTTCCTGCGCAGTATTTACGGTCCCTTCAGCAATGAACTCTTAAACTTATGTGATGAAATGGGCTTCCTGGTTGAGAATACGGCGCCTTTTTATGAAATCGGGCAGACAAAGGCAGCCATCCAGGATCTTCCCCACTGCAGAGACGGGTGCCTGACACCGGTACGGGAGATGATGGGAAACGGATGCCATGTGAGTATTCTGATCTGGTCCCTTGGACATGACTGCGCCTGGGGAGCTAATTTCCGGGAGGCGGCGGACTATATTCGCAGTATCGACAGGATCAGACCCCTGACCTTCCATCTTCCTATGTCCATTCCTGAGGAAGAGGAACAGATGGACATCTGGCCGGTACATTATATTGACTGGAAACAGCCCTTTGATGTGTGCTTTGACCAGATGGTGATCTTCCATACACCGGGTGCGGATAATGAAGTCGGCTATATGACGGGACAGGCGGAGTATGAGGTGCCGGTGCTCCATGAGGTATGGTCGCCGGTTGCCTGCCACAACCGGGATGAGATCCAGCAGGATCCGGCAATCCGCCGGTTCTGGGGAGAGAGCATCCACCGGTTTGCCGAGAAATCCTACCGGACGGAGGGCTGCCTGGGAGGTGCCGTTCTGGCCGGTGTGGATGAGGATGGAAGCTTTGAAGGGATGGACCAATATGAATGGGGAATTCTGGACAGGCAGCATAACCCCAAGCCGGAATATGAACAGTTAAAAAGCGCATATGCGCCAATTCTTATCCGCATCAGCGGGCTGGAGGAAGAGGAACTGCTCCTGGAAACAGAGAATCGCTTTCTCTTTACGGATTTGTCGGAATACCGGCTGATGATTGACGGCAGGGAATGGGAAGGCATCAGTCTGCGCGGGGAGCCGGGCAGCGTGACCCGGTACCGTATCCGCAGAGATGCGCTTCTGTCACAGAAGAAAAAGGGGACAGTCTTCGGCAAGGCAATGGAGGATGGGAAAGAGCTGGGCATCACCTTCGCATCAAAGACCGGGGGAAGGGATTATACTTGTACAGTTCCGGTAAGGCAGGCAGCAGAACCGGGACCTTTAACGGAGAAGAAATCATTGGATCCGCTGGTGCTCTGTCATGGCACAGAGGGGGAGGATGCAGACCGGCTGATCATCAGTAATCATACCTATGAGTACCGCTTCTCGAAGAAGACCTGTCTGCTGGAGGAGGCATCTGCCGGAGGAAGGAAGATTCTTGCCGGAGGTCCCTTCCTGAACTCCACCGGCCTGCTGCTGGGCAATTGGATCGGGACGGATCTGACGGTAAAGGAGTCGGGAGACAGGGTACAGGTAACCATTACGGGCAGCTACGAGAAGGTGCTGGATATCCGGTTCCGGCTGTTAATTGCTCCGGACGGAGGCCTGGACACTTCCTACGAGGTGCTGAAGCTGTACCGCCATATGCCCCACACGGTCAAGGCGAATATAGGAATTGCACCCGGCGGTCTGAATGAAAAAGGCGCAGCCTATCTGCTGGAGGAAGGGATAAAAAGCTATTCCTGGACATTTGCGGATCTGCAGGGAGAAGCGGAAGCCTGGCACAGAGCCTCCTGCTGCGGATGTCCGAAGGAAGAGGCTGAGGCTGCACAGGACAAGGATTTGTGGTCCTCGAGGCATCATATCCGCAGAGCGGCTGTGACGGATACAAATGGCTATGGTGTGGAGGTTCTTTCCGACGGGTCAGACAGTGTGAGACTGGAGAGAGTGCCGCAGCTGACACCGGAAGCAGTGGTGGATGACAGGGATATCAGGATGCATTTTACCGGAAGCTGGCACCGGATGGATGATTACTGCGGTAATTATGCAGGAACGGAGACCCTCAGCAAGGAAGCCGGAGACAGCATGAGCCTTACCTTCACGGGAACCGGAGTCCGGCTGTACGGGCCCTATGATATTAATTACGGAATGTGTGATATCTATCTGGATGGGGAGGCGGCAGCACAAAATTTAAGTCAATACCTGGGCAAGGTGGATTTTCCGGGACTGAGCCGGGGATATGAAAAACGGTACGGACAGCTTTTGTTTGAGGTTCGGGATCTGCCGGAAAAGGAGCATGAGCTGGTGGTTAAGGTGCTGGGAAAGGCCCCTGCCGGAGCCCAGAGCACTTATACGGCCATTGATTACGCAGTGATTGAAGGCAGCAGGTATCCGGAGGGGGTCCGGATGAATGTGAACCAGGACTATAATTACACCCGCCTGGTACGGGGCTGCTATAAGAGACCCAAGGCGGAATTGATACCGGGTGTGAGAGAACATTTTGGAATCAGGTTAATAAAACCTTTTGCATAAGTTGCGTCAACATAGAGGATTGATCATGCCGCATAGCGGCATCATGGAGGTAATGATGATAGCCAAGGATAGATTTGAATTAGGGGAGGCTGTTCTTCCCCGTCTGGTGCCGGAACCCTGTTGGTGCCGGGGGATTACAGAACCGGTGACATGTCTGGACGGAGAATGGGAGGTACAGGACTATAAGGACGGCGGCATTCGCAAGATAAAGGTGCCCTTTGACATGGTAGTTCTCCGGAAGAAGGGATTTTCCAGGCATTATGAATACCGCAGGGAAATCATACTGCCTGGTGAGGCGGAGGGGAACCGGATCATACTGAAATTTGAAGGAGTCAACGGCTTTGCCCGGGTCTATGTGGACGGCGAAGCTGTGGCATCCCACCAGAATGGTTTTCTCACCTGGAACGTTGAGATTACGAAGCAGACAAAGGGAAAGAAGAAAGTGACTCTGAAGGTGGTAATGGATGAGGAATCAGACAAGGTAAGCGCCTACAGCCACGGAGGAATTCTGCGCAGCGTGTATCTCTACGTGCTGCCGGAGGCCTATGTGAACGCGGTCTATCTGACCCCGCTGTTCGATGAAGATATGGATACCTGCACATTGCGGGCGGATCTGGATATCAGCGGTAAGACGGCAGAAACAGAAGCAGATGAAAAACAAGAAGATCGGTATGAAGCGGTTCTGCAGCTCTATGGACCGGAGGGTGAGGCGGTAACCGGAAAGAGAGTGAGCCTGGATGTCCGGGAGGACGGTTATTATAGCATGAATCTGCCTGTGCCCGAACCGAAGCTGTGGGATGCAGAGCATCCCGTACTGTATACGCTGGAGATAGACCTGTACAGGAACGGAGAGAGGCTGGAGACAGTGAAGCGGAGAACAGGGCTTCGTAGGCTGGAGAGAAAGGGAAACCGTCTCTTTGTGAATAAGCATGAAGTGAAGCTAAGGGGGGTATGCCGTCACGAAATCTCACCCAGATGCGGCAGAGCCCTTACCAGAGAGCTAATTGAGCAGGATGTTGACCTGTTCAAGGAAGCCAATTGTAACTATATCAGAACCTCCCATTATCCGCCCAGCGAATATTTTCTGGATCAGTGCGACGAAAAGGGAATCTATGTGGAGGACGAGCTGGCATTGGCATTTATCGCAAGAACACTGCCCTATACCCAGAGAGATCCGGAGGAGACCGAACGGTATCTCAGCCATTTTACGGAATGCATGGCAAGGGATTATAACCACCCCAGCGTGATCATCTGGTCACTCTGCAACGAGTCCTTCGGCGGCCACAATTTTGATCTGCTGAACCAATATGTACACCGGCTTGACCCCACCAGAATGACGAAGTTCAGCTATCCCATGACCATGCGGGAGGAGCATGAGATGCCGGATATCTGGAGCATCCATTATTCCGAATATGACACGGATCTGGCGAAAAAGAGGGATAATGTAAGCGTGGGCTATGCGCCGGGAAAGGATATGCCGGTGCTTCACGACGAATATGTCCACGTAGCCTGCTACAACCGGGAAGAGCTTAGGAGAGATCCTTCCGTGCGCAGCTTCTGGGGAGAGGGAATCCGAATCTTCTGGGATAACATCTGGAATACGGAAGGCGCTCTCGGCGGAGCCATCTGGGCCGGAATTGATGAAACGGATATCTACGACGGCGGCAATACCCAGCTGGAATGGGGAATTATTGATGTCTGGCGCAGAAAAAAGCCGGAATTCTACATGACCAGGAAGGCCTATTCCCCCATCAAGGTGCTGCATTATCAGGGGAAGCCGGAGGAAGACAAACTGCTTCTTATTGTTGAAAACCGCTTCTCCCACACCGATTTATCCGAGGTACAGGTGGTGTGGAAGAGCGGGGAGCATGAAGGAAGCTGCAGTCTTCCCGCAGCCGGGCCGGGCCGGACGGTCAAGGCGGTCATCAGCCTGAAGCCGGGAATTCTCTCCGAGGGCAGACCGGTAAAGCTTACCTTTTTGGATGCCTGCAAGGATTCGGTAGATGAAATGATAGTTACAGAAGGAAACAAGGAAGAGAAACTGTTAGTGGAAGAGAAGGAGCACGGACAGAAGGATGGCTGCACCGAAAGAATCACCGTACAGCGTCTGGAGCAGGAGACCGTATTGACAGGGAAAGACTTTACCATGTCCTTCAGCAATGCGGAGGGTCTTTTGAAGGGCCTGTGGATCGGGGAGAAGCGTCTTCTCATGGGCGGGCCAATTCTGAATGTACCCTACCTGAAGCTGGGAGAATGGTATCTGATCTCCATGGACTGCAAAGAAACTTCCCAGGGAGCCGAGGTGATCATTCGCGGCGGTTACCGCGGCTCTATAGAGATGACCTGGAAGATAACCGTTATGCCAAGCGGCGAATTCACCACCCAGTATCACATCGACCGGCTGGAGAAGGGGCTCCCGAAGCAGCTGAAGCTCCGTGTGGGTGTGGATTGCGGCGGACTGGATGAGTTGGGAGTAGCCTATCTTGCCGATCCTTCCATGGATACCCTTTCCTGGAGAAGAAGTGTGAATGCGGATCAGGAGGGAAGCTATACCTGGTACCCGGAGGATCATATCTCCAGAAATACAGGAACGGCTGACCGCTATTCCCAGGAAAGCATCTGGGGAGAGCAGCCCAATGTTTCCTGGGGCATGGATATGAAAAATGATATCCTTAACGGATACTATGATGTAGAATATAAGGGAACCAATGATTTCAGGAGCACTAAGGAAAATGCAGAGGAAGCTTATCTCTACAGCGGACAGGACAGGGCGGCAATCGGCGTGACCGGTACCGGCACCCATATCCGTGTGGAGACCGTGGAGCCGGAAGAGTTAAAGATTACGGATCGGGATGAACGGATCCGCTATACCGGTACCTGGTATCCGGTGGAGGATAAGAAGGAAAGCGACCACGGCACGGAGATGTGGAGCCGGGATAAGGGCTCTTATGCCGAGTGTACCTTTGAGGGAACCGGAATTGTCTGGTATGGTCCCCAGGATACCACCTATGGCATGGCAAATGTGTATATTGACGGAAAGCTGGCAGCAGAAAAGCTCAGTCAGCGTGTTCCGGGAGTGGACTTCTCCTGTTCCTCCGTAGGGTATGATAAGAAATACCACATTCCCATTTTCTCCGTTACAGACCTTCCTTACGGAGTGCATACCATCCGCATCGAGGTATGCGGTGAGAAGGCCGAGGATGCTTCGGATTATTATATCGTCATCGATTACCTGCGGGTTCTGAACGGAGAACGGACGGAGCCGGTGAAGCTGATTATGAACCAGGAATATTCCTTCCCGCACCTGTCCTGGGGCAACTATGTGAAGCCGCCTATTTTAATAAAGGACGGAACCGCAGGAACGGTAACTATGAAATTAGTAAACCTGCGGGAGGGATCTGTAAGAGACCGAATTGATGCGGCAATTCGCCGGTCCGCAAGCGTCTAAGGGCTTCGAAGGAGGGAGAAAAGCAATGATTGAATTATCAGATAAACGAATTCAGAAGTACCTGACACCGTACCGCTGTCCCGAACCGGTTCTCCATGGATCGGGAGAGGAAGGAGCCTTTGACCGGATGGCGGTGGATATTCCCTTTGTATTCTGGCATAACGGGCAGTTTTATATGCTGTACACCGGATTTGACGGAAAGGGCTACCAGTCTGCTCTGGCAGTCAGTGAGGATCTGCTTCACTGGACCCATAAGGGGGTAATTCTGAAGAAGAACCCGGACAGTGACCGATGGGACCGAATCGGCGGAGCCGCAACCTGGATGATCAAGGAAAGTGATGATTTGTGGGAGCTTCCCCGCCTAAGAAAGGTGGACGGGAAGTACTGGATGGTATATCATTCCTATCCCAACACCGGATATGAGAATGGCCCGGCAGAAATCGGCCTTGCCTGGACGGAGGACGAAGAGCTGCTGGATTGGAATTTCCCGGAGCGGCCGGTTTTCTCCTGGAGAGAGGGTGCGGACTGGGAAGCCGGAGGGCTTTATAAGGCCTGCATTATTGAAAAGGAAGGAACCTGGTATATGTTCTACAATGCCAAGGACAAAGCAGAGCGCTGGATAGAGCAGACAGGCATGGCATATTCGGCCGATCTGAAGAACTGGACCCGCTGTGAGGCCAATCCCCTGTTGCGGGTGAACCGGGAATCCTGGGATGAAAGATTTGTATCAGATCCCTATATTGTAAGAGACGGCAACATCTGGGTGAACTATTATTTTGGATACGGAAAGGTCTATGAGGACGGGCATACCCACGCCCAGGAAGGGCTTGCCCTCTCCTCCGACCTGATCCGCTGGGAGAAGGTAAGAGAGCCAATCCTTGCTTACGGAGAGCCCGGCAGCATTGACAGCGGCCACATTCATAAAGCATCCATCGTGTATTATAAGGATGTGCTGTATCATTTCTACTGTGCCACACGCCCCGGAAAAGAGGGCGATCCGACGCAGGCTTACGGGGAATACCGGACCATCTGTGTCGCGGCCAGTAAGCCGGTGTGGGAGATAAAATAACGGTCCGGCTGAGGACAAAAGGAATACGTTCCTTTCCCGCATAGAGGGAGGGGAGCGTATTCCTTAATGAAGAAAGCAGTGCGCAATCTCAATGAAAAAGCAGTGCACAATCTCAATGAAAAAACATTGCGGAAGGATAACAATGGTTTTATTCGACAGAACATGCCGCGGAAACAATATGGGATACGATGGAAAGATGAGGTAAGCCATGGAACGATTACAAACATTATTACAAGGGAATGTTACCAGCCACATTCTGCCCTTCCTTTGGATGAAAGGGGAAGACAATGCCATCATTCGGGAAGAGCTGGATAAAATTGAAGAATGCGGTATCCGGGAGATCTGCCTGGAGTCCAGGCCCCATCCGGATTTCTGCGGCAAGGGCTGGTGGGAGAATCTGGACTTCATTATGCCGGAGGCCAGAAAAAGAGGAATGAAGGTATGGATTCTGGATGATGATAAGTTTCCTACCGGACATGCCAACGGGGGCTTTATTAAGCATCCTGAAAAAAAGAAAGTCTATCTGGCGGAGCGCCATATGGATATTATGGGGCCTTGCCGCAGCGGTGCGGTGCTGGTAGAGAATTTTATGCAGCTGGACGGAAAGCTGCTGGGAATACTGGCTCTCCCCAAGCCGGACGGGGAGACCCTGGCTGTCAGCCGGGAAGGCGGAATTGATCTGACCCACCAATATGAGAACGGTTTCGTCTATTTTGATCTGCCGGAGGGAGCCTACCGGCTGTTTGTTCTGTTCACCACCCAGAAGGGCGGCGGACGGGAAGACTACATGAACTTAATTGATTCTGATTCCGTCAGAGTACTGATTGATGAAGTATATGAGAAGCATTATGAGCGTTATGAAGAGTATTTCGGGAGTACCATTGCAGGATTTTTCTCTGATGAGCCGGAGCTGGGCAATGTACAGGGCTACCCTTTTGATGATGTTCTGGGACAGAAGGATAAGCGGCTTCCCTGGAGCAGGCAGCTGGAAGAAGCGCTGCGGGGCAGATGGGGAGAGGATTTTCTGAGCTTACTCCCGGCGCTTTGGTATGAAGCAGGAGAAAAGACGGTATCGGTCCGCTCCGAATATATGGATGAGATGACGAGGCTGGTGAAAATCTGTTTTTCCGGCCAGCTGGGAAGCTGGTGTGAAGAGCGCGGGGTAGAGTACATCGGACATATTATTGAGGATGACAATGCCCATGCCAGGATGGCCTGCAGCATCGGACATTATTTCCGGGAGATGGAAGGGCAGCATATGGCCGGGATTGATGTGGTGCATCATCAGATTGTGCCCGGATTCACCGAGCCGGTGCATCAATGGATTGCCGGGGACCGGGACGGCGAGTTCTTCCATTACGGGCTGGCCAAGCTGGGAAGCTCCGCGGCGCATATCCAGGAAAATAAAAAGGATCGGGCACTCTGTGAGATCTTCGGCAACTATGGATGGGCCGAGGGGAATTCCTTTATGAAATGGCTGACGAACCATATGCTGGTCAGGGGTATCAATGAGTTTACACCCCATGCGTTTTCCATGAGCTATCCGGATCGGGACTGCCCGCCTCATTTTTATGCCAGGGGCAATAATCCGGGCTTCGGCTGCTTTACCCAGCTGATGAAATATATGAACCGCGGCGCCCATCTGTTAAGCGGAGGCATCCATCTGGCGGATGCGGCTATTTTGTACCATGCGGAGGCTGAATGGAGCGGAGGCAGGACGATGTATTTTCAGAAGCCGGGCCGCCGGCTGATGGAGCATCAGCTGGATTATGATGTTATTCCGGCGGATGCGCTGAGATCGGCGGCGGTGGAGAAAGGGCAGCTGGTGATCCGGAGAGAGAACTATCCCTGCTTGATACTGCCCTATGCCCAGTACCTGGATGCGGAAGTGGTTCGGTTTGTCGCCGCCGCAGCGCCTCAGGGGCTGAGGGTGTTTGTGATTGATGCCCTGCCGGAAGGAGATACCAGGGGAGAGGCGCTTCCTGCAGGCTGGGACCGGAAGGTGAGGGTGGTAGGCCTGGAAAGTATCGCGGAGGAAGTGGCGAAGCTGGAGACAGGATTGGGAAGCAGGGAGCTTACGGTAACCGGCGGGATACCGGAGCTTCGCAGCATGGTGATTCGCCGGCCGGATGGCCTGACCGCCATGTATTTCAACGAGAGCGTATCCCGGAAGGTGCAGGCACAGCTTCTGGTCCGGAATAAAGAATATGGGTGTGTGACCGTATATGATCCATGGAATCACAGGGCAGATGAGTATGGGATAGAGGAACACAGAATTCCGCTCTGCCTCGAGCCGGGAGAAGCTGTTTTTCTATGCCTGGAGAAAAAAACGGCGGAGGGAAGCTTTCCCGGGCGGTCCGGCGAGAAGACTCTGTGTCTGGACTGGAGAGTGTCCAGGCGCGGGGAGTTGGGAGAGGAATTTGCAGAAGAGCTTCTGCTGAAAGCAGGAGAAGAGCTTCCTAATCTTAACGGGCCCGGTTATTGGCCCGCCTTTACCGGAACCTACCGGTATGAAGGAGCCTTTGTACAGGAAAAAGCCGCGGGGCAGCGTTATATGCTAATGCTTCCGGAGGCATCGGACTGTGTGAGAGTTTGGATAAATGGTACGGATCGGGGCTATCTCGCCGGATTCCCTGGCAGAGTTGATATAACGGAAGAACTTTGTGACGGTGAAAACCGGTTGATATTGGAGGTGACCACGACCCTGGTATGGAAGAGAAAGGACGGGGCCTCCACCCATTTGCAGATCCCGGCAACCGGAATTACCAAAGAGCCCGTGCTGGAGTGGTATCGATAAGAGGAGATCTGCTTCCTGCGGGTCATTTGAAGACAATGAGAAAGGACATGGTAATTAACATGGAAAAATCAATTTTATTTCCCCAAACAGGTGGTTTTGTTCACGGATGTGATTATAATCCGGAGCAATGGCTGGACCGTCCGGATATCTTAGCGGAGGATATCCGGATGATGAAGAAGGCGGGAGTGAACAGTGTCACATTGGGCATGTTCTCCTGGTCCTTTTTGGAGCCGGTGGAAGGGGAATTTCAGTTTGGATGGCTGAGAGAGATAATCGATCGCTTGTATGAGAACGGAATTTACACAATCCTGGGCACCCCCTCCGGAGCACGTCCCGCCTGGCTGGACGCGGCATATCCCGAGGCGATGCGGGTCAGCAAACAGGATGTGCGCAACCATCACGGTGTCAGGCACAACCATTGCATGAGTTCCCTGCGTTACAGGGAGAAGGTGGCAATCCTTGACCGCAGGCTGGCGGAAGAATTCGGCTCCCATCCCGGTCTGCTGATGTATCATATTTCCAATGAGCTGGGGGGAGATTGCTACTGCCCTCTGTGTGTGGAGCGTTTCCAAAGCTACCTGGCGGAGAAATTCGACCACGATATTGAAAAGCTGAACCAGGCATGGTGGACGGCCTTCTGGAGCCACCGGTATAATAATTTTCAGCAGATCGAGCCGCCCTTTGCCAATGGGGAGGGCAGTATTATGGGGCTGAACCTGGAATGGAAGCGTTTCACCACCTGGAATATGACTGATTTTATGAAATTTGAGATTGCTGCTCTGAGGGAGGTAACACCGGACATCCCGGTAACCACCAACTTCATGATGCTGTACAACGGACTGGACTACCGCAAAATGGCGGAGGAAGTGGATGTCATCTCCTGGGACAGCTATCCCAGGTTCCATAACGACCGGGAATCCTTATATGATACCATGGCGGAGTATGCCTTTCACCATGCGGTGATGCGCTCCATGAAGAAGGAGAAGCCCTTCATGCTGATGGAAAGTGCGCCGGGCCTTGTGAACTGGCATCCCTATAACAAATTGAAACGTCCCGGTGTGCACAGGCTGGCCTGTCTTCAGGCAATTGCCTGCGGCTCCGATACGGTGCAGTATTTCCAGTGGCGTAAGGGCCGGGGGTCCTTTGAACAGTACCATGGCGCAGTGGTGGATCATCTGGGTACGGATGACACCAGAGTCTTCCTCGAGGTGGCGGAGGTGGGAGAGCTGCTGAGCCGGATATCTGCGGCAGCGGGAACCCTTGTAAAATCCAAAGCGGCTCTGTTATTCGACTGGGATAACCGATGGGCGATTCAGGATGTGAAAGCATTAAGTGATGAGACAAAGCGTTACGAAGAAACCTGCATTGGAATCTGGAAGGAATTTCTGAAGCTGGGCGTAGAAATGGATGTTATCCCTTCTGACGGAGATTTTTCAGAATATAGCGTAATTGTCGCACCCATGCTGTATGTTCTGCAGCCCCGGACTGCTGCAAGGCTGAAGAGCTTTACGGAGCAGGGAGGGCAGCTGCTGGCTACCTATTTCACCGGATATGTGGATCAGAATCTGCTGTGCCATCTGGGAGGCTTTCCTGGAGATGGACTTTCGGAGCTTTTTGGCATCGTCAGTGAGGAGATTGATACCCTTTATCCCTCGGATCGGAATCAGATTCATTTTACAGAGGATTGGGTGAAGGAGGTAAGTGCCGAAGCAGGAACAGCTTCTGCTGCGGAAGAACAGTGGAACTGGGAAGTGAAGGACTATGCGGAGATCCTGAGGGTCAAGGATGCCAGGGTACTGGCCTGCTATAAAGAGGATTTCTATAAAGGAACGGCAGCTGTAACCTGTAAAACTTATGAGAGAAGTGAGCCGGCAGGATCGGACATGCCGGTAAAACAGGGCAGGGCATACTATGTTGCTGCCAGAAGCTGCCCCCGGCAAATGAGCGTTCTATTTGCCAAAATGCTGGAGGATGCGGGAATTGAGATAAAGAAGCTTCCTCAGGGCATTGAATACCATAGCAGAACAGGTGAGGAAGGAAGTTATGAGTTCTATCTGAACTGCCGGACAGAAGCGGTAACATTGGAGGGCTTGAACGGAGCGGATCTCATAACCGGTAATGCAGTGGAGGGCTCTCTTGAGCTGGGCGCCTACAGCGTAGCAGTGCTTCGTAAATAGAAGGAGGAAGACAGGATGAGATATAGCAAGCCCTGGGAGCAGGGAGAATTAAGGGTCACAGATAACGGCAGGTATTTCAGCATCGGAGAGGAGGCTTTCTTTTGGATGGGGGATACCGCCTGGCTGTTGTTTCATCAGCTGACCCCGGAAGAAAGCTACTGCTATCTCAGGAATCGCAAGGAGCTGGGATACAATATTATTCTGGCTGATTTTATTCATACTGCGAAGCAGCGCAATCTGGAAGGAGAAACCGCTCTGATAGACGGAGATTTCTCCAAGATCAATAAGGACGGCGGTTTCTGGAACCATGTGGATAAGGTGCTTGAGATGGCAAAAGAGCTGGGGCTTTATATGGGAATTCTTCCTGTATGGGGCAGCAGTGTGGTAAATGGCGGTGATCTGACGGAAGAAAATATGGATGGATATATGGATTTCATTCTTAGCCGTTATCATCATCTGCCCAATCTGGTCTGGATTGTAGGCGGTGATGTCCGGGGAGATGTGAATCCGGAGCTTTTCTCAAAAATGGGACGCAGGATGAAGCAGGACAGGCCGGACCGGCTGGTAGGATATCATCCTTTTGGCAGAACCAGCTCCGGCCTTTGGTTTCACGGTGAGGAATGGCTGGACTTCAATATGTTCCAGTCGGGACACCGAAGATATGACCAGACGCGGCTGGATGCATGGGATGATAACAGTCAGGCGGAAGGATGCTATGGAGAAGACAGCTGGAGATATGTGGAACGTGATTACGGGAGGACTCCTCCCAAGCCGGTTCTGGATGGCGAGCCCTCCTATGAATGGGTAGTCCAGGGACTGCATGATGATACCCAGCCTTACTGGAAGGCGGCGGATGTACGCCGCTATGCGTATTGGAGCGTGTTTGCAGGTGCCGCAGGGCATACCTACGGACATAATTCCATTATGCAGTTTTATCGGGATACCTCAGTGAAGGGAGCCTTCGGGGCAAAATATCTGTGGTCGGATTCCCTTCATCATCCCGGCGGGAGCCAGATGATTCATCTGGTGAGGTTAATGGAATCCGTAGATTATATCAATGGAAGATCTGCTCAGGAATATCTTCTCAGCAGTCAGGGAGAGCAGTACGATTACATCAGCGTATTTGCCGGAGCCAAGTATCTGTTGGCTTATACCTATACAGGAAGGGAAATCAGTCTTTCCCTGAGGGACTATGAAGGAGTAACGCTGGATGCTTACTGGATGGATCCGGTGACAGGGCTGCAGAGCTACATCTGCAATGTAACAGGGAAGGAACAGGTGACCTTCCAGCCGCCGGAGAGGGAAGACAGTAAGGATGTTGTCCTGGTAATACGGTAACAGGATAGATTCATTTTGAAACGGCCTTTTTTTGCGGAACATTCCAGGGAACCGGCATATAATGGAATTAAAATGATCTTCAGCGGTGGGCAAGCAAAAGAGCATTGAAGTGCCCGGCAGAACGGGAGCGATTGATCTTGCCCCAGCTGATGGCAGGATAGAGGTTCATATGGCGAATAAGGCTGCGGATTCCAGAGGAACGATAACACAGCACGGCCGTAATTTACGGATCGAAAATGCTTTGGTGGAAGAGGTATTTACAAATAACAGAAGAACCGGCAATATTTTAATATCCTATAGAATAGACGGCCAGAATGGTTTGGCTAGAATTGAGACGCTTCGGCTGAATGTAGACCAGGCCACCGTAATTACCAATCAATTTGACCAGGAATTATGCTTGTGTGAAATCAGAACCGGAATGTGGATTGACGCGGAGTTTTCCTCTGCTATGACCAGAAGTATTCCTCCGCAGTCCGCGGCATACCGGATCGTCGTGCGCGGAGACAGCGCTTCTGTCAGTGTGACAACCGATCGGGTCGTTGATGTGAATGCCAGAAACAGATTCCTGCTTACCGGTAATCCCTACGATACAACTGACCAGATACGGTTTGTTGTCACCAATGCCACCTCCATCCTTGACCGGAATGGCCGTCCCATCAGGCTGGAAGCAATCCGCCCGGGCCAGATGGTAAGAATAGAGCATGCCAACTTCCAGACGGCGAGTATTCCTCCTCAGACTACGGCCTTCCGTATCCAGCTTCTTTAAAATAAAGAGCTCGCTTACGCTGACGCACAATTGCCTTCAGGCAATATTCCCCTTACGCGCGGCATATGCATCCTGCGGAGCAAACATTGAGGGTATCGCCCCATCACTCTATATTTAGTGATTTGCGACACCCTCAATCTTTATGGTATTATTAGCAATCAACTATTATCGTCATTCAAAACAGCTGTTCCACTCCTTTACAAGTCTGAACAATGTTTTCAAACAAAGGCAATATATCCCCGGGAATTCCCTTTTTACACATTGGCAGGGTTTTCATCATGGTTTTCATTTGAATAGCTTCTCCGCTTTCATTGCTTTAATAATCTGATTTAATAAAAGGATAGCTTTTTCTTCCTCGGCCCTGCATTGATCTATCATTTCAGCCATTTCGAGCCTTATAACAGGATCGCGCAGTTTGTCCCTATCTACGGGATCGTGACCTGCTTTTCTAATAAAAGCTTCCATATGAACATGGCTTATTCTCTCGAAGCAGCAAGCTATTTCTTCAAGCGTCTGCGCTTGCCCTGGGAAGTACTTCTGTGCCTGCCGCATAAAGAACTTGGCATAATATCGCCGCTCGGAATATGCACTCCATGCAGGATCAATGGTGCGAACCAGCTCCTGCCGTATTGTCTCATCATCGGCAAAAATACTTTCGGGCGGCGTTCCATATCCTATAATGTAATGGGTGCGCTTTGCTTCCTCGATACATTCCTCTTCCGTTTGGGTAAAGTACCGCTTCCAGTCATTAAAATATCTTGCGTTTTTCATGGACAATCCATCGGTCAAAGTATTGTATGCCGAAAGGATTCCCTGACGGTATAATTCCTTCAGCTCAGGAGTATTTGTCCGCTTTCCGATAAAAGCAACATAAGCGGCTTCTTCATACCAGTTCTCTTTTCTAAATAACTGGGGCTGCGGATTGGGGCTGAAATCAAAGACATGATAATTCCAACCGATGAGGATATCACCGTTTTTTTCATAGCCGACCACTGCACAGCCAATGGGACACTCAGCAAGGTTATCGACAATAACCGGTGTCTTTTCATTGACAAGACATTTCATTATCCGGGCTTTCATTTCTTTTTCTGAACTATCCTTTGTATAAACCAATTCGTAGTTCTCATACCCTAAATACCGGAACATATTTTTATAACTCTCATAATCGGCAGCAGTTGCGTTTCCGTCGCACATATGAAGGTCATCAACGTATGCTTCTCCGCTCAAATTGCAAACCAACATAAACCCCACATCAAGCCGTCCGAAATCATAGCCGATATACCCATAATTTTGTCCCGTATAATCTAAAAAGGCACGAATTGAAGTGGTGAATGGCTGCATTTCAGGACATCTGGATCCAGGGTATTCTTCGCCGTTCTGCATGATTCTTTCCAGCATATAGCTCTCGGGAAAGCTTCTGTCCGCATGCTCTCCCATCATGCTTAAAATCTCCGGTTTATCCTTTGGAAAATAACTTTCGGGATGGCTTGTGTCCCATTGTTCTTTCGTAATCAACATTTTACAGCCTGTAAACTCAATGGGCTTTCCGTTTTCATCCTTCACAAACGAAACATTGTTTATCGTTTCCACAATACTCATGCCGATGGTTTTCAGCGGGGCGATCTGTTCCTCGCATTCCAGCGGATTACCGGAAGTTAAGCCGTTTGCTCCCAGTTTCTCAAAAGCATACTGCGTCATTAGTGACAGGGCTTCGGTGTCCAGATCGTTGTCCTGATGTGCAGTGTGCCAGACATGACCCAAATCCATAATGCCGTCTTCATTTACATTGTTATATGCAATAAACCCTATTAGCTTCATAGACGGTTTCAGACAAACAGCATAATAAATATCCTTACTGGCAAAATAAGCAGCTGCCCCCATACAGCCTTCCATATCAGTGGGCCATTGATGATCAAAGTTTTTCATGGATGACCCCATTCTGTCAAGCGACAATGCCAGCACCGCTTCAGCGTCATCAGGCGTGAAATGGCGGATAATAAGCCTATCGGTTTCCATGAAGAACGGTTTGTTCAAGTGTTCATAAACAAAAGCGGAATCGCCTTTTATCTTTTTCACCAGCTTTAATATTTCGGGGAGCGTAGAAGGTGAATAATCTTGAGGAAGTTTTTCTACTTCAATTTTTTTTAATGGCTTGCTCATGTTTTCGTCCTCCTTCCAGACGGCTTTATTCTACCTCATAAACAACACGCTGCGTTATCCGTTTTTGTCATTTCTCAGCCGTTTGAACAATTCCATGCGGATATTTTCGTTGTCATATTTGCCGTTCAGAGTTTCATAAACTGCGAAAACAGGCTCCTTTTCGTGAGCAATACTGTTATTTTGCAGCCACAATTCTATTTTTGCCCCGCCTATACGAATATCACCCAAACAATCATCCGGCAGCACAGCATATCGTCCCCCAGGAATGCGCAGGAGTTCCAAGCCGCTGTCATCAGGGAGATCGAAGTCCTCTCCGCATTCTACGCCGCACACACCAATATCGTCATAAATACAAACATAAAATCTTTGCGCAGTTCGAAGCAGTGTCAGGTGCCGCTCCTGTAAAAAAGCCATAACTTTTTCCGCGGCTTTCCGCTCTGCGTTATATCCTTTCTCCCGTGAAATAATAAATGCTGTTTCGGAAACAGATAGAATGGCAATATGCTTTTCTGTTTTCCGCTTCTTAACGGGGAGGTATAACTTCAATTTGCGCGGTATTCCGTTTTCAAAGAGATACTCTTCAAAATACCCTTTATCCGCTTCTTCAAACATACTGGCAGAAAGCCAGATGTTGTAGAGATAGTTCCAGCCGTCGCTGATCTCCGGCTCGTTATAATTTACCACACAGGCGGCGTATAAATCTGTTTCGCCTGTGCCAACAGTTTCGGTCATTACTTCATAGCAGAACTGACCTCCGGTCTGCTGCCCATTCCGGCCGAAAACCCGGCCAGCGGTTTCACCCAATGCGGCAATCGCTTTATCCTCAATACCCATCAGGCAGGGATCGTAAAATTGTATGATTTTACATCTGGGTATGGTTTCTGTGCCGACCTTAACTGTAAGGCTGATTTTATTGACAGCAAAGGGATAAAAATAGAAATAGGTATCTCTCTGTTGATATTCAAGCGGGGTCATACCAACAACGCTTTTGAATTGTTTGTGAAAAGCCTGTTGTGTTTGATAACCGCTTTCGTCCGCGATGATGGCAAGGGGCAATACCGAGCATTTTATTTTTTCACAGGCGTTTGATATGCGGCGCTTTCGGATGTACTCTTTTATGGAATGGCCTGTACAGGCATAAAAATCCCGGTATAGCTGGCTTAGCGAGATATAATGCTGTCTGGCTATACTTTCGGGATGGAGCTCCTCCGATAAATGCTTTTCAATGTATGGAAGAACGGCACCGATGTAGCGAAGCTTATCCATTGCCGTGTATTTAGCGGTTTTTTTACCTGTGGTTATCATAATACGGCTGCCCTTTCTCACGGTCTACCCCTTTTGAGCAACAGCGATCTTGTTGCCGTCGGGGTCAGTGAACCAAAACGAGTATGCACCCCAGGGCTTTCTTTCCGGTGGCGAGATGATTTCAATGCCGGGGATTTCCCGCAGCAGCCGCTGGTATTCCGAATCCAGATCTGCGACAAAGCATTGTAACCAAATATTTTTCTCCTTTGCCATGGTCACCTCGCCCGGATCATAGACGGCCATGTTACCGAAGCTGTAATGGCTGCCCTCTGCAAAGGGTTCTTCTTGCAGCACAATTTGATAAAATTCTGCAAGACGGGGTGCGTTATCTGTTACAATACATATTCCTCCAAAGTTCATATGGACATTTCCTCCCGCGCCGATGCTGTCCCGGCGGCTGTTTTTTGTTTGTCTTACCTTTCCTATTCTACTATGACGAGGATCAATTTTCAATGAAATACGGTAAAAAAGGTGCAGGTTTTCACCATGTACAATCCCTCCTCCCTGCACTTACGAAGTCCGCAACAGTAACCTCTCTTTCCGCCTGACATATAATACTGTATAAGCAAATATGGAGGAAATAGCGATGGGCGAGCTATTAAAAATTGATCATCTCAGTTACACCTATCATAGCCTCGAGGGAGAAACACCGGCATTATTCGATGTTTCTTTTCATGTAACGGATGGCGAGTTCGTGAGTATTGTAGGACCCAGCGGCTGCGGCAAATCCACGCTTCTTTCGTTAATAGCAGGGTTGATCGAGCCGGGCAGCGGATTTATATATATCAATGGAAGGGATTTAAAATCCTCCGGTAAAAATATAGGTTACATGCTTCAAAGAGACCAGCTGCTGGATTGGCGCAATACCTTGAAAAATGTCACCCTGGGTCTGGAAATACAGCATAAGCTGTCGGATAACAGTTATGTTCAAATAAACGAACTGCTGGATACTTATGGCCTGATCACCTTTCAGAATTCCTACCCCTCCGAATTGTCCGGCGGAATGAGACAGCGGGCAGCCTTAATCCGGACTCTTCTTCTGGAACCGGATATTCTGCTGCTGGATGAACCCTTTTCCGCCCTGGACTATCAGACGCGCCTTGAGGTGGCCGATGATATCTGGGGTATCATTCGCAAAGAGAAGAAGACAGCCATCCTTATCACCCATGATATAGCGGAAGCCGTGAGCATGGGTGACCGGGTCATTGTACTCTCCTCCCGTCCCGGCACGGTAAAGAGTATCATTGATATCAACCTGTCCATTCCGGACAGAACCCCCTTTACCTCCCGAAGCGCGCCTGAGTTCCAGAAATATTTTAACTTAATATGGAAGGAGTTAACTCATCATGAGCAGGAAGCATAGACAAGTCGAAAGCAAAAGCTTGAATGTTTCCGCAGCCCAGCAGGAATATATCAGAAAGCATAGGCTTCAACGCCGGCGGGTTCGTTTCTGCCAGTTTCTGATTCTCATCAGCTTTATAGCATCCTGGGAGCTTACGGCAAGGCTGGGAATCCTGAATTCCTTCGTTTTCTCCAGCCCCTCAAGGATTATAAAAACCGTCCTGGACATGACCGTCAGCGGCCAGCTTCTCTATCATGTAGGGATCACACTGCTGGAAACATTGGGAAGCTTTTTTTTAGTAAATGTATTGGGAATTATCATCGCGATTATTCTTTGGTGGAATGACAGCATCTCCAAGGTGCTGGAACCCTACCTGATTGTTCTTAACAGCCTGCCCAAATCGGCGCTGGCACCGGTATTCATCGTATGGCTGGGGAACAATATAAAAACAATCATCGTTGCCGCTGTCTCCGTTGCCATCTTCGGAACGGTAATCTCCCTCCATTCCGTTTTTAAGGAAATGGAGGAGGATAAGATCAAATTAATTTATACTCTGGGAGGGAAAAAGAGGGATGTGCTGTTCAAAGTAATCCTTCCCGGAAATGTTCCGTCCATCATCAGTCAGATGAAGGTAAATATCGGGCTTTCCCTGGTGGGTGTCATCATCGGAGAATTCCTTGCCGCCAAAGCAGGACTGGGTTATCTCATTATCTATGGAAGCCAGGTCTTCAAGCTTGACTGGGTAATCATGTCCATCGTGATTCTCTGTATTGTCGCAACAGGACTGTATAAGCTCCTGACCTATTTTGAGAAGAAAGTAAGCCGGTAGTATAGAAGCGCCATCCAACCGCCAGTCAAAGGAAGATTATTTGATTGGTGGTTTTGGGTGCGCCCGGCAGCTTTATTCTGCTAAAATTAAAAAGTTTCTGCATATCTGTTTATAAATCGAGAAATATCTGTCAGTTTTGTGAATAACTTCTCATTTTTCTTCTATTTATCCACACTATCAACATTCTGCTGTGGATAAATGGCAATTAATGTTATTCTATGAATAATAATTCCATATGGTCACTTTTCGTATTCTTTTTAGGAAGCTGCAAATACTAATTTCGGAGGTGATTATAGTATGGATCCTATATCGTTTACATCGGCAGCAGCTTATCCGACATTTCTTCCGACCTATGGTTATTTCTTTGCACCGGGAATTTTCCTGAATGAGATGGAGGGAAACAATTATTTGTCTTCCCTGGACTCCGATACGAGAGACTATGTTCTGAAGCATACCGATGAATTTCGCTCGCGGCAGGATATTGAAGATTGTGTCAGCAAATTGCGGAACGGATAAAAAAGAGTAACAATTCAGCCCGGCGGCAGTCCGGCAGATCCCTTTTACTTGCAATCGTGTGTTCAAAGCGCTCCGCTTCACAAGATACACTCAGATGGTCAGCGTAAAAGGGACCTGCCGGACTGCCGCCGGGCTGAACTGTTATGGATCTTTCATTCTTCCCATGCATTGACTTTATCCCGTTCAGATATTATAATGAGGTTATGGATATAAGCACCAGCTTATAGAAATAAAGGAATAAGGTCGGACGAAGGATTGGGGAGAGACCGCCGGAAGGAGGCGGCGCCGAAGGGGAATGCGAAAACTCTCAGGCAGAAGGACCGGGTCTGGACGATACTCTGGAAAGCGATTTGGCACCGAAGAAGCAATCCTCTGTCTTGCAGGAGCGGGGGAGAATCTTTCAGGTAAATCAACAGAGGCGTATTGATTCGTTCAGTACGCTTTTTTTTGTTCCATTTTATCAAAAAAATGCGTTCGGCGAAGTAAAAATAAAAGCAAAATGGGAGGTTGCAATGGAAAGGAAGACTCAGCTTTATGATTGTCATGTGAAAGCGGGAGGGAAGATGGTTCCCTTTGCCGGATATCTGCTGCCGGTGCAGTACGATACCGGCGTGATTGCAGAGCATATGGCGGTGAGAACCGGTGCGGGCTTATTTGACGTATCCCACATGGGGGAGGTTCTGCTGAAAGGGAAGGACGCTCTGAAAAATGTCCAGAACCTGGTCAGCAATGACTGCGGACATATGTATGACGGGCAGGTGAAGTACAGCCCCATGTGCAATGAAAGCGGCGGAGTGGTGGATGATCTTCTGGTCTATCAGAAGAATCCCCAGGAATATCTGATTGTAATCAATGCGGCGAACCGCCATAAGGATGTGGAGTGGATGAAAGCCCATCTCATGGATGAGGCGGAGTTCACCGATATCTCCGACGAGGTCTCCCAGCTGGCAATTCAGGGGCCCAGGGCGAAGGAAATACTATGTAAGCTGGCCAGGGAAGAGGAGCTTCCGGTCAAATATTATAGCTTCCGGGAAAATGTCCCGGTAGGGGGAATTTCCTGCCTGATCTCAAGAACCGGGTACACCGGTGAGGACGGCTATGAGCTCTACTGCGGGAATGAGGATGCGGTAAAATTATGGGAACTGCTGTTGGAGGCCGGGAATTATGATCTGGAGAATAATACAAAGCTGGCCGGTTCTGCGGAGGATTATGTTCTAATTCCCTGCGGGCTGGGAGCGAGGGATACGCTGCGCCTTGAAGCGGCGATGCCCTTGTACGGACATGAGATGGATGATACCATCTCGCCTCTGGAGACGGGACTGGGCTTTGCGGTGAAGCTGGAGAAAGAGAGCTTTATCGGCAAGGAAGGCATCCTGGCAAGAGGGGAGCCGACCAGAACCAGAGTGGGCTTGAATATCACCGGCAGAGGCATTGCCCGAGAGGCCTGCCCGATCTATTCCGGAGACAGATCCATAGGAATCACTACATCGGGAACCCATTGTCCCTATCTGGGGCATCCCGTTGCCATGGCTTTGGTTGATACCGCCTTCGGTGAACCGGGAACCCAGGTGGAGGTGGAGGTCCGGGGCAGAAGAATTGCCGCGGAAGTAGTTGTTTTGCCTTTTTATAAGAGGGCAAAATAAGAAGCAGGACATTATTGGGATAGGATGTAATAAGAAAATATATAAAATAATATATAAAATAATAAATGGGAGGTATTGATTATGAAGGAATTTATGTATTTAAAATCGCATGAATGGGCATGTTTTACCGACGACACAACAGCAAAGGTGGGAATATCTGATTATGCCCAGAAGCAGCTGGGAGATCTGGTATTTGTCAATCTGCCGGAGGTCGGAGACGAAGTGACTGCCGGAGAAGAATTTGCCGATGTGGAATCCGTTAAAGCGGTATCCGGGGTATACAGCCCGGTATCCGGTGTAGTCAAGGCCATTAATGAGGAGCTTTTGGATCATCCGGAGTTAATTAATGAAGATGCCTATGGCGCCTGGTTTATTGAGGTAGAGGATATCACCGACAGAGGAGATCTGTTGTCAGAGAAGGAATACAAAGAGCTTAATTCATAAGGGGGATACCGATATGGGCACCTATGTACCAAATACATCACAGGAACAGCGGGAAATGCTCCAGGCCATTGGAATGGAAAGCGTTCGTGAGCTGTTCCATACCGTTCCGGAGGAAGTGTACCTGAAGGATGCGCTGAAGCTGGAGAAGGGCCTCTCTGAATTCGAGGTCAGAAACAGGATGACCCGGATAGCAGACAGGAATACGGTATTCCAGTCCATTTTCCGCGGAGCCGGAGCATACCGTCATTATATTCCCTCCATCGTCAGCCAGATTACTTCCAAAGAAGAATTTATGACAGCATATACTCCCTATCAGGCTGAAATCAGCCAGGGAATCCTTCAGTCCATCTTTGAGTATCAGACCATGATCTGTGAGCTGACCGGAATGGAGGTATCCAACGCCTCGGTTTATGACGGCGCCACGGCAGCGGCGGAAGCGATAATCATGTGCCAGGAGAGAAACCGGAAGAAAGCGCTGATCTCCGCTGCTGTCCATCCCCAGACCATGGAGACGGTAAAAACTTATTGCTGCGGAACAGACATGGAAGTCGTTGTGGTTCCCGCAAAGGAAGGGCGGACGGATCTGGAAAGCCTGAAGTCCATGGCGGATGACCAGACGGCCTGTGTTCTGATCCAGCAGCCGAATTTCTACGGATTATTAGAGGACGGGGATGCGGTGGGCGCAATCACTGCCGGAACCCAGGTCAAATACATCATGAGCTGCTATCCCATTTCCCTTGGACTATTAAAAACACCCAGAGAATATGGGGCGGACATCGCAATCGGTGAGGGGCAGCCCCTGGGCATTCCGCTGTCCTTCGGCGGGCCCTATCTGGGCTATATGGCGACGACGGAGAAGCTCATGAGAAGACTTCCCGGGCGAATTGCCGGAGAGACCGTGGACGCGAAGGGGAACCGGGCCTATGTACTGACTCTTCAGGCGCGGGAGCAGCATATCCGCAGGGAGAAAGCCTCCAGCAACATCTGTTCCAACCAGGCGCTGTGCGCCATGACGGCGGCGGTATACCTGGATGCCATGGGGCAGCAGGGATTGGAGCAGGCGGCCCGCTTGTCCATGTCCAAGGCTCATTATCTGGCAGAGCAGATCTGCCGTCTGGAAGGCTTTTCAATGAAATATCCGGGAGAATATTTCAACGAGTTTGTAACGGATTTTACCGGAAATGTGGATAACTTACTGGCAGGACTTGCAGAGCGTGGAATTCTGGGAGGATATCCTCTGGAGGGAGAGTGCAGCGGAGCAATCCTGTGGTGTACGACGGAGATGAATACCAGGGAAGAGATGGATGCCTTAATTCATGCCATGAAGGAGGTGCTTGGACAATGAAGCTGATATTTGAAAAAAGCAGGGAGGGAAGGAGCTGTACGCTTCTCCCGGAATGCGATGTCCCGGCAGTATCTCCCTCGGAGCAGTTCCGGCGCAAAGCAGCTCTTCGTCTGCCCCAGGTATCCGAGACCGAGCTGAGCAGACATTATACCCAGCTGATGAAGCGCACCTTTGGAGTCAACGGAGGTTTCTATCCCCTGGGCTCCTGTACCATGAAATACAATCCCAAAATCAATGACGAGATTGCTAGGCTCAGCGGCTTTTCGGGGATTCATCCCCTTCAGCCCGAGGAGAGCATCCAGGGCTGCCTTGAGGTCATAAAGAAAGCGGAGGAGACCCTCTGTGAGATCACCGGCATGGACGCAATGGATTTTCAGCCGGCAGCAGGCGCTCATGGGGAATACACCGGATTGAAATTAATCTGGGCCTATCATCAGAGCCGCAAGGATACGAAGCGGACGAAGATCATTGTCCCGGATTCCGCCCACGGCACCAATCCCGCCAGCGCGGCCATGGCCGGCTTCTCCGTAGTCAATGTGCCCTCCACGGCGGAAGGCTATGTGGATGTGGAGGAGCTTCGCAAGGCGGTAGGGGAGGATACGGCAGGCTTCATGCTGACCAATCCCAATACCATCGGCATGTTTGATGAAAATATCCTGGAGATAACAAGGATTATCCATGAAGCGGGGGGCTTGAACTATTATGACGGAGCCAATCTCAATGCCATCATGGGAATCGCAAGGCCTGGCGATATGGGCTTTGATGTGGTGCACCTTAATCTGCATAAAACCTTTTCCACGCCCCACGGCGGAGGAGGTCCCGGCAGCGGCCCGGTGGGCTGTAAGAAAGAGCTGATCCCGTATCTGCCCTCGCCCCGCATTGCGGAGGAACAGGGGCATTATCGGTGGGAAGCAAAGTCAGCGGACAGCATCGGCAGGGTGAAATCCTTCTACGGCAATTTCCTTGTGGTAGTGAGAGCGCTGACCTATATTCTGACCCTGGGAGCGGAAGGGCTGCGCGGAGCTTCGGAGAATGCGGTGCTGAATGCCAATTATATGCTTCATTTGCTGAAGGATACCTTTGATATACCCTTCAAGGGGCCGTGTATGCATGAGTTTGTAATCTCCCTGGAGGAGCTGAAGAAGGAAAAGGGCGTGTCGGCGCTGGATTTTGCAAAGACCCTTCTGGATTATGGAATGCATCCTCCGACCATGTATTTCCCCCTCATTGTCCATGAGGCCCTTATGGTGGAGCCCACGGAGACGGAGAGCAGGGAGACGCTTGAGGAGGCGGCACAAATATACCGGCAGATATATGAGAGGGCCATGACAGAGCCGGAAGCATTGCACTTAAGCCCGGTGAGTACGCCTGTCGGCCGCCCGGATGAGGTGTTGGCCGCCCGGAATCCGGTTATTCGTTACAGCTTTGAGGAGTGATGGATAAAGAGAAAGAGGTACCCATTGATACAGAACCTGAAATATATTATTACGAAGGAAACGAATCCATACAAGAATCTGGCTTTGGAGGAGTATCTTCTGAAGAACGTGAAGAAGGATGAGGTAATTCTCTACCTGTGGCAGAATGAAAAGACGGTGGTGATCGGCAGAAACCAGAATCCCTGGAAGGAATGCAGGGTTGCCGAGCTGGAGAAGGACGGAGGCAGACTGGTTCGCAGATTATCCGGCGGAGGAGCTGTGTTTCATGACCTGGGAAATCTGAACTTTACCTTTTTGGCTGCCAAAGAGAATTATGATGTGAACCGGCAGCTGGAGGTTATTATTAAGGCGGTGAACCGTTTTGGAATACCTGCCCAGAGATCGGGGAGAAATGATATCACAGCCGAAGGAAGAAAATTCTCCGGCAATGCGTTTTACTCGGATGGGGAACACTGCTACCATCACGGCACCCTTCTGGTGAAGGTGGATATGAATATGCTGTCCCATTACCTGAATGTATCCAGGGAGAAGCTGGTCACAAAGGGGGTGGAATCCGTCCGTGCAAGGGTGGCCAATCTTACGGAGTATACACCGGAGCTTGAGATTGCCGCACTTTCTAATAGCCTGATCGAGGCCTTTGGCGAGACTTACGGGCAGGGCAATGCAGGGCAGAGACTGGAAAGGCTAAAGGAGGAAGCTCTGGATAGAGCTGAATTGCAGGTGCCGAAAAGGCTAGAGGAGGAAGCTCTGAACAGAACCGCATTGCAGGAACTGGAGAAGAAGTATTCTTCTTACGAATGGAATTTTGGACGGAAAATGGAATTTGATTTTTCCCTGGAACAGAGATATTCCTGGGGAGATATTGATCTCCGCTTTGTGGTGGATTCCGGCAGGATTGTAAGCTGTGCCGCGTATTCCGATGCATTGGAGACACAGTATTTTGAACAGCTGTCCTCTGCGTTGACCGGATGTAGATTTCATTCGGATCAAATGGCAGCAGTGGTGGGAGGAATCGCTGTTGCTTCCCAAAACCAGGGGATGCAGGAGGATATTTTACAGCTTCTTAAAAAAGCAGAGTTATAGATTGCGGTTGACTTATGACCCTTAAGTTGTGAAGAACAGACTAGTTCAAAAGGAGGCAGGAAGTGTTCCTATGGAAAATCAATTTGATATTATTATCATAGGCTCCGGGCCCGGCGGCTATGTGGCCGCTCTGAGGGCTGCGAAGCTGGGAAAGAAGGTGGCCTTGATTGAGGCCCGGGAGATAGGAGGGACCTGTCTTAACCGGGGATGCGTTCCAACCAAGACACTGATGCACAGCTCCCATTTGTTTTATGAAGCCCAGCATCTGGAGGAGCTGGGAATTACCGTTGAAGGAATCCATCTGGATATAGAGAAGCTGAGACAGAGGAAGGAAAAGGTAGTGGATCGAATCCGGCAGGGCATTACCGGACTGCTGGAAGCGAATAAAGTCACGATTGTATATGGACGAGCTAAAATTATCTCTCCTCAGGAGGTTGAAGTAGGGAAAGGGCAGAATGCATCAGAAGCGTCCTCTGAACATATCTCCTCCGCAGACACATCTTCCGGCGGGATTTTTAACGGGGAGCCGCAGTCTGAGCGGCTTTCAGCAGGAAAAATTCTGATTGCCGCAGGCTCTAAGCCGGTGATTCCCGGGTTGGAGGGAGTGGGACTACCTGATGTAATTACCAGCGATGAGCTGTTAGCTATGGAAAAGGGATACCGGAAGCTGTTGATTATCGGCGGCGGAGTAATCGGGATTGAATGTGCGACCATTTACCGGGAGATGGGCTGCGAGGTGGAGATCGTGGAAGCCATGGACCGGATTCTGCCGGGAATGGACAAGGAAATTTCCCAGAGCATTTCCATGAGCTTGAAGAAAAAGGGAGTTACCATTCATACTAAGGCAAGGGTGACGGGCATTACGAAGAAGGACGGAATGCTATGCTGTGAGTACACGGAGAAGGATGCCGCCCATACTGCACAGACAGAAGGAATTCTGCTGGCAATCGGCAGACAGGCGAATACACAGGGTCTGCTGGCGGAGGGGCTCAGCCTGGAGACGGAGGGCAGCAGGCTTCGTGTAAACGAGGACTTTGAGACCAGTGTTCCCGGTATCTATGCCATCGGAGATGCGGTAAATAAGACCTGGCAGCTGGCTCACATGGCTTCCGCCCAGGGAATCTATGCCGTGGAAAGAATGTTCGGGGAGAGAACGGATATCAATCTGAGGGTAGTTCCCTCCTGTGTCTACACCTCACCGGAAGCCGCCTCTGTGGGGCTTAGTGAGGAAGAAGCGATTCAAGCGGGATACCGTGTGAAGACGGGCAAATATCCTATGCTGGGCAACAGCAAGACCATACTGTCTGCCGGTGACCGGGGCTTTATTAAGGTAATCTGCGATGCGGATTCCTTAAAGCTTCTGGGGGCGGTGCTGCTGTGTGACAGGGCAACGGATATGGTCAGCGAATTTGCAACGGCCATTGCAAAGGGGCTCACCGTCAATGACATGGCCGCAGTTATACGGCCCCATCCCACCTATAGTGAAGCCATAACGGAAGCAGTCAGTGATGTGGAGGGGATGGCCATCCATCTGATGCCGAAGCGGTAATGACCGACAGTGCAGGGGATATTTTAGCAGTATATTATCAATTTATGAAAGTGAGACAGCTGATGTATATCTTACCAAAGCCACAAAGTATAGAAGAAAAAACAGGATATTTTATTATTTCGTATCAATGCAGGATTTTAATAGACCCATCCTGTGACAGGGAGGTATTCTCCCATGCGGTGATTTTACAGAAGGAGATAAAGGATAGATTGGGCTATGCCCTTGGGGTTACACGGGGAAAGACGGAAAACGGAGGGATATTCCTGAATCTGGATTCCGGCATGAAGCAGGAAGAGTACACCCTTTCTGTTGCTGAGGATGGAATACGGATCAGCGGAGGGAGTGCCGCCGGAATTTTATATGGAATACAGACGCTTCGGCAGATCATTGCTCAGGAGGGGGCACACCTGCCCTGGCTTGTGATTCGGGATTATCCGGATATTGCTAATCGGGGTTACTATTTTGATACCACCAGAGGAAGAATTCCGACTCTTGCAGCTTTGAAAGAGCTGGCAGATAAACTCAGCTATTATAAAATCAATCAATTACAGCTTTATATAGAGCACAGCTATTTATTTCAGAATCTGAGTGAGGTATGGAGAGATGATACTCCTCTGACCTCCGAGGAGATTCTGGAATTGGATGCTTATTGCCGGAGCCTGCATATAGAGCTGGTTCCCTCCCTTTCCACCTTCGGACACCTGCACAAGCTTCTCAGCACCAGGACCTACGCTCCGCTGTGTGAGCTGCCGGGCTCGGACAGCTGGCCCTTTTCCTTCGATGACCGGATGAAGCATCATACCATAGACGTTACGAATGACCGCAGCCTGAAGCTGATTAAGGAACTGATTGATGAATTTCTTCCGCTGTTCTCTTCGAACCAGTTCAATCTCTGCGCGGACGAGACCTTTGACCTGGGAAAGGGGAGAGCAAAGGAAGCGGCCCAGCAGGAAGGAACGGATAGAATCTATATCAGGTATGTGAAGGAGCTGTGCGAATATCTTCTGGTCAAGGGAAAAAGACCCATGTTCTGGGGAGATATCATCTGCGGTTTTCCGGAGGCGGTAAAGGAGCTGCCCCAGGAGACCATCTGCCTGAACTGGGGATATGCTCCGAATCAGGGAGAAGAGAGTGTTAAGCTGCTTCATGAGGCCGGAGCCACCCAGTATCTATGCCCGGGTGTGGGCGGATGGAATCAGTTCATTCCGCGGATGGAAGCTTCTTATGAGAATATCCGGCGCATGTGCAGCTATGCCCATAAGTACGAGGCGGAGGGAGTTCTGAATACCGATTGGGGTGATTACGGCCATATCAATCCGCCGGAATTCAGTGTTGTGGGAATGATCTACGGTGCGGCATTTTCCTGGAATCATAAAATTATTGAGAGACAGGAGATTAACCGGCAGATTGCAAGGCTGGAGTTCGGCGATGCGGAAGAAGAATTTACAGGGTTGATCTCTTCTTTAGCGCAGCATATTGTCTTTGAATGGTATCATATCATCAATTACCGGGAAATGGAGACAAAAGGAAGAAATGCGGAAGACCGGCAGAGTTATCTGGCAGCGTTGGATTTTACCGGGGCGGAAGAGGCGGATGTGTTCCTGCGGGAAGGGATTGAAAAACTGTACCAAAGCATTGTCCGGTTGCCGGATCAGGTGAGGCATCAGGTGAAGGCCTATATTCTTGCTGCCGAAGGTATGATGATATTTAACCGGATTGGAGTTGTTCTGCGTTTGGCTGAGGTTCAGTCCCAAAGGCCCCTCTTTGAAGAAGCGGACACCCTGGCACAGCGCCTGGAGAACTGGTTCTATCATTATAAGGAGGGCTGGAGAAGAAACAGCAAGGAATCGGAGCTGTACCGCCTGCAGGATGTTATTCTGTGGTATGCAGATAGAATTCGCGAATTAGGAGACAGGTAAGCCGGAGGGCGGTTTTGAGAAAATCAAAACCGCCCTCCTAAAATGTTAAGGGCCGAGGCCTTAGGCTGGTTCAGAGGGTGGCAGGGAGGTGGGCATAGTGCATTATGGGAGCACTATGCCCACCTCCCTGCCACCCTCTGAACGGTAACATTATAATCACAAAAAAAGAACATATGTTTGAAAAACCGTTGACAGTTGAAACGAGATTTGATAAAATAAAAACAGAACAAATGTTTGATGACAGGAGTGTAGGATATGGTTATTCAAGAGAATATGTCGCTTCAGCGTAAGCTGGAGATATTATCGGATGCTGCGAAATACGACGTGGCCTGCACCTCCAGCGGTGTGGATCGGAAGGGCAACGGATCAAGCATGGGTAATAGTGTGGCTTGCGGCATTTGCCATAGTTTTTCTGCTGACGGCAGATGTATCTCCCTGTTGAAGGTCTTATATACCAATGAATGCATATTTGATTGTAAATATTGCGGAAACCGCTCCTCCAATGATGTGGTCCGCGCCTCCTTCACTCCCCGGGAACTCAGTGAATTGACCATGGAGTTTTATCGCAGGAACTATATAGAGGGCTTGTTTTTGAGTTCGGGAATACTGCATTCTCCCAATTACACCATGGAATTAATCCTGGAATCACTCCGCCTGCTCCGGGAGGTGCACCATTTTAATGGTTATATCCATTGTAAAGCAATTCCGGGGGCGGATCCTGTTCTGATTGAGATGCTTGGCTGGTATACGGACCGCATGAGCATTAATCTGGAGCTGCCCACCGCGGAAGGACTTCGGGAGCTGGCGCCCCACAAGAACCGCAAGAATATCTTGAAACCCATCCGGCAGATACAGATGGGGAGGAAGAAGAGCAGGGAATTCCTTGGACTGCCGGAATATAGGAGCGGACAGGGTCTTTCCATGGGGCCGGGAATGATATCAGGGGCGGGAGATTTCGGTATGTCACGAGCTTCCGGCGGCGATGGAACGGTGACCGCTCTGGCAGGTTTGGAGGAGAATGGAAACACAGCGGCCATAGGACATTCGGCAGGGAATAGAAGTATGCCGCTCCAGGGATACTCTGATATTGACGAAAGTGTGGACAGCCGGGATATTATAACTTCTTCAGCCATAGCTATGCCATATGGGAGAGCATCCTTAACAAAGCGTACCTTTGTACCGGCAGGCCAGAGCACTCAGATGATTGTAGGTGCAACCCAGGAGAGCGATTACCAGATCATGTCGGTGGCGGAAGCTTTATATGGTAATTTTGAGCTGAAAAGGGTGTTTTATTCCGCGTTTATTAATGTCAATCAGGACAGCCGTCTGCCCTCTACGGAAGCGGGACCGCCGCTGCTTCGGGAGCATCGTTTATATCAGGCGGACTGGCTGCTGCGCTTTTACGGCTTTCAGACAAGAGAATTGCTGGATGAGTTACATCCGAACTTTAATGTTCTTCTGGACCCAAAGTGCGACTGGGCGCTGCGCCATCTGGAATTATTTCCGGTGGAGGTGAATAAGGCAGATTATTATACCTTGCTTAGAGTGCCGGGGATCGGTACGAATTCGGCAGGGCGGATTCTTCAGGCCAGGAAGAGTGCGGTACTCGATTTTAAGGATTTAAAACGTATGGGGATTGTGCTGAAGCGTGCTGTTTACTTTATTACCTGCAGCGGAAAAATGATGCATCCGGTTCGGATTGAAGAGGATTTTATCACCAGGCAGTTGGTGGCATTAAAGGATCAGATTCCGCTGGGAATAGACAAGGATATTACGTACCGGCAGCTCTCCCTGTTTGATGATGTTAATTTTCAGCCCAGACAACCTCTTGCGGTGCAATTGGCGAATGTGTGATATTTTAGGAGTTGAGATCAATGGATGTAAAGAGAATCTATCTGTGCGATAATAATATTGACGGAATATTTACCGCAATCTACCATGCCTGGAGTTCCAGGCTGGGACACTCCAACATTAAGATCGAAGAGAAGAGCGAAGGAAGCAAGTATTCCAATATTGAGCTCTTTGCGGAATATGTTATAGTGGACACGGATTTGGAATTAGCTTACAAGGTGGCCAGGTCCGTGAAGCAGAAGATATCCGAGGAGGTATACGGAATGGTATGCCGTACCGCCTTGTCTGATTATGAAGGGAAGGCAGATCTGATTTACCGGTTTTTGATACTTGGCTTTGCTGTCGGGGCCGGAATCACGGAGCGTTTAAGCAATGAGGTTGTGAACAGCATCTTTCGCATTAATAAGAGGGTAGGGAATGAGGCACATCATCTCCTGGGTTTTATCCGCTTTTCCCAACAACAGAATGGGCTGCTGACTTCCATCATTCATCCGAAGAATGATGTATTATCCATAATAATGCCTCATTTTGCAGACCGTCTTCCTCAGGAGCGGTTTTTGATTTATGATTCGAACCGCAAGCTTGCCGCAATGCATATACCGGATACCCAGTGGATTATTGCCGAGGTTCCGGAGATTGATCAGGACATGGTAAAGGAGGTATCTTCATACGAGGACAGGTATCGGGAACTTTGGATTACCTTTTTTGAAAATATTGCAATTAAGGACCGGGTGAATCCGAAGCTGCAGAGGAACAACCTGCCTCTTCGCTTTAGAAAAGATATGACAGAGTTTAATAAATAAATGGAATAAGTGGAATTAACACCCGTTTATTCCATATTTATCAGAAGCTATCATGTTTTTCTTTAATAGGCTGAAAGAAAGGTTGAAAATATAGTGAAATCATGGAATGTGAATTCTGATAGGTGTATAAATCGGACAAAGTTAGAGATACTAATCTTGTAAAACTCAAAATTTTATAGGAGGAGTAGCTATGAAAAAGAAAGTCCTTATATTATTAGGAATAAGCTGCATCGCTTTATTTATCTTTAGTGCCTGCGCTTCAGATGATAAGAACGGAACACCGGGTAATGGAGTTACCAAGGCTCCCACGACGGCAGTGACAACTACCCCGGCAGTAACCAATGGGGTCACAAACGGTGCTGATGTAACAACTCCCACTACCGGAGCTACCAACGGAACGGGTACCAACGGAACAGGTACCAACGGAACAGGTACCACTGGAACAGGTACCAACGGAACGGGTACCAACGGAACAGGAACGGGAACTGGCGGAACCGGAACTACCGGAGGCCAATAGGCTTTGACGCCGAGGTATATCACACAATAATTAAGCAATAAGTTTCCATTTATGGAAACTTATTGCTTGTTTTGGCTTTTAGAACAGGATTTGCAGATGCCTGTAATTTGAATTTGGTGATCCTTGATAATAAAACCTTCCTTTTCCATGGCATCCTCCAGCTGGTGGATGGGGCAGGTTGGAAGATAAAACATTTTCTTGCAGTTGTCACAAATAACATAATGCTTATGTTCGCTGCTATCCGCTTTAATTCTATAGAAAATCTCGTTGTCATTGAGATAGTATTTATCGATAAGATTCTGACTTAATAATGAATCTATATTCCTGTAAATGGTTGACTTTGCAATTTTGGGCAGCGTAAGAACAAGCTGGGAATAAAGCTCGTTAATTGAGATCGGCCGGTCCGCATTTTTGAGAAGCGTCAGAATTAATTGCCTTTGTCTGGTATTTCTCTGGCCATCCATAATTGTACGTCCTCCTTTTCTCTTAAGAATGAAACGTCTGCCTGCATAGCTCGTATGTATAGCAGAGCTGCCCGTGGTAAGTCAGCTGTCCGGAACAGCTCATGCCGACCTTTTCGGCCAAGCGCTGTGAGGGGAGATTGTCCTTGGATATGATGGCTGTAACAACAGGAATCTCCAGCCTGTCAAAAGCATAGGTGAGAATTGCGCGGACACACTCTGCCGCATAACCCATACCCTGGTAATCAGGATCAATAAAATATCCCAGTTCATAGATGTCCCGCTGATGAATTCTCCGGTATTCAATTCCTGCCCGCCCAATCAGCAGCTGTTCCCCTAAGGTAAAGATGCCCCACAGACCATAACCATAAAAATGATAAATGTTTTTAATATATGCTTCGTGTTTTACCTTTTCCAGAACAACATCATCGGAGATTCCGGTAATATATTCACGGACACCGGGTTTCCGGCTGAGGATACAAAGCCTGTCAATATCCTCCTGGGCAAGTTCCCGAAGGATTAGGCGTTCTGTTGTAAGAATTGTTGCCGGAAGCATGTGATCATGAAGATACACCTGATTAATAAAATTATAATCAATTTCATCAAAACCCTCTACCAGAATGGCAGCCTGTGTCAGTCTTTCCTCACCGGAAATGGGATTGCTATAACCGATGGAGGTAATCCCGGCAGCTTCCGCCGCGGTAACGCCATAACAGGAAGCTTCGATAACAATGCATTCCAGGGGTGCTGCATTCCCTTGCTTTGCCGCCTCCAGAAAAATGTCCGGAGCCGGTTTTGGACGGAGCACCTGGGTGTCGGACACATAGCCTGCAAAATAATTCCGGATTTGCAGAAAATCCATCACGGCTTCCATAATGAATACAGGGAATGAAGAAGTGAGGATCAGCTTCATACCCTGCTCATAGAGATTGTTGATTAAATCAAGGACATAGGGTACAGCACAGTATTGCCCCTTTTGCAAGTTCTGGATAGCTGTTCCGGTGTGCCGGGGTATATCGTCGATTATAGCGCCTTCCATGCCAAAGATTACAGTCTTTAACAACTCAACCATCCTCCGTCTGCCTATGAATACGATGAATGCAGATATAGTATACCTCTTTTTTATATGCCTTTCAAGCTTGCAATTCATTCTATTCTGAAGCATAATGTAGTTAAGAAACTGCACCTGCATGGTACACCACGATTACAGGAATATGCATTTTGTTCCTAAATATAAGTTATCGGAACAACTATCCAATTGAAGTTTATTTCCGGTCCAGAACCTTTTCAAAAAAGAGTCCTGCCAGAAACCAGGCGGGGGCATAGTCCAGCCGCACCACACCTTTGTAATTCAGCTTTGCTTTACTGTAATCCCATGGGCATGCACCATATTTTTTCAGGAGTACACCGGTGGTGTATTCCCCGACATAGATTAAAAATGCATATACACCTCCTCGAAGCAGTGCACTATGGTTTTTCAGTTTTTTGCAGACAGGAGTGAGGCATGCGGCCATACCGTAGATCGGAAACATCCATACGGAGGTATGACAGGACAGGGTCTTGTCCTCATGCTTCCTGAGAGAAGCCAGACCGGTCCAGAAGCATTCCATGCACCAGCCGCAAAGCCCGCAGAGAATAAAGTTTTGAATATGTTTTTTCATATGGATAGTATTCTTGGAAAGACCGCCGACTATTCAGCCGGAAAGAAATTTAATGAAGGGAAGACCAAGGTTGAAAGAAGTGGAATATATAGATGAAAGGGGGACCGGGTCCATGCCAGCACTTTCATGGCGATTTGTGCGGGGCAGAGCATGGATATAATTATGGAGATCGAACGCAAATATTTATTATCACAGCTTCCGGGAGAGCTGTCAGAATACCGGAAGAAGGAGATAGAGCAGGGGTACCTATGTCATAACCCTACTATTCGGATTCGCAAAAGCGACGAAGAATATATGATTACCTATAAATCAAAATTCGGGCTGGAGCCGACCGGGAAGGAAGGCCCGTCCGTGAATCATGAGGTGGAGCTGCCCCTGACCAGAGAAGCGTATCTTACACTTCGCGGTAAAACAGACGGCAACATAATTTATAAAACCCGTTATCTGATTCCGCTTTCCGGTGGACTGGTTGCGGAGCTGGATGTTTTTAAAGACCGGCTTCAAGGGTTGAAGCTGGTGGAGGTAGAATTTCCTGATTTACAAAGTGCCAATACCTTTGTTCCGCCGTCTTGGTTTGGCAGGGATGTGTCCGCCGATAACCGCTTTACAAATTATCAATTATCCAGAATCTCAAGTCTGGCAGAATTGGATCAATAGGTAAAGACCATATATTAACTGTCCGCTGCATAGAATGGATCCGAAGAAATGGGGTTAAAATATAGATTGTATAGAATCTCATGAGAGAATATTTTTAAGGATTTCAGGTGTTGCGGAAAGGAGGTCTGACCTGCAGATGCCAAAAGACAGTCAGATGGATAACAAGCATGCAAGAGTAAAAAAAGCCAACGGGCAGACAACAATCACGGATGAAGAGGCTAAGAATAAAAACAGAACGGCAAAGAAACAATCGGTGAAGCATAACGACGTATAAACAGGAGGGACGATAGATGGCAAAAGCGGGAATGAGAAGGCCGGACGTGACAGAACCTCACGGAACCGAAGGCCGTCAGAGAATGAGAATACAAAAGAACGAGGCAGAACCGGTACCGGAGCTGCAGGGAAAAGCAAAGGCCGGACATGAGAAGGCAAAGCCGATAGGTAAACCAAAATGAGCAGGGCGGAGCAAGCCATTCCCATACAGCTTTTTGAGGACATTACAAGGCATCTTCTGGGGGAGGACAAGCCGTCCAGGTATATTGAAGAGCTGGTGAAACAGGGACTTTTCCGGTATTATCCCCTGTCCATGCTGCAACAGCTGAAGAACGCACAGCAATCACCGCAGCATCATCCGGAAGGGAATGTCTGGAATCATACTATGCTGGTGCTGGATCAGGCGGCCGGGATGAAGGACCGGAGCAAAAAGCCGGACGTACTTCTTTGGGCGGCATTGCTCCATGATATAGGGAAGCCTTCGACCACCCGACGGCGCGGAGGGAGGATCATCTCCTATGATCATGACCGGGAGGGGGAGAAGCTGTGCCGGGATTTTCTGCAGTATTTCCGCCGGGAGGCCTCTTTTGTCGAAGAGGTGGCGGCCATGGTGAGGTATCATATGCACCTGCTGTATGTTTTGCGAAAGCTTCCCTTTGCCGATATGAAGGGACTGCTGGAACGAACCGATATAGAGGAGCTGGCGTTATTATGCCTTTGCGACCGTTTGGGAAGGGGGAATGCGGCAGTCTCCAAGGAGGAAGAAGAGTACCGGAAATTCCTGCGGCAGCTGCAGCAATATGCTGCTATGAAATCGGAATAAGTCCCGGACACGGATGCGGGAAGGCGATGCGGAAGAAGGATGGACATATCGCCTTCCCGTATCGCCTTCTCATTCCTTGTCAGGAAAGAAGGGCGGCAGTTTTCATTCTGTCGCTTTCTGCGATTCTTCCAATATCTGTCTCCACAAAAAAATCACTGGATTTTTTAATGCAAGTACTTTATAATAATAGCAAAATAATTTATTATTTGTGAATATTTTTGCGCAAAAAGAGAGGTTAAACGAAATGGCTGAGAACTATACTTATACAATCGTCAAGAAGGAAAGTCTGGCGAATTCTATTTATTTGATGGATGTGAAAGCTCCCCGTGTAGCGAAAAACTGTTATCCCGGTCAGTTCGTAATCGTTAAGATGGATGAGAAAGGAGAGCGGGTTCCTCTGACGATTTGTGATTATAATCGGGAGGAAGAGACGGTTACCATTGTATTTCAGGCGTTGGGCTCTTCTACAAAGCTTATGGCTACCTTCGAGGAGGGAGAGGCCTTTCGTGATTTCACAGGTCCGCTGGGGCACCGGTCGGAGCTGATTGATATGCCCAGGGAGGAATTGGCTGCCAAGAGCATTCTTTTTGTGGCCGGAGGAGTCGGTGCGGCTCCGGTGTATCCCCAGGTAAAGTGGATGAAGGAAAATGGTTATGAAGTAGATTGTATCATTGGTGCAAGGAATAAAGAATTGATTATTCTGGAGGATCGTATGAGGGAGTATGCCAGGAACCTCTACATAACCACGGATGACGGTTCCTACGGCTTTAAAGGAAATGTAAATGACTGCATCAAGGATCTGGTGAATAACCAGGGCAGGAAATATGACCTGGTGATTGCAATCGGCCCCATGATTATGATGAAATTTGTATGCATTTTAACGAAAGAGCTTGGCATCAAAACCATCGTAAGCATGAATCCGGTTATGGTTGACGGTACCGGTATGTGCGGCGCCTGCCGGCTGACGGTTGGTAATGAAATTAAATTTGCCTGTGTGGACGGTCCGGAATTTGACGGACATCTGGTGAATTTTGATGAAGCAATGAAACGGCTTCAGATGTATAAATCGGAAGAGGGAAAGGTTGTTCTTCGCCAGAAGGAAGGCCCCACCCATCACCATCCCGGCTGTGAATGCCACGAGGAAGAATAAAGTCTAAAGAGCCAAAGGTTTGTGGAGGAATAAGAATGGATGTATTGAAGAAGGTGCCTGTGAGAGAGCAGGACCCGAAGGTCAGAGCGGCCAATTTTGAAGAAGTATGCTATGGATATAATATGGAAGAGGCAATGGAAGAGGCATCCCGCTGTATTCAGTGTAAGAATGCCAAATGTATCGGAGGCTGCCCGGTTTCCATCGATATCCCCGGCTTTATTAAAGAAATTCTGGAGGGTAATCCGGAAGGAGCATTTAAGGTAATCGGAAAGTATTCTGCCCTGCCCGCCGTATGCGGAAGGGTATGCCCCCAGGAATCCCAGTGTGAAGAGAGATGTATCAGAGGAATTAAGGGGGATCCGGTTTCCATCGGTAAGCTGGAGCGTTTTGCCGCGGATTGGGCAATGGAGCATAATATCATGCCCGATATGCCGAAGGAAAAGAACGGAAGAAAGGTGGCGGTCATCGGAGCTGGCCCCGCTGGGCTTACCTGTGCGGGAGATTTGGCCAAGCTGGGTTATGATGTAACCATCTTTGAAGCCCTGCATGAGCCCGGAGGTGTTCTGGTCTACGGTATTCCTGAATTCCGTCTTCCCAAGGAAAAGGTAGTACAGAAGGAGATTGACAACGTCAGGGCCCTGGGAGTAAAGATTGAGACGAATGTGGTAATCGGCAAATCCGTTACCATTGATGAACTCATGGAGGAAGAGGGCTTTGAAGCGGTATTTATCGGTTCCGGCGCAGGACTTCCCAAGTTCATGGGAATTCCCGGAGAGAATGCCAACGGTGTATTTTCCGCCAATGAGTATTTAACCCGGAGCAATCTGATGAAGGCCTTTGATGAGAGCTATGATACCCCGATTATTGCCGGTAAGAAGGTAGCGGTAGTCGGCGGAGGAAATGTAGCCATGGATGCCGCAAGAACTGCCTTGAGACTGGGAGCGGAGGTGTATATCGTATACCGCAGGGGTGAGGAAGAGCTGCCCGCCAGAGTGGAAGAGGTGCACCATGCGAAGGAGGAAGGCATCATCTTCAAGCTTCTGACCAATCCGAAGGAGATCCTGGTCAATGAAAATGGCTGGGTATGCGGAATGCGCTGTGTTGAAATGGAGCTGGGCGAGCCGGATGAGAGCGGAAGAAGAAGGCCGGTGGAGAAAAAGGACTCGGAATTTGTATTGGAAGTAGACACGGTCATCATGTCTCTGGGGACAAGCCCTAACCCGCTGATCTCCTCGACGACAAGGGGCCTGGATACGAATAAGCACAGATGTATTGTAATAGATGAAGAAACCGGAATGACATCAAGAGAAGGTGTGTTTGCCGGCGGAGATGCGGTAACAGGATCAGCTACGGTAATACTGGCTATGGGGGCCGGAAAAGCTGCTGCTGCCGGGATTGATAAGTATTTAAAATCAAAATAACAAAAGAGGGATACGTTAAGGGGTACGTATTGGAGGATTTATGGGAGATTTTGTGATCGACCGATCGTTGGGCATTGCAATAATTGCAGGAGTGGTGCTCTTAATTCTGCTGACCATTGTTTATGCGGTTCGTCTGGAGCATGCGAAGCGTGCCAAAAAGCTGGCGGAGCGGGAAAGCCGGACCATAAAAGAGCGGAATACGGAATTAGAGGGAAGCTATCATTCAGCGGTTACATCCTTGAATGAACTGACCGGGAAATACGAGGAATTGAACAGGAATAAGGAAAGCATGAAAAAGCTGGCCTATACGGATTATCTGACGGAATTACCCAACCGGGTTGCGTTCACGGAGATGCTGGATAATATCATGCTTACCCTTCGCAGTGAAGAGACCATCGGAATTATGGATATTGACATCGATAATTTCAAAAATATCAATGACTCTCTGGGGCATTCCTACGGGGATGAGCTTCTGATTGATGTCACCCACCGGCTGAAGCAGGTGATTGATGAAAACGATTATCTTGCCAGAATTGGCGGGGATGAGTTCGCTCTTCTCACCCAGAACCTCCAGAGTTCGGAGGTCTATGAAGAGAAGATCAGAAAGATCAAGAATGTATTCAGTTATCCTTTTATCCTCTCCACCAAGGAATACTTTGTTACGGTAAGCATTGGCGTGGCCTTTGCCCCAAAGGATGGCAAGACCTCCCAGGCCTTGATTAAGAATGTGGATTCTGCCATGTATATGGCAAAGGCGGACGGGAAGAATACCCATGCTTACTTTGATTACTCTTATAACGTAAAGTTGACGGAGAAAATTGAGATACAGTCCGAACTGCGTAAGGCAATTGAACGGGAGGAGTTTGTCCTTTTCTATCAGGCGCAGATGGATCTGGAATCAAAGAGTACGGTAGGCTTTGAAGCATTGATACGTTGGAATCACCCTACCAAGGGGCTGATCGGTCCGGATGAATTCATCTATCTGGCGGAAGAGACAGGACTGATTGTACCCATCGGAAAATGGGTTCTGAGAACAGCCTGCTATCAATTAAAGCAATGGGCCCAGGAGTATCCGGATATTAACATGGCGGTCAATCTCTCCGCCCGGCAGTTCAAGGACCGGGAGATTGTTAAGATTATCTGTGATATCATAGAAGAGACAGGGGTGAATCCCAGTAACCTGGAATTGGAGATTACCGAGAGTATTGCCCTGGATGATATTGAATATACCATAGCTACCATCAAGGAACTGAGTAAGATTGGTGTCAGCTTTTCTCTGGATGATTTCGGAACAGGATATTCCTCCATGAATTATCTGAAACGTCTTCCGGTAAAGAATTTGAAGATTGATAAGAGCTTCCTGGGCACGGTAATGGAGGATAAGAGCGACCAGAAAATCATCCAGACGATTATCAGTCTTGCAAGAAACCTGGATCTGCTGGTTATTGCCGAGGGTGTGGAGAGCTTTGACCAGGAGGAATTTCTGAAATCCTCGAATTGTGATAAGGCGCAGGGCTTCCTCTACAGTAAACCGGTTCCGAAGGATATAGCGACTCAGTTTCTGGGCAAACAGGAAAAATGATTGGACAAGGGGATATGATGAGCGGTAAATCCTATGTGAAAACAATTTTTCAAAACATAAAACGAGCAGTAAATGCTCGTTGTTGTTTGAACATAAAACGAGCAGTAAATGCTCGTTGTTGTTTGAACATAAGGCGGGCGGCAAGCCGTTCGCCCCTGATTGAACATAAGACAGGCGGCTTGCCGCTTGTCTTTATTCTATCCCAGATAATATTATATCTTGCCTTTCTGTATCTGGATATTACCGGCGGTGATCCGCGGATTTCGGCAGGGATGAAATATATGGTTATTATACTGTGCTTTTGCTATGCGCTTCTTTCCGGAAGCAAGGGCGGAGGCATTGTTTTTAGCATACAGGCCGGTCTTTTTTTTACATTGATAGCGGATCTTTTTATCTTGCTGCTGGATCTTTATTTTTATGGCGTGCTTGCCTTTATTATTGTTCAGCAGCTTTATAGCTTTCGCCTGCTGTTGGTCAGGGAGGAGCTGCAGTGGGCCAAGACAGGACAGGAACCGTCCGGCCGGAGCAGGTATATGCTGTTTCGGTTTTTAAGACGTTTACTGCTTCCGCTTGTTCTATCTGTTGTGATCTGCATTGTCCTGGCAGAAGCCGGAGTTGTCATGGAGGCTTTGATAATCGTAAGTGTCTTTTATTTTATCACTATATTATTGAATACCGTATCGGCCGTCCGGCTGGCCTGCCGAAGAGAGCGTCAGGGCCGCAGTCGTGATCTGATGTATGCAGTTGGAATGTTTCTCTTCCTGTTGTGTGATATTAATGTGGGGCTGTTTAATCTGTCGGGTTTTATTGAGGTATCCCGGGAAGTTTATTCGATTATATATGGAATATCCTCGATTCTCATGTGGACGTTTTACGCTCCGTCCCAGGTTTTGATTGCTCTCAGCAGCTGTAACAGAGGGGGCCTGTCCCGTCAAAACTACTGAAAAAATCAATAATTTTTATGTAAAAATATGGCTAGTATTTGCTTGCATTCTTCGCGGCGGTTTGCTACAATGAACCTGTGATTAAAACCTGCCGGAACACAATCAGCAGGACATTCTTTTTTCTGTTTTATTCGTATCAGGAGTTTGCATTACCTATCATTTATCTCCATTTATTTCAGACGCTTCCCATGATGATCTTATACAAATTCAATGTATGCAAATAATTTCAGATATTTCTGCCTTCTGGACGTTCTCGGTTCTTTGTTTCCTTCAACCATCCCAGACAAAGGAGTATGATTCATAGCAATTTCACAGTGGTTTCTAAGTAATTATCCGGACTTCATCAGGTATTCCCGGTGCATGTTTGCGGGCATACGCATAGCTGCTTTTATAGAGGGCAGGGAGAAGGGGACGGATTCACAAATACAATATAAAAGGAGGATTTTACATGATTCAGGTTTTGAAAGAAACCACATCAAATTACCACTATTTTGTCAGTCAGCTGATAGAGGGGGTATCAAAGAGGATGGGAGAGAGATACAGCATTCAGGTCTATAAGGTAATGAAGAATAATTCCCTGGAGCTGGATAGCCTGGTAATGCAGAAGGAAGGAGAGAATTTTGCGCCGAATATCTATCTTGAGCCTTACTATGAGGCACATCTTCAAGGGGTAAGCATCTCCGAGCTGGCAGACCGGATCAGCAACATTTACCGGAGCAGTGACTACGCCGTAGTTGATGATAAATTTGACTTTACCTTTGAGAACATGAGGCCTCATATCATATACCGGTTGGTAAGCTATGAGCGGAATGAGAAGCTCCTGACGGGAATACCCCATGTCCGGTATCTGGATCTGGCGGTTACCTATCATTGCCTGGTGCTCAGTGATGAAGATGGAATTGGGACAATCCGTATCACCAACGAGCATATGAAGAAATGGAAGGTGGAGCTGTCCCAGCTTCAGGAGGCGGCAGCCTGCAATACCCAGAGGATCTTTCCCGGCACAATAAGGAAAATGGAAGATGTAATAAAGGGAATAATCAGCGGAGAGTTTGATGAGTGGCAGGGTGAAATCAAGAGAAGACGGACAGCCAAAGCAGAAGGAAGAATGGAGGAGAGCAGGGAAACAGAAGACAGAACGGGGAAGCTGAAAGAGGGCAGGCAGGATACGGATCATGAAGAGGGGTACAAGATGTACATATTGTCCAATACCAGCGGAATTAACGGGGCCTCCTGCCTGCTGTATCCGGATCTTCTCCGCGACTTCTCAGAATATATCCAATCCGATTTCTATGTTTTTCCCAGCAGCATTCATGAAGTGATTCTTCTTCCGGCGGCCGATAAGAAAAGCGGTCAAAGATATGCAGAGATGGTTCGCAGCATTAATGCAACCCAGGTGGCAGAGGAAGAAGTGCTGTCGGATGGTGTATATTTTTATTCCAGAACGGAAGGGTTAACTCTGCTTTAGCTCAAGTTTTTTGAGAAATTTAGATCATTATACATTTTTTTGTTTCAATATTTTTTACAATGTGTTATAATAATGAATTGACGAATATGATTCGGGTGCCAAAAGCGGCTTTCGGCACTCGAACCATCATACATTAATTTTCATCAATGGGGTTTCTGTCGTGGTATAGTATCCCACGCATAAGCTGAATCATCGGAACCGGCTGCAGTTCATGCGGTATTCTTTCCATGGTTCAGCTTATGCGTGTGATGCTCTATCACAGGAACCAGGTTTAAAAATTTAAGGAGGATATTTCAATGGCAAGGAAAATGAAAACAATGGATGGTAATAATGCTGCGGCACATGTGTCATATGCATTTACTGATGTTGCTGCTATCTATCCTATTACCCCCAGCTCCGTTATGGCCGAAGTAACTGATAAGTGGTCGGCCGAGGGCAGAAAGAACATTTTCGGACAAGAGGTAAAAGTAGTAGAGATGCAGTCTGAGGCGGGAGCTGCAGGTACGGTTCACGGTTCTTTGGCAGCAGGTGCCCTTACTACAACTTTTACTGCTTCCCAAGGTTTATTACTTATGATTCCCAATATGTATAAGATGGCTGGTGAGCTGCTCCCGGGTGTAATCAATGTATCTGCCCGTGCGGTTGCAAGTCATGCATTATCCATCTTCGGTGACCATTCCGATATTTATGCATGCCGCCAGACAGGATTTGCAATGCTGGCAAGCAGCAACCCTCAGGAAGTTATGGATCTGGGAGCTGTGGCGCATCTGGCAGCAATTAAGGGAAAAGTGCCTTTTCTGCATTTCTTTGACGGTTTCAGAACCTCCCATGAGATCCAGAAAATTGAAGCCTGGGATTATGAGGATCTGAAGGATATGACGGATATGGATGCAATTGATGCATTCCGCCGCAACGCTTTGAATCCCGAGCATCCGGTGCTTCGCGGTTCTGCACAGAACCCCGATGTATTCTTCCAGGCAAGGGAAGCATGTAATACATATTATGATGCGGTTCCCGGTATTGTAGAGGAATATATGAGCAAGGTGAATGCCAAGATCGGTACCGATTACAAGCTGTTTAACTACTACGGCGCAGAGGATGCGGATCATATCATCGTAGCTATGGGTTCTGTTAATGATACGATTGAAGAGACCATTGATTATCTCAACGCCAACGGTTCCAAGGTAGGTCTGGTAAAGGTTCGCTTATACCGTCCTTTCAGTGCAAAGCGTTTAGTAGAATCCATTCCTGCAACTGTGAAGAAGATCACGGTTCTTGACAGAACTAAGGAACCCGGTGCTTTGGGCGAGCCTTTATATCTGGATGTGGTTGCAGCCTTAAAGGATACCCAGTATGCCAATATCCCGGTATTTAACGGCCGTTACGGCTTAGGTTCCAAGAATACCACACCTGCACAGATTATTGCAGTTTACAAGAATACGGATAAGAAGACCTTTACCATCGGTATCAAGGATGATGTCACCAACTTATCCCTGGATATTACCGAGAATCCCAATACAACACCGGAAGGAACCATCAGCTGCAAATTCTGGGGCCTTGGTGCCGACGGTACCGTAGGTGCCAATAAGAACTCCATTAAGATTATTGGTGATCATACCAGCATGTATGCCCAGGCTTATTTTGATTATGACTCCAAGAAGTCCGGCGGCGTTACCATGTCCCATCTGAGATTTGGTAAGAAGCCCATTAAATCCACCTACTTAATCACAGAAGCTAATTTTGTGGCCTGCCACAATCCTTCCTATGTGAGAAAATATAATATGGTACAGGAATTAAAGGACGGCGGTACCTTCCTTCTTAACTGCAGCTGGAACATGGAAGAGATTGAAGAGCATTTACCGGGACAGGTAAAGCGTTATATGGCAGAGCATAATATCAAGTTCTATACCATCGACGGAATCAACATCGGTAAGGAAATCGGTCTGGGCGGACGTATTAACACCATCCTTCAGGCGGCCTTCTTCAAGCTTGCCAATATTATTCCGGTAGAAGAGGCTGTAAAATACATGAAGGACGCAGCAACCGCTTCCTATGGCAAGAAGGGGGAAGCAGTTGTTAAGATGAACCACGATGCCATTGACCGCGGTCTGACCGGTCTTCAGGAAATTAAGGTTCCCGAGAGCTGGAAGAATGCAGAGGATGAGGATATTCTCATCAGATTTACCGAGGGAAGAAAAGAAGTGGTTGACTTTGTAAACGGTGTCTTAACACCCGTAAATGCTCAGCAGGGTAATGATCTTCCGGTATCCGCATTTGCCAATGCGGCGGACGGCACACTGCCCCAGGGCTCCTCTGCTTTTGAGAAGCGCGGTATCGCTGTAGATGTTCCGGAATGGAATCCGGATAACTGTATCCAGTGTAACTTCTGCTCCTATGTATGTCCTCACGCTGTAATCCGTCCGGTTGCCATGAATGCGGAGGACGCTTCCAAAGCTCCCGAGGGAATGAAGAAGCTTCCTATGACCGGTGTTCCCGGCTTTGAATTTGCAATGACAGTATCCGCTCTTGACTGTATGGGCTGCGGCTCCTGTGCCAATGTATGTCCTGGTAAGAAGGGTGAGAAGGCTCTCGTTATGAAGCCTCTGGAATCCCAGTTAGAAGAGCAGAAGGTATTTGATTATGGTCTTACTCTGGAGGTTAAGCCTGAGGTGGCAGAGAAGTTCAAGGATGTTACAGTAAAGGGAAGCCAATTTAATCAGCCTCTATTGGAATTCTCCGGCGCTTGTGCAGGCTGCGGTGAGACTCCTTATGCCAAATTGGTTACCCAGTTATTCGGTGACAGAATGTTTGTAGCTAACGCAACAGGCTGTTCCTCCATCTGGGGCGGCTCCTATCCTTCCACTCCTTATACAGTGAATAAGAAGGGTCACGGTCCCGCATGGGCTAACTCCTTGTTCGAGGATAATGCAGAGTACGGATACGGCATGGCTCTTGCTCAGCAGGCTCTGAGAGAAAGATTAAAGGATAAGGTTGCGGCATTGGCTGGATCTTCATCGAATGAAGGGGTTAAGATGGCAGCAGAAAGATACCTTTCCACTTATGAGAACGGCCGTGAGAATGCCGGTGCGACCAGCGCTCTGGTTCGTGTGCTGGAATCCTGCAGCGGTGCAGAAGGAAAGGACATCTTAAAGGATAAGGAATTCCTGTCCAAGAAGTCACAGTGGATCTTCGGCGGTGACGGCTGGGCATATGATATCGGCTTCGGCGGCTTGGATCATGTAATTGCCAGCGGCCAGGACGTTAATATCTTAGTATTTGATACCGAGATCTACTCCAATACCGGCGGACAATCCTCCAAGGCTACTCCTACGGGAGCAATCGCTCAGTTTGCGGCAGCAGGTAAGGAAGTAAGGAAGAAGGATCTGGCAGCAATTGCCATGAGCTATGGCTATGTATATGTGGCACAGATTGCCATGGGTGCGGATTACAATCAGACCATCAAGGCATTAATTGAAGCAGAGAGCTATAACGGTCCTTCCATCGTTATCGCATATGCGCCTTGTATCAACCATGGTATTAAGGGCGGCATGGGCGTATCCCAGACAGAAGAGAAGAATGCGGTAGCAGCCGGTTACTGGAATATGTTCCGCTTCGATCCCCGTCTGGCTGAGGAAGGAAAGAATCCTTTCACTCTGGACTGCAAGGCACCCAGCGCAAGCTATCAGGATTTCATCAAGAATGAGGTTCGTTACAGCTCCTTAATCCGTCAGAATCCGGAGAGAGCAGAGGTTCTGTTTGCCAGTGCGGAGAAGAATGCAATGGCTAAGTATCAGCATCTGGTGAAGCTTTCCAATCTCTATTCTACGGAAGCATAATGAAATAACCGGACCGCGGCAGCGGTCAGAATATCATTGTTATATTTAAAACAGGCAGCAGACCGGTCATATGGCGGGTCTGCTGTTTTATATTTATGCAATAACAGGAATTATTATCAGATATATCTTGAAAAATGTTGATTTTTGATATAATATGGTAGTATAGGAAGAGAGCGGTACATTCCTAAAGAAGAACTCTTGAAGGGGGAAACGGTTATGAAAGGCACTGTAGTTTCAACGTGGGTTGAGTCGTGTAAAGTGCTATTTGGCAAGGAAGTGGTCGGTAAGGCCCTGCAATATTACCATCTTTCACCGGATGTGGTGTTTTCACCGCTGGAAGACGTGGATGATAAGATTGCTTTGGGAGTAGTAGATCAAATCGGTGAATATGTAGGAAAAGATCATGAGGAAATATGGAGAATAATGGGCGAACAGAATATTTCGACCTTCAGCAAGAGTTATCCCGGTTTCTTCCGCCATGAGTCTGCATATCAGTTTCTGAAATCTATGAATGATGTGCATGTAATCGTTATGAAGCGGTTTAAAGGTGCCGTACCGCCAATCCTGGATGTTACGCCTTTATCCTCCCATGATATTTTGTTTACCTACCGGTCCAAGAGGGGGATGCATCACTATCTCTTCGGACTGATTAACGGAGTCGCTCATTATTTTAATGAAAAGATCAATGTTCAGCTGCTGGAGCAAAAGGAGGGAGAGGTTCAGCTTAAGCTGACCTTTGAGAAAGAGATCCAGTATACGAAGAGATATAGAATTAACCAGTTCTTCTCCTTTGGTGTTATAAAAAATGTTACCATGAAGACAGCAATTGTGAACACCCTGTGCCTGCTGCTGGTATCTCTGCTGCTGATACCCAATAAGCTGCTGGCAATTCCCATGGGGATATTCTCATTTCTGATCTCCTATCTGTCCTCCTATGTCTTCCACAGCCCCCAGAGGCTCATGCGGAAGGAGATTGAGAAGCTGGCCGATTGCGATTTTGTAGAATATCTTACGATAAAGACGGATGACGAATATGAGACAATTATGTCACAGATCAATGACATTAAGATCAGAGTTCAAAAGGATTTCATTAATTTTAATGCCATTGTGGATGAAATGTATACCTTTAATCATTCGGTAACGGAGATTGCCCATACCATGCAGGCTACCTCCAACGACATTACGGCGGTGCTTGATGAAGTGGCTGTAGCGGCTACCACCCAGGCGGAGGATACGGAGCGTTCCGTAGGCATATTAAGCGACAGCATCCGGAATGTAACCAGGATCTCTGCTGAGAGTCAGGAGAACGAGACGAAGATTGAATCGGCCATGGACAAGCTGGAGAGCAGCTTCAGCAAGGTGGACAATACGACCCTGGAGATCCAGGCGGTGCTGAGTAAATTTAATGTAATCCGTACCAATAGTGACGAGCTGCGCAAGAAGGCGGAGGGAATGATGCAGATCGTATCCATCGTTTCTTCCATTGCGAAGCAGACGAACCTGCTGGCGCTCAACGCTTCCATCGAAGCGGCCCGTGCCGGAGAAGCAGGAAAGGGCTTTGCCGTGGTGGCGGAGGAGGTCAGAGGTCTTTCAGAAGAGACTAACAAGGCTGTAAATCAGATCAACCGCAGCCTCACGGAATTTGTGGAAAATATCGGCGGTGTGGTAGGAGATATCGATGTCCAGTATAAGATACTGGAGTCGGAGAGCCAGAGGCTCAGTGATGCGGTTAAGACCTCCAGTACGGCCAACGCCAATCTGAAGGCGGTATCGGATCTGATGATTGAGACTTCCCAGGAGCTGAAGGTGGAGACGGACAGCATTGCCTCCCTCTTTGACAATATGCACAGTCTGGCGGCGATTGCAGAAGAGAATTCCGCAGCGACAGAGGAAGCAAGCTCCAATGTTGCAATCTATGTGGACCAGATCAATGAACTGACGAACCAGATCGCGGTATTTGACCAAATGATCAAGAACTTCCAGGAAGATTTGAGCAGCTATAAGATATAAGATTGATTAAAAGGGGCCGTTGCAAAACCAAATTTTGTAATGGCCCTTTTTTTATGAAGAAAAACAAAAATGCGGATTCCTAAGAATCCGCAAAAATGGTATAATTAGTTATGCGAATAACACAATTACACAATAAAAATTATACCGAATTTAATGACGGATATCAACTCTTTTTACCATTAAATTTGGAAGGTCTGATACCGGAAAATGATTCTATCCGACTGCTGAGCCACTTATTGGAGGGATTGGATTACACAAAGTTGTACAAGGCTTACTCTTCTATCGGAAGAAATCCAGCAGTGGAACCAAAGATTATGTTCAAGATTATGACCTATGCGTATTCTCAAAACATTTATTCCACCCGTAAAATCGAAACAGCCTGTCGCCGGGATATCAACTTCAGGTGGCTTCTGGCCGGACAGCCAGCTCCGGATCACAGCACAATCAGCCGTTTCCGACATGACTATCTGGCAGATGAAGTTCTGGAGGATTTGTTTTACCAGCAGGTGATGTCCCTTTATCAGTTGGAGGAAGTCCGGTTTGAACATGTCTTTATCGATGGGACGAAGATCGAGGCAAATGCGAACAAGTATACCTTTGTCTGGAAAAAGGCAGTGTTAAAGAATGAGGAAAAGATGCTGGAAAAGGCAGAAAAACTCATTGCAGAGATCAACCTTGCCGAAGTCAGGGATTTTTCTTTTGATAAGAGAAATGCTGTCCAGGACATCAACACCGTTCTGTCCTGGCTTTCTTCTGAAAAAGCAGTAAGGGGTATTGAGTTTGTTTATGGTACCGGCAAGAGAAAAACAGAGCTTCAGAAATGGATGGAGCAGCTGGAGGAATACAAAAAGCGTAAGGAAAGCTATGAACTCAGCAAAGAGCGGATGGAAAACCGGAACAGTTATTCCAAGACCGATCCGGATGCGACCTTTATGCACATGAAAGAGGATCATATGAGGAACGCCCAGTTAAAACCCGGATATAATGTCCAGATCGCAGTAGAGAGTGAGTATGTAACAGGGGTGGGTATCTTTCAGGAACGTTCTGATGTGGCAACGCTGATACCGATGCTGAACAGGATGTTTGAGCGGATAGGACATAAATATACCAATGTAATTGCTGATTCCGGGTATGAAAGCGAAGAGAACTATCTTTATCTTGAAAAAGAAGGAATTACACCATACATCAAGCCACAAAGTTATGAGTTATGGAAGAAAAAGAGTTTTAAGAAGGATATCCGCAAGCAGGAAAATATGAGATATCTGGAGGAAGCAGACGCGTATGTTTGTGCGAATGACAGGATACTGTGGGCAGTGGGAACCAGCCACAGGAAATCGGTATCAGGATATCGTGCAAAGCAAACGGTATATGAATGTGAAGACTGTAGAGGCTGCTCCTATAAAGAAAAATGTACGAAAGCCAAGGGAAATCGGCGGATGGAGCTTTCCAAAGTATTTATTGAGAAGCGCCGAAAATCCCATGAGAACATAACGTCCGAGAAAGGGATTCATTTGCGGATGAACCGGTCGATCCAGGTAGAGGGAGCGTTCGGAGTGCTAAAGAGTGATTATGAATTCAACCGATTTTTAACCCGTGGTAAAACTAACGTAAAAACGGAATTTATGCTGCTGTGTCTGGGGTATAACATAAATAAACTACATGCAAAAATCCAGAAGGAACGGATTGGACAGCATCTACATCCAATGAAAGAAGCCATGTAAAAGTAAAGAATCGCAAATGCTTATTAAAGTACGCTTAAAAATAAAGAACGAATACAAAACCAGGGACATTTACACGGATGTCCTGTTTTTTATATCCAAAAAAGGGAGCGTGCTGCAATCTAACTATAAATGTTAGTTTTTGCAACACGCTCTCGTTACACTTATTAACTCAAACTTCGCACATAAATTTTAGCTATGCACCTTGAAAATTCAATACCTGGCAGTTATTCAGTTGTCAATGTTCAGACTTTATGCAGCTT
>NZ_JBNPXH010000017.1:0-121821 GCF_050433395.1 Anaerotaenia torta
CGGTGTTCTGTTTTGGACCCTTGAAGTGCATGTGACACTTCAATTTTTTTAGAATTTCAGGGTTGTTTCACTGTTCAGTTATCAAGGTGCATTGTACTTGTGATGCCGTTATTTGCTGTGTTTCTCAACACCAGCTTGACTATCTTATCACGCATCAGCTATCTTGTCAACCACTTTTTCAATTTATTTTTTATTGATCTTTTATCCTATGAAATCTGCGGATTAAACCGAGTTTCCGATCCGTAAAAGCATTGAATAAGCAGAACGGAGAAAGAGGGATTTGAACCCTCGCGCCGCTATTAACGACCTACTCCCTTTCCAGGGGAGCCCCTTCAGCCTCTTGGGTATTTCTCCATAAAAGTACTATCTATATTGTCTAACAATTTTGGAAACACTATACCTTGTTGATTGTATTTAAGACGGAGAGAGTGGGATTCGAACCCACGGTTCCTTGCAGAATCACTGGTTTTCAAGACCAGCCCCTTAAGCCGCTCGGGCATCTCTCCATGCAGTTCTCCAAACGTCGCTTAGCTAGTATATCACCTCATGTAACCCCTGTCAAGTGGTTTTATATGATTCTTGAAATAAATTGTTGCTTTTTTTGATTTTTTTCAAACAATAATTAATAATTAATGGCTCCGGATGCGTTTCAACATCTGTTCCGCCAGAATCAAATCCTCGGGAGTTGTGAGCTTTATATTATTATAATCTCCCTCCAGCATTTTAACCGGCAGCTTCCCATAAGCTTCATATACCATTGCATCATCCGTAATTGCCAGCCCCTCCCGGTTCTCTTCCAGATATAATGCTTCGTAGGCAGCCTTAATGGAGGGAAACGCAAAGGCCTGGGGAGTCTGAGCCGCCCAAAGTATATTGCGCCTGGGAGTTGTCTGGACTGTTCCATCTTCTGCTACCATCTTAATCGTCTCCTTCACCGGCATCCCGATTAAACAAGCCTGACACTCCTTCACCTGATCAATGACTCTATTAATTAAATTAACGGTAATAAAGGGTCTTGCTCCGTCATGAATTAATACATAATCTGCAGTTAAAACAGACTGAAGGGCCCGGTATACGGAATCATAACGTTCCTTACCGCCCTCCACGATTTGTTTCACCTTGTTTATCCGGTATAAATCAACGATTTCTTTCTTACAGAACTCCACCTGGCCTTCTCCGGTGACAAGAATTATCTCATCCGCGATACTTTCCTCGAAGGCTTTTAAAGAATAGTAAACCACCGGTCTATCCTGAAGCATCAGAAATTGTTTTGCAACGGAGGAATTCATGCGCTTTCCCTGACCGGCAGCCAGTACGATGGCCGTGACCTTACTCACACTTATTACCTTTTCCTTTCTATCGTTCCCCAATTTTCAGATTCGGCACGGCATTCAGCTCCAATCCGGCCCTGGTACCCTTACGGTATTCATAGTATGCTGCCGCACCAATCATAGCTGCATTGTCCGTGCATAGGATAGGAGAAGGATGATAGAACTCCAACTGATTCTCTTCACAGGCTTTTTTCATTGTCGCCAACAAGGAAGAATTAGCCGCCACTCCTCCGGCTATTGCAACCTTCTTCCTATTGTAATCCTTTGCGGCCCGGATGGTTTTGGTTACCAGCACATCGATCACTGCCTCCTGGAAGGAGGCGGCAATATCCGCCCGGTTTATCTCCTCCCGCTTCATTTCGCAGCTGTTAATATGATTTAATACCGCGGATTTTAAGCCGCTGAAGCTAAAATCATAAGGGCAGCCTTCAATCTGTGCCCTGGGAAATGCAATCGCCGCCTTATTCCCTTCCTTCGCCAGCCGGTCAATCTTCGGGCCGCCCGGATAACCGAGACCAATGGCTCTGGCAACCTTATCAAAGGCCTCTCCTGCCGCATCGTCCCTGGTTCTGCCGATAATCTCATATATCCCATACTCCTTCACCAGCACCAGATGGGTATGCCCCCCCGATACGATCAGGCATAGAAAAGGAGGCTCCAATTCTTTATTCTCAATATAATTGGCAGAAACATGTCCTTCGATATGATGGACTCCGATTAATGGTTTTCCCGCGGCAAAGCTGATTGCTTTCGCTTCTGCAACCCCTACCAGCAAGGCTCCCACCAGCCCCGGCCCATAGGTTACGCCGATAGCATCCAGCTCCTCCATGGTTACTCCCGCCGTGTCAAGAGCCTCTTCTATTACTTGATTGATTTTCTCGATATGCTTCCTGGAAGCTATCTCGGGCACCACGCCCCCGTATAACTTGTGCAGCTCAATCTGAGAAAATATGATATTGGAAAGTACCTCCCTGCCGTTCTTCACCACTGCCGCCGCAGTTTCATCGCAGGAGGTCTCAATCGCCAAAATTAAAACATCCTCTGCCATGCTAATAACCATGCCTTTCTTTCATAACGCCCTGCTACTCTTCGGACTCAATCTGCCAGCCGAGAATTTTCCATTGATGATTCTCGTTCTGGCGCAGCATTACCTTCCAGGTCTCTGAAATTTTTGTATTTTCCTGTATTGTATAAGAGATAAAAACCGTGGCATACTCCCTGCCCTCCAGTTCCTTTCTCTGCTCCTGATCCTGCTTCACCAGGTAATAGGTGGAAATCCTCCGTTTCTTCTCCTTCCAGGCAGCAATATCGGAATAGAGATTCATAAGATAAGTTTCTTCCGGATTGATTGCCAGAAATTCGTCATCATATAATTCCCGGATCTTTATGGCAAGCTCCTTTACCTCCTCATCCGATGGATTATCATAAATCACCTTTATCATGCCGCCAAACAATTTGACAACCTCTCTGGGCGTTTCGGGATAAGCCTCCTCCAGATCCAGGTTCAAAAGTCTCTCCGTCTCCGTCATATTTTTTTCGGAGGTACCTTCCAGCGGAACACTTCGGAAGGACCAGTAAAAATAAAATGACAGGATTCCAAGAGCAACCACCAGCATCGTGATCACCGTAACTGTTGTGCGATTCTTTGCTTTGTGCATACACGCTTCCCCTTCCTGGATACCATTTTGTTTCTCAGGGCGCCCGCAAGTAAGAGAGGGTCTTATTTGCAGGCATCATTCATCTTTATCAAATTCCAAGGTTATGCTTTTGCGGTCTTTTCCTGCCCGTACATTGGCAAATATGCTTCTTGCCTCCCCAATATAGTCCTCCGGTCTTGTAAGGGACGGACTGTAATGAGTCAGCCATAATTCCTTTACTTCAGCCTCTTTGGCAAGGGTTGCCGCCTCACGAAAGGTCATATGCTTATATTCCTTTGCCTTGCTGTCCTTATCCTGTTCCCCGTACATACCCTCGCAAATAAACAAATCCGAAGCCGAAGCATTCTGTGAGATCATTTTGGTAGGCCGGGAATCCGTACAGTAGGTAAGCTTAATCCCTCTCCGCTCCGGTCCGATGACCATATCCGGAGTATAAGTAATCTCTCCGTCCGTTATGGTATCCCCCTTCTGAAGACGATTCCAGAACTTCTGAGGCACCTGATTCTCCATTGCTCTCTCCGTATGAAACTTACCTCCGCGCTTAATATATATGCTGTAGCCATAGCAAATCACATTATGCTTTACCTGAAATGCCTTAATTCGGTATCCATTAAGCTCCAGAACCTCCTCCGGCGAGGAAAGTTCAATAAATTCAAGAGGAAAGGGCAGCTCCGGAGCGATTACCCGAAGAGAATTCACTACCCGCTCCAGGCCTCTCGGGCCGACGAGAGTCACCGGCTCCGTCCGGTCCGCATTGCCCATGGACAGCAGCAGCCCCGGAAGCCCGCTGATGTGATCTCCATGATAATGGGTAAAGCATATGATATCAATGGAGTGAAAGCTCCATCCCTTTTCCCGTATCGTAATCTGTGTGCCTTCCCCGCAGTCAATCAGCAGGCTGCTTCCATTATATCTGGTCATCAGCGCCGTCAGCCATCTGCCTGGCAGGGGCATCATTCCTCCGGTTCCTAATAAACATACATCTAACATTGATTCAGCCCTTCTATCTATATTTTATCACTATTTTGTTCCCTTTGAAACCATAAATACTATTTTAACAGTATTTCCAACTGTTTGTCCAGATAATTGTTCCTTTAAAGGATTTTTGTGAAAAGAATTTCCGGTATCTTCTTCTATATCGGCAAACACTTTCCTCTTATTTAATTAACATTTTAAAAGAAAAAAGCCATGCGATCCGCGGTGTTCTGCAGATACCCATAGCTTGTCCGGTTTATAATACTTCCAGTTTTTTTCGTATTTCTATTGGAATCATAAATTTTGAAATCATTTTATCATAGCATTCTTCGCAAAGATTAAAATGGTGCACTTCCATATCCCTTCCGGAAAAATATCCCCACTCCTTGGTCGCCTCAAAGGCATCTTCCCTGAGAATACCGTTCTCGACCTTCAATACCTTTCCACAAGAATTACAACAAATCAGAACTTCCCCGCTTTTATCCCCGTTCTCTGCTATCTTCAACTCTTATCCCTCCTGATAAATGCACGCATCTCTCTCAAACTTATAAAGATCATCTTCACTACGCTCTTTTATATCATGAACAAACCCGTGTTCATGAGCTTCAGTCCGTTCTATATATATCATGAACAAAATCGCGTTCATGATCTTCACTATGTTCTATTATAATATGTTCTTCGAGATTTTTACAGTGGGAATTACTGTATTGTGTTTAACCACATAATAACAGCATCCTCTCTGGGCTTTGAATAAAAGTCCCTGCGAAGGCCCGACTTGGTGAAACCAAGGGTTTCATACAGCCTGATCGCCGCCTCATTCGAACTGCGTACCTCCAGGGTGAAGGAGGTGATACCCCTTGCAATCCCCCGGCCGATGAGTTCCTTCAGCATTCTCTCCCCAATATGCTGTCTTCTGAATTCCTTCTTTACCGCAACATTAAAGATGTCCCCTTCTCCGACCACGCCCCAGAAGCCGCAGTAACCGGCTATCCGGCCCCCTGCCTCCGCTACCAGGTATTCATTCTTCTCATCCAGCAGCGCATTCTGAAAATCCTCCCGGCTCCAGGGATCCGAAAAAGTCTCTTCTTCTATGACACAGACCTGCTCCAGATCGGCTGCGGTCATTTTACGAATATTCATGCTATCTGTCCTTCTCCGCCTTCTCCAGCCTGGCCGCCCGTTCCCTTTCCGCTTGGGACACTCTCAGATACACAGGCTCATGTGCCGCGGCATCTTCACAAATATTGTTCTGATACAATTCCAGCCCGCGGGCGCCAATGGCCGCCGCCCTCTGCCGGTTCAGATGCACCGGGGCAAAGGAATAAGGAATTCTCAGGCCCTCAAGAAGCTGTTCCCGGTATACGGCAGCTCCATCCCCAAGGAAAATAACCTCTCTCCCGGCCTCATTTAATTCTTCCAAAAGCTCCTCCAGCACCAACGCCGCTCCGTCCCTTCTTACCTGGAACTCACTGCCGCAGAAGCGGTATAAGCCGGTATAGACCTGGTTTCTCCTGGCATCCATCAACGGACAGATTATTTTATCCGTCCCATAGAGATTATAGGCCAGCCCCTCCAGGGTAGGAACCGGTATGATGGGCTTTTTCAGAGCCAGACCCAGACCCTTGGCCGTGGCACTGCCGATACGCAGTCCTGTAAAGGAACCGGGCCCGGCGGCAACGGCAATGGCATCCACCTCTGCTAAGTCAAGCTCTATCATTTTGACGGCTTCATCCAGCATAGGAAGAAGTGTCTGGGAATGAGTCTTCTTATAATTAACCGTATATTCCGCGAGAGTTGCCTCTTCCGTCACAACAGCCACGGAAGCAACCAGCCCCGAGCTGTCCAGCGCCAATATCTTCATATAACCTCCATCTGCCGCCCCGGCGGCACAAATCCCGGAAGAAAACCGGAATGGACTCCCACTGGAGACTATTCTGGGTTTCTTCCCGTGTGAAACTTTTCACACTATTCTACTGTGATTTCCCGATAATCAAAGCCCTTGTCCAGTTTCTTGCGTATGGAAATCGTTCTCCTGTTCTCCGGCAGCAATTCCTCGATCAGCTCCGCCCACTCAATCAAACAGACCCCGTCTCCATAAAAATAATCCTCGTATCCGATCTCCTCCATCTCCTCCGGGTCGGCAATCCGGTATACGTCAAAATGATACAGGGGCAGCCTTCCGCCCTCGTATTCCTGGATTATGGTGAAGGTGGGACTGCTTACCGCATCTTCTATCCCAAGTCCCCTGGCAAAGCCCTGGGTGAATACCGTCTTTCCTACTCCCAGATCCCCGCTGAGGCAAAAAACATCCCCTTTTTGCGCACCAAGCCCTAATTCATACCCGATCTGCCAAGTATCCTGTGTATTAAAGCTCTCCATCATCATAACTTTTTCCGTACCTTTCCACCCGTGCTTCAGAGACAGCGTTTCTTCCAAACGGCATCATTATAGCAGGCTTATTGCCAAAAAGATAGTATTTTTTAATATCTTTAATCTGAAAATAGCTGTACCGCTCTTCTTAATCTTCGGTTTCACTTTGCCAAAGGTAACGGCAACGGATACCTTTGGAATTTGCGAATTGGTTATAATAGATTACCACAGAATGGAGTCTCAATCAATCATAAATAAGGCCGGTGCCTGACACCAGACCGGGTGCCATAAGTCATCTCTTTCCCTCTGACTCATGGCACCCGCATCACACTCTATATCACGAAGCAGCCTCTGATCTCAAGATTGCCTCTAATTAAACCCATATATCTTCCGGAGGATATCATACCCCAGTTCTACTACCTTCCGTCCAAACTTTCCCGGAAGATTCATCGACTGTCCCAGAATATGGGACCGGATCCGATAATAAAGCTTCTTATCATGTTTCTTGAGGTAATCCCACAGCTCCTGCTTCTTCTCAAGGCTTTCCTCCGTCCCTTCCTTAATCAGGAAGACACTGCTGACTGCCATCATCATAGCCAGATACTTCACCATGTACTTTTGAAGCTTCTTACTCTTAATCTGATGTACATCATGGGACTCCATCATGATCTTCGTAATCCGCAGCTGCTGGTCGATCCGCTTAATCATAACCTGTTCATTCACGGACTGGTCCGATCTGCCGATGAAGTACCGGTACAGATTCACATCCATATAATACAGCGTCTTCACATAGGGCAACGGCTGGTATACAAAGATGTTATCCACATAGAAGGTATGTTTCGGCAGCTGAATTCCAGAGCTTTTCAGCAAATTGGTGCGATAGATTGTGGAATGCATGAGTATATTCTGGCTCTGGCGGAAATGCATAATCTCATCCCAGGTAAAGATACGGTTCTCCGGCAACGCCCTGCGGTAATTAATTACCTTCTTTTTCTTCGCTCCCACCTTCTCATATACATAATTGGCGAGAAACAAATCCGGGCTGCTGCCATCCGCCACCAGTTTCTTCAAAGTCTCCATTACCTCGGCCAATGCTCTCTCATTCACCCAGTCATCACTGTCCACTACCTTAAAATACAATCCGGTAGCATTGGCCAGCCCCGTATTCACCGCTTCGCCATGACCGCCGTTTTCCTGCCGAATGACTCTGACAATACTGGGATATCTGGCCTGGTAATCCTCCGCAATCTTTTGTGTATCATCCACGGAGCCATCATTGACAATGATGATCTCCATCTCCTCCCCGCCGGTCAGCAATGTGTCAATGGCATGACTCATGTACTCCGCCGAATTATAGCAGGGAATTGCTGCTGTCAATAGCTTCATGTTTTTTCCCGGCCGGCGCTGTCTCCCCTCCGGCCTTTCTCCCTTCCCTAGATTAGATTTTCAGGATTCAAACACTCTAATTCTTTTACTACAAAACGTCCGTCCTTACGGATTAACACATCATCAAAATAGATCTCTCCGCCGCCGTATTCCGGTGTCTGGATGCAAACCAGATCCCAGTGGATGGCAGAGTGATTTCCATTGGGCGCTTCCTCCTCATAGCAATTGCCAGGGGTAAAATGGAAGGAGCCCATGATCTTCTCGTCAAACAGGGTATCCTTCATCGGTTTTAGCACATAGGGATTGACACCGATGGCGAATTCGCCGATATAGCGCGCTCCCTCATCCGTATCCAGCACCCGGTTGATTTTCTCCGTATCATTTGCGGCAGCTTTTACGATCTTGCCGTTTTCAAAGGTAAAAGATATGTTCTCATAGGTATAGCCCTGGAATACTGCGGGAGTATTATAGCTCAGGGTTCCGTTAACAGAATCTCTCACGGGAGCCGTATACACCTCACCATCGGGAATATTGCACCTTCCGTCACAGGGTACGGCAGGAATGTTCTTGATGGAGAAGCTCAGATCCGTTCCAGGTCCTACGATTCTTACCTTGTCCGTACGGTTCATGTATTCAACCAGGGGCTTCATGGCCTCACCCATCTTTGCATAGTCCAGATTGCACACATTGAAGTAGAAATCCTCAAATGCTTCCACACTGGTATTGGATAGCTGTGCCATGGATGCATTGGGATAACGCAGAACAACCCACCTTGTCTTGGGCACACGGATGTTGTGATGAACCGGTGTCGAATAGTAGGTCTCATAGAGCTTCATCTTATCGGAAGGTACATCGGCCAGCTCGGATACATTCTCCGTTCCGCGAACCGCAACATAGCAGTCCATCTGCTCCATCTCCGCACCGTCGATCTTCGCCATCAGAGACATCTGCTCCTCGGTACAGTGCAGGAGCTGCTCTCTCTGCAGCTTCGGATCGGTATAATGTACAAAAGGAATTCCCTCCGCCTTATAGACCTCCTTCACCAGCTGACGGGCCAGATCCTGGGTCGATGCACCGATATAATGAACGTATACCTTATCTCCCGGCTTTACTCTCATAGAATAATTCACTAAATTGTGCGCTAATACCTTAATTCTCTCATCCATAACTTTTTCTCCTTGTAATTTATTTATAATATGATGATTTGCCCGGCATATTTGGATACAGGATATCGAGCGGGAAGCTTGTTACCGGGCAATATCCTGTATCCAAATATGTCGGGCAGACCACCAGTTACTGCTCCAGATAGGATAAAAATACATTACCCGCATCTTCAAACATTTTGGCACTGTCACCGATGCCAATTCTGGAGGTTCTGCTGCTGGACGGATTAATTACCATAATGTTAAACGAGTCATAACCGTAGATCACTACCGCATTGGTAACATCCGTCATGGCAATGACGGGCCTGCCCTTGGATACATAATACAGGGCATCCTCCAGAGTAATTCCGGTCAGGCGCACGGGAGTATATTCGGAATACTCCTTAAGCACATCATAGGCAGATCGGTTCTTAACAGACAACTGCTCCAAGCCCGCTCCGGCCTTCTGGTAATCCAGCACCAGCTTGATGCAGGCTTCCACCGTATCCTCCTGGGAGACCTGCCAGGTCATGGTTTCCATCTCCTGTATTGTATTCTTGACGGTCTTCACCCCTCGTTCCCAGATCAGCTCCTGCTTATTGCTGAACACCGCACCAATCCTGTCTCTGGCTATGGCAATGGCATCCGCCGCACTTTCATATGCTCCTGCTATTCCGTCACTGAGATAGGGATAATAATAAATCTGCTCCTGAGCGGAAATAGGAAGCCGAACTGTGGGATCCTGACTGATAATGGTACTGACGGCATAGACAACCTCCGGAAGTCTCTCCATGCCAAAACCCTTGGGAAGGGACAGGTAGTATTCCGTCAAGGCCTGCTCCGTCACCCGTGAAACGGTGCTGACCGGCTTTACTTCCGGCTTCACCTGATTCATAATATAATCCGCGGGAGCCAGGGTATAGGCTGTACGTCCTTTTGCTGTGATTTTTTGGACCCTGCGGAGTTCAATGATATTATCCTTAACCTCCAGGCTGGAAATGTAGTAGTCGGATTTACTATAGCTTTTTAACACATTTTTGTCAACTGATGCAATTTTTACCGTACGAAGGGGCGCCAGGACACTTCCATCCATCATGGAGGATACATCCTCTTCCGCCACGTCTCCATAGATCAGGTTATTATCAATTACATTCATCAGCCTTATAGTGTGACCGGGCTCAGCATTGATGGTATCCGTCTCTCCTGTTTCCAGATTCATGATCCGTATGCCCTTATTCAGCCTCGGGCTGGCATTATCCTGCCAGGCGGCATAATTTAGCCCCTTTAACACCACCACCTTGTCTGCCGGAATGCCATGGGCGATTTCCGTCAGCTCCCTTGTAATCAGGTTATAGGAATAAATATTATTATACACATGGAAATAGAAATTCTCCATGGAATTGACATAAGCCAGTTCTCCCAGATTCTCCTTCAGCATCTGGTAGGGTTCCTCTGCCGGAATATAGACCCGCTCTTCCACCCGGTTCTCTCCGCGGATATAGCGGTACAGCAGGATCGCTACCCGCCCTTCATACTGACCCCGATTCATATATCCGTAAACAATAAAGTCCAGATTTCCCTCCGCATCCATATTCAGAATGCGGATTTCATGCTGATCATATAATTCCCTCAGATCCTCCGTCTTATCCTGCCGGAAGGAAAATACCTTGGCAATCCGGTTTTTCTCCAGATCATAAAACCAGAGCTCCCTGTTTCTCACAAAAGCAAGCTTTTTCTCATCCGGAGAGGTAATGGCCGATACCTCCTTTTCAGAGGTAATTCCCAGCTTCAGCTGGCTCTGGGATATGCTTGCCCTATTGATATCAAACATTGCCTCCATGTGCCTTTCATAGTTAAGCAGGTACATCCGGTCCGGGGAATAACGGATCCGGTAGAACTCCAGCACATGATATCTTTCCATCTCTCCTGCAATCTCAGCCTCAATATAGTAATCCAGTGTAACAGAAGCCGTGTCCGTATAAATTTCTTTAATTACCGGAATAATCTCTGTCAGCACCACCGGCTTTATACTGCCCCAGCTCACCAGTTCAAAACTGGAATTAATATTAACATAGGCAAGGGTATTGTTATCCGCCGATCTCATGGGCTCCAGATATTTAATCATTCCTTCGGCCCTGGATTTGTCCATGATTGATTCATGAAAGTCCATGATAAAATCCAGCTTTTCTTTCAGAAATGCATTATCATAAATTTTAATCCGCTGGTAATAATACATCTTTTCGCTTTTACTGGAGATCAGCGTCAGCTTTACCGCATATTCCCTGCCCTTATAAAGCTCTGCCTTCAGCTTGATCTTGGCTGTCTTCTCCCCCTCGTTTTCCTCAAATACGCTGATGGAATCTGTTTCAATCAGGGCATTCCCCACAAACTCCCGGACTTCATAATTCAGTTTCTTTATATTATAAGCTTCTTCTCTTATGATCACTTCAAAGGTTTTGTCCATATCCAGGGGCGTAACGGATTCTCTCAGCTTATTGGCAGCGAGATTCGTGCTGTAGCCATGCAGGAGATTGATTCTGTTGTCACCTGATTTTATTGTAACCAAAGGAAAGGTAGCGTCCTCCATCTCAGTGGTGTTGTCTGCATCAAATACGACAACCTTGATATCACCGCTGAAGTAATAAAGCGCCCCTATAAAAACCGCAATCAAAATTATCACCCGGTAAATATATTTCAACTTCGGAACCTCCTGCCATTCCTTTTCCAATATTCCTGCGCTATTCCTCTGTTATGCCCTTTGAAAACAACCGAAGAAGACAGGGCTCCGCTTGCAGAAACTCCATGCACTCCTTCAATTCCTTACTTTCCATCCCGTTCTCATTCCCGCTTTCCGTCTCATTTCCAGCCTTGGTACGCTTCACGGCACGAATCAATATATTCTTTGGTGTATGCTCCATATCGATAAATTCCAGCAGCTGCACCTTATACCCCTTTTCCTTCAATAGCTCAGCCCTTAAGGCATCCGTGATCAATGCCGACATCCGTTCCTTTACAATCCCGTATTGAAGTATGGGCTTTAATACATCGTTGTGAAGCTGACGGTTCAGCTCATGCTGGCAGCAGGGCACCGAAAGTATAACCTGTGCTCCCCAGCTGACCGCCTTATATAAAGCGTAGTCCGTCGCCGTATCACAGGCATGGAGGGTTACCACCATATCCACCTCACTGCCTCCCTCATAGGACGCAATATCCCCCTCCTGAAAGCTTAGCCGGTCATACCCGTATTGTTTGCTCAGTTCATTGCATTTGCGTATGACCTCCGCCTTCAGGTCAAGGCCGATGATACGAAGCCGGTATCCCCTTAAAACCTTCAAATAATAATACATGGCAAAGGTGAGATAGGATTTGCCGCATCCAAAATCCAGGATCGTCAATTCCTTCTCCTTATTCAAGAACGGTAAAACATCCTCAATGTATTCAAGAAAACGATTGATCTGGCGAAATTTATCGGATTTGGACTTCACAACCGCTCCATCCCCTGTCATCACGCCCAGATCAACTAAAAAAGGAAGGGGGGCTCCTTCTGCAAGAATATAATTTTTCTTTTTATTATGGGAGGGAACGGCATCCTCTGCCGGGGCTTTAACCTGCTTATTGATTACGGTCACCTTCCCCTTCTTACTGATTAAAACCGTCGTCTTCCTCTTCCTGGCTGTAATCTCCGCCTGGCGGAATAATCCCTCAAACCAGTCCGGAAGCTTATCCAGCAGCTCTTCCTTCCCATAATTACAGTGAAAAATCTGCTGCCCGATGTATTCTGAGGCCTGATACAGCAACTCTTCCTTTATAACTACCGGACGTATCCTGACCTTGATCATTCTATCTTTGTCGGCTGAATTGCTGATGATTATCTGAAGTAAATCTATATCTAAGGCTTCATTAAAAACTTTTATAATTGCATTGTCCATTCTTTTCATCCATTCCAATGAGAGTTTTTTACTGATATCCGCTCTAATCTATTTTAATGTCTTTTCCATGATTGTACAACCCGTTTATTATTAATTTTATCTTAATATTGCCTATTCTTCTATTACACAATCAATTCCGTCTGCATATATTGGTAATAAAAAGCTTAGGAGTACTTATATGGCTTATGTAAATGGCAGACGCAGCGGTGTCGACAGTCGATACCGTGTGCCCAATTATAGCGTTTCACCCCAATCAAACCAGGCAGCTCCGACCAGTTCCCTGACATCGGGAAGGGGTACAACTTCCCCTGGGGCAGACCGGCAGACTGTCACCGGCACCAGTACGGCACCGCGAACCTCCTCCGGTATTGGAACCCGGATTAATCCAAGTACAGGTACCATACCTCCTCCAAAGACTAACACGGAAGCTTCCTCAAATCGGGAAGTAAATACCAGCGGCAACATAATCTCCGGTACCGGCACTCCTTCCAGGACAGCTCCCAACGCAGGCTCCGACCCCCGTAACAATATGGCTCCGGGAACTGGCGCTACGCCCAGAACCACCCCCAACACCGGCAATGGCACCGGCAGCAATATGACTCCCGGATCCGGTGTTATGCCCAGAACCACCCCCAACACCGGCAATGGCACCGGCACCAATATGACTCCCGGATCCGGTGTTATGCCTAGAACCACCCCCAACACCGGCAATGGCACCGGCAGCAATATGACTCCCGGATCCGGTGTTATGCCTAGAACCACCCCCAACACCGGCAATGGCACCGGCACCAATATGACTCCCGGATCCGGCGTTATGCCTAGAACCACCCCCAACACCGGCAATGGCACCGGCAGCAATATGACTCCCGGATCCGGCGTTATGCCCAGGACGGCTCCTGGCACCCCTCCTCAGAACGGCAACGGTGCTGTCCCCAGAACGGCTCCTGGCACCCCTCCTCAGATCGGCAACGGTGCTGTCCCCAGAACGGTTCCTGGTACCCCTCCTCAGGTGTATGAGCCCTACAATCCCGTGCCCGGGTCGCCGTATATAATGCCTTCCGCACCATCAGATAATATCCCTATGGCTCCCCCCGTACCGGGCGCCATGCCCGAAGCACCTTCCACACCCCCCGGAACACAGCCCAATATATATTATCCGCCCTTCCAGGCTGTGCCAAACACATATACCCCATATACTCCTGAGGTCTCTCCTTTTGACACACCTGCCGGTGTTCCTATGTTTCCGTTATACGGCTATGATAACAGCACTGATATGGACCGGGATGTGGAATATATGAAGCGCCTCTACCCTCGTACGGCGAGAGCGATTCAAAAAGAAATCGATATCGAATGCGACAAAATGGAGTACGACGGAAGCGTGATGTTTGACGAATATCCTGATAAAGAGTATCTTGAAAGATTGGTTGACCGTATTTACGAAAGGATTGGTCAGAACGAAGAGGAGCCTTTGGTGGAAACCAGCAGCGTTTACCTCTATCCGCCCAGGAGGAGGGAGAATTATCTGCGTGATGTGGTCAGTCTTCTTCTGTTATCCGAAATATTCCATCGAAGAAGGCGTTACCGCAGCAGAAATCGATGGTTTTAAGAAGTCCTCACAAGAACTGTGTCGTAAGAAAGCCCAGGGTACATGGGATATCCCTATGACCCTGGGTTTTTTTAAGTCAATTCACCTCCGCTCTCAGCCGATGCAGAATCGTTTCCTGCATCGAAGGATGCGGCGGTGCTTGTGTCTGTCTACCAGCTATCATTCAAAATCGGCGTAGCCAGAGTAATCCGGGTCTTACCCGTTACTTCATTATAAGATATTGCAACCTGAATATTGATTTTTGTATTCATGCTGGTGACATACTCCTTCAGCATTCCCGTATAGGCATAGACCGTATACATATCGCCTTCATCATATTCCAGGGCAATTTCTCCCTGCAGTTCATCCACCAGCAGCCGAGCCACTTCTTTCTTCTGCTGGGAATCCAGATTTTCCTCCCGGACACCCTCGTATTTTAAGGTAACCTGCATATCCTTTACTTCCAGTTTTTCAAGAGCCTGCTCCAAAATCTTCTTATATTTATCGATACCCGCAATTCCATCCTGTATAGACAGACGCACGATGATGTAATTCTTCTGGGGCGTACCCTCTTCCTCTTGACCCACACTAATTACCTTTATTTCGGAAATGGCTTTTTTGGCCCGTTTGTAGAAATAGTACTCGCTCCTGGAGCCTTCCTCCCATACTGAAATCCCTTTGTCTATCGTCAATCCTATCTTTGCGGCCAGATTACAGATCAAGGCCTTCTTGTCCTCGTCCGTCAGCATTCCGGAACGGTACTCTGCAGCAATTTCAACACTGCTCTGCATTTCATCCGTATTGGTTTTTACAAAAGCTTCTGTTATCTGTACCCCCTTTTGAAACATATGGTTGACAAGTAGCTGGGTTGCCACCGCAGCCCATAAGACCATTGCCATATATAAGGCGGCTTTTGTACGTTTCAGCGATATTGTCTTTCTAAAGTTCTCAATTATTCTATCCCAATTTATATCCTTCAAAAAAATCAACCTCCGATTTAACAGTCCTGTTATTTCAACCAATAGTTTTCCCAGTTTTCAGAGGTTTATGCCAATTTTGAGGATTTTGGAAAAGATAGCGGCAGCAAAACCATTACATGTAATTTGATTGTTCATAGGTAATGATTTTACAACTAAATTTCATATCATATCGACATATTTTCATTCTTATGTTAAAATATCCCCATGGTAACAGGAGAAGGTCAACAGATGAATAACAAAAAAAGATTATCCTTGATCTGCGAAGTCCGGGATAATCATTTCTTAGTACATAATTAGGGCAAGCATAGGTTTTTATCCATGTTATAGCAATGACCTATATTTTTGTAAAGCAAATTGAACCGAGCCATTTCATCCGCATCCGGCCCTGCCATCGAAAGGAGATTTTGCATGACAAAGCCCACGCTGTATCGGAGACGTTTTATCCCAGACGAATTAATCTGTCTGAAGGACGATATCATATTAGTTCTTGAACCAAATCTGATTATTACCAAATGGCAGACACTGCATCCCAGAAGTGATATTTCCAGGGGTGCCTCCGCTTACTATCTGGATCGCGGTTTCAAGGTGAGCAAGCTTTATAACAGCCAGAACCAGGTTGTCTATTGGTACTGCGATATTATCCAGCACAAGATAGATTCCGAAAAAAATACCGTCATCATCGAGGATCTTTTGATTGATCTTGTTCTCTATGAAGACGGCCGTATTCATATTGTGGATCTGGATGAGCTTGCTGATGCGCTGGAGAGTAAACTGATCTCACAGGAGGAGGCCAACCATGCCCTTCGCACTGCCAACTCCCTTCTGAAGATTGTATACGGAGGAGAGTTCCACACCCTGCAGGAGCCGGTCAACCAGGCAGAACTTCTCTGATCTCCTGTCAGGCAGACACTCCCGCCCTTATGCCTCTTCTTCCAGCATTTGAATTCTTTTTAAATGCCTCTCCTCGTTGGAGAAGCCTGTGTCCAGGAAGGTCTCCACGATTTTTAAAGCATGCCCGATACCGATTACTCTGGCGCCCATAGCCAATACATTGGCGTCATTATGCAGCCGGGTTGCCTCCGCGCTGAAACAGTCGTGACAGAGAGCCGCACGTATCCCTTTCATCTTGTTTGCTGCAATGGATATTCCGATTCCCGTGCCGCAGATCAGGATACCTCTGTCGCACTCCTTTTTCTGGATCGCCCTGCCTACTGCCTTGGCATATTCGGGATAATTGCTGGAACTGATGTCTCCGCAGCCAAAATCTTTATATTCTATTCCTCTTTGATCCAGGTATTCCATAATGGCCTTCTTCATTGCATATCCGGTATGATCATTTCCTAATGCGATCAAAATCGTTTCCTCCTTAATTCAAATCATTCAATTTATAAACCGTCTTTTTTACCAAACGTCCCAATTCAATATAGCATTCCTCATAATCCATTAAGGTTCCGCCGTAAGGATCCACCACATCCCCCATCTCTCCGGCAAATTCCTTGATGGTATATACTTCCTTCCTCTCCGGATAAAGCTCCTGAACCTTCTTCTTCTGGCTCATGGTCATGGTGAGAACAAGGGTCTGATCATCGATATCCGACGCCTTTAATCCCTTCGCCATGTGATTCGGCAATTCCAGGTCATGTTTCTTCAATACAACCTCCGCCTTGGGATTGATCGGTTCGGAGAACAGCACTACCAGACCGCGGGAGATTACCTTCCTGTCGCTGACCTTTTCCAGATTCTTATAAATTGCTTCCGCTATGGGGCTTCTGCAGGTATTTCCGGTACATACAAAAATAATCTTCTGAAATTTTCCCATCCATCGCTCCTTTCCGCCAGACCTCCCAGGAATCCGGGTATCAGCATTCATCCTCTCCAACTCTCACAACACGATAGCCTGCCGCCTTCAGCAAGCGATTCATAATAGCATACCCCAGGCTGTTGTCCGCAAAGCTCTCTGTATAAATATATTCGGCATGCAGGTCATCAAATTCCCGGAGCATTTCATAAAGCCCCGCGGCAATGGAGGCTTCGTCCTTCCTGGAGCCGATGGTCTTAACGGTTCCATACCTGTATAAATTCCGGGTTTCATCCGTAGCAATAATGCCTACGCATTTGCCGCTCTCCTGCTTTTCCTTCGCTTTCTGATTGATGGCCTCAACCACCAATCCGGTTGCTCCCTCGTATATCGTCAGCTTTCCTTCCGGAGCATAATGGCGGTATTTCATGCCGGGAGCCTTGGGCGCCATCTGGGGATCCGGCTTCTGACCCAGGATGGCAGGATCAACCTCCAGCCCGCCGATCACATTCTCCAGCATGGCCCTGGTAATACAGCCCGGACGCAGGATAACCGGATGCTCGCCGGATAAATCCACTATCGTCGATTCCAATCCCAGGGTTGCTTTTCCCCCGTCAATGATCATATCGATTCTTCCGCTCATATCCTTAATGACATGCTCTGCCTTCGTGGGGCTTGGCTTGCCCGACAGATTGGCGCTGGGTGCCGCCACATAGACTCCTGATGCGGCGATCACGCTCCTTGCGATCTGATTCGCCGGAAGACGGATTGCCACCGTATCCAGCCCGCCTGTGGTTCCATAGGGAACACAATCCCTTTTCTTTAATATAATGGTCAGAGGCCCCGGCCAGAATACCCGTGCCAGTTGGTATGCCTTATCCGGGATCTCCCGGGCAAGTGTCTCAAGGTCTTTCACTTCCGGGATATGGACAATCAGGGGATTATCCGCGGGTCTCCCTTTTGCCTCGTATATCTTTCTGGCGGCGGAAGCATCCAGGGCATTGGCCCCCAGGCCATACACCGTCTCTGTGGGGAAGGCCACCAGCCCCCCTTCCCGCAGTATTCGGGCTGCTGCCTCCAGATCTTCGGAAGACAGCTTCTGATCCTCCGCTTTTATGATTATGGTATCCATATAATTCTACTCCTCGCAGCACCTTCCTTGCACTGCTGTACACAGACTACGGCTCGGTCCCAGGGACTTCGCTCATGCTGCATTTATCCATATAACGCTACGCGGCCGGTAGTATATCCGTTGCCGTCAACGTGTTACCATTGCTTCCGGTAAGCCAGATCTATTCTCTAGGCCACATGGACTACTTTGTTTATATATCGTGGTCATTATACCACTATCTTTTCATAAATGCAAATACTGCAATCACAGCAGCTCTCTTGTCTTTCTCGCAAGATAAAGCGGGATATTGACGATTAGGCCATTTTTTAAGTAACTCCGTTTTGAAAACCGGATGGCACACTCCGGTCCATTTTCTCTTACATATCGTTTAAAAGACGGTGCGGACTTCTCTTCACCCCCCTTTACCTCTATGGGGATAATCGATCTGCCATACTGTAGTACGAAATCAATTTCTCCATGTTTGTCGGCATAGTAGCGCGGTGAAAGCTCAAACTGTCCCTGAAGCTGCTGCAGGACATAATTTTCAGTCAAAGGTCCTTTAAACTGGTAATCCGTCTTGAGCAGAATTGCACCGTTATCGATGCCTGCCATCGCTTTCAGCAACCCGGTGTCAAATACAAAAAGCTTAAAACAATCCAATTTGTCAAAGGCGGCAAGCGGATGCTCCAGCTTGGAAACATTGTAGACACGATGAAGCATACCTGCTGAAACAAGCCATTCAATGGCCTCCTCAAAATCCCTTGCGCGCCCGCCTTCCCGAACCGCTCCATACATGAACTTTTCATTTGGCTTTGCAAGCTGTGAAACGATGCTGCGAAATACCATCAGAAGGCGTCCACTGTTGACTTTCCCGTTATGCTTAGAAAAATCATTCTCGTATACAGTAATAAGCTCATGATGAATCTGAGCAATTTTTTTCGGATCTTTATTCTTCACCCATGAGGCAACACATTCGGGCATGCCTCCAATAATTAAATAATTGCTATAAGCCTCCAGAAACCTGTTATGAAAAATCGTCTCGATCTGCTGTTCCTTTTTAATGCCGAGATAGTAGGCATACAGCGATTCATCCGTTGCAGCAAGGAATTCGTCAAACATCAACGGATAGATCGTTAAGAGGTTGACCATCCCAACAGGATAAGATTTCGGCTGCGCAAGCAGGGTTCCCAGCAAACTCCCGGCGGCAATCACATGATATTCATTTGCCTTTTCCTTAAAATATTTCAGCGTGTTGAGGGCTTCCGGACATTCCTGAATCTCATCAAAGATGACAAGGGTCTGCTCCGGCAAAATTTTGACTCCGGCAATCAGAGAAAGAAGCTCAATAATCCTCTGCGGATTCTTGTTCGTCTCAAAGATGGATTTTAGTTCATCCTCTTCGTCAAAGTTAAAGTAGACATAATCCTCGTAATAGTTCTTACCAAACTCCTTCATGAGCCAGGTCTTACCGACCTGCCGTGCGCCTTTCAGCACAAGGGGCTTACGCTCCTCACTGCTCTTCCACTCGATTAAATCCTGCAATGCATTGCGCTTCAAGTAAGATCACCATCCTTTCAGAGATATGTCGTTAGCATATCACAAAAATCTCAAAAATACAATGCAACCCTTCACATTTTTCCGAGTCATTTAATACATAATATCACACTTTCCCGATTTCTTTTTACAAAAAACAGCATCCCATTCCGTTTAAGGTCTGGGATGCCTGATTTTAAAGCCCGAATTCTATTCACCAGCGGTATTTCCTAAATCGTTCCGTCCCAGGTAGATACCCTGGTATTCCTGCTCTCTTCCTCATCAAACCATCTGGCAGTCACACACTTACTCTCCGTATAGAAGCGGATGCCGTCCTTGCCGAGACAATGAAGATCGCCGAAGAAGGAATCCTTGTGCCCTGAGAAAGGAAAGACGCCGACAGGCACCGGAATGCCCACATTAATTCCAACCATGCCGCCATGGGTTCTTGCCGAAAATTCTCTTGCATAATAACCGTTCTGGGTAAAGATAACGGAGCCGTTGGCGAAGGGATTGTTATTCATGACCTCCAGCCCTTCCTCAAAGCTTTTCACCCGCTTAATGCATAGTACCGGTCCAAAGATCTCCGCAGTACCTATGGACATCTCCTCCGTTACATGGTCAAAGATCGTCGGAGCCAGGTAAAAGCCGTTCTCATAGCCTTTAACAACAGCATCCCTGCCATCCAGCGCCAGCTTTGCGCCTTCCTCAATTCCTTTTTGAATCCAGCCCAGGATGCTCTGCTTATGCTTCTGATCAACCACAGGACCCAGGGTCGAGGTTTTGTCATACGCAGGGCCCAGCTTCAAACCCTTTGCCAGTTCCACCAGCTTCGCAACCAGCTCATCCGCAATCTCCTCCTCCGCAGCTACCACCGGCAATGCCATACAGCGTTCTCCGGCACAGCCAAAAGCAGAATTGATAATCCCTGCCGCGGTACGGTCAATGGGCGCATCCTTCAGTACAAGCGCATGGTTCTTTGCTTCACACAGAGCCTGTACCCGCTTGCCATGAGCTGCTGCCACAGAGTAGATATGCTTGCCGACGGAAGTTGATCCTACAAAGGAAATTCCCTTAACATCCGGATGGGTCAGGAATATTTCTGCTTCCTTCCGGCTGCACATTACAATATTCAACACACCATCCGGCAGTCCCGCCTCTTTATAAAGCTCTGCAAATCGCAGCGCCGTTCTGGGGGTGGAGCTGGATACCTTCAGCACTATGGTATTGCCTGCCGCAATACACAGGGGCGCCATCCATCCCATGGGAATCATGGCAGGGAAATTAAAGGGGACAATCCCGGCAAAAACACCGATGGATTCGCGGTATAATACGGTATCAAAGCCTGCGGAGGCATTCATTAGGGCCTCTCCGAGAATTAAACTGGGTGCGGAGCAGGCCAGCTCCGTTCCTTCCTTTGCCTTGAGCACATCGCCCATGGCCTCATCCCATACCTTACCGTGCTCCTGTGCCACCAGGTTGGTCAGCTCGTCCATATGCGCCTCAATTAGACTGCGCAGCTTGTATAGCACCTGGACACGCTTTACTACAGGAACCCTGGACCACCGGCTGTAGGCCGCCTTGGCAATCCCGATTACTTCCTCCACCTCATCTGCCGTACAGCAGGGAACCATAGCAGTTACCTCACCGGTACTGGGATTGTAGACCTCGTTATATTGATCCGTCCGGGATTCTCTATATTGACCGCCTGCAAAATATTTTAATTTTTCCATTTCATCCTCCTTCTGCCGTTCCAACGGCATGGATCTGATCCATATCCGGCCGGATTCCTGAAAACAGCTCACCGACGCAATATACCGGGTATCCGGTCAGGCCGGGTCAGATATTGATCATCTCCCTGATGTAGCTCCTGGCCATCTTGGCATACCGGAAGGGATTTGCCTTAGCAGGGTCCTGCTCTGCTTCCACCAGAAGCCAGCCCTCATAACCGCTCTTATCCAGTTCCTCAAAAATGGATTTAAAATCAACGCATCCATCCCCGGGCACGGTAAAGGTCCCCTCTCTGACTGCCTTAAGGAAGGACCATCTGCCCTCCGTCACCCTCTTCAGCACCTCCGGCCTTACATCCTTCAGATGTACATGCCCGATCCGTTCAGGATATTTTCTCAATATAATCAAAGGATCTTCTCCGGAGAAGGTAAAATGTCCCGAATCATAACACAGGAATACCAGCTCCTTATCCGTGTTCTCCATCAGCCGCTCTGTCTCTGCAACGGTCTGCACGCCGGTTCCCATATGGTGATGGAAGCACAGCTTAAAACCCCGATCCTTCGCCAGCTTGCCCAGCTTGTCCAGCCCTTCACAGAGCCGCTTCCATTCCTCCCCGGTAAAATGTACCTTGTGGTCGTAAATCGACAGCTCCTCATTGCCCTGAACCGAATGGCTCTGTTCCGAGACATTAATCCGGTTGGCACCCAATGCCTCCAGATAATCCAGCTCCTTAATAAATTCTTTCTCTGTCTCCTCGTAAGGTTTCACAGCCAGAAAAGAAGAAAACCATTTGCTTGCAATTCTCATTCCCCTGAGATCCAGCGCTTCCTTCAGCTCCTTTGTATCCTTTGGATACTTGTTGCCCACCTCGCAGCCGGTAAATCCCGCCAGCGCCATCTCACTGATGCATTGCTCAAAGGTATTCTCTCCGCCCAGGGCCGGCATATCGTCATTGGTCCAGCCAATCGGCGCAATCCCCAGCATAATCTTACTTTTGTCCATCCTTTATCCTCCATCCGCCGCATTTGCAGCAATAAAATATATGCATTCCATTTCTTTCCTAACTCTTCCGATTGTTCTTGTCTGCTTTGATCTAATACATCCTGGCCCGTTCCAGATGCTCCATCCGGTCCGTATAAGCAGCCTTGATCTTCTCATTGGTCTCACTGTCCCCGATCCCTACATGCCACCAGGCATCATAACCGTCCGTCATGGATTTGGGAAGCACCTTGATATCAATGAGCACGCTGTTTTCCGACTTCTTCGCCAGTTCCAGGGCTTCTCTCAGCTCCTGTTCATTCCTGGCGGTATAGGCGGTCATTCCATAGCCCCGGCCTATCATGGCGAAGTCCGTTTCTATCAGCCTGCCATTCTGCTTTCCGCTGGCCTTGTCACGATAGCGGAACATGGTGGCAAGGCTTCCCATGCCTTTTCCCATCTGCAAATTGTTAATACATCCAAAGCCGCAATTATCAAAGAGCAGCACCGTGATTTTCTTATCCTCCTGCAAGGCGGTGGCGATCTCCGAATGCATCATCATGAAGGCTCCGTCACCCACCATGGCATAAGACGCGCGCTCCGGCTGAGCCAGCTTCGCGCCCAGGGCCGCCGCGATCTCGTAGCCCATGCAGGAATATCCGTATTCCATATGGTAGGAATCCTTCGCATCCGTGGTCCACATTCTCTGAAGATCACCCGGCAGGCTTCCCGACGCGCCAACCACAATGGCATCCGGTTCAATCAATTCACGAATAATACCGATTGCCGTTGTCTGCACCAGCGTTCCGCCCGTAGCCCGGATAAAGTCTTCTTCCACGCCCTCTTCCTTCGCCTCCACCAGGGATTGATAATTTTCGTCATAGCAAAGCCCGGTCAACCGCTTCATTTCCCGCTCCCAGCCCTCTCTGGCAAGCCGGATCTCCTCCCCGTATACAGTGCGGTATCCGGTTCTGTCCAGCAGAGCCATGATTACCTCCAGGCCCTTTCTGGCATCCGCGACCACCGGAATCCCATCCAGCTTCTGCGCATGATAGCTTGATACATTCACCAGCAGGAGCTCCACCTCCGAATTCCGGAACAGCTCCTTGGAGCCGGTGGTAAAGTCCGTTAACCTTGTGCCGACACCGATAATCAGATCCGCCTGGGAAGCGATGCAGTTGGCGGCCGAATTGCCGGTCACTCCGATCCCTCCCAGGTTCAAGGGATGGGAGGAAGCAACGGCACTCTTTCCCGATTGGGTCTCTCCAAAGGGGATGTTATATTTCTCACAGAATTCCAGCAGCCTTGCTCCGGCTTCGGAATAGCGCACGCCGCCGCCGACGATAACCATGGGCTTCTTCTTTCTGAGAATCAGCGCCGCGGCTTCCTCGGCTTCCTCCTCATCCGGCTGTATTCTGGCAATACGATGGACTCTTTTTTTGAAAAAGTAATCAGGATAGTCAAAGGCCTCCCCCTGAACGTCCTGGGGCAGGCTGATGCATACGCCCCCCGCCTTTTCCGGATCGGTGAGTATTCTCATGGCATTGATCATTGCCGTCATCAGCTGCTCCGGGCGGCTCACTCTGTCCCAGTACCTGGATACCGGACGGAACGCGTCGCTGGTCGTGACCGAGGCATCATGAAACTGCTCAATCTGCTGGAGCACCGGATCCGGCTGCCTGGTGGCATAGGTATCTCCCGTAAATACCAGCAAGGGCACATTATTCGCCGTGGCGTCCGCCACGGCGGTAACCATATTGGCGGCTCCCGGTCCCACGGAGGAAGCGCAGGCAATAATTCTCCTTCGGTTGCTCTGCTTTGCAAAGCCTGCCGCCGCATGGGCCATTCCCTGTTCATTCCGTCCCTGGTATACCTTCAGCCCCAGGGGATTCTCCTCCAGCGCCTGTCCCAGGCCGCATACAATGCCATGCCCAAAGATGGTGAATACTCCATCTACAAATTTCTCTTCCCGGCCGTCCAGACTTACATACTGGTTATCCAAAAACCTTACCAGAGCCTGCCCGACTGTCATCCTCGTCTTTCCCATATATATCTCTCCCTTCTTCCTCTTTCAACCGTCACTCACACGGTTCCTGTTCACAGAGAAATGAGCCACTCATGCGCCGGATCATTGTCCCGTGTTGTCCAGGGATTATTCTCCAGGTGACGTATCATCCAGCAATAATACATATGATAACCCGGAGCTGCCGTCTGGGGATGGGTCAGTCCGCCGGGGATCGACGCCGCGCTGCCGTCCAGCACTTTATAAACATTATCTCCGATAAAACATGCCCCAAAGCCCTGGGGTCTCTCAAATTTATAGTAATAAACCTCCGGCTGGGGATGACTGTGGGGAATATAACTGGACCAGCGTCCGGCCTTCGTAATTACTTCCCCCATCACCATATTGGAATAGGGTGCGTTATGATAATCAAAGATGGTAAGCACTTCCCTTTTGGCGGTTCCCTCCCACTGGGCCTCTCCCATCAACTCTATCTTGCAGTCTTCCGGCCCGTATAACCTCCCCGGAAAGCTTCTTTCATTATCCGTTGCCTGCACCAGCAGCTCACTGTCCTCCCTTGCACGGACAATTACCTTGTTGTCCCGGCAGACATGAAGGCAATAGGGCGCATCGGTGAATACGTCCTTCCTCCTTGCGGTATGCGTTCCGGATGCCCAACCATATTCCAGAGAACCGCCAAGAAGCAGCAGCGCCATCTCCTTGCCGTTTTCATAAAATTCATATTCCTGTCCCTTCTTCATCCGGAAAACAGTAATATCCATCCACATTTCCCGGTTGATGCCATCTATTCTGGATACTATCTTTTTTCCCTCTTCATTAAATGCCGGATAATCAAACATAGGAATAACTCGCCCTTTCTCGCTGAATTTTATTCTTCCTTTTATACCCTAGCTATCATCTCTCCGTATTTCTCTTTGCATTCTTTGATAAAGCCCGAAACCTTCTCCGCGGAGGGCATATCCTCGGAACAGGCGTGGCTGGCAACTAGCAGAGCCGCGGAAGCGCTGCCGAATTCCAGACAGTCAATCATCTCCCACCCCTCCAGCAAGCCGTACAAGAACGCAGATGCGTAGCCGTCACCGCCGCCGAAGGATTTCAGCAGCTTTACCGGGAATGGCCTGATCCCGTAATTGCTCCCATCGTTGGTATAAGCCCTGGAGCCTTCCTTGCCGTGCTTGATCACAACAATCTTCACTCCCTGTTCATGCCAGTAAGCGGCTGTTGCCTCATCCCCGGCGCCGGGCGCGAGAAACCTCTGAGTCAGATCAAATTCCTCCCTGGAACCGAGGATAATATCACTGTTCTTCGCAACCGTGGAATAATAAATCGCAATCTCCTCTTCATTCTTCCAGTTATAAGGCCGGTAATCGATATCAAATATAATGACCGTCCCATGCTTCTTCGCCAGATACATGGCCTTCAGCGCCGCTTCCCTGCTGGGACTCATGGCAAGGGCGGTACCGGAGATCAGGATTGCCTTGGTGTTCTTAATATATTCTTCATCCACATCCGATACCTCCAGCTGCAGGTCCGCGATTTCATTCCGATACATCAATATACTGCTCTGTGTCTCACTTAATATCTCCGTAAAGGTAAGGCCCAGCTTCTCCCCGTTCCGGCATCTGCTGATATGGGAGGTGTCGATTCCCTCCCTGTCAAAATAATTTACCACAAAATCGCCGAACTGATCCGCCGATACCTTGGCGATAAAGCCTACCTTCTTACCCAGGCGGGCCATCCCTACCGCGATATTTGCCGGAGAACCGCCCAGATATTTCTTAAAGGTGGTACTCTCGGAAAGGGGCTTGTAATAGTCAACGGGGTTAAAATCAATGGCAATCCTTCCAATCGGTACGATATCCAGAGGTCTTTCCTTTGCAAATTCTATGTATCCCATTATAATCCTCCCTTTTGCTGTCTTACAGCAGTGCAAAGCCTTTACACTCTATTATTGCTTTGAAATATGCTGATATGCTCCATTACATTCTTCTTCATTCCCTGAACCATGGCCTCACTCATGGCAAAGTAGTCCCTCCGGGCCTCCCGGCAATACTCTCTTACTGCCCCCTCCACTGACAGGAAATTAGCTGTGGCTATATTAATCTTGCGAATCCCCAGACGGATGCAATGTCTGAAATCTTCACTGCTGATTCCCGAGCCTCCGTGCAGAACCAGGGGAACCCCAACCTCTTCCCTTGTCCTCTCCAGAATTGAAAAATTGAGCCGTGGCTCCGCCTTATAGAGACCATGGATATTGCCGATTGATAGGGCAATGGCATCCACTCCCGTATTCTCGTACAACCGCTTTACTTCTTCCGGATCCGAAAAGTACATTCCCTGATCCGTCAGACCATCCTCACTGCCGCCCAGCTGGCCTACCTCCGCTTCCACCGAGGCTCCGTAGCAGTCTGCTGCCTTCTTTACCCTTGCCGTAAGTTCTATATTCTCCTCCAGGGGCAGATGGGAAGCATCGATCATAACCGAGGTAAATCCCAGCTTCAAAGACTCCTCGATTGCCGGAAGATCTAATCCATGATCAAAATGAACCGCAACAGGAACCGCTGTCTGTCTTGCCGCTTCAAGCATCATGGGCCCAAGCAGACGGATGGGTGAATAGAGAAGGCGCACCTGAGCCACCTGCAGGATAATCGGGGAAGCACATTCCTCCGCTGCCTCAATGGCTCCCATCACCATCTCCATATTGGCAACACTGAAAGCACCCACCCCATAATTCCCCTGCTCCGCTTCCGATAAAATAGTTTTCAAACTGACTAATGACACTAGTGCACTCACCTTTCTGTTCTAACACTGGGATATAATTATAACTTACCAACCATTTAACATTAAGTTACCACAAATATCATTGGTAGTCAATTGTTTTGAAACAAAAAACACCCGATCCAGCGAACAAAAATTCACTGAATCGGGAAGACAATGCTTCAATCTATATTCTTATTCTTCTTCGGAAAGAGGTGCAATTACGGTACTCACATTCCTTTTCTCCAGCAAAGCCAGCAGATTGGGATTCACATTCTCATCGACAATCACCTTATCCATCTCCGCCATATCGGCATAGGTCAGCATTCCGCTCTTTCCGTATTTGGAAGAATCAATCATCAGATAGGATTTTGCGCTTACGGCGATGGCAGCCTTCTTGATCTCATATTCAAGAGGCGAGGAATTGGTAATCATCCCCCCTTGCGTGATGCCGGAGGAAGCCATGAAGGACTTTCTTATATTATATTTCTCCAGGGCGCGCACCGTATCCGCAGAGGCGAAGGAATTCGTCTTCCTCTCCAGTGTTCCCGGAAGGGAAATGACATTGATATTCGGTATGGCAACCGCCCGGTTAATCACATTGAGATTATTGGTTATCACGGTAACAGAATTGCAGGATAACAGATAATCCACCAGATACATGGTGGTTGTTCCGGAATCGATATAGATAATATCGCCCTCCTCCACCAGTCCCGCAGCCGCTTTGCCCACTGCAATCTTGCCCTGGATGTTCCTGGCCTGACGCTCTTCAAAAGGAATCAGATTCCCCTTCTGGTTACTGCAGACACCGCCGTATACCTTACGAATCACTCCTTTATTCACAAGCTGAGCTACATCCAGGCGAACCGTGTTCATAGATATCCCGAATTTGCCCCGCAGCTCCTCCATGGACACCAGATCGCGCTCCAGAATATATTGCTCCATCTGCTTGATTCGAATCGACTTCATTCCCATACAAATCTCCCTTGTTAAAACGATTGTAACCCTTTTGTTCCAGTATATCATGTCCGCAGATTAGGAACTCAAAGGCTGCGTCCTTTCATTCACGCTGCACTTATCCATTCTGCTTATCGTGGACATTATACCATATCTTAATAATAAATCAATAATTTTTAATAAACATCCGCTATTCTTGATATGTTTTCATTATATTATTGTTATATTTTAATTGTATTGTTGTCAACATCATGCTATAATCAAATCACATTAATAACCCATACCACTCCATAGGAAAGGATATGAAACCATGTTAAATATCGGTATAATTGGTGCCGGAAGAATCGGTAAAGTACATGCAGAAAGTATTACATATCACGTAAAGGACGCTCAGGTTACCGCAATTGCGGATCCGTTTATGAACGAAGCAACTGCCGCATGGGCAAAGAATCTGGGAATTCAAAAGATCCATACAAATTATAAGGACATCCTTCAGGACGGCGATATTCAGGCTGTATTGATCTGCTCCTCTACAGATACCCACGCAGACATAGCAATAGAAGCCATTCAGGCAAAGAAGCATGTTTTCTGTGAAAAGCCTGTTTCCCAGGACCTGGCTAAAATCAAAGGGGTTATGGAAGCCCTGGAGCAATCCGGCGTGAAGTTCCAGGTTGGCTTTAACCGCCGGTTTGATCATAATTTTGAAGCCGTACATAAAGCGGTGGAAGAGGGAAAGATCGGCGATGTCCATATTGTAAAGGTTACCTCCAGAGATCCGGAGGCTCCTCCGTTGGAATATGTCAGAGTATCCGGCGGAATGTTCCTTGATATGACCATCCATGATTTCGATATGGTACGTTATCTGACCTCCAGCGATGTGGTAGAGGTATATGCCAGCGGAACAGCCCTGGTGAATCCGGCAATCCGCAAGGAAGGCGACATCGACACCGCTATTATCAACATGAAGCTGTCCAACGGTGCTCTGGCTGTAATCGATAATTCCCGCCAGGCTGATTATGGATATGACCAGCGTGCGGAAGTCTTCGGCTCCAAGGGTCAGGTGGCAGTCACCAATGATACCGGCTCTACCGCCGTTCTCAGCACTGCGGACGGAGTTACCGGCGAGAAGCCCCTGTATTTCTTCCTGGAACGCTATATGGCTTCCTTCTCCAAGGAGGTGTCCCTGTTTGTCCAGGCGGTTATCAATGATACCGAGGTTCCCGTTAATATTAACGACGGCTTACAGCCGGTACTGATTGCCAAGGCTGCGAAGAAGTCCCTGGAGGAAAACCGTCCGGTATTACTTTCTGAAATTGAATTCTAGTGTTCCATAGGTTAAAAGACCCGGATAGATTTTGGCTTTCTATCCGGGTTAATAATATCCTATGATCTCTGCTCGGCAACCTCCCAATTCCCGTTTATCCGCATGATACCGTTAAGTTTAAGTTTATAGTAACATATTTTCCAATATAAAGAAAGGCATATATTCCTCTTAATGGGAAAAGCTTTTATTGACGTATCATGCATGTAGTTTTTGTCATAATTCAACTGCATAATTTTTAATAATATCCCAGATAACATCCACTTCTTCTTTGCGTGATATGTCAAAGCACAGGCATCTGGAATCTTCCGTCACAAAATTACTGTAAGGAAGATTACAAACCGGCACACCTTCAACCATCATGATGTTACTTTGAGCTTCGCATTTCCCACAGCCAACACAACCAAACCCATCAATATTTTGATTAATACTCTGAGGCAAAATTTTTCTCTTCATAATCAAAGCCTTCGCTGCTTCAAACAGCAGCGGTAATCGCACATTCAAGCGGTCCGCAGTAATTCCGAATTTGCAGATCGTCTTTTTTCCCCGTTTGTATGTTACAACCCTATTGGGAAAGACATAGGGGTTGAAGGATGAATCCGCAACAAGCCCGCAATCGTCCTGCACTGCACGGACAATTTGTTTCCATAAACCGTTTAACGAGCCCAATGTTTTTAAAATACTTTCCTGCAGAGGATTTTGGTTGATTTGTCCGGTCAGTATGAAATAATAGTCGGACAGCATAAAAGCTACTTTTTCAGGCATTTCTTTTTTCTTTTCCAGATGCATCAGCCGATCTGCGGCAAACTTAATTGCCTCAATTAAATACTTATCATTTTCATAATAAATTCTAAAAGAGTCACATCGTTTATAATCTGCTGTTTCTTTATCATCTTTATAATACTTAAAGCAAAACCCATATTTTCTAAGCATTCCAAATGAGAACGTGACAGACTTTTTGTATGCGCTTTTGAAAAGTGATTTACCGGCAAATAAATATGGGAATTCACCTTCAGAACATAATTCACCAACTGTGGCAATGGCATAAAGGCAGTCCAATGTATCAGTTAAATTATGATAATTTTCAAGATCATCGGCCATGATCCCAATTTTCGTCTGTTCACATGGAATTGTTGATATTTCATAAGACTTCCAATCTAGATATATCGTGCGTAAAAGGGCGCTGAATTCGGTAAACCCTCTAACCATAAAATCGGTTAAAGCAATATCACTCTTTATGCTTGGATCGTAATCGCAAACATTACGGAAATAAAATGTTGCTTGGTTTTCAATAGACATTTAAATCCCCCTCCCCTGTTTTATATTTATGATAAACTACGACACGACGTCAAAGTCAAGTGTTTGTAAAAAACCTTCTGTAAAAACCTTGTCCCCAACCTCATAAACCATTGATACAATCAATAGTGGAAAAGGAGTTTTAGATTGAAAAATTTTCCATTGGCAAACCTTTCCTGTAAATTTCCGAATGAAGAGAAATACCTTCTTTCTCGCTGGCTTCTTCATAGTTATCCTTTCCAATACATAAAGACTTTGCGCCCAGGGTCTTCCAGTTCCGGTTGGCACAGGCAATATGTGCTGCTTCGGCATAGGGAGACAGGTTGCCCCTCCCCCTGTTCTATTGTATACTCCCTTCCTTCCACAGCTCCAACCAGCGGAAGCTCAGCACACAGGCCCCCGCCCCGGCAACAGCCATAATAATATAGCTGGCTGCAGCCGCAGGGAACAGCATGACAACAACTACACTGCTGTTAATTATCATATGCAGCAATATGGAGGCAGAAAGGGAACGAAATCTATGGCAGAACAGGCCCAGTAAAAAGCCCATAGCACTGGCATAAATCCCTTGAATGATATTCCCGTGATAAATTCCGAAGAACAGCGCCTGCAACAGATTGGCTCCCAAAAAGGGAACCGTCTTTCTCATTCTTTCCAGTATCACCCCTCGGAAAATCAGCTCCTCCGCAACCGGGGCTATGACAATCATATAAATAATCACCAGCAGCGGGTTACTTCCAAGGATACTCCCCACGGTCTCACTGTAGTCCTCAAACTGTTCCGGAAATACAGGCTGAAGCAGGCTCATCACCCCCGAAAAGAACAGCTGGCAGCCAATGCCCAGCATCACAAAAAAATATAAATTCTTTCCCTTAATAATGGATAGAAGCCTTCTCCTCTGCTGTCCGGACATCTCACGGCGGTACCAGAAGTAAAACACGATCCCGCAGATCAAAACAGAGGAAACCGATATGAAATAATTCACATCCCCGGACATCCCGGAGATCACTTCCTGGAAAAGCGCCTCACCCTCTGAGGATTTCTCCGGCCCTCCGGATATTCTTATATATAGCGCAAGCATCACTTGATAAATACTTTGAAAACAGAACATCGCAACACTCATAATTGCCAATGCCGCCAAAAACGGTACAACACTTGCTCTCAGGTAACCTATAATTTTCCTCAAATTGTGCACATCCTTATCTTAATTGTTGGAACCATTTTAACATCATTCCTCCCTTCTGCCAACTACAAAAACAAGGAATGAAATGGAACCATTATATAGCTCATAACGTCCAATAGAAGAGGAAAAATATAAGAATAACTCTTAAAACCATCCTTCCATCCAAAAAGGTTAAGCTCTGCTTTGCAGAAATCTTAACCTTTTTTACTGTTCTGAATCTGAAATTCTTACAAATCATTCGTTATCCGGTATGCTATCTTACAATCTTTTCACCGTCAAACAAGAATATTCCATATCCGCTTCCGGTCTTTCCGCCTCTTTCCAGATATTCCGCCAGTCTTTTCTGCAGAGTACTCTTCCGCGGCCAGCCCTGCGGCCCCTTTTCAGCATCCTTGCCAAACACCCTCCAGGCATCGTGAAATTTTTCTTCTGTTGTACTCTTGATATAAGTAAAATCATCCATGAAGCCGAGAATATTGGAATTCTCCGGCAAGAATTCCTTGTTGCCCTGGTACAGCAGCCAGGAAGAGCACACCATGGGGATCGCCTTCCCGCCAAACTCACTATTAAAAAACGCGTAGGCTTTCTTATAAGAGTCCAACCGCATCTCTTCCGTAAACGCTCCGCTGGAGGGGATGTGCATATTGAGCACTTTGTCCCCCGTCTTAACTTTAATTCCGTTTATTTCATAATCCTCTAACTGCAATACAGAAAATTCATATTGGATACGTCCCAAAGCAAACCGGTCTACCTGATAAAACCTTGGATACCAATCACGCACAAAGGTTCCCCAGATACCATATACCTTGTGGCATTCCAGCAGCTTATAGCACAGATCCTTCATCGAATTCCAATAGATCTCCTCCGGAACCCCTTTCTCACGATACTGCAAAAGCAGCGGCTCCGCACACAATATCAGCAGCAGCATGGATAGGGTATACCTGTGAACCCCCATCTCATCCGCCAATTGATCCGCCGCGTCAAAGGCCTCTTTATACTTTTGATTCCCGAATAAATCCACCGATGAAATGATCCCGCCCACATGGTCAGATTCCGTGAGAATTCTCTGAAGAATACTTTCATATACTTCCTGCGCCTCTTCCGGGAAATCAATCTTCCTCGTAAACTCTTTCAAAAAAGCCTGGCTCTCCTTCATATGTTCCCCCATTTCCGTATTATTCCGCTCACTCATGTCATCTGATTAATCAAACCGCTTACCATTACAAAATCCACATTAATATTTTCATCAAAAATAATGAGATCCGCATCTTTTCCTTCTGCAATAGAGCCTTTTTGAGAATCGATTTTTAACAGCTTAGCGGGGGTTAAGGTCATCATCCTCACCACCTCGTGCAGGGGAGCGCCTGTTAACTGATAAAACGTTCTTACCAGCCTGTCGGCAGTTGCCACGCTGCCTGCAAAAGCGCTTCTGTCGGGCAGCTTCGCCACGCCGTCCTCGATCACTACTTCCATTCCGCAGTCCCTGTTGCCTAAGATCGACCGGCCGTCAGGCATTCCTGCCCCTCTCATGGAATCTGTCACCAGGCAGATCCGATCCGGACCCTTCATCTTATAGATCAGCTGCAGTAATTCCTTTGGCAAATGCTTGCCATCAGCTATGACCTCCACAAACAAATCGTCGATCAGATAGCCTGCTTCCACAGCTCCCGCAATCCGGTAGGAGTTTTTTCTGATTACCGTGGACATGGAGGAATAAAAATGAGTCAATGCTGCCAGTCCGTTTTCATAGCTGTCAATCACTTCTGCACAGGTTGCGTCGGAATGGGCCAGGGAGCTGACGATACCATGCTTTCTGAGTTCGGCTAAAAACTCCCTGGAACCGTCTAATTCCACGGCAAAGGACCAGCGGATAATGCGGTCCGTCCTCCGCAGCGCTTCCATATACTCCTCTTTATCCGGATTTCTCAAGTATCTGGGGTCCTGTGCCCCTCTCTGGTTATAGGAGAAATACGGTCCTTCCAAATGCAGGCCTAAGATATTGGGACAGCCTTCCTTCGTAAGCTCCACCTGATTAAATAAATCCAGAAATTCAAGCAGATCTTCCCGGGTGCTTGTCAAAGTCGTCGGAACAATGGAGGTGGTTCCGTATTTCAGATGTTCCCTGGAAGCATGATAGATGGCATCCAGGGTTCCGTCCATAAAATCAGACCCGCCTCCGCCGTGGGTATGCAGATCAATAAATCCGGGAGAAAGATATTTATGTTGAACGTCCACTACCTGATCACAGGGCATATCTATGGTCTCATTGTACGCGACCCTTTTTATCTTATCGCCTTCCACCAGGAGTTCACCGGGGGTTATCCCCGCGGCACTTATTATATTTGCATTCTTAAATAATATTCTCATGATTGTATCCATGGATTATATCCATTCCTCCCTTCCTTTATCTGCGTATGGTTTCTACAGCAATGAGGCAGATTCTTCATCCAGGAAAAGCGTCATGCTGTTATGCATTTTCAGCATGGTCGCGGGTATAAGATTGGTGACCGGATTGTCTATCATACTTTTTATTGCATTTGCCTTCACCTTGGAAGGTACGCAGGAAATGATGTTTTTACACTGCATAATCTGATATACCGTCATGGAGACAGCCTGCTTCGGTACATCGTCAATGGTCGCAAACCATCCCTCGGAAACCTGCTGTTTTTTACATGCGTCATCCAGATTAACAATGATATAAGCCTCTTCTGTCAGAAAGTCTGCCGGCGGATCATTAAAAGCAATATGCGCATTTTGTCCGATACCGATGAGTCCCAGATCAATCTCCGCTTCCCGGATGCTCTTGGTTAATTCTGCAATGTTCTTCGTTACATCACCCTCTCCGCAGACCAGATGGGCCTGTCCCAGATTAACCTGGCTGATGAAACGGTCCTTCAGGTACTTGCGGAAGCTTGCCGGGTGAGTTTCCGGCAGATCCCTGTATTCATCTAAATGATACATCTCAACCTTACTCCAGTCAACATCTGTTTCAGTTAATGCCTTCAATGTATCAAATTGAGAGGCACCGGTAGAAAGTACAATTCTTGCCCTGCCCTTCTCAGCAATTGCCTTCTTTATAATTTCAGCCGATAATTTCGCGGCCTCCTTCCCTAATTCTGCTGAATCCTTTAATCTTCTGATATTCATTTTGTTTTACCTCCGTATTGATCAATCATGATGCCCTTCTTTACTTTGTTTCTGAATTAATATATAATAAAGCAATCCATTACTCATAGAAAGCTGGTGTTAATCCTTGTACGATCCCTATATCCATAAGACTTTTGATGAATATCTGCTTGTTGATAAAGCAAATAATCATGTTGACTCATCGAAACGATGGGATCACTACCATGACTTTTATGAAATGTACTACTACCTCGGAAATGAAATGACCTATTTCATAGATAATGAAGTATACACTGTCCGTGAGAATGATCTGGTCTTTATCCAGCCCTTCCTCTTTCACCGCACGGTTTATCAGCATGAAAATGAAAGAAGCCGTATTCTTATCCTGTTTCATCCGAAAATCCTTCAGCAGATCAGCTTATACAGTGAAGAACTGTCGAATAAAATGCAGGAGATCTTCTCATCCAAAAGAAAGGTTTCCTTTCGCAATGATAAGAGTAAAAAGCTTCTGGATCATGGTGTTATGCATCTTTATAATGTTTCCCGGACCATAACCTCCGACTATAAAAAAATCGCTATGCTGTGTGCTCTGATCGAGCTTTTCATTACTATTTTAGATCTGTCCTCCGACGAAATTTATGAAACATCAACTCCGAAGCTTTCTCCAAAGGACAAGCTGGTATATAAGGTCATACGGTACATTAACGATAATTATACACAGCCCATCACCCTTGAGGAAATTTGCAGCAATCTATATATCAGCAAATTCTACTTAAGCCATACCTTTAAAGAAATCACAGGAGTTACTGTAGTCAATTTTATTAATAAAAAGCGCCTGTCTGAAGCGGAAAGACTGTTACGCTACTCCTCCCTGAATATAACCGAGGTCTGTCATGCCGTTGGCTTTAACAGCATCGGGCATTTTATCAATCTGTTTACGAAAGATTACCAATGCACGCCCAGCGCCTTCCGGAAGAGAATCGAATGAACTAGCCCTTAATACCTGCACCGATATTTCCCTGGACAAAGTATTTTTGCGCGAAAATGAAAACAGCGATAACCGGCGCCATTGTAATCACCGCGCCTGCCATGCTTACTCCCATATTGGCCTGTGCCGTGGGAGAAGAGCTTAAGGTCAGCAGTCCCATGATCAGAGTATATTTTTCTCTTGTCTGTAAATATAATAACGGTCCCAGGGTATTATTCCATGCGCCTATAAAGGTAAGAATAACCAAAGTCATTGTGGTCGGCTTCGACAGCGGAAAATATATTTTACACAGGATACCGATGGGGCTGCATCCGTCAATTACCGCTGATTCATACAGCACTCCGGGCATACTCTTGTAATTTTGATGGAATAGGAAGATACCCATGGCCTGACCCAGAAAGCTGGGCGCAATGAGCGGTATATAGCTGTCCAGAAAGCCAAGCTTTGACCATATGAAATAAACCGGAATCATCGTTACCTGGCCCGGCATCATCAAGGTTGCCAGCATAAGGGTGAACAGCAGGGTCTTTCCCTTGAAGTTAAACATGGCAAATCCAAAGCCAATCATTGCCGAAGACAGTATTGCCCCAATCAGATCCATGGAAACCACAAAAAAACTGTTTCCCAGGTACTTCATAAAGGACAGCTTATCCAGCACGGTCTTGAAGTTCTCAAAGGTTATAGGGTTAGGAATATACTGAGGGGGTATCTTCAGCACATTGGAAGCCGTTTTAAGAGAACTGGAAAGCACCCATAAAAATGGGATCAGCATGACAAACGCGCCTGCTGTCAGAAGAACATAGCTCACCGTCTTTTTCAAAACTCTAGTTGTCATAATATACCCACCTCTTTTCTAACTTCTTTTGCACCAGGGTTATAACTAATATAACCAGAAACAGCAGCCAGGCCGTAGCGGACGCAGGGCCCATCTTCCCGTAAACAAATGCTTGACGGTATACCGTAAGATTAACCACGCTGTTTTGAACCGGCAGGGAGAACACATCAAACATGGTCAGGAACACATCAAATGCCGTAAAGGCAGCGATGGTCGACAGAATCATGGTCAGAAATACAGTGGGAGAAATCAGGGGAACCGTGACCTTCCAAAAGATCTTTCTTTTACTGGCTCCTTCCGTTCTCGCCGCCTCGATGATTTCAGCCGGTACGCCTTGCATGCCGGCCAGCATGATAACCATGGTCTGACCCATGCCCTTCCACACATTCATAATGGCAAGGCTTCCGATTGCAATCCACCAGGAGCCGCTGTCATACCAACGGGAGCCCTGGAAGCCAAGTACCCGTAAGATGTAGTTCAACAATCCGAATTCGTATCCATATAGGAACTTCCATACAATGGCTCCCGCTACCCAGGGGGTAACATTGGGCAGGAAATAGCAGGCTCTGAAGAATCCCTTCAGCCTTATTTTTTGATTTAAAAAATGGGCAATGATAAGGGCAAGTACCGTTTGAAGAGGAACAAATATCAAGGCGAAATAAAAGACATTTCTAAAGGAAATCCAGGTGACAGGATCCTTTACCGAATCAATCCAGTTCTTTAAGCCAACCCATTTGGGCGCGTTAAACATATCCCATTTTGTAAAGGAGATATATCCTGAAAACAGAACGGGAAATGTAAAAAACACCAGAATTCCAAGGATAAACGGTGACACAAAGAACAGACCCCAAAAATTACTCTTTCTCATTCTTCCTCCTTTCCCAATCTATAATTACAAGCGGGGGATTTCAATTTAACGCTCCATCCCCCACAATGTAATTCATAATCGAGTTATCATAAATTGATTAATTAAAATTATCATCCAAAACCTTTTGTACATTATTGTGAATATCGTTTAATCCTGTTGCCGCATCAATATTTCCGTCAACGATATCATTAAAGGTCGGCTGTGCAGCTGTTCTCCATTCATTCCAGCACTTGTTTTCATCCATGGTCACACCGGCTTCATCAACACCCTCCGTATAAGCTCTTTTATTCAGGGGATTGGTTCCCGTGTTGTCAAGCTCCGCAAGAGCCTGGTTGTTAACCGGAAGTGTGGAACCGCTGGAACCGACAATCTTCTGTGCCTCATAGCTTAAATAGTATTTCAGGAAAGTCCATGCCGCCTCTTTATTTTCTGCTTTTGCCTTAGAGTAGATGATCCAGCTGTTACATATGTTGGGAACAACTCTGGGGCTGCCGTCAAATCCGGAAGGAATCTTAACGGTATCATAGTTTAAATCAGGGAAGTTCACATTCAATACGGTTGCTCCCTGGCTATACTGTAAGAACATCATAGCGCCCATACCATTGCCGAACAGCTGAGCCGATCCGCCCAGCTCATTCATAGCGGCTCTGGAGGGACTTACCTTATAGGTATTTACCGTATTAAACCATTCTGTAATACCCTTTAAAGATTTTTCATCATTGAACACTGCCTTGGTCTTTGTTTCATCCAATGCCTGTCCGCCGGCGGATTTGATCCAGGGGAACCATCCGTCTGTAATTCCAAAGCCTGTTATCATACCATAGACATCTGTTGTTCCGTCTCCGTCCTTATCCTTTGTAAGCTCTTTTGCCGCATTAATCATGTCTTCATAGGTCCAGCTGTCCGTAGGATAAGGAATTCCTGCCTCATCAAATAAATCCTTATTATATGCCAGAGCAATGGGATTTCCTCCATGAGGAGCGCCCCATACTTTGTCCCCGTCCTGCGCTGAGAACAGTGCGGAAGAATAGTCGGCCGTATTCAGATCTCTTGCAATATAAGGAGTTAAATCCTCTGCCGCACCCATGGCTCCGTAGCCAAGTACTGCCGCATTCTCCTGGAACCAGATATCCGGTGCGTTTCCGCCTGCAATCTGAGTGGTGATCTTTTTGGTAAAGTCTCCCCAGGGTGCTTCATCAATTTCTACGGTAATCTCAGGATATGCCGCAATAAACCCGTCAATAATTTCCTTGCTTGTTACATCGTATCCGCCCGGTAACCCCAGCTTTAATGTAACGGGGTCCAGCTTCGGTGCATCCGTAGGTTCCTCGGTCTGCCCTCCCTGCTCCGCCGGTTTTGTCGGTGTTGTGTCATTTTTCTTTTCAGAAGAGCTGCAACCCGCCAATACAGTTACTAACATAGCTAAGACAAGAACTACACTAACTAACTTTTTTTTCATACTTTTCTTCTCCTTCATTTAAAATGTTTTTTTATATGAAAGCCTTGATATAAATATCATTGGCATTTCAACAAGTTTTCAATAGAAACCACTTCTTTGTTTTTAATAGAGATGTTTGCAGCTGCACCGATGAGCAGGGACATGGCGCCGTCCATGGAGGTTGCCAGAACTCCTAATTCATCCTTCGTCTCCTCCTTCACCAGCATCCGGATCAGCTTATCATCCCCGCCGCCGTGGCTTCCCTTTAATTTAGGAATGCGGTAGGTAATCAGTTCCCCCTCGCGATTATAGAATTTAATATAATTACAGGGATCCTCCGACCCGTGTCCCGTATAGATTTCTCCGACCTCAAGCCTTCCTTTCTCGCCGCTGATGGTGGCCTTCCAGCCCTCATAGGGACTGTGGGCGATTAAAGAATAGCTCAGCAATGCTCCGCTTTGATACTTCACACTGACCGCCATGCTGTCATAGATATTGATGCTTTCATCAAACACACAGGAATCCCGGATATAGCCGTCCTCCTGCTCCGCTTCATAATAGAAACGCTTGTAAAAAGGATCTCCGCCGTCTTCGATATTCCAGTAATATTCACAAGTATCCTTGTACTGGCAGGTGAGACACCTGGTTCCTCTCTCTTTTCTGGTGGGGCCGTAGAAATTCCTGGTGCCAAATGCGCTTACTTCTTCCGGATAGGAATCAAGCCACCAGTTTATAATGTCAAAATGATGCGTTGACTTATGGAGCAGGAGACTTCCGCTTTTTTCAATATTCCGGTGCCATCTTCTGAAATAATCCGCGCCATGCTTCGTGTCCAGATGCCATTCCAGGTCAACGGAAAGAACCCTGCCGATGATTCCGCTCTTCACCAGCGCCTTCACCTTCTGCATATAAGGCATAAATCTCATATTAAAGGTAACCTGGACCCGCTTACCGGTTCTCTTTTCCGCCTCCAGGATCGCATTGCACTTCTCTTCATCAATGGTCATGGGCTTCTCTGAAATCACGTCACAGCCTGCTTCCAGCGCTTTGATGATATATTCATGATGATAACAATCCACCGTGGTAACAATCACATAGTCCGGCTTTACCTCTTCCAGCATCCTGTCGAAATTATCATAAACCGGAAAACCGCCGCAGTCCTTTGCAAATTCTCTCGCTCTCACCGGATTGATATCATAAATTCCTTCGATGGATGCGTCCTCTTTATATTCCTCTGCAGATATTCTCTTGCCATACATGTAATAGCCGCGCATACCTGCACCTACGATAACATATTTTTTCATTTCCAATCCTTCCTCCTGCCAATTCTGTCCTCATGCAGCCATCCGGCTGTCCCGATCAATCCTGCCGGTAATCCAATCTGCTGTCGTTCTGCAGCCATCCGGATAACTCGCTCAGATCAAAATATTGAAGCACCTGCGGGAACATGGTACTCATTACATCCTCCCTGGTATAATACCGCGAACCAACCCATTCTGAAAAATCAGGCAGATTTCCCTGAACCGTGATATGTTGGATTCGTTCGTCCAGCAAGGCTGCAAGAAGGCCATACATCCCCTGATCACCATGTGCATAAATACGTATTTCTTCTCTGTTAATTCCTTTTAAATCCTGCAGCATATCAAGCATCCGTATAACATCATAGGTTCGGAGGGCACACAGGCTGTCTCCCATGCGTATCAGATCATCCGCTAATTTATAGGTGGTACCGAACAATTCGGATATCCCGCGGTTTCCAAACTGATACGGGGCAATTCCACCCACACCGGAAGTATTCAGGACAAAGACTGCGGCATCCTTCCCACATTCCTGCCGTATCCACTCCATATGCTCTTCCAGTCTCGACGTGCCGCCGTCCCATATGGCGATTACCGGCGATGCGGCCGGTTCCTCAAGGCCTTTCCGCTTTATTGCAAAGCAGTGGTTCATGAGTCTTTCCTGGGAATTCCAAATATAAGATGTTACTGTCAAATCCTCATATTGAAATTCCGTAACTTCCCTCAGGTTCACCGCACCAGGATAACGTGCCAAAAAAACCTTCTCCCTCAGCCATTGATAAGCCCGTTTCTTCTTCTCTTCCGGTTCTAATGCATTGCGATCTCTTTGAAGCTGATCCAGTATCTTGAGATTTTCATCAAAAATAATTTTTGCGTCCGCTTTTTCCTCTTTGACTTGACCTGCACCCGTACACCAGAGTGTCTCCGGTTCAAAAAGCTTTATTTCAATTTCCTCTGCTTCAAGAGAAGCTCTTGAGGAAGCAACCTCCAATGCCTTTACAAAGAAATCGGCTGCAAATTTAGCATGACGGACGGAGTAGGAATGCTTTACAGCGTCCTCCATATAGGTAAGCTTCTCCGGTTCCCCGCACAGTTCCCAGTATCTGCACGCATTTTTAAAGGTGGTTCTGGTTCCTTCAATGGGGAAGAAATCATAGGAAGCGGCAAGAATGGCAACCGGCTTGGGCGCCACGCTCAGCAGAATGTCTTCATGGTCAAACCCGTATCCCATCAGCCCCGGCCAGTTCTGCTCCGAATCCTGCGGAACGCCGGTCCGTATATTCTCCCCGTAGCCGGTGATAAAAGTCCCCGGTGCAAAGGCCTTGATTCTTTCATCATAGAGCATCAGCATACTTGTCTGCGTTCCCCCTCCGGAATTGCCGGTCACCCCTATGTTGCGGGGATCCACCTCCGGCCGGCTGATTAGGTAATCAATGGCACGCACCGCATCATGAAGGAAATATCTTGCGGAGGGATATCCGGTTGCCAGGCATTGGAGTCCGGCATGAGTATGTTCTGTTGTTCCCCGGCCGATTACCTCTGCTCCATTTTCATAATAGCTGAGCCGTTCTCCCTGGCCCACAGGGTCCATTGCCAGGACGATTAAGCCGCTTTGCACAAGATATTGGCATACCGTCTGGTACTCAGCACTCTGTTTCGCCAGGGGATCATGCCCGCAAAGAAACAACAGCGCTCCGGAAGGCTGACGGACAGAATCCGGTATATATAAATTGGCCGTTACAAAACAATCCGGTCTCGATTCGTAAATCACTTTCTCAATTCGGAAGCCGTCACCCCTTATTATCCCCGTCACCCGGGAATTTAAAGGTGTCCCACAGGATGGAATTCCGCCCAATGCTTCTATAAATAGCTTTCTTACAAAGGACTGGCGTTCCTGCAATTGCTCCCTGGTATGAATCTGCCGGCGGGCAAGTCTTCCCTTTTCCAGATTCATCAGGGTGTTATGATACACATAATCCTTTAACTGGCTTTTTATATCATAGAAATGAGAAGGACTGTAGCTCTCCAGCTCTTTTATCTCCATAAGATATTCCTCCCTACAGATGAATCCTCTTTCCTTCTCTTCTCGATTTCTCCGCAGCAAAGGCCATTAAATGGCTTTGCAGGGACAGACGGGCCAGTGTCTTCCTATTACCGCCCTTCCCGCCGGCCGCATCCAAAAAATCTTTCAGCAGTCTGGCGTCTCCGCCTCCATGGCTGGAAACAATTGTTTCGGATTGGATGGAAATCTGCTTCTTTTCCTTCGTCAGGAAATCGTATACTTCAATCTCGCCGCGGTCCAGATGTCCTCTGATGTCTCCCTTTGTGCCGAAGATACGCATGGTTCTGGTGTTCTCACTGGAAAAGCCCGTCATATTGAAGGATACGGTCAAGCCATCCTCCATGGCAAAGATCGCGCTTTGATGATCACAGACATCATTATCACAGTGAAACACGCAGCGTCCATATTGACCGTTTTTCAACACCTCATACCGGGCGGCAAAGGAGGTATCCGCAGAGATGCTTTCCGTAGGCCATCCCACCTGGGTGATCTGATTCAAATAAAGTCTGGGCGCAAAATAGGGACAGGAGGTTTCATAAGGACATCCTTCCAGACAGAAAGCCGGTGCGCCTTCCGGAGCATTCTCTTCCTTGTAGTAGGTGAGACCTCCTTCCGAAACTACGGATAAGCACTTCTTTCCTGTCAGATAACCGATCAGATCCAGATCATGACATGATTTTGCCAGTATAAACGGGCTGGAAATGGTCTCATTCCTGAAAACTCCCCTTACATAGGAATGAACAAAATGCCAGTGAGCGCAATTTTCCGTCATTTCCATATTCACCAGACGGCCTATTCTTTCCTCCTCCAAGAGCTCTTTCAGCTTTTCAAAAAAAGGAGCATAACGCAATACATGGCATACCATGAGAATTAACTTCTTTTCCTCCGCCTTTTCCACCATATCAATGCATTCCTGCTCTGAATCAGACATTGGCTTTTCCACCAGTACATGATATCCTTTGTCCAGGGCGGCTATTGTTGATGAATAATGCACCTTGTCGGGAGTCGCGTTAATAACCGCATCCGCAAATTTTTCTTTTGACAGGACCTGTGTCCAATCGCTATATAATCTTTCTTCCGGGATTTTAAAATCCTTCGCCAGTTTATTTAATTTCTTTCTATCAGGGTCTGCTACAGCAACGATATCCGCATTGTATTGTCTGCAAAATCGTGTATAGTTTCTTCCGCGTCCGCCTGCTCCTAAAATAATCACTTTCATAATAATGACCATGCCCTTTCTCAAACTATCTTGTCTTTCCTATACAGGTATCCGTTCGTCACCTTCGATATCTTATCTTAACAATACAAAAAAAACAATTCTACTTCAATCTTGTTAGAATTGCATCAAAAGATTTCTCTATATTGCTTTTTTATATTTGATTTATAATATATTTTTCTCACCTCCATAGTATCTCCCTTTCTTTTTTTATATAACCCGCATTTGCATGAGCGAAAAGAAACAAAAAAAGGCCGCTGTACAATGGGATTCAAAAAATCCATTTTACAACGACCTCTTGTTCCGATTTCAATATCAAAATCGGTATTACAAGCTCCAACGGCGTATCAGAACTCCATCAGAATCCCAAATGCCCTGATCAGCCAAGTACAACCTCTACCTCATGAATCGTTTTATTTCCTGCAAGGGACGCTGCATTTTCCAACGGAATAAGATTCCCTTTCACTTCCTTGCCATCCACTGTCATTTTAACCACACCCTTTGATACATGATTCGGGTTCTTCACTGTGATATGATATTGTCTCCCCCGGAATTCACGGATTACCCTATACTCATCCCATGCTCCGGGGATGGAAGGATCTATCTGCAAGCCGTCATAATCCGGCTTAATTCCCAGAATCGCCTGGGAGATTGCCACGAAGTTCCAGGATGCCGTTCCCGTCAGCCAGGAGTTCTTCGCCTCACCATGGCGCTTTGCATCCTTGCCGGCCACCATCTGAGAATATACATAGGGCTCCATACGATGGATCTCCGAATATTCCTCCGTATAGGCCGGAGCAATCCGGGTGTAATAATCAAAGGCCTTATCCCCTCTGCCCACCAGTGCCTCCGCAATCATAATCCAGGCGTTGTTGTGGCAGAAGATCCCGGCATTCTCCTTATAACCCGCCGGATAAGTAGAGATTTCGCCGTATTCCACATAATATTTTGTATAGGCAGGATTCTGAAGAACCAGGCCATACTTCGTTCCGAGCCGTTCCTCCACCGCGTCCAGTGCCTGAATAGCTCTGCCGTCCTCCATACCGCAATTACCCATAATGCATAAGCCCTGGGATTCAATAAAGATCTTGCCTTCTTCATTCTCTTCGCTGCCGACCTTTCTTCCAAAATCATCATAGGCGCGGATAAACCAGGAGCCATCCCAGCCATCCTTCATGATAACCTCGCGCATCTTTCCGGTTTCCTTCTGTATGCGCTCCGCCTCCGCCTCATTGCCGGTCTTCTTCATCAAAGCCGCGTATTCATCGCCAATATAACAGAACATACCGGCAATCATCACCGATTCGGCAACCTTGCCGTCCTTGCTGGTAGTGGTCTGGAAAGATTCTCCCGGTTCAGTGGAGAAGCAATTCAGGTTAAGGCAGTCATTCCAGTCCGCCCTTCCGATCAGCGGAAGTCCGTGGGGTCCCAGATTGTTCAGCACATGATCCATGGAACGCTTCAGATGGTCAGCCAGAGGCGTGCTGGTGGTCTCATCATTATCAAAGGGAGTCATAACCTCCAGGATGGAGAAATCACCGGTTTCCTTTATGTAGGAGGTAACCGCAAGCACCAGCCATAGCGGATCGTCGTTGAAATTGCCTCCGATCTCATCATTTCCCTTCTTGGTTAAGGGCTGATACTGATGGTAGGCGCCGCCGTCCGGAAGCTGGGTGGAGGCCAGATCAATAATTCTTTCCCTTGCACGGTCCGGAATCTGATGCACAAAGCCCAGGATATCCTGGTTGGAATCCCGGAAGCCCATTCCCCGTCCAATACCGGATTCAAAATAGGAGGCGCTTCTGGATAGATTGAAGGTGACCATGCACTGATACTGGCTCCATATATTTACCTGGCGGTTCAGCTTCTCATCGGAGGAAATGACCTTATATCTGGATAACAGCTGATCCCAGTACGCGCCAAGCTCTTCCAGCGCCCTGTCCACCGCCTCAGCATCAGAAAATCTGGCAATCATCTCTTCCGCCTTTTTCTTATTGATTACATTCTTGCCAGTCACATCACCAGTAAGGTTGTATTCAAACTTCTCTTCAAAAGCATTCTCGATATATCCTAATACAAATACATAATCCCTGCTCTCACCCGGCTCCAGATTCACCTCCAGGCAATGGGAGGCGATGGGATGCCAGCCGTCGGCAACGGAATTACCGCTCTTCCCCGCCAACACTGCCTGCGGGCGCTCAAAGCCCTCATAGGTTCCCAGAAAGCTCTCACGGTCAGAATCAAAACCGGCAATGGGAGCATTGACAGAGAAAAAGGCATAGTGATTCCTTCTCTCCTTGTATTCCGTCTTGTGGTAGATTACAGAACCCTTGATCTCTACCTCACCTGTATTATAATTCCTCTGGAAATTGGTCATATCATCCTGGGCATTCCACAAACACCACTCGAGGAAGGAGAACAGCTTCACCTGCTTCCTTTGATCCGAGGTGTTCCGGATCGTCACCTTATGAACCTCCGCATTGGTATCCATGGGAACAAAAAAGGTTACCTCTGTTTCCACGCCTCCCCGCGCGCCGGTAATCCTGGTGTACCCCATACCATGCCTGCATTCATAATGATCCAGCTCCTTTTTCACCGGAGCCCATCCCGGTGACCACACGTCACCCCCGTCATTGATATAATAATAGCGTCCGCCTCCAAGATCCAGGGGCACATTATTATACCGGTAACGGGTTATTCTTCTGAGCTTGGCATCCTTATAGAAGCTGTAGCCCCCCGCCGTATTCGAGATCAGGGAGAAAAACTCCTGAGAGCCCAGGTAATTGATCCATGGATAGGGAGTCGTGGGTGTGGTGATTACGTACTCCTTCCTGGAATCGTCAAAATATCCAAATTGCATAGATAATACCTCCTTATAACTATTTTGCATTGCAGCTTATACTCTCCTCCCACATTATATTATACCTCCGCCCCCATTTCAACAAAAACCGTAACAGATCAGCCGGCGGCAGGGAGGAGGGCATGGTGCTCCCTGCCGTCGGCTGATTTGTTATAACCAACCTCATTTTTAAGAGATATTTTATAATTAATTTCTTTTTTTATCCTTGTAAATATGATAGACTATATGACACAGGAACCAGTATGATATAAAGCGAGGTTTTAAACATGCCGAAGGAAACCAGACTTGCTGATGACGCGGTAATCTATCAGCAGAGGCAAGAACTAACAGAGAAGCAAAAACTAAAAGATATGTCCAATCAGGAAAAGCTGGCATATCTATGGGAATATTACCGTATCCATGCCCTGGCTGCTATTGCCGCCATCGCACTGATAGCCTATATTATCTATGAGATTGTGACACCCGATATCGAGACCCTCTTCCAGGCGGCAATCATAGACAGCCCCGTCAGCGATGAAGTGTGGGAACAGTACCGGGCCCAGTTTGAAGAATATCTGGATCTGAATCCCGAACTTCAGGAGATACAGTTGAATTCCTCCTTCTACCTGAGCAGCGACGGCGAATATGCGATGAATATGCAGCAGGTGTTTGCCGCACGTGTTGCCGCACGTGAGATAGATGTAATCATTGCTCCGGAGTCCCGCTTTAAGTCTCTCACTTACAGCGGTTATATGGACAAATTGACAGACCGTATACCTACGGATCTCTATGCCAGCCTGGCGGAATACATGTTCCAGTCCGACACGGAAGCAGAGCCCGACCGGCAGAGTGTCTACGGCATCTATCTGACCAGCACAAAGCTCTTCTCGGAGAATTCCGTCAGTCCCGAGCCATATCTCCTGGGAATCGTGGCCAATGCGGAGCATAAGGATAATGCGGCAGAATTTCTGCGTATGCTTTTTAATGAGTAATCGGTTTTTCTATAGGAAATGATGGACACATCAGTATAAAGAGCTAACGAAGTGCCTTCGGCACTCTCAACTCCCCTGACCCCTCAATCATGAGGGGAAGGGGCTTTCTTTTTGTGCTACTCTATTGTAAAATACTCCTATGAACATACTTCAAGAGATTTTTTCCGATTATTATGAACATATCCTCTACCAACTTCATCCCAGGTCTTCCGTTCTTGAAAATGTTGATAAGATGATCCATTGCGGAGACCCTTCCTATGACGGCGTCTTCTGGGGCTGCCCTCTTTATGGTGACCTTAAATATGTTGCTTTTCACTGCAAAAGCCGTTTCTGCCCCTCTTGTGGCAAGAAAATTTATATTCTTACTTGCCTAGTTTATAATTCATTAAAGTTATAAACTCTGGAGTTACAAAACAACCTTTATAGACGTTTATATAACTTAAGTCAAGATTCTGTTTCTTATCCTTGAATGAACTTAAACAAGCATTTTCAAAAGTTACATCTGAAAGTACACGTTTACCATCGATAATAGCAATATTTAATAAATATTGTTTATCCGTACGTCCATCTTTAGAATATGGAATAACTAAGTTCTTTATATTGCATGCTATGAGTAATTGTGCTCTTAAATCTTCAACACCTTCTATTGTAAATATTTTGTATTTTAAAACTTTTGATGCAGTCGAATATTTAGAATCACCATAGCCATAAAGGTACATGGATGGATCTTCAGTTAAGTTTTCTACTATATAACGGTGTATAGCTATGTAACGCTCTTTATCTGTCTTGTACATTTTCATTATGGATTGTGCGACTTTTTTTACATCTTTTGAAACAGTTCTTTTTAAACTGTTATTAAAGTCTTTTTGTGAAATTTTATTAATGAAATCTTCATTGTACTTTAATGTCTTAACAGAGCTTACAATAGATGGTAAAATGTCTTGTAAGTTGTATGATATTTTACTATAAGCTTTTTCAGAACCTTTTGGAACCACAACCGGATTTGATAAAACTACACAATCAATTATAGGAGGATTCTTACTTTTAAATTCTATTATGTCTAAAGTTTTTGGGATAGAAGATAGGCGCTTAATGGTTTGTGGCAGTGTAAGTTTAGAGATATAATAGCCATTGCTTATAGAGTTAATGGAAAAATAATTACATGAAAATGCAGAAGCACGAATAATTTCAACACCTTCTTCTACAACAAAAGAATTACTTGATACAAGTGCAATTATTAGTTCCTTTCCATCCTTTGTATAAAGAATTTTACCTTCTTCACTAGTTTTAAAGTAAGGATTAAAAATGTCCACAGTGATTTTTTCTAAGAATTCACAGTATGCAAATGCATTATCATAAATAACACTTACATTTTTAGAAATATAGATTTCTACTATACCAGAATAAGCAAAAGCATTCCATCTAATTTTTATAATGTTATCAGACAGTATTACTTTTTTTAACATCTTTTTGCCTTCGAAGGCCCAATCAATGGCCACTACCTTATAGGTTTTTCCTTCATATGTTATTGTTGCAGGTACGCTTACTTCTTCATCACAAGATTCTCTGTCAATTTTACCTTTTTTATCGATGCTATAACTACCATTTACTACAGCCATATCGGTAGGGTCACCGAAATCAAGTAAAGGTCTGTAAGTTAGTCCATCCTTGTCAAAAGATTCACCGTACTCATTACCAATTACATCTATATCATCCCCAGCCCTCGCCACTTGCATTGGTATATTAATAAGGGATAATACAAGTAAAATCGCTACTATTCCTTTGAGCCGCCCCATAATTTTTTTCATAATATAATCTCCTTATTTGGATAATGTCCAAGTTTCAGACTCTTCAACTAATAACTTCGCTATAATTTTATTATATAAAAATTTTTACAAAATCAATATTAAACAACTAATAAAAAGTGGCGTGATATTATGTTGTTACAAATAATATCATTCATAGAATCCCGCTCCATTACTTGATAAAGATCCAAATTAAAATTCATTCCTATTCTTTCAGTTCTAACAATTTTTAGAATTATACAACCCAACTATTGACTCTGAACCAGCATTTATTATAGAACCGCAATTTGCTGGTATGTTGTTTATCATAATTTTAAACTAGTTTAAAAATTTTTTATCTAATGATGCAACGTCAAGAGATATATCGTAATATTCAAATTTTTTGATATCTAAATCTAGTTTTAGATCTTTATCTTTCATAATAGGACTACAAATTGATTCAGCGGCCAAATCCATAATTATTGCTTTATTATCAACTATTGCAATATTAATCATGTATTCTTGAGATCGCTTTTCATCTTTAGTATACATGATTTTATAGCATTCTATATCAACAGCTGTTAACATAGTCATCATAAAGTTTGCGATACCATTGAATGTTCCAATTCTGTACTTAAAGACGCCCATAATCACTAGCATATTTAGGATTACCAAAACCATATTTAAATAGATCTTCATTAAGTACTATATTTTCCATTCCCCATCTATAAATAGCTAGTGCTTTATCCTCTTGTGTTTTGCAATCCTTTGTCAATTTTTCTGCTAAGTTTTTCATTTCCTTCCACTGTTTATTTGTAAGATCGGTAGGTTTAATTGCCTTGAAATCTTCTTTAGCTACTAAAGCATTAATAACCTTTTCATTTGCCGAAAGATTTTTTATTGATGATATAACTTGAGAAGATTCAAGTTTTCCGGCTGAATGGGAGAGTTTTTTGTATATTTTCTCGTAACCCTTTGGAACTTTAATTATAGCATAAGATAAATCACATCCTACTTTTGGAAGAGTTTTCCCTTTAAATTCTACAATTTTTGTAGAAATTGGAAGGGCTCCAGAACCAATAAGTTTAATTGTTGAAGGAAATATAACTTTTTCAACATAATCACCATATTCATGAGTACCTTCAAAATACATATTAGTACTTAATGCACAAGAGTACACATTTTCTACACCTTCTTGTATAGTTATGGTCTTGCGGTTCAAATTGATAGTAAATAACAAGTCTTTTCCATCTTTGGAATAAAGTGCTTTTGAATCAGTTTTAAAGTGCAAATTTTCTTCACTAACAGCAATCTTTTTTAGTTCAGTACAACATAAAAAAGCTGTGTCATAAATTAGTGTAACATTCTTAGGAATATAAATTTCAAAAATTCCTGTCATTGAAAATGTTGCTGTTCTAATCTTTATAATACTATTTGGTAAACTCACCTTTTTTAACATTCGTTTGCCTTTGAAAGTTTCATTAGTAGCTACTACCTTATAAGTTTTTCCATTCCATGTCACAGTCTCTGGTATTACCACATTTTCAGCACATGAACTTTCATCCACATTACCTTTTTTATCAAATACATAACTACCTGTTACAGAAACCATATCGGTAGAATCTCCAAAATATAATAAGGCTTTATAAATCAATAAACTGTCAGTAGGATTTGCCTTATACTCTTCTGTTTCATGGGTATAGAACATTTCACCATACTCATTACCTATTACATCCACATTATCCCCAGCTCTCGCCACTTGCATTGGTATATTAATAAGGGACAATATGAGCAAAATTGTTACTGCTCCTTTAAACAGATCCATAATTTTCTTCATAATATTACCTCCTTATTTGAGAAATATGTCTAAGTTTCAGACATGTTCCCTAATAACTTTACTATAATTTTATCATATAAAAATTGCTACAGCAATCGATAAAATAAACAACTAGCGAAAAGTGGAAAAGTGATATACCCTTCCTCTGATTCCCGAAAATATATCGTTGCTGACGAAGGATATCCTATAGGAGACAGTGATGCTAAAACAATGGATTATGATTGGACATTATTTGTATGGAGCACTTCCTTTCGGAGAGTATTGCATCGTAACAAATACTATAGTTTATGTAAAGACCGATGATTTTAAGGAATATTATTTTGTTGCATCATTCAGTTATTAGTAGCATATATACGAAATGCCGCAACATAAACACAAATATTTATGCTGCGGCACTTCGCTCATGAATGCTCACTCCCGCTGACCATACAGATACAATTTTCTTATCTTCATGCTCATTGGGTTTTCCCTTTTATTTTGCTGTGATATGTCCCAGCGCTTTTAGCAACTCCGCAGTGAGAACCGCACCGCCGGCGGCACCGCGGACTGTGTTATGAGACAAGCCCACAAACTTATAATCAAAAACCGAATCTTCCCGAAGTCTTCCGCAGCAGACTCCCATGCCGTTCTCATAGTCCCGGTCCAGCTTTGCCTGGGGACGGTTATCTTCTTCAAAATATTTGATAAACTGCTTCGGGGCGCTGGGCAGCTCCAGCTCCTGGGGAAGTCCCCTGTATTCCGCCCAAGCCTTGAGTATCTCTTCCTTCTCCGGCTTCTTTTCAAAATTCACAAATACCGCGGCTGTATGTCCGTCCGTTACCGGAACACGGATGCATTGGGTGGTGATCACAGGGCCATCCGCCTTCACGATCTGTCCGTCCGCTACCTTACCCCATATACGCAGCGGCTCCTGCTCGCTCTTCTCTTCTTCTCCGCCGATATAGGGAATTACATTGTCCACCATCTCCGGCCAATCAGCAAAGTTCTTGCCTGCTCCTGAAATTGCCTGGTAGGTAGTAGCCACTACCAGCTTCGGCCCGTACTGGCGCAGGGCATGAAGGGCAGGCGTGTAGCTCTGAATGGAGCAGTTAGGCTTCACGACAATAAAGCCTCTCTCGGTTCCCAGTCTCTTCTTTTGTGCGGCAATCACATCCAGATGCTCCGGATTGATCTCCGGAACTACCATGGGAACATCGGGAGTCCATCGATGGGCGCTGTTATTGGATACCACCGGAACCTCTGCCCTGGCATAAGCTTCCTCTATGGCTTTGATCTCTTCCTTGGTCATATCTACCGCACTGAAGACAAAATCAACACCGGCACTCACTTTTTCAACATCATTTACATCCATTACAATTAACTTCTTTACGCTCTCCGGCATCGGAGTCTGCATCTTCCAGCGTCCGCCCACTGCCTCCTCGTAAGTCTTCCCTGCACTTCTGGGGCTGGCTGCCACCGTAACCACCTCAAACCAGGGATGGTTCTCCAACAGGGAAATAAACCGCTGTCCCACCATACCGGTTCCTCCAAGGATACCTACTCTTAATTTGCCCATTCTATACTTCCTCCCTTTGTTCTCGTACGACATACATTTGTCTTCGCTGTAAATATACTATATACTAATTTTCAAAAAAATCAACACTTTTTCTCAGAAATCCGAAGATTTGTTACTATTATATAAGTTAATTCCCGGCAGGTTCCTCTGTTTGGTTATTTTTTTCGTATTCCTCCAGCAACCGCTGAAGATCGTCCATGGTTTCAATTTCATTGACCCGGCTTCGCAGTCTGGCAGAACCGGGATAACCTGTGGTATACCAGGCCACATGCTTGCGCATCTCCCGAATTCCGGTGAATTCTCCCTTATAATCCACCGACATGGCCGCGTGGCGAAGAATCATCTCCCTGACCTCTCGAAACTCAGGTCTGGGGAGCAGGATACCCTGTTCCAGGTAAGCCTTTATCTCAGCAAACAGCCAGGGATTCCCCCGGGTTCCCCTTGCCATCATGAGTCCGTCGCAGCCTGTCTGCCGAAGCATATTCCCGGCATCCTGGGGAGTAAAAATATCTCCGCTTCCAATAACGGGGATTGACACCGCTTCCTTCACCTGACGTATAATCTCCCAGTCCGCCTTGCCGCTGTAGTACTGCTCCCTGGTTCTGGCATGTACGGCAATTGCCGCCGCGCCATTCTCCTGGGCTATCTTTGCCACCTCCACCGCATTAACGCTCTCTTCATTGAAGCCCTTGCGTATCTTTACGGTTACCGGCTTGCTATAGCCCCTGACCACCTCGCGGACAATCTCGCCGATCCGTTCCGGCTTCTTCATAAGGGCGGAACCCTCTCCGTTGTTGACCACCTTGGGAACCGGGCAGCCCATATTAATGTCCAGAATATCAAAATTACGGTGCTCCAGCCTTCTGGCTGTCTCTCTCAGTATGCCGGGATCCTCCCCGAAGAGCTGAAGGGCCGCCGGACGTTCCTCCTCCGCTATCTGGAGAAGGCTTTCCGTATTCTTATTATTATACTGAACCCCCTTGGCACTGATCATTTCCGTATATACAAGATCCGCTCCCTGTTCCTTGCATAATATGCGAAAAGGCAGGTCTGTCACTCCTGCCATGGGCCCCAGGCACAATATTCCCTTCAGCTTCACGTTACCTATCTGCAAACTCATGAAATCTCCATGTCCTTCCTGTCATTCATCCTAATAACCAATACGATAAATAAAGATATTGGCATTCAGCATATGCTCATACCAATATCTTCCTTCCTGCTGCTCCTGAACCAACATCCAGGCGCGCAGATATATAGCGGCTGCAGGCCGTCCGGCAAAGCAGGCCAAACCGCAGCATACAAGCAAAACCTAGCGTGCTTTATTTTTATCATTGATGATCTTCAATCCCTTAAGCGTCAGATTGGGATCATATATCTCAATGGCATCCGTCGCCTCGGATATGATCTTTCCCAGACCTCCGGTTGCAACCACCCTGCATTTCTCAATTCCTGCTTCCTTCAGCATCCTTTTAATAATATACTCCGTCTGACCGATGCAGCCGAAAACCAGACCCGCCTGCATGCTGGTCACCGTATCCTTCGCCAGGATAGTATCCGGCATGGCAATCTCGATCTCCGGAAGCCTGGCTGTTCCGTTCCACAATGCGTCAGCACAGAGGCGTAGGCCAGGGCTGGTTACCGCAGCAATAAAGGTTCCATCCTCTGTAATCAGATCATAGGTAATGGCCGTTCCGAAATCAATGACCAGGACCGGTCCGCCATAGATCTCATAAGCAGCCACCGCATCCACCACACGGTCAGCCCCCACCTCCTTGGGATTTACCGCTCCGATCTTAATGCCGGTCTTGGTTCCGATTCCCACGATCAGGGGGGTTAGGCCCAGGTACTTAATAATCCCGGAGGTAAGGGAGTGCATCAGCTTCGGCACCACGCTGGCAATGGCAACTGCCGTAATCTCTTCCATCTGGATCTGCTTTGCCTTCAGCAGATCATACAGCACCAGGCCATATTCATCCGAGGTGCGGATTGTACTGGTGGTCAGGCGGAAGCTGGCCTTCAAATTCATTTCTTCAAATACCCCTAAGGTTATATTGGTATTTCCAACATCAATCACTAATAACATATTTAACCCCTCCGTAAAACCATCGTACCAGACGCCGGTATACGGCGCTGACTTTGTGCTGTGTTATAAAAGCTCCGAGGCATTTTCCCCAAGAAAAAACACCTTGTAATACAATTCTAAAGCCTCCAGCAGCTCCTCCTTGTCCCTCTGAAGCTGTTTCATCTTCAGTGCGCTGCCGATTTCATCATAAAAGAAATCATCCTCCCGGGAATCCACCCGCATCATCAGCGTACCGTCCTCTTCAAACTCCAGCGATAGTATTCCGCCGATTTCCTCCGTAAACAATACGCACATTATCTTCAGCTCCTGCTTGATCTGCTCCGGCAGGGCATCAAACTCATGATTAAACCAGAATTTCTTCTCATAGGCGCTGCTGGCACATAGCACAGCCTGCTCTTGCTCCATATCCGTCTTCCTTCCCTGTTAAGCTTTTATAGCATGTCCATAATAATAAATCCTAACACGATCACAATGATTCCCATCATAAAGAAAGTCATCCCCATCGTCTTTCGTTTCGGATTCTTCCAATTCTTTAATCCGTTTAAAATATTAACCAGACCGCCGAACAGACAGATGGAGAGAATGGCATAACGGTTGCTTGGGTTATAGAACACCAGAACCAGTGAAACAATCAAAGCGATTCCCGCCAGCGTATTAAACAAATCCATCCGGTTGGATGCATTGTCTTTTGACATGAATCTCTTCCATTGCGCCTTCAGCTTGCCCACACTTTTCACCTCAGTTTATCTATTTCCTAATGTAGCCACCATAACCGCCTTAATGGTATGCATACGGTTCTCCGCCTCATCAAATACCACCTCGGCAAACCGCTCAAACAGCTCTGCGGTCACCTCATTCCCCTTTACTGCCGGCAGACAGTGCAGGAATATGGTATCCTTCTTCCCTGTCAGGCTGAACAATTCATCATTTACCTGATAAGGCCTCAAAAGAGCAACCCGCTCAGCTGCCTTGTCTTCTTCGCCCATGGAGCACCAGACATCGGTATAGATTGCGTCTGCTCCCTCCACCGCAGTGAGCTGGTCCGATATATCGATCCTGCTGCCGGAGACCTTGGCATATTCCTGGCAGACAGCGGTTAACGCTTCTTCCGGCCACAGCTCCTTCGGAGATAATATGGTAAAATCAATTCCCAGCTTGGAAGAACCGATCATAAGGCTGTTGGCCATATTGTTGCGTCCGTCACCGACATACACCAGCTTTAACCCTTTTAGCTTACCAAACTGCTCTTTCAAAGTCAAGAAGTCCGCAAGAATTTGTGTGGGATGGTCTTCATCCGTAAGGCCGTTCCACACGGGAACGCCGCTGTACTTTGCCAGCTTTTCCACAGTCTCCTGCTGAAAGCCCCGAAATTCAATTCCGTCAAACATCCTGCCAAGAACCCTGGCGGTATCCTCCACACTCTCCTTATGGCCCAGCTGGATATCTGACTTGCCCAAATATTCCGGATGGCCTCCTTCATCCACACAGCCCACCGTAAAAGCACAGCGGGTTCTTGTGGAGGGCTTCTCAAAAATCAGGGCAATGTTCTTACCCTTCAAGCGATCTCCCGTAATTCCCTGCTTCTTCTGCTCCTTTAATTCTCCCGCCAGATCAATGAGGTATTCGATCTCCTCCGGTGTAAAATCCTTTAATGTGAGTAAGCTCCGTCCTTTTAAATTCATATGATCCTCCTTATATTTATACTTTTAAATGTTTATTTATACATTATTCCAAGTTTCATGATTTGTCAAGAAAAATATGAGAGCCTGCATCCAACACCCTGCCCGGGCCTTGAATACAAGCTCTTATCTTCATCTTTATTCACAGAAGCAGAATTACTCCTCTTCCTTCACAGCCTCCGGTGCCTCATCTTCTGTTTCCGTCACCTCATTGGTAATAAAGTTGGCCATTAAATTCTGCCCCAATATCTCCTTCGAAGTGGTCTTGAGCAGGATAGCCCTCTCGTACTGCTCCCGGTAGAGGGACGCATCAACCTCCTCATTGGTGCCGATTTTCCAGGCACGGCTTCCTTCGAAAATCCCTCCCCTGGAAATCTCAAATATAATATCATTGGTGGCAAAGGACCCTTCAAGAAGATAGCTGGTGAAAGCAACAAAGCCCTCTTTGGCATTGGACAGATCCTGTCCTACAATGAAGGTATCATCCAGGGACAGTCCCATAATATTGGCCATTGTCGGCATGAAATCCACCTGACCGCCTGTCGTATGGATGGTCTCCCGCACTCCGCTGCCGGGCACGTGTATAATCAGAGGTACATTAAGCATCTCATCATAATCATAGGTACGGCCAAGGAAAGCATTCATCTGCGCCGTAACCTCATCCATTCCGCAATTCAGACCATGATGGTCTCCGTATAAGGCAATTATCGTGTCCTCGTACAGTCCGGCCTCTTTCAGATCCGCAATCAGCTGACCGATAGCCTCATCCGTATAATGCACGGACTGCAGATAGTCCCCGAACTTGGTGTTCTCGTCCTCTTCCGCCAAGGTCAGCGTACGATACTGCTCATCAATATCAAAGGGATGGTGATTCGACAGGGTAATGGCAAAGGTAAAGAATCTGGAAGTCTGCTGCCGAAGTATCGGTACCAGCTGCCCGAACATAGACTTATCCGAGATACCCATGCCAATCATCTCATCCTGGTTTAAGTCCTCCATGCTGTAAAAGTCCTGGAAGCCCTGGTAAGGATAAGCATTCTCACGGTTCCAGAAGCTGCCTTCAAAGCCATGAACGGCAAATGCATAATAGCCCTTCTCGCGCAGCAGCCAGGGCAGTCCATGAAAGGTATTGGCTTCATATAAGCGATAGCTCTCCCCGTCCGCCACCGGATACAGGCTGTTCATACTGGTAAATTCCGCATCCGCCGTATTCCCCTTACCGACATTGGTATAGTAATGGTCAAAATATAAGGTATCTCTTTCCGCCAGGCGGTTCAGATTAGGAGTGATCTCCTGTCCCTGATACTTCGCTCCTATGACAAAATCCTGCACTGCCTCCAACTGGATAACAATTAGATTCTTGCCCTCACCGATTCCTCGGTAGCGGGGAGCCTCAGGCTCCGGCACCACCTGGTCCAATACCTCCAGAATCTCCTCCTGCTGCATCTTCTCCGGCCCCAGATGATCAGAAATCGTCTCATAGATATCGGTCACATGGCTTGTAAAAAACTCCATACTGTTCACCCGTTCAATTGCAGCAGAACGGAAGGGGTTTACACACAGAGTAATCATCACTGCCGTCAGAACATAGACCAGATATTTCAGCTTACGCCAGGAATAAATTTTTTTCAAAATATCCCTCGATGCGTATTTTTGAAAGCTGTGATATGCAAATGGGATATCCAAAAACAGCAAAAAGCTGGAGGGTATGATGGTCGCAATAAAGCTCTTGGGAACCGCCGTCACACTCTTTGCCTGCCATAGCTGCTTAATGGATACCGTCTGATTATAATAATTATAGTACATGGTGTCTGCAAACATCAGCAGACTCAGCAGAAAATAAACGATCAGGAAGATCCCCCTCTTCCTCTTCAGACCGCATCTGCCAAAGCCTAAAAAGATTACTGCCCACACAATCAGGCTGAAAGCAATCATAACGATTTCCATCCGATGAACCCTGATCAGTGAATAATATACCGCCATCTTCCCCACAAACAGGAGTGCAATAAGATACGGTGATGCCAGAATTTCTTTTAACTTTTTCATAAAGCCTCCCTAAATCTCTAACACAAGCGCAAAACATACATTCGATCCGTACAAGTATGATGTCTGCGCCATTATACTTCATCACTCTGACAGAATCAAGATAAAAAACAACTAAATTTCTTACATTTTTCTTACTATTCTTTTATTCTGCCGCTGATATTTCCATAAAATCAAACGAATGCCATAACCGGAATATTCTGTCCATTAGTTATGGTCGGAATCCGGTCACCGCATTCGTTTTATATCTATTCTCTGCTGAAGCAAGGCTAGTTACTGCCATCCTCTTTGCCAACCTCGGTCAATGCTTTGACCATACCGGCCAATCCCTGGATTTCGGAAGGAATAATAATCTTTGTCGCCTTACCGTCCGCCGCCTTAGCAAATGCCTCCAGACTCTTCAACTGTATTACCGCATTGCTGGGAGCAGCTTCATTGAGAAAACGCAATCCCTCTGCCATGGCCTTCTGCACGGTAACCGTAGCCTCTGCCTGACCTTCGGCCTCCCGGATCGTCGCTTCCTTCTTCGCTTCCGCCCGGAGAATAGCGGAACTCTTCTCGCCCTCTGCCTCCAGAATTGCCGATTCCTTCTTACCTTCTGCCACCAGAATCGCCGACTTCTTCTGACCCTCGGCAATCAGGATCGCTTCTCTTCGTTCCCGTTCCGCCTTCATCTGCTTCTCCATGGCGTCCTGAATTGCCGCCGGAGGGACAATATTCTTTAATTCAACCCGGTTTACCTTGATGCCCCAAGGGTCGGTTGCCACATCCAGGGTCACCCTCATCTTGGTATTGATGATTTCCCTGGAGGTCAGGGTCTCATCCAGCTCCAGGTCACCGATGATATTACGAAGGGTGGTAGCCGTCAAATTCTCAATGGCCATCAGTGGATGCTCCACACCGTAAGTAAACAGCTTCGGGTCGGTGATTTGGAAGAATACTACCGTATCAATCTTCATTGTTACATTGTCCTTCGTGATAACCGGCTGGGGAGCAAAATCCGCTACCTGCTCCTTCAGCAGCACCTTTCTGGAAATCTTATCAATCAGCGGCATCTTGAGATGAAGACCTACATCCCAGGTCGCCTGATAGCCTCCCAGCCGCTCTAAAATATAGGCATTGGCCTGGGGAACAATCTTGATACAGGAAGCTACGATTAACAGTATCAGTATTGCCAAAATAATAACAAGAACCTGCCCTAAATTCATTTTATGAATCCTCCTTATTTTTTAATATCAAGAGTTACCGGCAATGTAACAATGGCGCCATCATGCTACCTATTGTCATCCGTTCGGCTCTCCTGCCGAATTACACTTACTACCAGCTTAACTCCTGTGATACTGTTTATTACCACCCTGGTACCCTTTTCAATGATACTTCCGTCCAAAGATTTGGCGGACCATTCCTGCCCATTTACAATTGCCTGACCCATTGCATTCATATTGTCAATCGTGGCTGTTACCATCGCCTCCTTGCCGATAAGCCCCTCATAATTCGTCTTAATTCTCTTGGGGTTAAAGTACTTTAGTACCAGCGGCCTTGTAAAATACAACAGCACCATGGAAACAGCAATAAAGAGGATTAGCTCCACCATCAGGTTATCATAGAACAGGGATACGATAAATGCAACCAATGCCCCGCCTGCAAACCAGATCGTGGTCAGTCCCAATGTCACAATCTCAACGATAATTAATAATGCCAGAATAATCAGCCATAGAATTGAATTCGTCAATGGAATGCCCCCTTTCTTATATATTTATATACTATAGTTTACTAGCTTTTGAAATATTCCACAATAGGCTTTCTGGTTTTCTAATAATACTTTAATATTTACTGCATCTTAAACCCTCTCTGTCTGGCTGCCTCATACATGAGAATGGCCGCGGCAACCGCCGCATTCAGGGATTCTACTCTGCCTCCCATGGGAATCCTTATCAGCGTTCCGGCGTAGGAGGAAGCCCGGTCAGACAGGCCGTTCGCCTCATTACCGATCAAAAAGGCACATTTCCTGCAAAAGCTTCCTTCCGTATCATAGGGAATGCCTTGAAGATGCGCGGCATAGATCTCTATTCCCTGATCCTTCACCATCTGCAGCATATCGTAAAAGTCTTCTGCCTGACAGATAGGAACCCGGTAAACGGAGCCCATGGTAGCCCGAATCACCTTGGGATTGTATAGATCCACCGAGGATGCACTGAGAATAATCCCGCTTATCCCTGCTCCCTCTGCTGTTCTTATTATGGTTCCCAGATTCCCCGGATCCCGGATATCTTCCAACAACATCAGACAGGCATTCCGATCCCGGAGCAGCTTCTCCGGGGAATGCCGGACGATCCTCACCAGTCCCATAATCCCCTGAGGTGTTTTCGTCTCAGAGACTTCTTTGAACACGGAATCCGTCAACACCTCACATTCCAGGCCGTCAAAATACTCCGGCTGTTCCTTCCCCTTCTCCAGATAAAAGTGCTCGGAGGCATATGCCTTGCAAAGAAGCCCGGCTTCCCTTGCTTCCTCAAACATTTTTATGCCTTCTATCACATATACTCCCTGTTCTTCTCTTTCCCTGGCCTTTTTCTGAAGCAGGGTCAGCTTCTTTACCTGGGCATTGCTCATACTGCTAATCATTGCATTCCTCCTCCCTTATTACAATAAAGGGTCTGCTTGCGGAATAGACCGAAGGAGCTCCGTCTTCCAGACTTCGCTCCCTTTTTCAAAAACCAACTATTAATGTTCGTTGAGATTAGCCAGCTTCGCGGCCTGATCTGCTGCAATCAGACTATCAATCAGCATATCCAGGTCGCCGTCCATCACCTTGTCAATCTGATATATGGTCAGATTAATTCTATGGTCTGTTACACGGCCCTGGGGAAAATTATAGGTTCTGATTTTCTCCGATCGGTCTCCGGTACCTACCTGGCTCTTCCTGGCCTCCGCTTCCGCACTACGGGATTTCTCCAGCTCCAGATCATACAGCTTCGCCCGCAATACACGGATAGCCTTATCCTTGTTCTTTAGCTGGGACTTTTCATCCTGGCAGGAGATCACGATTCCTGTGGGAATATGGGTCAGACGAACCGCTGAATCCGTGGTATTAACACACTGTCCCCCATTGCCGGAGGCGCGGAAAACATCAAATTTACAGTCATTCAGATCCAGCTCCACATCCACCTCTTCCGCTTCCGGCATAATGGCTACCGTAGAGGTGGAGGTGTGAATCCGGCCGCCGGATTCCGTTACGGGAACACGCTGCACCCGATGGACACCGCTTTCGTATTTCAGCTTTGAGTATGCTCCCTTTCCGTTAATCATGAATATAACTTCCTTGAAGCCGCCAATCCCGTTCTCATTTATATTCATGACATCAATCTTCCAGCGGAACCGCTCCGCATACATTACATACATCCGGTATAGCTCAGCCGCAAATAAGGCCGCCTCATCCCCGCCTGCTCCGCCTCTGATTTCTACGATAACGTTTTTCTCATCATTGGGGTCCTTGGGAAGCAGTAATATCTTCAGCTCTTCCTCAATTTTCGGGATACGCTGCTTGCATTCGTTTAATTCCTCTTTGGCAAGCTCGCGCAGCTCTTCGTCACTCTCCTCATCCAGGATTGCAAGACTCTCCTCCATGCTGTTCTGAACCGCCTTATATTCCTTATACTTCTCAACAATTTCGCTCAGATCGGCATGCTCCTTACGAATCTTCCTGTAATTATTCTGATCGTTCAGGACATCAGGACTCATCATCTCATCCTCCAGCTCCTGAAAACGAATTAGAAGATCTTCCAGTTTATCAAACATAACAACAATTCCTCCATATCTATTACCATCTTCTTGCGGATACCACCCGGTCAAGTCCGCTGAGATCTTTTTTTATCTCAATATCGGCAAAGCCTTCCCGCTGCAGAATCTGCCTTACCGCCTCTCCCTGATCATACCCGATTTCATAAAACAGGTAGCCTTCCCGGTTCAGATGGCGCTTCGCGGCTTCACTGATTCTGCGATAAAACAACAGCCCATCCCCGCCTCCGTCCAAGGCCATTCTGGGTTCATGATCCCTGACCTCCGGCATCAGCTCCCGAATCTCTCCGGAAGGTATATAAGGGGGATTGGATACCAGGATATCATACGTTACCGGCAATCCCGGGCTTTCTGCTATCTTCTCAAAAAGGTTGCTTTGTACCAGCTTTACCTCTGCTCCATGTCTTTTTATATTCCTGGCCGCCACCGCAAGAGCTTCCTCGGATAGATCCGCTCCGACTGCCAGCTTCGGGCTGCCCAATTTGGCAAGGCTAATAATGATGCACCCGGATCCGGTACACATATCCAGAATAGAACGATCTTTGCATACCTTTAAAACCTCCTCCGTCAAAACTTCCGTATCCTGCCTCGGAACGAGAACATTTCCGTTTACCTCGAATTCCAGACCCATGAATTCCTGGACTCCCGTGATATGCTGCAGGGGAATATGCCTCTCCCGCTGCCGGGCCAGCTCCAGGTACCGATCCTCCAAAGGCTGCTCTACCGATGTATCCCCCCTGAGCAGCAGATCCGTACGATTTATCCCGCAGACATGGGCAAGCAGATACCATGCATCCACATCGGCATCTGCTATTCCCTGCTGTTTCAGCAGTTCCCGTCCGGTCTGAAGTAACTGTTTATACGTGCTCATTCCAATCCCTCACAACCCTATTTCCTAAGCCTCTTTCTTATCATCAAAAAAACGGTCAAGTGCTTTTAAAATATCATCATCCTCGTCCTCCAGCCTTGAAATATCAGGCTTCAGAGTTACGGGCGCTATTCCCTTATTGCGATTGGAAATGCTTCGGGAACCTTGAGGAGCCGCAGAGCTGTCCTCTTTCACCTTCCCTGTGTAAGCCAGTCCTCCGGCCTGAGGCTTCACATCAAACAGACTTTCCTGGGCCGTATTGCTTCTGATGCTCTCGGCCTTTGCATCCTTCTGTCCCGCATTACCCTGTTTTACGCCACTCTGTTTTATGCTGCCAGGCTTTTCGTCTATCCGCTGCATATCGTTCTGCTTTATACTATTCTGTTTTATACTATTCTGCTTTACATTACTCTGCTTTTCATTATTTTGCTTTTCATTATTTTGCTTTTCACTGCTCTGCTTTACGCCATTCTGCTTTCCGTTGCTCTGCTTTGTGCTATTTTTCTCTGCATTGCCCCTTCTAAGCTCTTTTTGATTCACGCTGTCTGTTTTAGCAGTACTTACCTTGCCGCTCTTCTCTTGGGAACTTCCCTGTCCTGCTGCATGACGGACAGACGCCGCCTTCTTTCCCGATTTCTTCTTCCCGGAAGCAGAGGACTCTAAAAAGGCCCTCCAATCGTATACCGCACTGACCGACTGGATCGCCACCTCAATCATAGAATCGTCCGGCTCCTTTGTTGTAAGCGCCTGCATCCACAAACCGGGCTGACTCAGAATATGAACCGCCTTACTGTCACTCTTACCCGCCAGGCGAATAAATTCATAAGATACCCCTGCAATAAACGGAACCATAAGAATACGGCTGACAATCTTCCATATCAGATTGCTGATGGGTACAAACAGGAAAAATATAAGGCTGATCAAAATTACCAGCAGCATGAAGCTGGTTCCGCAGCGTTTATGCCGTTTTGTCTGCCATCTGACGTTCTCCACCGTCAGCTCCAAACCATTCTCAAGGCAGTTAATTGTCTTATGCTCCGCCCCGTGGTACATGAACACTCTTTTTATTTCTTTCATTCTGGAAGCCAGAAACACATAGCCGATAAAAATCCCGAGACGTACCACACCCTCAAGGAACAAAATCAGATAACGGCTGCTGATGAAACGGGAAAAGAAATTAGTTAAAATCACCGGAAGCACCATGAACAATGCCACACTCAGAACGATGGAAAGAAGAACCGCCGCCGCCATAAGCAAAACATTGGATTTATCCTCCTTCTTGCTCCTGCTGCCTGCCGTCTCCGGCTTAACATGAGAGGAAGGATGGCTTGTCTCCACCTCTTCTACGATAAAATCCTCTTCCGGCCCGACTGTCTCCTTCGTCTTCTTAGGGGCCCTGGTGTCCTCTTCGTCGTCAAAAAAACTGGCGGAATAGTTCAGAACCTTCATACCGATCACCAGAGAATCTACAAATGCCAGCATTCCCCGGAATATCGGCAATTTAAAAAGCTTTACTTTATCAGAAAAATCCTTATGGGATTTCGTCTCTACTGCAATTTCATTATCCGGCTTGCGTACTGCAACGGCGTAGATGTCCTTGTTCTTCATCATCACGCCTTCCATTACCGCCATGCCCCCAATTCCTGATGGTTTCATTCTGGCACCCGAACCTTTCTCTAAAATCGTACTTTGGACTGAAATTTTGTTAAAGTATTTAAAAATAGGCTGAGGAAGTATACCTCAACCCAATTTTTAACAAATATTTATGGTACAAGTTGTTATGAACAGAAGTTATCTGTTATTATTTATCCTGGTTTAAACCATACCTACGGTTGAACTTATCGATTGCACCACGAGCCGCCGCAGCCTTCACCTGTCCTGTGTAGAATGAATGGCATTTGGAGCAGATCTCCACATGGATATCGCTCTTGGTTGATCCTGTTACAAATTCGTTACCGCAGTTGCAAACAACTTTAGCCTGATGATATTTGGGATGGATTCCTTCTTTCATGTTCTCACCTCTTTAACTCGAATCGTTTTATCTATTGGCACTAAATACTTCCAATCTAATAAACAGCTTACTAATTATAGCATAGGTTTTTAGGAAGCGCAATACCTAAAAGACGATTTTAGTCTTTTTGATCATCTCAATAAATTCAAAATTCGTCTTGGTGCGGAGGAACATATCAATGATCCGTTCCAGGGCCTCTTCCGATTTCATGCCGCCCAGAGCCTTCCTCATTAAGAAGGTGGCTTCCAGCTCCGACTGGGTAAGCAAAAGATCCTCTCTTCTGGTGCTGGACCGCGGAAGATCAATGGCAGGAAAGATCCGCTTCTCCGACAGGCTGCGGTCAAGTACCAGCTCCATATTGCCGGTTCCCTTAAATTCCTCAAATACTACATCGTCCATCCTGCTTCCGGTATCCACCAGGGCGGTTGCCAGAATCGTCAGGCTTCCTCCCTCACGCATATTACGGGCCGCACCGAAGAATTTCTTCGGCATGTGAAGGGCTGCCGGATCAAGGCCGCCGGACAGGGTCCTTCCGCTGGGCTGGACTGTAAGATTATAGGCTCTTGCCAAACGGGTGATGCTGTCCAGCAATATAATAACATCCTGTTTATGCTCTACAAGACGTTTGGCTCTCTCAATTACCATTTCGGATACCCGCTTATGGTTTTCCGGAAGCTCGTCAAAGGTAGAATAGATGACTTCCACATTCTTTCCTTCAATGGATTCCTTGATATCCGTCACTTCCTCCGGACGTTCGTCGATCAGCAGTATAATCAGCTTCATCTCAGGATGATTGCGGGTAACCGCCTTCGCGATCTGCTTCATCAGGGTTGTCTTACCTGTCTTCGGCTGGGATACGATCATACCCCTCTGGCCCTTACCGATGGGGGAAATCAGATCCACCATTCTCATAGATACACCCGCTCCCGGAGTCTCCAGATGAATCCTCTCATTGGGGAAGACCGGTATCAGGTCCTCAAAACGCTTCCGCTTCTGAGCCTCGGCAGGATGGAAGCCATTGATGCTCTTAACATACAGCAAGGCACCGAACTTCTCATTCTGGCTGCGGATCTTGGTATTGCCTGCAATAATATCACCGGTTTTCAGATTAAATCTTCGGATCTGCGCAGGAGACACATAGACATCATTCTCTCCCGGGAGATAGTTGTCGCAGCGGATAAAGCCATACCCATCCGGCAGGACCTCAAGAATTCCTACCTTGGTCTCACCGCTGTCCAGCTGATCCATTTCATTGGGGTTGGCAGGCCGTCTCTCCTCTCTTCCCATAGGGGAATTCTGCTCTGCTCCAGGCTCTGCGGTTCTCATCTCTGCCCCACCTGCCTCTGCGGCTCGGTGCTCCATAGCTACTGTGTCTTCCGCTTTTACCTCCGGCATTCCCTGAACAGCTCTCATCTCGGCGGCTCTCTGTTCCATTGCTCCCTGCCTGACAGTTCTTGCTTCTGCTGCCCTTTGCTCTGTCACTCCCGGTCTGACTGTTCTTGCTTCTGCTGTCCTCTGATCTGCCGTTCCCGGTCTGGCTGTTCTTGCTTCTGCTGTCCTCTGATCTGTCGTTCCCGGTCTGGCTGTTCTTGCTTCTGCTGTCCTCTGATCTGTCGTTCCCGGTCTGGCTGCTCTTGCCTCTGCTGTCCTCTGATCTGCCGCTCCCGGTCTGGCTGTTCTTGTCTCTGCTGCTCTCGGATCTGCCGCTCCCGGTCTGGCTGTTCTTGTCTCTGCTGCTCTCTGATCTGCCGCTCCCGGTCTGGTTGTTCTTGTTCCGGTTATTCTCTGATCTGCGGTATTTGATCCAGCCGCTCTCGTCTCTGTTGTTCCTTGATCTGCAGCACTTGCTCCTGCTGCCCCTGTTTCTGTTATTCTCTGATCCGCCTCATTCGTCCTGGCCGCTCTCGTCCCTGTTGCTCTTTGTTCTTCCGCTCTGGCTCCGGCTGCTCTCGTTCTTGCTGCCTTAGGTTCTTCTATTTTTACCTCTGCCTTTTCCGGTTCTGTCTTTTCAACAGGAACCGCCTCTTCCGAAGACGCTCTTGCCAGTACCTCAACGAGCTCACCTTTCTTCAGAGTGGAGATATTCTTTAGCCCCTTTTCCTTTGCCAGCTCCCGCAGATTAGCAAGAGTCATTGTTTCATACTGATTCTTCATATTGCAGCTCCTTTTCTCTTAGATTGGATTCTCTTACGGAATTAGTTACAGAAGTGAGATAGAAATACTTACATTGATGGAATTATCCAAAGATTATCCTATTTGACATCTACCGATATTATACACTAGATAATTCAGAATTAAAAGTGTTTTCTTTTGTGAGATTATTCCTACTTTTTCCCTTTTCTTTGTTGAAAACATCCAAACATTCTCTTACATCAGGGAAACTTGCAGCTTTTTTACCCCTTAATAGGATAAATGATGCTTTGCCCCTCACCGCCATTTCCAAACGCCTGCCACTTGATTAACCCTTTTCATAGTGTTATGATAGCTTATAACAACTCATAATAGTACAAGGTGGATAAAAGAATGAATGGAAATGAAGAAGCTTTAAAGATGCACGAGGAATGGAACGGAAAGCTGGAAATCAGATCGAAATGCCCGGTGAAGTCCAGAGAGGATCTTTCCCTGGCTTATACGCCCGGCGTCGCGGCGCCCTGCCTGGCCATTGCCAGGGATAAGGAGGAGGTCTACCGCTATACGATGAAGGCTAATACCATAGCCGTTGTCTCCGACGGCAGCGCCGTCCTGGGTCTTGGCAATATCGGCCCCCACGCGGCAATGCCGGTGATGGAGGGAAAAGCGGTTCTCTTCAAGGAATTCGGCGGGGTGAATGCCATTCCCATCTGCCTTGACACCCAGGATACGGAGGAGATTATCCGCACTGTCGCCGCTATCGCCCCTGCCTTCGGAGGCATTAACCTGGAGGATATCTCCGCTCCCAGATGCTTTGAGATTGAGGATCGTCTAAAGGAGATGCTGGATATTCCGGTATTCCATGATGACCAGCACGGCACCGCCATCGTCGTTCTGGCTGCCGCCATCAACGCACTCAAGGTGACAGGAAGGCAGAAGGAGGACTGCAAGGTTGTGGTAAACGGCGCAGGCTCTGCCGGACTGGCGATATCAAAGCTCCTGCTTACCTACGGATTCCAGCATCTCATTTTATGTGACATCAACGGTATCCTGTCCAGTGAGTATAAGAATCTGAACTGGATGCAGAAGCAGATGCTCCAGGTTACGAATCTTGAAAATAAAACCGGTACCCTGGCGGATGCCCTGGCTGGTGCCGATCTGTTTGTCGGCGTATCCGCACCCAATATTGTAACTCGGGACATGGTGGCATCTATGAACAAGGATTCTATTATTTTTGCCATGGCAAATCCCACCCCTGAGATTATGCCGGATCTCGCCAAGGAAGCAGGTGCCCGCATCGTCGCTACGGGACGTTCCGATTTTCCCAACCAGGTGAATAATGTGGTGGCCTTCCCCGGTATCTTCCGCGGAGCATTGGAAGGAAGAGCCACGCAGATTACGGATGAAATGAAGCTGGCCGCTGCCGCGGCCATTGCCGGACTGGTGGCTGAGGAGGAGCTGACGGAGAATAATATCATGCCCCAGCCCTTCGACCCCAGAGTGAGCGATGCGGTGAGCAACGCAGTCAAGGCTAATATCAGAAGGTAACCAATATGATGTGGGATCAGAAGAGATATCATTCTCTGGATTATGAATTAAAGAAGATTTACGGAAGAAAGATTTATAAGCTTTCCCTGGACGGGGGAATGACCTGTCCCAACCGGGACGGAACCCTGGACAACCGGGGATGCATCTTCTGCTCCCAGGGCGGCTCGGGGGACTATGCCGCCGCACCCCGCTCCAGCATTACAGACCAGATCCGGGAGGCCAAACAGCAGGTAGCCCGTAAAATCGCCGGCCCGGAGAAAGCAGGCTATATCGCTTATTTTCAGGCTTACACCAACACCTATGCGCCTGTGGAATATCTGCGCGGGATTTTCCTGGAGGCCATTCTGCAGCCGGAGATTGTTCTGCTATCCATCGCAACCCGGCCGGACTGTCTCGGCACAGAGATCTGCCAATTGCTGGCCGAACTGTCTCAGATAAAACCGGTATGGATTGAGCTGGGCCTCCAGACCATTCATGAGGAAACCGCCGCCTTTATACGCCGCGGATATCCCCTTCCCGTATTTGAAGCTTCCGTAAACCTTCTGCATTCCCGCGGCATTCCGGTCATTGTCCATACAATTCTGGGCTTGCCAAAGGAGTCAAAACATGATATGTTAAAAACTATGGAATATCTGTCCAGGCTCCCAATTCAAGGAATTAAGCTGCAGCTGCTGCATATATTAAAGGGAACGGATCTTGGACAGCTCTATGAGGAAGGCTGCCTGGAGCCTTCCATGTCGCTGGAGGAATATGTTGACATTGTTATCTGCTGCCTCGAACGTCTTCCAAAGAATTTGGTGATCCACCGCATTACCGGAGACGGGCCGGGCAAACTGCTGCTGTCTCCTGTCTGGAGCCGTAATAAGAAATTGGTTCTGAACCGGATTCACAGCCAGATGAAGGAAAGAGATACCTATCAGGGAAAATACGCAGATATCTGACACTTCATTCCCTGTATTATGTTAAGGAGGTCTACCATGCAGTCTGATACCTTTATGTTATATAAGCTTATGATACTCTACATTCTCAGCCGAGTGAACTTCCCCCTGACGAATGCACAGCTGACCGCATTTATTCTGGAGAAGGAATATACGAATTATTTTAATATTCAGAGAGCACTCTCGGAACTGATTGACGATGCCTATATTGACACAAGGACCATCCGGAACAGCACCATGTACCGGATCACGGACAGCGGAAAGGAAACTCTGCTTCTCTTTGATCATATGATTTCTTCCGGAATCAAGGAGGATATCGAAACCTATCTTCAGGAGAACAAGTATGAGCTTCAAGAAGAAGTCTCCACCCTGGCGGATTTCTATCAGGTCAGGAAAGGAGAGTTTGCAGCACATCTCAGCGTTGTGGAGCGGGAGTCGCCCATTATTGATCTGACCCTGCTGGTACCCACCGAGGAGGAAGCCGCCAGCCTGTGCAACAACTGGAAGGAAAAAAGCTCCGATATTTACGCCTATCTGATGTCCGCTCTATTATAGATGCCGCGCCGGCCTTTGTGTCCGAAGGCCGCGGATATCCGCCGGAATTACTCTTCCTGTCCGGGCTCCTGTACAAGCTCCTGAGGAGGGAAGCAAATCTCTTCAATGCAGTTCCATATCTCCTCCCGGCCCTGCTTTGATGCGGCGGAGAAAGGGAAAATCTTTGTCCCCGGAACCACCTGGAGCCCCTCCCGAAGCACTTTGACCTGCTTCTGGATCTGGCTGCGGTTGATCTTGTCCAGCTTTGTCGCTATGATCACCGGATGAAAGCCCTGATATACAATCCAATCGTACATACTCTTATCATTGGCGGAAGGCTCATGCCGTATGTCAAGCAGCAGAAATACCATTTTCAGCTGTTTCGAGGTTTTGAGATATTTCTCAATCATCTTACCCCACTTTTCCCTTGTCACGCCGGATACCTTGGCATAGCCATATCCCGGCAGATCCACGTAATAAAGAGCCTCATTAATATTATAGAAATTAATTGTCTGCGTCTTCCCCGGCTGGGACGAGGTTCTTGCCAGGGATTTGCGATTCATAAGGGCATTGATCAGAGAGGACTTACCCACATTGGATTTACCCGCAAATGCCACCTCCGGCATCTCATTCTCCGGCAATGCACTTGTAATTCCGCACACCGTCTCCAGATTTACACTTTTTATTATCAACTCATTACCTCCATTCTGCCCTTCGACAAATATAACAGGGGACAATGCAAATGTAGTAATACAATTCGCAATGCCCCCTTATAATATGCCTTCCCGGCATTTCAACTCTATGCTATTTCATCGTGGCTTCTCTTGGAACTGCGCTTTGCAATCGGCTTTCTTGCAACCGTATCATCTGAGAGCACAATCACCGGCTGCTCTGTTCCAAGAACCGCTTCCCTGGTGATAATGCATTTGACGGCTCTGGCTTCCGAGGGAATGCTGTACATGGTATCCATCATCGCCTTTTCTATGATGGCACGCAATCCTCTGGCACCAATTTTTCTCTTAAAGGACTGCTTTGCAATCTCTTCCAGGGCGCCCTCATCAAATTCCAGTTCAACACCATCCAGCTCGAACAGCTTCTTGTACTGCTTCGTAATTGCATTCTTGGGCTGGGTAAGAATCTGAATCAGCGCCGCCTCATCCAGCATATCCAGAGCCACCGTAACGGGAACACGCCCTACGAACTCCGGAATCAGACCGAATTTAATCAAATCCTGGGGCATTACCTGACGGAACAGCTCACCCACATTCCTCTTTTCCTTCTCGGCAATCTGTGCATTGAAGCCGATGGACTTCTGTCCGATGCGTCCCTCAATGATTTTCTCCAGCCCGTCAAAGGCTCCGCCGCAGATGAACAATATATTGGTAGTGTCAATCTGGATGAATTCCTGGTGGGGATGCTTCCTGCCGCCCTGGGGAGGAACCGAAGCTACGGTGCCTTCCAGAATCTTTAGCAATGCCTGCTGTACTCCCTCACCGGATACATCTCTGGTAATGGAGGTATTCTCTGATTTTCTTGTAATCTTATCTATCTCATCAATGTAAATGATGCCATATTCCGCGCGCTCGATATCAAAATCCGCCGCCTGAATAATCTTTAACAGGATGTTTTCCACGTCCTCACCCACATAACCTGCTTCGGTTAATGCGGTGGCGTCTGCGATGGCAAAGGGTACATTCAATAATTTTGCCAGGGTCTGGGCAAGATAGGTCTTACCGGAACCGGTAGGCCCGATCATAAGAATATTGCTCTTTTGCAGCTCTACATCCAAATCCTTCTCTGCAAGCACCCTTTTATAATGATTATATACAGAAACAGCAAGCACTTTCTTGGCTTCATCCTGTCCTATGGCATGCTGATCCAGAAATGCCTTAATTTCTGTAGGTTTTAATAAATTAATATCGCTGTTGACAATCGGCTCACCATCGAATTCCTCTTCAATGATCTCGCTGCAGATCTCAATACACTCATCACAGATATAGACCCCCGGCCCTGCAATCAGCTTGCGGACCTGGTCCTGTGTTTTATTGCAAAAAGAACATCTCAACGGCTTTCTGTCTTCTACTTTTCCTGCCACTGCTTTATCACCTCTTCTCTCCGCCTGGTAAAGCTTTCGGGTGACACCAAATTATCTGCTCACAAAAATACCGTCGATAATCCCGTACTCCTTCGCTTCCTCAGCACTCATATAATAATCTCTCTCCGTATCAACCTCAATGACCTCCAGAGGCTTTCCGGTGTTCTTCGCCAGGATTTCATTGAGCTTTTTCCTGGTCTTGATGATGTTATCCGCCACAATCTTGATGTCGGTGGCCTGGCCTCTGGCTCCGCCGGAGGGCTGATGGATCATCACCTCCGCATTGGGAAGAGCGAATCTCTTGCCCTTCGTGCCTCCCGCTAACAGGAATGCGCCCATGCTGGCCGCCATACCGATACAAATAGTGGAAACATCACATTTGATGTAATTCATTGTGTCATAGATTGCCATACCCGCGGTTACCGACCCGCCGGGGCTGTTAATATAGAAGCTGATATCCTTGCCCGGATCCTCTGACTCCAGAAACAGCATCTGGGCCACGATCAGGCTGGCGGTAACATCATTTACTTCTTCTCCAAGGAAAATGATTCTTTCCTTTAATAATCTGGAATAAATATCGTAGCTTCTCTCGCCACGACTGGTCTGTTCAATAACATAAGGCACTAAACTCATATCGTTATCCTCCTTTTTAATTGCTGTAGTTTATACATTCCGCCGTTCTGCGGCGACGCAAAATCCGAAAGAAATTCAGAATGAAATTCCAATGGTTTTCATTTTAAAATTCTTTCTATGCGAATTGTACCTTTCAACAATTCACACTACTTCGCCTCAGCAACCACAAGATCAACGGCTTTCTGAACGGCAATGTCAGCCTTCATCTGCTCTTTTTCCTTCTCACCGATTAATTCCTTTAATTTATCTGCTTCCATCTGATACATGGAAGCCATATTCTCCATTTCCTTCTCCAGTTCCTCGTCGGATACCTGGATCTGCTCTGCCTTCGCGATTGCTTCCAGCACCAGTCTGCTCTGGATTCTCTTCAGCGCCTGGGGACGTAAGCTCTCCCGGAACTTCCTGGAATCCATTCCGGTGAACTGGAAATACTGCTCGATGGAAAGACCCTGGTACTGTACTCTCTGTGCGAAATCCTCCGCCATCTGGCTTACCTGGCCGTCAATCATGGGCTCGGGAATCTCCATAACCGCTCCCTCGATAATCTTATCCACTATCTCATTTTCTCTGGCTGTTTTCAGATCCTTCTCTTTGTTTTCCTTAATTGTAGCCTTGATATTCTCTTTATATTCATCCAAGGTATCAAATTCGGATACATCCTGTGCAAAATCATCATCCAGCTCAGGAAGCTCTTTTACTTTGATTTCCTTGACAGTAACCTTAAATAATGCGGGCTTTCCTGCCAGCTCCGCGGCATGGTACTCTGCCGGGAAGGTAACATTGACCTCCGCCTCTTCCCCTGCATTCTTACCGATCAGCTGCTCTTCGAAAGTGTCGATAAAGGAATGGGAGCCGATGGTCAGGGAATGATTCTCGCCCTTGCCGCCTTCAAATGCAACCCCGTCCACAAAGCCTTCGTAATCAATGACTGCGATATCTCCATCCTGCACCGGTCTGTCCTCCACAGAAATGGTTCTGGAGTTCTGCTCACGCTCTTTGTTTATCTGAGCCATAATCTCCTCTTCGGTCACTTCTGCTTCCTTCTTCTCTACCTCGATGCCCTTATAGCTGCCCAAGGTAACCTCCGGCTTTAAAGCCACCTCTGCGGTGAAGATAAAGGGCTTGCCCTTCTCAATCTGAACCACATCGATCTCCGGTCTGGATACGATCTCAAGACCGCTCTCCTCGGCTGCCTTCTCATATGCCCCGGGAATTACTTCATTGGCTGCATCCTCATAGAAAATGCCCGCGCCGTACATCTTCTCAATGATGCTGCGGGGTGCCTTACCCTTACGGAAGCCCTGGACATTGATCTTGCCCTTATTCTTATGGTAAGCCTTCTCTATTGCAGCTTCAAACTCTTCAACGGAAGCCTCTATCGTAAGCTTTGCCATGTTCTTCTCTAATTTCTCAACCTGTAAACTCATTTTAAATCCTCCTAGTATTTGGGGACGATTTCATCCCTGTTATTATTTCCCGGGGAAAGTCCCCAGCTTATGCTGTATCATACTGTCGTCTGCCATTCTGTTCCTTTTTTTGATTATACCCGCAAAGCGCTTCTGTATCCATATCGGCAGATATTTTGACATTAGTATATTATAACATACTCATTCTGTAAATACTATTCTTATTTATTCTTATTTTTTTGACAAGGAAAGATTACTGCGGCACCGCCGACTGAGCTGTAACCAGAAACCTCTACGCAGGCACTACATGCCCCTGCTTCTTCATCACATCAACCACCCGCTCTGCATGGGTACGGCAGATCTCATCCGTAGCTGCCTCCACCATGACACGAACTACCGGCTCCGTTCCGCTTTCACGAACCAGGATACGCCCGTCATCTCCTAATTCCTTTTCCACCTCGGCCACTACCTTCATAACCGCCGCATCCTCTTTCACGGCTTTCTTATCATGAACCCTGGTGTTAATGGTCAGCTGGGGGAAAATCGTGATTTCCTTCAGCAGCTCGGACAGGGGAGCCTTGCTCTCCAGCATAACCTCCATAATTTTCAGGGAGGTCAGGACACCGTCCCCGGTGGTGGCATGTTTACTGAAAATAATATGTCCCGACTGCTCTCCCCCGATGGAATAACCGTTGGCCATCATATTTTCATAGACGTATTTGTCACCCACCGCCGTCTTTTCATAACGGATTCCCTTGTTATCCAATGCCTTATAAAGTCCCATATTGGACATAATGGTGGTGACCACCGTATTATCCTTCAGATCGTTGCGCTTCTTCATATATACACTGCACAGGTACATAATCATATCCCCGTCAATAATCGCTCCCGCTTCATCCACTGCCAGGCAGCGGTCTGCATCACCGTCATATGCAAAGCCCACATCCAGTCCGTTCTCCACTACGTATTTCTGCAGCTGCTCAATATGGGTGGAGCCGCAGTTCCGGTTGATATTGGTTCCGTCCGGCTCACTGTGAATGACATAGGTCTTGGCGCCAAGGGCATCGAATACCCCCTTTGCAACGGTGGTTGCCGCACCGTTAGCCAGGTCCAGCCCCACCTTCCTGCCGGAGAAGGACCGGGTGGCCAGAGAGATCAGGTAGCCTATGTAACGATTTCTTCCCATGGCATGATCCACGGTTCTTCCGATCTTCTCCTTGGTGGCAAACGGAATATCATCGGTTTCGCTGTCAATATAGGCCTCAATTAATTCCTCCACCTCTGCCTCCAGCTTATAGCCGCTGCCGTTAATTACCTTAATCCCGTTGTCATAATACGGATTGTGGCTGGCAGAAATCATGATACCGCAGTCAAAGCCCTCCGTGCGGACCGCATAGGAGATGCTGGGTGTTGTCGTAACATGGAGCAGATACACATCCGCCCCGCTGGCCGTGAGTCCGGCTACCAGGGAATATTCGAACATGTAGCTGCTCCGGCGCGTATCCTTTCCGATTACAATATTAGCTTTATGATCCTTTCCGTAATAATGCCCTAAGAATCTTCCTACCTTATATGCATGCATTACTGTTAAATCAACATTTGCTTCCCCCCGAAATCCATCCGTCCCAAAATATTTTCCCATTTGTTTCAAATCCTTTCTATATTTTATATAAGTATATGCTTCCATTTAAGCATATACCCGGCACACCCATTAAATAATCACGTTTATTTTAACACAACTATTATGTGTTTGGAAATAAAAATTTCACCCCAGAAAAAAAGCATCACCGATTTAACGGCGATGCCATATAAAACAGTGATGCTTTTTATCTGATTAATTCCAGTTTACTGATTACTGCTGGCCGGACATCTGCTGTTCCTGCTGTCTGATCATACGTCTAACCATTTCTCCGCCTACAGAACCGTTCTGCTTGCTTGTTAAATCGCCGTTATAACCCTGCTTTAACGGAACACCGATTTCGTTAGCAATTTCCATTTTGAAACGATCAAGAGCCTCTCTTGCCTGAGGGACTTCTGCCCTGTTTGATCCAGTGTTGTTACTTGCCATATTAAATTTCACCTCCGTTTTTTTTATCAAAGCAACCAAGTACAAAATCAGCTGATTGTAGGTTCAGCGGCTCCTACCTTTCGGTATACATTGTTCTCAATGTAATGTTGCCGCACGTGATTTCGTTTTGTATTGCCTGTAATCATATTGTTAACAAATAATAAAATTTTATTATGGTAATTATTGTTTGTTTTACCACTGTTTAGTGCTGTTTATTGCTATGATAGTGCTAAGTATACTTTCTCCGCTTTACTTGCCGGTTTCTTTGCGTTATACTATTTTGGAAATGATTATCGATGGGCAAAACGGAGGATTTATTTATGAAAATCGCGGTATTAGCAGGCGGAACCAGTACGGAAAGGGATGTCTCCCTATCCACGGGGAGTATGATTTACAAAGCCTTGAAGGAAAAAGGGCATAATGCGGTTCTGCTGGATGTATACTTAGGCTATGAGGGTGAGACTGACGGCATATTCGATATGGAAAAGGATTGGGCTGCCGGCGGAACGATTAAAGAAAGCAATCCCGATATCGCTCAGATCAAAGCCCTGCGAAAAGGAGAGGATACCGGCTTCTTCGGTCCCGGCGTGATCGAGATCTGCCGGCAATCCGATATCGTATTCCTGGCACTTCACGGGGAGAACGGCGAAGACGGCAAGCTTCAGGCTGCTTTTGACTTAATGGGAATCCGCTATACCGGAACCGATTATACCAGCAGCGCCCTGGCCATGGACAAAGCCATCGCCAAGGAACTCTTTGCTTTTTATAATATTCCCACTCCAAAGGGAATTCATGTAAGAAACGGGGAGTCCTTTGAATGGAATCTCTATCCCTGTGCCGTAAAGGTATGCAACGGAGGCTCCAGCGTGGGCGTATCCATTGCCTCCTCTGCAAATGAAATGGAAGCAGCCCTGTCCAACGCGTTTGCTTACGGAAATGAGGTTATTATTGAGCAATTCATCAAAGGCCGCGAATTCTCCGTAGGCGTGATTGACGGCACCGCTCTTCCGGTGATTGAGATCGCACCTTTGACCGGTTTTTATGATTATAAGAATAAATATCAGTCCGGCAGCGCCATAGAGACCTGCCCTGCAGAATTAAGCCAGGAGCTGACACAGCGTATGCAGGAGATTGCTGTGGAGGTATTCCGGGCGCTCCGTCTGAAGACCTATGCCCGGATGGATTTTATGCTCAGCGAAAGCAATGAAATCTTCTGTCTGGAAGCCAATACGCTTCCCGGCATGACACCCACCTCTTTGCTTCCCCAGGAAGCCAGGGTAATTGGGATGGATTTTCCCGAATTGTGCGAGAAAATTATTGAAATATCGCTAAAAAAGTACCAGTAACGCTGTTTTTATGCTGTTCATCTTGATTCGATTTGGAGGATATCGGTTTGAAGAATATGACATTGACCCAGATAGCAAATGCCTGCAATGGGAAATTGTACGGCGATGATCCCGGATATGAGATTGCCGGTGCCGCCATGGATTCCAGAAAAATAGAAAAGGACTATCTCTTTATTGCTTCTGTGGGCGAACGGGTAGACGGCCACAGCTTCATTCCCCAGGTGTTTGAAAAGGGAGCTATGGCTGTCCTCTGCGAGAAAATTCCTGTTTCTCCCAAGGGTCCCTATATCCTGGTGGACAGCAGCTTCGAGGCCTTAAAAAGCATTGCCGCATGGTACCGCTCGCAGCTGGATATCAAGGTGGTAGGCATCACCGGCAGCGTAGGCAAGACCAGCACGAAGGAGTTTATCAGCAGCGTTCTGTCACAGAAATACAGGGTGTTAAAGACAGAGGGCAATTTTAATAATGAAATCGGCCTGCCCCTTACCGTCCTGAACATCCGGGAGTACCATGACATTGCCGTATTGGAGATGGGAATCAGTGATTTTGGCGAGATGCACCGTCTCAGCAAAATTGCCAGACCGGATATCTGTGTTATTACCAATATCGGCCAATGCCATCTTGAGAACCTGGGTTCCAGGGAAGGGATTCTGAAGGCCAAGACGGAAATCTTTGATTTTATGAGCGAAAACGGCAGGGTATGCGTCAATGGTGACGATGATATGCTGGCCACCATTTCGGAAGTAAAGGGAATTCCTCCGGTTCGTTTCGGTCTGGGCCGGGATAATGATATTACCGCTTCCGAAATCAGCGCCAAGGGTCTTCGGGGCAGCAGCTGCACGATCCGGATGGGTGCCCAGTCCTTTTCTGCTGAGATTCCCCTGCCGGGAGGCCATATGATATTCAATGCTCTGGCGGCAACCGCCGTCGGCTCCCTGCTGGATATGACAATCCAGGAAATCTTTACAGGAATTGCCTCCGTAAAACCCATTGGCGGCAGGAGCAATATTCTTCATCTGGAGCAGTGGACCATTATTGATGATTGCTATAATGCAAATCCGGTCTCCATGAAAGCAGCCCTTGATCTCCTTGGTACCGCGGACACCAGGAAGGTGGCTATACTGGGTGATATGGGGGAATTGGGTGATAATGAAAAAGCTCTGCACAGGGAGGTCGGTGAATATGCCGCGGCTTCCGGGATCGATCTCCTGATCTGCGTCGGCGCTCTTTCCCTGAATATGTATGAGGGCGCACAGGAACAGCCTGGCAGCATCCCTCTTGCCGGTAACGTATACTGCGCTACCCGCGAAGAACTGCTGAAGGCTCTGCCGGGTCTGTTAAAGCAAGGTGACACCCTCCTGGTCAAGGCTTCTCATTTTATGGGCTTCGAAGAGGTGGTAAAATTTCTTTCCGGCCCAAACCAACCGGCATAGCTCCGCTGTCCGGTGATATACAGGACTACTTTTCCCTCTTTTGACATATACATGTAAAAATTGCAGTATGGGATTTGGTCCAATGGATTCTATAAAAAATATCAACAATTTTCTCTGGGGTGTGCCTTTGCCGGTGCTCCTTTTCAGTGCGCATATCTATTACACCATCCACTTAAAGGGTGTTCAAAGGCATATCGGGAAGGCTGTCCGGCTTTCCTTTCTGCCCGATCACGGAGCAGAGGGCGATTTAAGCGGCTTTGCCGCTCTCTCCGCCACCCTGGCGGCAACCATCGGAACCGGAAATATTATCGGCATCTCTACCGCCGTCGCTCTGGGAGGCCCCGGAGCCATCTTCTGGTGCTGGCTTACAGGCCTCCTGGGTATGGCTACCACCTATGCCGAATGCTTTCTGGGCGTTCTGTACCGCAGAAAAACCTCCGACGGCACTTTTCTGGGAGGCCCCATGTATGTATTGGAACAGGGCCTCGGGCAGAAATGGATGGCTGTACTCTTCTGCTTCTTCACTCTGATCGCCTCCTATGGTGTGGGCTGTTCCACCCAGGCCAGGGCCATCACCCAGACCCTGCACACTCTTTGGAATCTGCCGGAATATATCACCGGCTTTGTTGTTGCGCTCATCGTGGGTCTGGTCATCGTCGGCGGAATCAAATCCATCGGAAGGATTTGCAGCAGACTGGTTCCTGCCATGGGAATTTTCTATATTCTGAGCTGCTGCATTCTGATGATCCTTAACTTCCCCTATCTGCTGCCGGCAATAAAGCTGATCCTGCAGAGCGCATTCCTTCCTGCCAGCCTGCCTGCCGCGGTTGCCGGAGGCTTTATCGGAAGTACCATTAAGACCGCCGCCAGATACGGCATTGCCCGCGGATTGTTTACCAACGAGGCCGGGCTGGGCACAGCCGCCATCGCTGCTGCCGGAGCGCAGACCTCCAGTCCCTCCAGACAGGCCTTGATTTCCATGAGTGCCACCTTCTGGGATACTGTTGTGATCTGTGCCGTCACCGGACTGGTCATTGTGGCTAATCTGCTGCGGAATCCATCCTCCCTGGAGGGCTATTCCTTTACCGAGCTGACCACCGCGGCCTTTGATGCCGTCCCCTTCGGAAGTGTGATCCTGGGCCTGTCTTTGGTGGCCTTTGCTGTGGCGACGCTGATCGGATGGTCTTATTTCGGTGAAAAGGCGGTAGAATATCTATTCGGAAAATCCGGAATAGGTACCTACCGCATCTGCTATATTGTTATGATTTTCGTCGGCTCCGTCATGTCGTTGGAGCTGGTATGGGAGCTTACCGATCTGGTCAATGCATTTATGGCGCTGCCCAACCTGGTCTGCCTCTTCTATCTCCGCAAGAAGGTGCTTCCTTATCAGACCCCGTTGTAATGCGGGTATTGAATGGATCCCGCAATACGGGATGCTTCCTCCTCCCCTTTCAGGGTTCTGATCAGCGATAGAGAAAAATCGATTGCCGTACCCATTCCTTTGGAGGTCGTGATATTTCCGTCGCATACCACCGGGGACGAAATGATTTGGGCGCCCTCCAGAAATTCCTCATTTCCCGGATAACAGGTTGCCTTTCTGCCCCGGAGCAGGCCTTTTTGTCCAAGGACTCTGGGAGCGGCGCAGATTGCCGCCAGCCGTGTGCCTTCGGAAGCAGCCTTCCGCAGCAGACGGTCCAGCCCCTCATGCTTCAGAAGATGAATGGTTCCCGGCATTCCTCCGGGCAGTACCAACAGCCCGGCATCCGAATAATCGGTCTCCTCAAATAAAGCATCGGCTGTGACGGTGATCTGATGGGCTCCTGCCACCTGGATATTGCCGGTAACAGATACCATCACTGTTTCTATCTCAGCCCTGCGAAGCAGGTCAACCACCGTCAAGCCTTCTATTTCCTCAAAACCGTCCGCTAAAAATAGATAAACCTTTGCCATTGGAATACTTCCTTTCCTATTGTATTTGGTATTTATTATAATTATTTTCTTTCACCAAATCAATAGGAAGTATTCGTTTATTCCAGCATCAGGCTCATAACGCCGACATTTCTTAAGGTAAGCATCGGTTTACAGGTAACGTTATTCGAATTCCTTCCTATGGGACAGACCTCTAACAGATAGTAATCTTCATAGGGCACCTTGAACTCAAAGCATCCGCAGCAGCAAATTGTTTCACAGCATAGCAATTCTCTGCTGTTGTCACATACTTTATAAAGATTTACCTCCCAATCGTGGTTATGACAGCGGCTGCAGCCCCAGATACATCCGAAGACAACACCCTCTTCTACCTTGCAGTTGCAGATGCATTCGGTTTCCGGCATTTGAATCGGAACAGGGAAGGGTACCGGCTCTATAATGACTCTGGTCTCCTGAGGAGGACACTCCTCGCAGACCGGGCAGTCGGGACAAGGGGTATATTCGGGACAGGTAGGGCAAGTGGGACAGGTGGGACAAGTCGGGCATACCGGACAAGGCTGGGGAACCACAGGCGGAGGGCACTCTTCACAGGGCGGACAGATCGGCCGGGGTTGAGGCATCGGCTGGGGTCTTGGCTGCGGCTGAGGTTGGGGCCTTGGTTGCGGCTGCGGTTGTGGCTGGGGCCTCGGTTGCGGCTGCGGTTGCGGCTGGGGCCTCGGCTGGGGCTGCGGCCTCGGCTGGGGCTGCGGCCTCGGTTGCGGCTGCGGTTGTGGCTGGGGCCTCGGTTGCGGCTGCGGCTGCGGTTGCGGCTGCGGCTGCGGCTGTGGCTGCGGCTGCGGTTGCGGCTGTGGCTGCGGCTGGGGCTGCGGTTGGGGTTGAGGCTGGGGTTGAGGCTGGGGTTGCGGCTGCGGTTGCGGCTGCGGTTGTGGCTGCGGCTGCGGTTGCGGTTGTGGTTGTGGTTGTGGCTGCGGTTGCGGTTGCGGTTGTGGTTGTGGTTGTGGCTGCGGCTGGGGCTGAGGTGCTACTTCCCCGCATACTACTCCTCCGATAAAGGGATGAAGATGAAACTCAAATCCGCTGGACGGATTTACAGCAAAGCCTCCCAATGCAGCATTACCGCTGACGGTTCCTCCTGTCTGGTGCGCATGGAACATTGCCTGGGGAGCAAGAATACTGCCCCAGATCGCTGCCGGAACCTCCATAAAGATGTTCCTTGCATCCTCAAACACATACAGGGTGCGCTCTGTCAGATTCCGGTCTCCCCACAGACCATACTGCAGATGCGCGTTGCTTCCGGTGCGGAGAATTACGATGGCACGGCTTCCTTCCGGTATCTCAAAGCGTATCTCCTTATTGAGTATTCCGTTGGGGCGCGCATCAATCACAAATACATTCTGCTGAGGATCCGTTCCTCTCAGAATCCATTCATGATAATGCAGGGTTGAGGTTCCGTTGGGCTGCAGATTAACAATGCAGGAATGGAAATTGCGAATGCTTTCCTCCGCATCATTGAAGAAGCCCCGGACATCTGCGCTAACTCTGGATGCCGGAATGTATCTGGGCACATCATAGCTGGAAACCACATAGTGGTTATCCCTGTCGCTCACCCTCCAATACCGGCTTCCATTGTCAGCCCTGTACAGCTCCGCCAGCTGCTGTGCCTGATTGGCGCTTCCATCCTTTCCTATCATATATGTGCTTCCGTTGGCGGCTCTGAAATTGCCTCCTCCAACCACGTGGCCGATCACTACCAACGGCCCCTGCATTGCCACATCTCCGCCTGCCAGAAATCTTACGAGATCCGGGCTGTATCCCGTTCCGGTCAGCTTTCCGTCGGTGCCGTATCCCAGGCTGAGTCCTCTCGGACTTACAAAATTTCCGCCGACAGCCATGGCACCCTGCGTATCTACAATATTATTGGCATCTCCGAATACAATTGCATTAAAATGGGAGGCCGTTCCGAAGGGTTGACCCACAACGTCATACCAGGTTATGTCGTCGTAGGGAATTCCTGCCTGAACTTGTGCCTCCCTCCTGTAATTACTATTCATGGTAACCTCCTTATAAACGTAGAGAATTGCTATAATCTGATCTCATTACAGTTTATTCAGAATCCAGGCATTCGTGCCATGTTACCGGAACATTAATTTATCTCTCCTTTCTGATCTTTTTCTCCGTCCAAAACTTGTATGGAATTTCTCCTCCTTTTATGCTAAAATATCTGCATTACACATGAAAAGGAAGCTGAAACTCTTGAATAATATAATCCTGTCCTTTCGCGTTGTCTTTCCTCTGCTCCTGCAAATGTCCATCGGCTATTTCCTGCGGCAGAGAAACATCACGGACGACCATTCGCTGAACACAATGAACAAGCTGGTCTTTCGTGTGTTTCTTCCCATGCTGCTCTTTTTGAATATCTATTCCCTTAAACCGGAGGAAGCCTTAAATCCGGGAAACGGAAGGCTCCTGCTAATGACCTTTTCCGGTATTCTCCTGATTACTCTTCTGATGCATCTGCTCTATCCTGTTTTTGTTAAGGACAGGAAGAAATGCAGTGTCATGATACAGGGGGTATTCCGAAGCAATCTGGTTCTCTTTGGAATACCCATCACCGTATCTGTCTACGGCGCGGACCGGACCGGGACCGTATCCCTGCTGGCCGCCTTTACAGTGCCTTTGTTCAATGCACTGGCTGTCATTGTCCTGGAATATTACCGCGGTAATACCGTCAATTACAGAAAGGTTCTGACGAGTATTTTCCGGAATCCTTTGATCATAGCTTCTGTCCTGGCTCTTGCCCTGCTGTTTCTTAAAATCCAGCTTCCTGCCCTGGTTCTGGAGCCTGTGTCGGCTATGTCCAAGGCAGCCACTCCCCTCGCCTTTGTCGTCCTCGGAGGAAGCTTTCAGTTCAACAGGCTCTCCGGCAATTTAAAATATCTGATCCCTACCGTCCTGGGTAAACTGGTTCTATTCCCCCTGGCGGTTATAATACCTTCTATTTTATTAGGCTACCGGGGAGAAGCTATTGTAGCTCTGATCGGGGCTATTGCCGCACCTACGGCCGTATCCTCCTTTACCATGGCGGTAGAAACAGGGGCCGACGGCGAACTGGCCGGCCAGATTGTGGTTCTTACCACAATGATCAGCATCCTCACTCTGTTTCTGTGGGTTCTTATCCTGAAAAACCTGCAGTTTATATGATTTCTTACTAAAATATATTCAAGCTGCCGTTAAAAATTTTATTCGCCACAACAGCAATAGAACCAATCAGAGGGGCATCGCCGCTGAAGGTGGATTTCTCAATTACGATGGGATGCGTGAACGTATCATGAATTCGGGCATTTAATTTGGAGCTAAGCACATCCTCCAATATAGCGGTTCGGCAGGGCGCATTGTAACCCACAATAATATTGTGAATATCCAGAAGATTTAAAGTGTTGCGAAGCGCGCGGACCAGGTAGGTGCAGAAATCGTCTAAGGCTGATAACGCAAGAAAATCAGAGGAAGCGGCAGCGCCAATAATATCTTCCCATGTATAATACGGCTTTGCAGGAAGACTCGAAGATAATGGGTAGGTTTCACGCAGCGCGCGGATCTTTTCATTCATCTTTTCAATGTTCGCATACAATTCCAGACACCCGGTGTTGCCGCAATTACACTTTGGACCGTCCAGATGGATGGACATATGCCCCAGTTGACCGCTCTGGCCGGAATCCCCGTCATAAACCTTTCCGTATAAGATATAGCCAACACCAATACCATTCATAATATGAAGGTAAAGCATATTACTGTATGAATTCATTTTATTTCCGTAAAGCTTTTCCGCCAAAGCACCGGCACTGCAGTCATGGATCAGGAAGGTCGGCAGACCTGTTTTTTCGCTGATAATGGAACCGATAGGCAGATCATGAATGCCCCAGAAATTTGCCGGTGACAGAATCATTTGTTTTACCGTATCAACAGGACCGATGGAGGATATGCCAATGGCAACAATCTTCCTTGATTGTCCCGCAGAAAGCTCCTCATACATGGTAATCAGTTCATTCACCAGCAGATCCCTGTCCAGTGTGCTGTATTCATAATTTGCCTGTTCTTTAATATTCCCCTTTAAATCAGCAAGGATTACCGTAAGCAGATTTCTTTTAATCAGCATTCCTGCGATAAGAGGGGAGGCCGGTGATAAATCCAAGGTAATGGGACGGCGTCCAAGGGATAGCTCTGCCGTCTTTTCCTGACCGCCATACTCATTAATGATTTCTTTCTCGATCAATTCTGAAACAATATTACCCAGGGTTGTTTTGGTCAGATGCATCTTCCGGGCCAAATCAACACGGGAAACAGATTGCTCTGTCGCAATAAGCTGCAGGGCAAGCGCTCTGTTATTTTCTTTAATGCTGGTAAGGTTGGTACCATGCTGGCTGCTCATTTGATTTCTCCTTAAATTCATATGTTTTCCTAAATAATATGTTTCTGCCGTATGCTATTTCAGTCATTTATAATATTTTCAACATTATACCATAAAATGTCTAAAATGTCATTAAAATCCGGCACCGCCAATTAATCCGCTTTTACTCTATGGGGCCGCCAAGCTCACTCATAATCATATTATATAATCGAAGGAACAGATCGACCTTTCCGCCCTTCATTCTTTGCATCATATAAACCATCGTAATTTTTTCCTTCGGTGAATTGCCAAAGCCTGTTCCCAGGGCGCCGCCCCATCCGTACTCTCCCGGAGAAGCCATACATCCGGAGCATGGACGGTACTTCAACACTCTCATAAGATTTCCATAGGTGTATCCCGGATTATTCAAAATCATCCTTGTAAAATCTTTCTGCTGCCTCTCCGTCAGACTGCTCTTCGTTAAAAAGTCCACTGTTCTGGGGCGAAGAAGCTGATGTCCGTTTACAGTTCCTCCATGGATCAGCATAGCTCCAAAACGCGCATAATCATCCGCAGTAGAGCCAAGACCTGCTCCTCCCGATTCAAAAGCCGGCTCCTTCTCCATCCTTGCAGGAATTGCAAGAAGTCCTCCGGTTTCTTCCATGGGCCGCCCCTCCTCCGTCAGAGAGTATGTTTTTGCCAGCCTTGCCTGTTTCTCCTGCGGCACATAAAAAGCGGTATCCTTCATGCCCAAAGGGTCAAATATCCTTTCCTTTAGAAAATCTCCATATTTCATTCCGGAAACCACCTCTACAACAGCTCCCAGCACATCCGCAGAAACGCCGTACCGCCACTCCGCTCCCGGCTGGAACAGAAGCGGGCATTGTCCGAACCGGTTTGCGGCATCCAAGGTGGAAACCCCATCTTTTTCGATTGACTCATAGACCTTCCCCGTTGCCCTGCCGGGTACCGTAGCATCATCCGGGTACACCAATCCCCCTGTCATATTCATGAGATCCCGGATAAACATCTCATGTTCGGCAGAAACCAAGGTCCCTCCCTTTACCACCTTCTGATTCTTAAATCCCGGCAGATATGCGCTGACCGGTTCCAGCAAACTCAGTTTCCCTTCTTCCGCAAGCATCATTACAGCTGCTGCCGTAACCGGCTTTGTCATGGAAAATATTCGGAAGATGGTATCTCTTTCTATCTTCCTCTCTTGTTCTATGTCCGCATAACCCGACTGACAGTAAAGGACTTCCTCGCCCTCTTTCAGCACCAGCAGGCTGCAGCCTGCATTATCGCCCGCCTCCACCGCCCGGTCCATTTGTTCCTGTACCTTATCCTTCAACATCTTTATGCCGCCTCCCAATCTTATGGTATTTCATTGCCTGCCATGGCATCCTTATGCCTTTACCATACCTCTGCATACTGTACCGCACTCGTCACTCTCAAATTCCACATGGTTTTCTAAGCAGGTAACCGGTGTCGCGCCCAGCTCCTTCATCCAGCCTCGGACCTCCAGGGTCTTCCAAGGGCCCGTGCCCGGAGCGCCGCCCTCCGGGGTATTGCTCCAGAGCCAATCGGGCGTTGGCCAAAAAGCCCATTTTGGGGCAATCGCCTGATACACCGGCAACCCGACACCACACTGTCCGTGATGCGCCATTTGCACCGCGTCCGCTTTTAGAACAGACGATTTGCCAGCATATGCTTCCAACAGCTCCTCGCCTCCGGTTTCACCCAGATCTCCCAGAAACATCATGGTAAAGCTTCGTATCCCGGAGATCTCCTCCGTAACCTTAAAAACCACGGAAAGATTGTTGATATAATCCTTTTTCACTGCCGGATTAACGACACGCAATATTTCTATGGTCAGATTATCCATGCGGAACGTATCATTTTCCTTCAGCACCCTCATGGAATATTGGGAACGCTTCAGGATATCCCTGAAATAAGGGATATCCTTCCGAAACTCCCCGTCAACTGCGATAAAATCTTCCTCCGCCGGACTGTAGCAAACACAGTCCGCCGTAATATCCGCAGGGTGCTCAACCAGTTCCCAGAACACACCCACATGGTCACTGTGAGGATGCGTTAGAAGCCACAGGTCAATATGGCCGCCATGGCGGTATACGAATTGTTTAAATTCCCCTGCATCGCCCTTTGTCCCGCCGTCTACGGCGATGACCTTTCCATTCCTTGTAATCAGCAGATAGCCCATCATTTGTGAGCTTGTGGTGTTGTGCAATTGTATTATTTTCAATTCAAAGGTTCCCCCCTTGTGCTAAAAGGTTTTATTTTCCCACTCATCCGCAAAGTACGCCCGCGTATATGCCTGATTGCCTTCTTCATCTACAACTTCAATTATGAAGAATTTCTTATCCGCTGTGGGAAGCCAAAAAACAGCCTCTGTAATGGTTCCGACTTTCCGGGCAATGATACAGTCTCCCGCTCTTCCCGCGTCATAAATATAGACGGCTTTTGCCGGAGAACAGGATACATATACTTTTCCCTCCTCAATATACAAATCATGGATCAGCGGCCCGGCAGATGCGTAACAATCTCCCCGTTCCAATGCCGCCGTAACCGCCTCATGGGTTAAACTCTCCGCAGAAATCATGGTGAATCCGCCAAAGGAATCATTTTTATAGTGTTCCAGTCCGTCGTAATTATGGTTGTCGTCTGTTGCGATACAATACAGCCGTTTCCCTGCCTGTGCCATTTCCCGGTACACCCGGATATTATTTTCCGGCACACAGATTCTGCAGGAAGTGTTGTATACCTCCATTGCAAAAAAGCCTTCATAATTTATGTAATCGTTGTAACACTCCTGTGACCAGGTGGGATGATTGTAGGATACGAGGAAGCCTTGCTCACCGGCCATCCTAATAATTTCATTAATACAGGCCGGGGAGTAGGTTCTCTCCATCGGCTCCCCGCTCCATTTGATTTTATCCAGGTGATTTCTCGCTTCGCCAAATACATATTTTTCATGAAAGCATACCTGTGTCAGATGTCCTTTCTTCTTCGGGAATAAGTTCATATGACAGGTCTTGTAAAAAGGTCCCGGCCCCGGCTGATCAATACTCATTTCATATCCCGGCAAGGCCAGGAAGCCATCCTCATTCAATTCCGGATGAGCGATCAAAACCTCATGGTCGGTGATAGATAAAACAGAATAGCCTTTCGCCTTATAGGCTTTTTTTAATTCCTCCGGAGACAGCAGCCCATCCGATATATTACTGTGACAATGCAGATTGGCTTTAAAGGATGGTTTCCTACTGTTAATTAGATGCTTTCTCATTGCTACTCCCCTTTCCGATTTGTTTTACAAACAATTTAATCTATATCATTAAAGTATCACTATTTTCCTCGATGGTCAAGTATCTTTACTTATTCAAATTTATTGCAAAGTATTTCGCTATATTATTATAATTTATTCTTAGTAAAAGTTTTTATGTTTACCATTTTATTTTAATTAATAATATTTTATTACTTTTATGCCAAGTTTCCCTTGACATGGCAATTCGTCCATGCTACGTTTGAAACACAAGCCGCAGCTTCATATATAAAGGAGGAAAGATTATGAAAAGCATTGTTACCGCAGCTGACATGCAGTTAAAAAACAGGCTGTTCCGGTTCACAGTTCCGGAATCTCTGCCCCTGTCCTTCCGTTATAACGGATGTCTCATACAGGGAATCCCCGACGAATTTGCTCCCGAGACCACCTTTCACATCGTTGACGCCAATATTTTTCAATATACGATATGCGGCCGCAACCAGGACGGCCTGGAAATCCGCGTGGAATATCTGGAGTACTGTGACTATTCCGCCACAGAATTTGTCGCATATTTTACCAACCACGGCAGTACGGATACCGGAATTCTTTCCGATATTAAAATCATCGACGGCGTCATAGAGGGCGGCCGCGGACTGCTGATTCACGGCAACGGCGATACCGTGGACGCGGAGGGCTACCAATGGTTCCGTGATCCGGTGGACAGAACCCTGGAGAAGACTCCTGCCGACGGAACTGCCTGCAAGGGAGCGTTCCCCTATATGCGCCTGATGTTTGAAGGCTGGGGTGTCAATATCGGCATCGGCTGGCCCGCACCATGGAAGGCCGCATTTTCTCCTGATGAAAAGGGCGTAAAAGTTTCCATAGGGCAGAGCAGATGCCGCATGGTGATCCATCCCGGTGAGACCATGCGTACCCCAAGGGTCAATTTTCTGGCCTTTACCGGTGATGAAACCCGCGGAATAAATATGTGGCGGCGCTGGTATTTTGCTCACATTATCCCCCGGGAGGAGGGCCGGCCTATTCCTCCCAAGTATTGTCTTCATGTACTGGATCATAACGGCGTACATACCACTGCAACAGAAGAAAACCAACTGCAGGGAATTGACAACTATCTGAAGCATGGTCTGCATCCCGATATCTGGTGGATGGATGCCGGATGGTATCCCTGCGATGAGGTATGGACCACCACCGGCTCCTGGTATCCCGATCCCAAGCGCTTTCCCAATGGGCTTAAACCCATCGGCCAGAAATGTGAGGAGGACAATATCCGTTTTCTTCTCTGGTTTGAGCCGGAACGCATCATTGACGGAACCGATCTCTTCAACGAACATCCGGAATGGCTGCTCCGGCTGAAGCGAAATGACGGTAGCGACTGCTATGACAGTCTGCTGGATCTGGGAATTCCGGAATGCTGCGACGCGGCAATCGAAATAATTGATAAAAACATCAAAGAAAGCCACGTCAAAATCTACCGCCAGGATTTCAACTGTGATCCGGCTCCCTGCTGGGAATTCTTTGAGGCCGGGGATCGGATCGGAGCCATAGAGAACCTGCATGTCCAGGGCTATTTAAGACTCTGGGATACTCTTCTGATGCGCAATCCCGGTCTCTGGATTGATTCCTGCGCTTCCGGCGGCAGACGCAACGATCTGGAATCCATGCGGAGGGCCGTTCCGCTTCATTATACGGATGTGGGTTATGGCAATCATCCCATCAAACAGAAACAGCATCAACAGATGTTTGCCTGGCTTCCTTATTTTAGAGCGCATAATTCCAACTGGGACGATCCGGCAACCGGCTCCTACGGTGACAGCGTTTACAACGGTCCGGCTCATGCTCCGGATAAATACTCCTATTATGCGGCTATGGCTCCCGCGCTTACCGATACCACCGAACACGATGCGGATCCCGAGGGCTTTGAACTGGCACGCACCATGCTTCCTATCTGGCGCAGGGCCGCCGAAATCATGGTCGATTCGGATTACTATCCCCTGACAGAGTGCCGCAAGTCCTCAAAAGACTTTTTTGCCCTGCAGTTCCATAACCCGGATACGCAAAAAGGGCTTCTGCTGATGATGAGCAACAACCAGAATCCGGAAACCATTTATCATGCCCGCCTGCAAGCCCTTAAGGATGACCAATGCTATATCCTGACCAGCAGCGAGGATCATTCCTCCATCCGCCATACCGGTGCCGAGCTCAAAAAGGGTGTTGCCTTTGAGCTTCAAAAACGTTCCGGCATTATTTATTTTTATGAAAGAGGATAACACAAATGAATGCTCTATTATTAACCATATCCATTACCATGAATCTGATTTCCTACGGAATCGTCCGCAACGAATTCTGTAAAAAGGAGGTTAAAAGCAATTCTGACTTGAATGCATTTAACGCGGTCTCCAGCCTGGTTTCCATGGCAGCTCTGACTGTAATATGCGCTGTTACCTCCGCCCTTTCCGTTCCTTCCATGTACACCGTATTATTAGGTATTGTCTTTGGCCTAAGTACCGCATTCTGCGCCATTTTAAATATGAAAGCACTGGAAAGCGGCCCCTTATCCTACACAAATGTAATTGTTTCCTGTGCCATGGTCATTCCGGCACTCTCCGGTATGGCACTGTACAAGGAAACCGTATCTCCATGGCAGATTGCAGGCATCGTACTGATGGTTACTTCCTTTGTCTGTGCGGTTGATAACAAAAACCGCAGCTCCGGAGCATCCCTGCGCTGGCTGCTCTTCTGCCTGGGAGCCTTCCTGTTCTCCGGAGCCGTGGGTGTAATGCAGAAGGTGCATCAGAACTCCATTCACAAGAATGAACTGGGAATATTCCTGATTATCGCCTTTGGGGTCTCCGCACTCTTCTCCTGCTGCCTTACAGTATATTATAAAAAGGCAGCTAATGAAAGTATCACTGTTCTGAGCAAGGGGAAAACATGCAAATTCGTTGCCTATTCCATTGTCTGCGGTATCGGCATCGCCCTATGCAATCAGATTAATATGTACCTGGCAGGCACCATGGATTCCATCATCCTATACCCTGTGTTAAACGGCGCTTCCATGATCCTGACCGCCGCCGCGGGCATCCTCCTCTGGAGGGAGAGACTTTCCGCAAAACAATGGTTTGGCCTTGTAATGGGCGGTATTGCGATTTTACTGCTGTGCAATATTTTCTAGCGCATCCTCTCAACTATAACAGGATAACAGAAAAGCATTCTACGGTTCCGGGTTACAGGAAGCATGGAATGCTTTTCATCTTTTATTCTTATACCCCTGCATATCACAAGCAAAGTTTGTGATACTGCTTCAATAAAGAGTTTGAAAGTGTTATTTATCAATGCGTCTGTAGAACAGCATTCTGGATTCCCCTTTGTTGGGAATCTCGATGGACCATTTGCCTTCCTGCAGCTCTTTCCCTGTATACACACGGCGTTCCCCGGTATCGATGTTTTCCATCTCATAAGCTGCTTCCGGCACCAGAGCATACAGCTCCGGAGCGGCAGCGAACAGGCTGCTCCGGGAACGGCGGAACGCTACCACCATACCATCCCCTTCTTCCGGTCGGTCAAACTGCTGCAGCGCCCAGGTATGTTTACTTAAGGTCGGCGTGGTCAGCGGATAGTAATCCGCCGTATAATAAGTACGTGCCCGCTTGTATTCCGCAAGACGTTCCCTTACCCACTCCATCTCCTTAATAGCCTCCGGATCCTCCTCCATATCCTGCCACGAGTAGGACCAGCGTGTGGTTCCAAGACTTGCTGCGTAGCTGCAGCGGTAACGGTAGGTGTTGCCGGTTATGGAACCGGTTCCTGTTCCGGTATACGGCAGCCACCACATGGCGCCGGAGGTATGGCTCTGAACATCCTCCGCGTCATAGTTCCATACACAGGTATAGTCGGTCTGCCACAGCGGCATGGATCTCTTCATCAATTCAATATCCAGGCGGCGTCCGCCGGAGGCGCAGTTGTCAATAAAGAGCTTCGGATGGCGCTCCAGCAATGCGTCCCAGAACTCATACAGCCCCATAATATGCTTGATCTGGGTAATTCCCCTGCGGTCCTCCGTATCATTGTTGCTCCAGAAGGTATCCGGCATCATATTAAAATCCTGGCGGTAGCAATCCAGATCCAGCTCTGTAATCAGATGGTCAATCAGCTCAATACATGCGCTCTTTGCTTCTTCATTGCCGAGATTCAGATGCACCGTCGGCAGCCAGCCCTGATCGGAAGACTGAAGGAACCAGTCAGGATGCTCCTCGGGCCATTTGGTGCCTAAGAGGGCACGTTCCGGCTCGCACCAGAGAATGAACTTCATGCCGGCGTCCTTAATTTCCTTTGCAAGCTCTTTTAAGCCGTCGGGATGATAATTGGGATTCACGGTCCAGGTTCCCGCGTGAACTCCCCAGTCGCCGCTGAATTCATCCGGACAGTCCTGTGTGGAATTGCCATACCAGCCTGCATCCATCCAGATATACTCGAACCCAATATCATATTTTTTTACCTTGCGGACTCTTCTAATACATTCCTCAGAGCTGACACCGCCCCATAGAGACATGGAAACAGGCCCTTTGTCCTCGCGTTCCCCCTGACCCATGATACAGAAATGCTTCTTCATAAAACGGCGGAATTTGTTATGGCCATACATGGGGCCATTGTCATATGCCAGCAAGACCGTGCGGATTGTGCGGATCTCCTCTCCGGGATACAGTCTGAAATTGGTATCCGGAATACCCGCACGATAATTTACCGTCCCACTTCTGCTTACAAAGGCCTGCCAGTCACCGGACCAGCCTATCGAGGCAATCACACCTTCCTCTTCTCTTACCATTTCGATATACGGCATAATCGGGCTGGAGGAACGTCCGCCAACGGTTCGGAATTCCTTTGACTCTCCGTCCGTCAGGAAGAATTCCCTTGGCGTAAAATCTTCCGGGGACTGCGCGCCGCCGATTGCATTGATCACCTTAAAGGCAGGATCAAAGGGACGGAAGCCGGAACGTAATGGTTTATCCGCCGCAAAGGGCAGGGTAAGATCACAATCCATCAGTTCGGAAATGATACCCGTATTCTCAGTTCCTTCATTCCTCAGACGAAGTACCCAGTCAACGGCATCGAAGGGTTCATAGCAGGTCACTTCGCGGATGATGGTCAGTTTTCCCGGAAGTCTGTAAATCTCATCCCATCTGCTGTCTGAAATCACTTTTTTCTCAGGGTCAGGCAATTCCACCCTGACGCCGTCCAATTTCAGAGAAAAGCTTTTTTTACATACCAGATCATTTAATCTCATAGCCGCCTCCCCTATCTACTTATCTATAATATAACAAACACCCTTATAAGGCTTTAGCTTCACCGGAATATAACATTCGTCCCCCTGATAAGCCACATCCAGTTCCGTAATGCTTCCGTCCTCCGGATTTGCCAGCTCCACCTTCCGGGCACCGCAAAGAATCGCCTTTCCTTCATACGGCTTTCCGCCCATATTGGTCAGGAATAGTATTCTCCTATCCCCGTCCGCCCTCATATGGGACAGCATGGAAGCAGAGATGATTTCCCCGTCCGCAATCTTACCGGAGCCCTCCGCCCCCGTCAAGACGCAGTCCAGATAATCCGGTACCAGAACCAACTCCCTGGTCAGTGCGGGAATCCTGCTCTTTCCCGGCAGGCTTCTTTCTTCACTGTAGTAGAAATTGGGATTGTCACGGTACTTCATCATAGTCATGGGAAAGTCACAGGCTTCCCCGTTTTCCCTTTCCACGGAAGGTATTTCTCCCGCAAATATCACGCTCACTCCACTGATAAGCAGCTGTTCCAGCTTCTCCATGGTCTTCCTGCTTAAGATTTTTACTGCCGGTAATACCACCGAACGGTACGCTCTATCCCTGTAGCTGATGCAGCCCTCCTTGATTTCCCCTTCCTGGATCAGCTTCTCGTCAACATAATCATAATCAATCTGACGCTCCAAAAGCTCCCAGGAGATATCTCTAAAGGTATTTTCCACCTTCAGGGTGGCCTCCGAAAAATCTCTTGCCCTTTCTGCAACCGTGGGTGTATAGGCCGCCCAGATCGTCGCTTCCGGATAAAGAAGAGCCACGCTGGAATTCCTCTTCCCCATTCTCAGCAGATACCCCAGCCTTGCCGTATAAGCATTCAGCTTCTGAATCTGCTCCTTGGAGAATGCGCTGAAGTTGTAATAGCTGGTAAAGTTATTGATTCCCATGGCATGATGCCAGTTTACGCTGGAATAAATCCACTCGATGCCGATTTGCTTGTTTTCCATTCGTGAGGTATGATCGGAAAACTCCGTAAAGCTTTCCTTTTCGCCGTTGATATCCGCAAAGGATGCCACCAGGCGCGCAATGGGCAGCTTGTCACGCTCCATCAGCCTCTGAGGTTCACTGTCCAGCTGATCGATGCCCGGCCAGTCCATGCGGCTCATGCTGCGGTAAAAGGAGCCATAATTAATCACATGGGCGGACAGCCTCTCCTCCTCCAGCATATGGCCGGAGAATTTAATGCCATGCCGGCGGCACCAGTCCTGGATGGTTCCAAAATAACCATCCGCAACAGTATCGGATACGAAATCCCAGAAGTCGCATCTGCGCTTAACCACCTGATTGCCCCTCTTTGTCACAACAGCAGCTACCGCAAGCTCAATGGGATAGCCGTATCGCTTTAAAAACTCGTCCGGGAAGGTCCGGTGCCAGGGAACAATAGGATATACCCCTTGCCGGATATTCCAGGAAATCAGCGAGGGCTCATCCGTGAAGAACGCAAGAATCCCCTTGCCGAACTCATCCCGAAGCTTCTTCGCATAGCCTTCATACGTGATGCGGATAAACGCTTCCGTGGCCTCCTTATCACTCAGGCTGATATAATCCCGGGGCTCTGAATAGCTTTCCGCCGCATGGGTACCGTCAAAGAGCCTTCTGCTGCTCATCATGAAAAGATGGTAGGTGCCTTCCGGTATCTGCATACGCAGGGTTCCCCTGCTATCCCGGGAAGAGGTTACATCCACCGGATCTCCGCCGTCCAGGGGCAGCAATAACGCGCTGTACAGCTTATCGCCCGGTACATCCGCGCGATATCTGCATGGACCGGTCAAGGTCCTCCAGTATTCATAACAGTAAAGCCCTTCCGCTACATAATCAGGATTTTCATCTATGACCGCTCCGCCCGCCGAACCGGAGGGATATCCGTTTTCATCGTAGATCCATGTATACATGCCCTTCCCTATCAATTCACGATATGCCTTTTCCGTCATCTCCCAGGCTTCTTCATCCTTCGGGAAATCCTGGGTATAGGGAAGATTACCTACGGCGCCTGCATAACCGTACTCCAGCATTTCATCGCTGTCCTTCGCCCTGTTGATAATCCCCTGATGGTAAATCGGATAAATTGCATAGCGTCTATCCGGTTCTGAAAACCGTTTTCTGTCAATCTCCATAATGCTTCCTCCATTTAATATAAGATTCCGATCCTTACGGCAGCATCAGCCCTTGATGGCACCGATCATAACACCCTTAACAAAATATTTCTGAATAAAAGGATAAATAATCATCATCGGGATAATTCCGGCGATGATGGAGGTATACTTCAAGCTCATAGCCAGCTCCTGCCTCTGCTGCATCTGCATGGCGGTATTGGCATCCGTGTTGTGCAGCAGATCCGCGATGGAGGAGGATGACATCAGCACCTCACGCAAGGCGGTCTGCAGCGGAATCAAATTGCGGCCGCTGATATAGACCAAAGCAGTATAGTAATCATTCCAATGACTTACCGCATAGTAAAGGCATACTACCGCCAGCACCGGCTTTGACAATGGGATTACCACCTTGATCAGATACTGCATGGGGTTGGCGCCGTCCAGCTCCGAGGCCTCCTGAAGCTCACCCGGAATACTGTTCATAAAATAATTTCTCACGATCAATGCATTGTAGAACGACAATGCGCAGGGAATCATCATGACCCATATGGTATTGGTCATGCGCAAATTTTTAATAACCAGATAGGTAGGAATCAGACCGCCGCTGATGTACATGGTAATCATGCAATATTTCAGCCAGAATCTCCTGGGCCCCCAGTCCTTTCTGGACAGCGGATAGGCACAAAGCACCGTCATGACCATATTAATGACAGTTCCCAATGCGGTATAGAAGATGGTATTCCGGTATCCGATCCAGATAGGATCATACTTAAACAATTCCTTATAGCCCTTCAGGGTAAACCCCTTTAACCAGATTAACACATTTCCTTTCCATACCTCATAAGGATCACTGAAGGATGCGACCACCACAAACCATAGGGGCCAGACAAATATAAACAGCAGAACGGCCATGATCAGGATATTTGTAATATCGAATATTTTATCGGATCTGGAATTACTGAGAATCTTCTCCTTCTTTTCCTTTACGATATTCTCTTTCTTCTTTACCATAATCCGTCACCTGTTACCTTTCTTGCTACATTATTGGCAGTCACAAGAATAATCAAATTAATTACTGTATTAAACAGACCAACCGCTGTAGAATAACCAAAATCACTGTTAATCAGACCAACACGGTACGTATAGGTGGAAATGATATCCGATGCCGGGAAGTTCAGGTCATTTTGCAGCAAATAAACCTTTTCAAAACCTACACTCATTAAATTACCCAGATTCAAAATCAACAGCATGACTATCGTGGGCTTCATGGACGGCAGGTCGATATAGTGGATGCGCTGAAGCTTGGAGGCTCCGTCGATAATGGCTGCCTCGTGCATCTCATAGTCCACACCCGCCAGAGTGGAAATATAGATAATGGCGCTCCAGCCCATGCCCTGCCATACGCCGGACCATACATAGATGGACTTAAAATATTCCGGTACGGATAAAAATGCAATGGAATCATGCCCGAAGAAGCCGATAATATTATTGAACACCCCATTGGTGGGATCCATGAAAATGGTCAGCATACCACAGATAACTACAGTTGAAATAAAATATGGCGCATAGGAAACCATCTGAACGATCTTTTTCAGCTTGCCGACGGTGAGATAATGCAGCAGTATCGCAAAAACAATCGCCAGCGGGAAGCCTATTACCAGGGAATATACGGAGATCCCCAGGGTATTCTTGATCAGATCCCAGAAATTATAGCCCGAGAAGAAACGCTTGAAATAATTAAAGCCGATCCACGGGCTTCCCAGGATTCCCTTCTTTACCTTATAATCCTTGAAAGCCAGCAAGATACCATACATTGGTGCATAGCTAAAAATAGCATAATAAAGGATGACCGGTGCGAACATTAACCATAACCACCAATTATGCTTGAATTCATGCCTTATTCTTACCAAAAAACTTTGTTTACCTTTAGGATTTTTTTCTTTTTTCAATGCAAATCCTCCGCTTATGTATGGGAGTATCCCAACATGGGATACCCCCATACAATTTCTTTTTACTGCCTGTTTGCCTGTTGATTAGTCCATCTTATATCTGTCATATGCAGCGTTCATGTTGTCGATAGCAGTCTGAAGCCCCATCTTATTTAAGGTCACAAGGTATTCGTCCCAGGTTGCATTAAGATCTTTCTTGCCGGTAATAACCTCCGCGCGGTAAGTAAGACGATAAGCATCTGTATCTGCATTGATGTCGGCATTCTTAGCAATTTCTTCTTCTGTCAGTGCCAGACTGGGCCATGCGGGATAGAGCTTGCCCATTTCTTTGAATTTATCATAGGTATCCAGAAGAATACGTCCGGTAGGATCTTCTTCAAGATCTACATAAATCTCCAGATCAGTATAAGTCTTAGAAGGCCGGAAGGTACCGCCGCCCATCTGCATTAATGCATGGTCTACATTTTGACCCCATGTTTCAGAAGGATTATTGGTATTTCTCATCTTCACCTGGCCATCCACCAGATCATAGGTATCACCCTCGATGCCGTAGTTGACAATTCTTGCCCCTTCTTCGCTGTACAGATAGTCGATCCATGCAACCATGATTTCCGGATACTTGCACTCATCGGTAATGGCAAAGCCGCCGCGAACCAGACCGCCTGCCGTGGGAGCAGCCGCACCATCCCAGGGAACCATTGCAACATACTGTAAAATCTTGTTTTCCTCTGCAGACTTGGACTTATCATAGTAGCCTACCGCTCCGCCCGGATGCCACTGACAGAATACGCCGATGGAACCGCCGGTCTGACCCATTGCACCAATCTGCTCCGTTGTAATACTAAAGCTGTCTTTGTACAGGAGACCTTCATCATAACACTTGGCAATGAATGCAAGCGCTTCTTTGTATCTTTCTGTAGCGGGGAAGAATTCGATGGATTCACCGTCCTGGGAAACACACCAGGGATCCCACCATCCCTGCATATTGAATCCGAAATAAGGGAGAATATCTTCTACCGGCGTGACATCGCTGGATGCAATCCAGGGGATTTCGTTGTTCGGATCGCCGTCACCGTCAGCATCCTGCTCCTTGAATGCCTTTAACACCTTGTAGAACTCATCTGAATTGGAAGGCATGGTAAGCCCCAGGTTATCAAGCCACTGCTGGTTGATCCACATATGAGGGGTATTCCCTGTATTGGGCTCGGAGACTTCATAGGTAGAATAGATATGTCCGTCAATGGAGGTAACCTCCGGCCATGCATTTCTCTCATCAATAATGGCACAGTAATTAGGTGCATATTCTTTTAAATAATCATCCAGCGCAACAAAGATACCTTCTGATCCATACTTAAACAACTCATCCGGAGACATGCCGCCCTTGATGAAAACGTCAGGATAATCACCGGAGTTAAGCAGAACATTTCGTTTTTCATCATTTTCTGTCAGGTTAACATTGGTAACCTTCAGCTTAACATTGGTCATCTCCTCCATGTACTTGAAGATTGCCGTATCTTCCAGCTTATAAGACGAATCACCGGAACAGCAATATACCGTAACTTCGATCGGCTCCGCCAGAGGGAAGGTAACCTTTCCATCGCCTGCCGCATTGTCAGCCGGGTTATTGTCAGATACTACGGGTGATGGTGTTGTCTCGCTTCCCTCATTCTCAGCTTTTTGCTGTGCACATCCTGCAAGTAAGGACATTGCCATCGTACCTGCCATTAAGAGTGCTGCTAGTTTTTTTGCTTTCATTTTAATTCCTCCTCCATATTATTTTTTGTCAGGGCTGATAAAAACTTACGATACTCCTGCAATGAAAATGGCGGGTTTCCGGCCAGATAATGATTCCGGCCCGTACCTCCGTTGTATTCCCACTGCATCATATACATTTTCTTTTCGCCCTGACTGTAGGGTATATTAATAAGGTGCTTTATGCCTTTCGGCACAGAAGCTTTACCCATACAAACTGTTTCGCCGGCCGTCAGCTCTGTCACGGTATACGCAAGAGCAATCGTTTCATCCGTGTCATTTACCGCCACCATCTCCAGGCTCCAGTTCTCCGGTTCCCTGACGGAAAGAAGAATGGGCTGCTGAACCTGTTTAATATAGTAGTAAGCCAGCTTTTTACGAAAGTAGTAATCCACTACCGCATCCGAAAACTGAGGCCAGCCATCGATCAGATTCCACCAGATAATTCCCGTACGCTTCGGCTGGCCTGTACGGAATAACTCAATAAAGAACTTCTTCGCTTCTGCCTGGGAAATCTGGCTCGCCAGAATAAAGTCATCCAGGTTATCCGGCACCTGACCAAACATCTCTTTCACCTGATCCGCCATCAGCTTGATACGGTAATTGAAATTCCCGCTGCTGCCAAGCTCCATGCTGGATGCATGCACCATCCAGTCATCATTGCCCTGCCACGGCCAGAGCTTATCTGCCGGAAGAAATTCCTCCATGGACTCTCTGCACGGGCATCCGTGGTACCCGATTTCACTGGCAAAGCTGCACAGTGAATTTCTATAATAATTTGATTTATAGTAATCTCTGGGGCCCCAGAGATGATTTTCCGGGAGATATTCCTCCGGATACCCTTCCGCTTCCTTATCAACAAAAGGGGAGCTGGGAAGGAAGGGCCTTACCGGATCTTCATATTCCGCTACGGTTGGAATAATATCTCTTGTGATCTTATTGCCGGAAGGATTTTTCTTAAACGCTCCCATATCACATTCATTGTCGCCCGACCAGAGAAGAAGGGAGGGATGCTGGCGAAGCCTTCTGATAATAAACTCCGATTCCTCTTTCATGATTTCACAGAACTCTGAATCCACGGGGTAAGTTCCGCAGGCCATCATGAAGTCCTGCCAGATGAGAATGCCCTTTTCATCACAAAAATCATACAGATAATCATCCTCATACACACCGCCGCCCCAGCAGCGGATGGTATTGCAGCCTGAGTCCTCCAGCAGCGCCATCACCTTCGGAAGTCTCTCCCGGTCACGGCTATGCAATGCATCCAGCGGCACAAAATTAGTGCCGAGCACAAATATCTTCTTCTCATTGACATAGAACTGGAACTTACCCCCTAAGAACTGGTCCGTCAGAGCGGTTCTTTCCAGTGCCACGGTACGAATACCGGTCCTGGTCTTCCAGGTATCAATTAATTCCCCGTTTCTGGCGATGGTAACCTCCACATCGTAAAGCGGCTGTTCTCCATAGCCTTTGGGCCACCAGAGCTTTGCATCCTCCAAATGTACAAAAAGCTTCCCCGCCGTGTACCAGAGTCTGTCACTTGCTTCAAAGACACTGTCACCGCACCGCCCGCGAAGAGTCACCCGATATTCGGAAATATCGTCTCCCTTTACATCCGCTTCGTAGAACAGAATCAGCTCTGCCGTCCTGTCCTCCGCACTGACACAGCTTGTCATGAGATATACCTGCTTCAGCGCTTCCTCCGGTCTGTCTTCAATATAAACCGGTCTGTAGATTCCGCCGGAAACAATACGCGGCATAATGTCCCAGCCAAACATAGAGGCAGCTTTTCTCAAGCGAAGGCTTTCATAATCATACTTCAGCGCATTGCTGAGAGCCGACATCTTCCTGCCCCTTGCAGCAATGCAGGCCGGGATGATATGTACCACCAAATCATTTTCCCCTTCTTTCACCTCTGCCAGCACAAAGGTCTGTGTAATCAGCATATTCTCGCAGCTTCCAACCGGCTGTCCGTTCAAAAAGATCTCAGCCACAGTATCCAGGCCTTCGAAGGTAAGTATGGGAACCGTCCCGGCGGTTCTGTAATATTCAAATTTACGTCCGTAAAACATATGAAGTGATTCAAGCGCCTGCATTTTTAAGGGATTCTGCCCGAAGAAGGGATCTTCGATGCGGCCGGCTCTCTGCAGATCAATCTCAAGATTGCCTGGCACCTTTGCCGGAATGTGACCCGGTTCCCTGCAGATTGCATCAACCGTTACGGGATGCTCCCCACTTGCCAGATATTCACTGTTTTTCTGATAAAACAATTCCCAATCGCCGTTCAGGGTTGTTCTTTTCCAATTGTGCGTCATATGCTCCTCCCAAACACAAAATTTATCTTCACCAGTAATATGCCTCCGCCATACGGCAAAGGGCATGATATACAGGAAGAGTCAGCTCCTGCACCAGATATGTCTCCCTTTCCGGAATCACAATGCAGATATCACACAATTGTGTAAGCCTGCTGCTCTTCGTTCCATCCCCCGCACCGCAGATGCCGATGCATTTGACGTTCATCGCCTTGGCAACCTGGATGGCATTTACTATATTTCCAGAATTCCCCGAGGTGCTCAATGCCAGCAGGATATCATTCTCCCTGGCATACCCATAGACCTCCTGGGCAAATATCATCTCCGGAGCCACGTCATTGGAATATGCGCTTGTCAGCACCTGATTGATTCCGAGGGATATGGCCGTCAGCGGGGACTGAAGCTTTGATGCAATCTTATTTCCGGGAAACATACCGTCCAGCCTGGCTGCAAAGGCTTCGTCCATTCCGCGCTTCTTGTAAAATTCCTTCATCAGCTCGCCTACGATGTGCTGGGAGTCCGCTTCACTTCCTCCGTTACCGCATATCATCAGCTTTCCCTTTTTGTCAAAGCAGGAAATCCAGGCTTCAAAGGTTCTATGTATTTCTTCCTTGCAGGCTGCAAGCTTTGGATAATGTTCCAATAATTCGTCTAAAATTTCTTCCGGTTTCATTCTGCCCCTCCTACTGTCTTTCCACCAGTGCAAGCGCCGCGTAATCTCCAATATTATCTCCCAGCTGCGAGGGCACCACTTTACAGACATCCCTCGCCACCTTCAGACTCTCCTTTTCCAGTTCTTCCTTGGCATAGGGCCACAGAAGATGATGGCTTCTTTCAAATATGCTGCCGATAATAATCACTTCCGGATTCAGGATATCAACAATAATGGCAAGACCTTTGCCGAGATACCTGCCGCTCATGGCAAATATCTCCTTCGCCAGAGGATCTCCGGCATCAGCCGCTATTGCTACATGCTTTGTGTCCAATGGCTTACCGCTTGTATAAAGCTCGGGGAAAATCCCAATTTCCGTCTGTTCCCTCACTTTCATGCCGGCAATCTGGTCGATGCCGCCGCCGCTGCAGTAGCCTTCAAAGCTTCCCATCTTGCCAAAGCCTACCGGCCCGCATTCCGTCAGCCGGATATGTCCTACCTCTCCCGCCATATCATTGGTTCCCCGATATAGCTTGCCATCCAGAATCAGACCCGCTCCAAGACCGGTACCGAAGGTTAAGAACACTACATTCTTATATCCTCTGCCTGCGCCGTATTTCCATTCTGCCATGGCACAGGCATTGGCATCATTACCAAGAATCACGGGAACATCAAACCGGTCTTCCAGAAGCCTGCCGATGGGAACATTCACCCAGCCCGGCAGATTCGGCGGAGCCAGAATGACACGCTCCCTGCTGCTTAAAGGCCCGCCGCAGCTAATTCCAATTCCCGCAATTTCTTTCTTGTCAATGTCAAATTCCTGCATTATTTCTTCAATGGATTGAATAAACAAGGAAATCATTTCATCGGGACCGCTGGTCTTCTTTGTTTCATATACTACTTTTTTTAGGAGTGTCGCTTTTTTGTCCGCACTGTTCTCATCCATCCCAAGGATAACCGCGCATTTTGTCCCGCCTATATCAATCCCAAATCTATATTTCATCACCACACCCACTCTCGCTCATTGGTACAGATCTCAATTCATATTTATATAATACTCCAACATCTCTATAAAGTCAACACTCTTTACTTATTTTTAAATAATTTAATTTTAATCTGACATTATGTCCAATTTATTCTTTTAATTAGCTCATTATACAACCACATTGTTGTATTATAATAATATTAATTTACTTTGTTGAATGATTGTGATGGATAAACAGAATAACCGGGCACAAAGAAGCAGAGCCGGTAACATATGAGATTGCTCACAGTTACCGGCTCCTTCTCTATAGTAAACTCAGATATAAAGACCTGCCATTTTACTTCTATCAATCATCTCTTCCTGCTATTGTCCCGGATCAATCCGTCCAGGAGCAGCCTGTTTATCTCTTCTGCCAATTTGGGATTACGCTCCAGTCTGTCATGAATTTCCCTCTTGTTCATATTTTGGAGAAAGTATGTTTGAAAGATATCGATATACATTTCTATTGCGATGTTGGATATCTCCGGTGAAAAAACTCCGGACTGTTTTCCTTCGTCTATAAATTTCATTAAAAGCTGTCTATGGATGGCAGTGAAATCGTCAAGATATTGCCGGAGTTCAGGATCACTTTCAACCGTATCAAAAAAGAACTTCAAGCTGTGCTTGCCATAATACCATGTGCGGATTTTAATATACTCACTGATTTTATCAATGAAGCTGCACTGCTCTTCCAACAGCTTTTGAACCTTTCCAACGCTGTCATCCAGGATATCTTTTATTATAATTCGTCTGAGATTGTCCTTGCTTTCAAAAAAATTATATATGGACGCCCTTGAAACACGCGCCTTTTCTGCAATATCAGTCATCGATACTTTTTCAAAGCCATATTGGTCGAACAGCTCCAAAGCCGTTTGCATAATGGCTTTCTTCTTATCATCTCTTCTTTTTTCAAATCCGTCCACGAAAAATCACCTCTTTAAAGTTATAGACTTTATAGATCTAATATGTAAATAATATATCACTTTATACTTGACAAGTCAAGATGCTTACTTTATTATACTATATAGACAATATTGGTTTTAAAAGTCTATATCTATGGGGAGGAATTGCTATGTCAAATATTATTTTTGAAAACGTAAACAAGGATTATCACATGGGTGAGGTAATCATCCATGCTGCAAGAGAAGTCTCCTTTACCGTAAAAAGCGGTGAGCTTTGCATCATACTTGGCCCCAGCGGTGCGGGCAAGACCACGGTACTGAACTTGCTGGGAGGAATGGAAACCGCCACATCCGGGAAAATCCTTTCCGCCAGTGAAGAGATTACTTCCATGAACGATTTAAAGCTTACCGACTATAGGCGCTATAAAATCGGATTTGTCTTTCAATTTTATAATCTGATAGCTAATCTTACCGCTCTTGAAAATGTCGAGCTGGCAAAGCAGGTGTGCAAATCCCCGCTGAAGCCGGAGGAAGCTCTGCGGATCGTAGGTTTAAAGGATCGGATTCATAACTTTCCGGCGCAGCTTTCGGGCGGGGAGCAGCAGCGGGTCGCCATTGCCAGGGCTATTTGTAAAAATCCGGATTTGCTGCTTTGCGACGAGCCTACCGGTGCACTGGATACGGAAACCGGAAAAACCGTTATGGGGGTTTTATCCGATATCAGCCATAAGATGGGCAAAACAGTGATTATCGTTACGCACAATTCTCTTTTAGCCCCTATTGCTGACCGCGTAATCAAAATGAAAAACGGCAGGGTGGTTGCGAATACTGTGCAGAGTGAGCCCGTGGATTTGGAGGGAATCAAATGGTAAATATGCTTCAAAAAAAGGTTTTCCGGGATATTAAAGAAAGCCGCTGGTCTTTTGCTGCCGTCGTATGCGTCTGCACCCTCGGAATTGCTTTGTTCAGCGGCTTAAACCTATATGTCAGCACAATGAAAAACAGTGTGGAAGCAAATTATCAAAGTTTTATTTTGGCTGATTATTGGGTTTACAAAACCGATTTTTCAGAATTGGATTTGGAGAAGGTACAGGCTTTACCGGATGTAGAATTTGCCCAGCGGCGCAAATTGATGGAAGTCGGTTTATCCGGCGGCATTAACGCCACATTGCGGCTGCACGCCGTCGAGGGTCAGCCGAAAATCAATATTCCGGAATTGGCGGAAGGGCAGCTGCTTGACCAAACCGAGAGCAAATCTCTTTTACTGGACAGCCGTTTTGCCCAGGCGAACGGATTGAAGCCCGGTGATACGATTCGATTTTCTATTGGAGAGCAGCAAGAGGACTGGCTGATAAAGGGAATCATCCGTAACGCAGAATACATTTATTACGCGCCGGATGGGTTGACCGTGCCTGACTACCAAAAATACGGCTTTGCCTATGCGAATGCTTCCGCGCTGCCCGACGCTTCTTACAATGAGCTAATCCTCTCTTTAAAGGAGAATACCAAAAATACGAATAGAGAAATCAAGGAGGAATTGCGGGACACTCTCGGAATCGTTAATATCATAGACCGCCAGAATCAGCCAAGCAGCAGTTATATCGCGGACGATCTTGAGGGCATCAGGCAAATAGGAGCGTTGTTCCCGATTGCCTTCTTCCTGACAGCGGCCCTTATTACATGGATAACCGTAAGCAGAATGATAGAAAACCAACGCCAGCATTTAGGAACGCTGCGCTCTTTGGGTTTTTACAAAAGAGAGATAATGGGCACATATTCGCTTTATGGAGTCCTGATTACTATTCCGAGTACCCTTTTGGGATGGCTTATCTCCCGGTATCTTGCAGAATTTTTGTATGGACTCGGAAGCCTGCGCTACACAATAAAGGAAAGCAGAGCCGACACTTTCTCCGTGCATTTTTTTGCAGGAACCATTGGCGTTGCCTTTGCGACCTGCGCCGCAGCCTTTCTTTCTTGTAAACGGTCGTTAAAGAGTACACCGGCGGCTCTTATGCGGCCCAAGCCTCCTGCGCAGGGGCGCCGCATTTTATTAGAAAAAATACCCTGGCTCTGGAGAAACTTAAGTTTCAGCGGGAAAATTGTTACAAGAAATCTTTTTCGCAATAAAGCCCGGATGTTAATGGGACTTATGGGCATTATCGGGTCAACCGCTCTTATTTTGTGTGGTTTCGGTATGAAAGACTCCACGGATGCCACGGTTGACAGGGCCTTTGCCAAAACCATGCGTTACGATGCTGAAATGAAGCTAAAAACACCCATGCCCCCGGAGGACACCTCCTATATCTATGAAGTACTGCAAGATGCACAGTCCATTGACGCCGCAATGGCGTTTGGCGTTTATATTTACGGAGAGGATGGCGGTGTGCAGAATCCTTATCTGGTGGCAATGGATGACAATCAGAGCAGCTTGCATTTTATGGACATGGACGGAAAAGAGGTAAACTTGCCGAACAACGGCGTGTTGATTACTCCGCGAATGGCAAAAGCTCTTAAGGTGGGGATTGGAAGCATGATGATGGCAGAACGCCCCGATGGAACTGTCATTCCCCTTGAGGTTGCGAATATTATCGATTTTCCCGTGGGGAATGAAATCTATATCAGCCGGACTGCTTTTTCAAAGGTAACATCCCTCCCTTTTACTATCAGCGTGTTTTTCATAAAAGGCCAGGAATTGGACTTTAGCCTTTTGCATAACGACCCGCGTGTTGCCCTGATTGAAACCAAGTCCGAGATGCAAGCAAACATGATGACTATTCTGAAGCTGCTGGAAAGTCTTCAAATGATTTTAATCCTCTTCGCGGGACTCTTGGCCTTCGCCGTTATGATGGTGCTTGGAATCATGAATTATCATGAACGAATCCGCGAGCTTGCCACATTAAAGGTTTTGGGATTCTATCAGAAAGAAATGAAACGGTTGGTACTGCGCGAAAACATCTGGATTACCATATTCGGATTACCTTTTGGTATAATTGCCGGATTTGGGTTAATCTATATGATGCAGGCACAGACAGCAAATCCCGATATGGAAATATCTCCTTTTATTTCAATCTCCAGCATTGTTTTTGGTTGTGCTTTGATATTGGCTTTCACCCTGCTTGTAAACTACATCATGGGCAGAAAGTTCAAAGGTATTGATATGGTGTCCTCGCTGAAAAGCGTGGAGTAATTGCGATTTCCTAGAGAAAAGGAGCAGCTTACCGCTGCTCCTTTTCTCAACAAGCTATGAATCTTTAAGCGTTACCATTCTCAAGCTCTATAAGACCATTCGGCTTGCCTGTATTAAACCATCTCCTGCATATACTTGTCGATAAGAGCAGGATTGTTACGTTGTGCTGCCAAAACCTGCCCATCTTTCAATGAACGGTGCTTTTCGTGATAGGTGGGCTGCTCCTTTTCATACAATACGCCGATGGGGATACGGTCGCCGAATTCCATGGCCCTTTCCATAGCCGCCAGGCGGTTGCCTGCGTCATGGGTGTCATCCAATTCATAAACGCGTTTATTATACCAGGCAAAGGTGTTGACCTTGTTAAAGCTGACACACGGCTGCAAAATATCCACCATGGCATAGCCTTTAAACAAAATAGCCCGTTTCATCATCTCTTCCAGATGCTGCGGCTTACCGCTGAAGCTGCGCGCCACAAAGCCTGCCCCGGATGCAATGGCCATAAGAACCGGGTTGAAGGGAATATTATTGTTTCCATCCACCTGTACGTCGTTTACAGCGCCTTCGTCCGCAGTGGGAGAAGCCTGCCCCTTTGTCAGACCATATACCTGATTATCATGGATGAAATGCGCAATATCCACATTACGGCGGATATTGTGAATAAAATGATTGCCGCCTTCCCCGTAGCTGTCACCGTCTCCGCTGTTAATAATGACGGTCAGCTTGGGGTTCACGATTTTTGCCGCCACGGCAGGCGGCACCGCGCGTCCGTGAAGCCCGCAAAAGCTGTTTGTGCCGATGTATTGGGCCGTTTTTGCAGCTTGCCCGATGCCGCCCACAATCAGCACATCATGCGGATCCTTTTCCAGCACCTCCAGCGTTTTTTTGAGAGAATTCAATATACTAAAGTTTCCGCAGCCCGGACACCAGGCTGTTTCATAGGTTTCAAACACATGTCCTCCCATCAAAATCCCTCCTTTACGATTCGAGCCGCAATCTCCTCGCCGCTAAGCTGCCTGCCATCATATTTCAATATTCCGGCATCCGTTTTAATCCCGGTAACTTCGGCAATCAGCGATGCAAGCTGACCGGTATAGTTCTGTTCAACATGAATAAGGTACTTGGCCGATGCGGCCGTTTGTTTCAGCAATTTTTGCGGCAGCGGCCAGACGTCGCCAAACACCAATGCGCCATAACGCTTTCCGCCTTCTTGGTTGAGCAGATGTACGGCTTCCTCCAGCGGACCATACAGGGAACCCCAACCCAGAAGCAATACATCCGGAGCCGGATCTCCCAGTAATTCCGGCTCCTGAAGCTCCTGCTCTATCAGCGCCAGCTTGCCCATACGTTTGTTCATCATACGGATACGAGTCTCGCTGTCCTCTACAATATGTCCATACTCGTCATGCTCGTCGGTGTCTGCGGCAACAAAACCCTCTCTCGTTCCAGGGAACTTGCGCGGAGAAATGCCGTTTTCCGTAAAACGATAACGGGCGTAATCCCCTTCGGCAGGTCCGTCTTCCGGTTGGTACAGCGCAATCTTGCCAGAATCCAACATCGGAATAGCCGCCGTAGAGTCGGCCAGATACTGGTCACTGAGCAAAATCACCGGGATTTGATATTTTTCTGCCATATTGAAAGCACGAATGGTTTGGTAAAACGCATCCTCATGATGACGCAACGCGATGACCATGCGCGGGAACTCTCCCTGCGAAGCAGAAATGACAAATTTCAAATCGCTCTGTTCGGTGCGGGTAGGAAAACCGGTAACAGGGCCGGGACGCTGCACATCCACCGCAACAAGCGGGATTTCAGCCATGCCGGCTAAACCAAGGGCCTCCACTTTCAGGCTGAAGCCGCCGCCAGAAGTGCCCGTCATTGCCCGCGCGCCTGCAAAAGAAGCGCCGATGGCCATGTTAATTGCGGCAATTTCGTCCTCGGCCTGTTCCACAACAATTCCTGTTTCCGCAGACTTTAGTGATAAGTACTCCATAATGGAAGTGGAGGGCGACATCGGGTATGCCGAATAAAACTTCAATCCCGCTGTCAGGGCTCCCAGCGCCAGTGCCTGGTTGCCGGAAATAATCATGTGATCGGAGGCATCCCCTCCGGCATGCTCAAATTTCTGAGGCACCGCATTATATCCGGCCTGCGCCGCTTGGACGTTGATATCGACATATTCCGCTTTCACAGATTTTCGGAAAACACTTTCTGCCTGCTCCGTGCTCATGGGGATGCCGAATAACTTCAACGCAGCGCCGACAGCCACGCTGCCCGCCACACGCGGGTTACCCAGCTCCTGCGCTATGGCTTTCATATCCAGCTTGATAACGAAATCATCCTCCGTTTTGACGGAGCTGTCGCAGAGGATAAATCCGCCGTGCCGCAAATACTCCCGATGGATGGCTACGGTCTCTTCATTGAGAGCGATAATGCCATCCAGACTTTCGCTGTGGCAGCGAGGGACCTGCGCCCCAAAACGAATACGCGAAAAGTTATGTCCGCCCCGAATACGGGACATCAGATCGCGCACTGTAAATACCCTGCTGCCCGACTGCTTAATCCAACGTTCCAATATTGCCGCAGTAGTATCCACGCCTTGGCCTGCAGCTCCGCCAATTAAAAGATTGTACATAATGCCCTCCTTTATTCTTTAGCCTTAAAGTTTTGTGAAGTGCTTATAAAAATTATATCATAGACATCCGGTAATATACAGTCTTCTTTCATTTACAAAACAAAAGCAGCCGATTGTTGAAAATCTTCTGCTTTGCCAAAACATGTGAGGTATTCTTCCAATCTAACTTTCATCTAACTTTCGTTTCGTTATACTCAGGATGCAGCCAAGCTACAAAAAAAGGATATAATCGTCTCAAAGCCGCACAATAGCTGTGCGGTTTTGAGATATTAAAGGAGGTGGCAAACCGTGAAAATACTGTTGGCGGAAGACGAAAAGCCCAGACCTTCTTTATTTTTCGGTTTGTTCTGTCATCAATTCCCATCGCATACCAAACTTATCAATCAATGAAACAAAGCACGAACTATACGATGTACTCTGCATTGGATGAATAATTTTACATCCTCTTGACACTATTTCGTATGCTGCTTTAACCTCATCAGCTGTTTCAAAAGTAAGTACCAAGGATACCGTATTGCCTTCTGGTGCAGCATTACCGGTATCGTCAGTCATCATAATACGTTGGTTTCCAATTATTATTTCCGCATGGTAAACCAAATTATTATCACCATCATCAGATATGCAATCCTCTGGGTTTGCATCCGAGTTACACAATAATATTTTGATTTCTGCTCCAAAAGCTACTTTATATAATTCTATTGCCTGTTTGCAATTTCCTGGAAAGTGAAAATTCGGGGTTACATAAATCATATCTGCCCATCCTTCATAATCAACAAATTATCTGCATTTTTATATCCCATAACGGACAATCGTTCCATGCTCTATATTAGCTTTACTAATACTTATAATATAGATTTTTTTGATTTACATTATAGCATACAGAAAATATCAAAACAAATTAAAGTTTAATTATAATCAAACTTTGCCTCTGATTGGCCTACTACCTCAAAAACCAATATACAAATTCCTGTTCACCTGTATAGCATAAATAATATATATCCTCATAGTACCATGTTTTATTGCATAAAAAAAGATATAGCTTCTCCTTGATGGAGAAGCTATATCTTTTTGATGCGGATGAAGGGACTTGAACCCCCACTCTCTCGAACCAGAACCTAAATCTGGCGCGTCTGCCAATTCCGCCACATCCGCTGATTTGCAATTCTTTCTAAAGCAATGAGATATCCGGGATTCGAACCCGGGACACCATGATTAAAAGTCATGTGCTCTACCGACTGAGCTAATATCCCATAAATAAAACTACTGGGCTAGGTGGATTCGAACCACCGTAATGCAGGAGTCAAAGTCCTGTGCCTTACCGCTTGGCGATAGCCCATTAAATTGCCCCTATTGAAAACGAAAAGTCTTTTCAGACTTTTCTGTAGGTTCAATATAGGGTGGGTAAAGGGATTCGAACCCTTGGCCTCCAGAGCCACAATCTGGCGCGCTAACCAACTGCGCTATACCCACCATAAACACCTTGTCTTCATCCTTAAGATGAAAAATGTGCCAGAAGGGATTCGAACCCCCGACACATGGCTTAGAAGGCCATTGCTCTATCCAACTGAGCTACTAGCACATATGGTGTGATACGGTCTTATGTTCTGCATAATTCCAAATATCAAGCGGGTGATGGGAATCGAACCCACGTATCTAGCTTGGAAGGCTAGTGTTCTACCATTGAACTACACCCGCATAAGGATTACTATATTAATTTGTACAAACGGCCGATGGGACCGGGTGTTATGCCAGGGCTTCATTGGTTCTTCATCGGGGTGACAGGATTTGAACCTGCGACCTCTTGATCCCAAATCAAGCGCGCTAGCCAAGCTGCGCCACACCCCGAATTGGCAATTTCCAAATCACACACTGGCTGTCAATGTATTGACTGTTATTGACTACACGTTCCGAACATGCCCTGTAATCTGTACTTTCAAGGTTTTCTACTCGTTCCAGCCGTGACGCAAGATTTATTATATAATAGCATTCCGTTATTGTCAACACATTTTTATAACTTTTTTATTTCCGGTAATTCAATGTAAAATGAGCCTCCCCCTTGGCGTCTATCTCCATAATAATAAAGGTAGGAATCCTGCCATTCTGTCTTGGCAGTGCCAGACTCCCCGGGTTAATGGTCCATATGCTGCCGGTGACATCGATCAGCGGAACATGGGTATGTCCAAACATTACGATATCCGCATTGTGTTTCTTTGCCGCCTCCAGCACTCCGTTCCTGCCAAAATTCACACCATAGCGATGTCCATGGGTCAGCAGTACTCTGTATTTGCCGATGGTGATAAGCTTTTCTCCCGGCAGACCATTGAAAAAATCGTTATTTCCCGATACAAACTCTACCGGGCAGGTCATACTGGAACGGATATATTCCTCCCCGCCCTCAAAATCGCCGAGATGAATCAGCAGGTCAATGGGGCCGATCCGGTTAACCGTATCAATTAAGCACTGGTTTCTGCCATGGGTGTCACTAACAATCAGTATCTTCATCCTATATCACCATTCCTGCTTCTATAAATAATCCCTTATTGCTTCTTTTATGGCCTTCAATGCCTTCCCTCTGTGGCTGATCCTGTTCTTTTGCTCACCGGACATCTGGGCTGTAGTACAGCCATATTCGGGAACATAGAAGATGGGGTCATAGCCAAAGCCATTGGAGCCGGCGATCTTCTCTGCAATAAGTCCCTCGATATCAGCTCTTCTTGTTATGATCTCCCCGTGGGGAAAGGCACAGGCAATCACGCATACAAACCTGGCTCTGCGCTCTTCTTCCCGGGCATTCCTGAGCTGGTCGATGATATACTGATTTTTAATATCGTAGGAGGTATCCTCTCCCATAAATCTGGCCGAATAGACTCCCGGAGCCTTATCCAGATAGTCCACCTCCAAGCCTGAATCGTCTGCCAAAACAATTTCACCGGTCAGCTCCATCACGGCCCTGGCCTTAATTACCGCATTTTCCTCAAAAGTCTTACCATTTTCCTCAATCTCTGTATTGACCCCCGCCTCCTTCATGGACAGCAATTCAATATCCAGATCTTTTAGTATCTCTCTTATTTCTCCCATTTTGCCCTCATTCGAGGTGGCAAATATTACCTTCTTCATGAAAACCTCCGCAAGTATTCCATTCGTTCTGCCGTATATCATTCTCTTACAGCGGGCAATTCCTCAAAGGCCCGCATGATGCCATTATAGATTCCCCTGGCAATCAGCTGCTGGTTGCCAGCATCGATCAGATAATCCAAATCCTTCTGATTGGACAGATATCCAATTTCAATTAATATCATGGGCACCTGTGCCTTGTCCATGATAAAAATCTCCTTATCCCTCTTTAAGACTACGCCCCTCTGCTTTATGTCCGTTATTTCCCCCAGCTCATCAGAGAAAAGCTGTGCCAGTTTCTTATTGGATACCCCATAATACTCTCTGTCATAATACAGCACCTCGGCTCCGTTGGGAGAGGTTACCGTACTGGAATTACAATGAATACTGATATAATAGTCACAGTCCACCGCATTGCCCATCGTTACCCTGGGTCTTAAAAACACCTTGGAATCTGCAGTACGCGTATAATACACCTTGATATTCTCCTTGTCAAGCATCTCCTTTAACGCCAGAGCAACATTAAGATTAATATTTTTCTCATAATACTTTTCATCTTTGGAAACAGCTCCTGCATCCTTACCCCCATGTCCCGGGTCAATGACAAGCACCTTATCATAGACCTCGGAGGGCTTTCTCAGATCAATGAAATAGTAATTCTCATCCTCATGGATAATATAGGCATATACCTGATCCAGCACCATCAGCATATCACAGTCAAACAGCCCTGTAGTCTCGTTCTTCTCCAGATGAAGGGTCGCCCCATGACTGAGGTCCTTCCCATAATCCCGGGTAACCACCTGGGTAACCGTGCCATCCTCCTCATCCGTCTCCAGGGTCACAATCTCCTGATAGCGCGGCTCTCCAAGAAAAACATCGCTGCCACGTACTCTCATAATGCCGGAGCAGTCAAAGCTGTCATCGGACAACCCTGTAATATGCAGTCTGATGCTGTGCTCCATATAAAGATCCTCCAGTGATAGGGTACTCTCCCCGGATTCCGGCTTTTCAATCACCAGATAACGATCCCCCAGCTGGTTCATCAGGCTTTCCTCCACCTGTGACTCCAGCTCCGCCAGGGACTGATCCATTTTAAAGGACTCAGCAGCAGGCTCAGGCGCCTGCTCCTCCTCTATCGGCATAGCAACCGCTTTATTTACTGTCTCAACCACAATATCATTCTTTTGATAAGTATCCGTATTGATTATATCACTGGCAGAAATCCTCTCCAGCCGATACTGCTGCAAAGCATAAGAGGCCGTAATAATCGCAATCATCAGTGCTACGCTTTGCATTGCCGCTTTCCTCAGCAGCGATTTATCCATAAAGACCTCCTGCTTTTGTAAAATAATTGTCCGGATGTTCATTCCGCTTACATTATATAATAACGCAATTATATTCTCAATCTTTTTTTGTTTTGCTATCTATTTTTGTAGAATTAAGGGATGATTTACCTCTCTTCATTCTTGCATTTTTGCGGCATTACCAGTATAATGAAGGGGAATACAAGATACGGTCTTTCTTACAGTAATAAGGGAGGTTCAGGCAAATGAGCGCTGCTACATATCAGACATTGAAACAAAAGGACGGCTATATTCTGAAGCTTACACAATATTCCAGTCCGGAGCCGCCAAAAGCCAGTATTCTGCTCCTTCACGGTATGGCAGAGCACCAGAAGCGTTATCAGTCTTTTGCCCAATACCTGGTTAGCAACGGATACGATGTATATACCTATGACCACAGGGGACACGGATCCGAATGCAAGCTGAGCGAGCTGGGCTATTTTCATGATTCGAAGGGTTACCAGCTGGTAATAGAGGATGTGATCGCCGCCAGCGAACTGATCCGGCGGAACAACCGCAGCAGCAGATTCTTCCTCTTCGGCCATAGTATGGGTTCCCTGATTGCAAGAAATGTCATACGGCAATACGATCAATACGATGGTGTTATCCTCTGCGGCACTACCTATCCTTCCAGGCTTCTGCTCTCCTCCGGGCTGTTCCTCTCCTCTCTGATCAGCAAATGGAAGGGTCCTAAGCATAAATCTCCGTTTTTAAATAATCTGATGTTCGGCGGCCGGAAGTACACTTCCTTTTCCAGCCGTACGGCTTATGACTGGCTGTCCAGAAGCCATCCGGCTGTAGGAGCCTATGTACACGATCCCTGCTGCGGATACATCTGCAGTGCTTCCTTCTATCATGATTTGCTGAAGCTGGCCCAGGGAGGCATCCATAAGAGGCGTATCCGCATGACAAGGACAGATCTCCCCCTCCTGATCATCAGCGGTGCAAAGGATCCCGTAGGAGGCTATGGGAAGGAAATAGAGAAGTTCCTGACGGTCTTAAAGCGGACCGGCTTCACAAAAGTATCCTCCAAGCTCTATCCCGAATGCCGGCATGAGCTTCTGAACGAACTCAATAAGGAGGAGGTATATTCCGATATTCTGCACTGGCTTGAAGAAGCCGTGATTAAGAAATAATAAACAGCCGGAGGAAGGTCTGGAGGGTTCCTATGAACCCAGGCCTTTCTCCGGCTGTTGCAGCTTATTAATCAAGAGTCTTCCTATTTGTTCAATCTCGGAGGCTTAGGCCCCATGTACTGATAGAAATAGGTCTTCATCATGCCATTATATATCTTGCGGTTTTTATCCGCCTGGCTTCCGATATATTTCTGGGCATCCTCATACCCGGTAATAATAAAATAAGACCAGGAATCCAATGCCTTGAAAACTCTTCCCATTTCTTTATATAATTCCGGCAGCTCTTTCTTCTCCTCCAGCCTCTCTCCATAAGGAGGATTCGTAATAATAAAGCCGTATTTTTTATTGCTGCTCAGCTCTTTGAGAGGTTTTTGCTGAAAATGGATGAGATGATCCACGCCCGCCCATCTGGCATTCTGTCTCGCCGCCTTAATAATCTCACCATCCAGGTCATAGCCCTGGATCAAAAGCTCCGCTTCCTTATTCATCAGACCTTCCGCCTCCTGCTTCGCCTTGGCCCAGCTCTCTTGCGGGACCAGGTTTGACCAGGACTCTGCAAGAAAATTGCGGTTCATTCCCGGCGCGATCTTTGCGCCAATCATTGCCGCCTCAATAGGAATGGTACCGCTGCCGCAAAAGGGGTCCACCAAAAGGCGGTCCTTATTCCAGGGGGTCAGCATGATTAATGCCGCCGCCAAGGTCTCTGTAATGGGCGCCTTGCTGGTAAGCCTCCGGTAGCCTCTCTTATGAAGGGACTCTCCGGAGGTATCAATACAGACCGTGACCTCATCCTTAAGAATCGTAACCCGAAGGGGATAGGAAGCCCCGTTTTCCTCAAACCAGTCCTGCTTATATTTCATTTTCATCCGTTCAACCATGGCCTTCTTCATGATGGATTGGATATCGGAAGGACTGAACAGCTTGCTGTTCACCGAATTGGCCTTCGCCACCCAGAACTTTGCATCCTTGGGAAGGTACTCCTCCCAGGGAAGCTGCTTTGTATTCTCAAATAATTCATCAAAGGTCTCCGCATGGAAAGATCCGACCTTCAGCAGAACCCTCTCCGTTGTCCTTAAGAATACATTAGCCCTGGCACAGGTATTTTCATCTCCGGTGTAGGTGACCTTGCCATCCTCCACCTTTGTGATCTCACAGCCCAGATCGGTCAATTCCCTCTTCAGCACCGCCTCCAGGCCGAAATGACAGGGCGATATATATTCATACTGTTTCATAAGTAACCTCCACTCTTATCTTCAGGCATCCCTGGTTCCGCTGCCTGCCAACATCATATTTGCTATAGATATTGTACGGTTCTTTTTGCCTCCCGTCAATGCCAACCTATCTGCTTCTGTCCAATTTCCCGCGATAGGCACGGAGCCCGCCGAAAAGGCTCTTAATATTATATCCGTATTTACTCAAATCCCTGGCTGCCAGCAGGCTGATATTTCCCCTGTCACAATAGAAAATAAGAAGCTGATTATGCTGAAACCGCTTTACATAATCCTCCAGCTCCTCATAAGGAATATTAACAGCTCCAGGAATGTGTCCCGAAGCATACTCATCCCGGTTCCTTAAATCGATAATTAATACATTGGGTTTCCCAATATACTGGTCAATGTCATTGGTGCGGATTGTTTCAAATGCCATGCTTTATACACCGTCCTTATCTGAAATTCTATTAAAAAATAAATTGGCTGCAGAAGTACGCCTTCTGACAACCTTTTTCTGCATTCATCATTTAAAAGTGGCTTCCATAATATTATATTACAGGAACATAATGCGCGTTCCTGTAATCAAAGTCTATGATGCAGGCACATCATTCTTATATCTTGTATTACAGGAACATAATGCGCGTGCCTGTAATCAAAGTCTATGACGCAGGCACATCATTATCTTGTATTACAGGAACATAATGCGCGTTCCCCTCATAAAGACGGTATGGCATAAAAAACCCCTTCAGTATTTCTCTGAAGGGATTTTTGTTGCTTTTTAGGTTCTTCCTCTTAATAATTATTCTCCATGTCTTCGAAATCTCTTACACTGTTTTTGTCTTTGGAAGAATTTCTCGCATCATTCTTGGAGGAATTATCACATTTTGTTCCGGACTCGTTGCGGCTATTATCGCTGGTATATGAGTTGGTGCCGCTCTTGTTAGAGCCGGATTTGTTCATATTATTGGATGTGCGGGAGTTGTTGCTGGTGTTCTTTGAATTGTTATTATTGGTTGTCATAGACGGCCTCCTATAAATAAGTTTGTTTCATAATTACAAGCTTATTATGTACTCTTTTCCATCAAATATTCATTCCTAATCATATATTGATAATTTTATTTCTTATGTGCATCGCTTTGCATAAGATAGTAATTATAGTATCTTTTATCACTATTTATTATGGTTTTTGCCTGTAAAAAGTGAATTCTTCAAGATAATTATTGCATATTCAAAAGGACTGCGTTATAATAAAAAAGTGCCAGAGATTACTCTGGCGCATTATATAACCCCTTATTAATTATTTATACTCCCCTCATGAAACGACCGCCTGGCTCCCCCTTGCGGTCGTTTCACTTTGTATTCCGGGACTCCGGCGATTTTAAAAAGCTTACAAATCCGCCGCCCAGCCTGGTGGTGCGAAGCCATAATCCTAAGTCAATCTCTTTGCGGATTCCGCTGTCAAGAATCTCTGCCAGAATCTGTCCCTGCCCATCACAGGTAAGAGAAATAATAGTGACCCAGTGCCAGGATTCCAGATCTGTTAACTTTCCCCGCTCAAGATTAAGAAACGCTACCGGGCAGTCCAATTCCAGCGCCGACACAATAAACCCGGTTACTTTATCCTCTTCCGGTCTCTCTGCGCGTACCCTGGGTATATCCAGGACCTCCAGCTTAAGCTCGGCCTTCTTTGCCTTAAGATAACGCTCCGTCCCGTTTCTCAGCATGGCAGTAGTACGGACTCCGCCCAGGGAGGGCGTAACATAGTTCCACATTTCCCTCATAAGGAGAAGACATTCCTCTTTGGTCAGTCCCTTTCTCTGCTCCGGCTCCATACCGGAGCAATGGATATAGTAAATAATATTGGCAACCGTGGAAGGTGCGCAGCCCGACATACGCTGCCAGGGCCTGTCGTACCAGTCCTGGTTGCTCCCATAATACACAATATGATCCGTAATATCGGAAAGCTTATATAAGTCTATATTCTTTATTTTTGTTGTCGTCATAGCCTTTACCAATTAACACATCCTTGATTGCTCTCTATACAATAATATATCATGAACAAGGAACATTGTTCATGATCTTGCTAATCTAATGGAAATTAACAAGCAAGGCTGCGCTTCCTCCCTCTGCTTTATTATTACAGGAGTTTCGTCCGCATATATGGTCTGCCTACAATTCTTTCAGTATCTGCGCCCGCTTCTGCTGGTACTCGTCATAAGTAATAAGTCCCCGGTCATACAAGGACTGTGCTTCTTTCAATCTCTCTTCTGTTGATCTGTGGCCTCCCGCGGTATCACTTCCTGCGCAGCTTCCCAATGTGCCGTCCAATACACTGTTTCCCTTATAATAATTTCCCTCCTCCATCTCATCAATGGTTATCTCATGGGAAGCAATTCCTTTATCCGAGAACGCATTATATCCGTTAACCACGGTGATAACGGCAGCAAACAGGGTCCATATTATCCCGAATGCCCCGAAAACAGGAATAACAAAAAATAATCCAATAAAGCAAAATATAATACCACCAAAAAATCCTGTCATCGACTGCCCTTTTCCAGGCTTTATTCTAACTCTTCTGCTCATATATATATCCCCCTATTTTAAGAATAATTCAATCCGCCTGTTTACCTGCGGCGAAATAAGGTTGCCAGCAGCAGTATCAGGATGATCGGAAGCCCGAAAGCAAAGAGAAGGCCCATAACAAATCTTCCAATCATGGCAACCGTAACCAGCAGGAGAATTCCTGCACCAACCGCCATCAGCTTATGATACCATTTTATATTGATCATCGAATGATTTTGCTGATAGCTCCTGACATTCTCCTGATAATCTCCCTCTTCCTGCCGGTAACGCTGATAACCGTCCTGATTCCAGCTTCCCTGGCTCTTCTCCCTTGCAATTTTATCTGTTTCAATAATCGTCTTTGCAATTAATCTGGGATCCCCCAGCTCTGCGATGACATCCTCCTCCGTTCTGCCCTGGGAACTGATATAGCCCCCATAATAACTAAGATTCTGTTCCATATCCGCAGGGCTTATCTCACCGTTCAGTGTTTGGCCCAATATATTTAAAAATTCCGATTTATCCATGCCAGATTAGCCTCCTTTGCCTTATATCATGCACATTCCGCTTTCATTCTATCATACCTCCTGTGTAAGGTAAATGAAACAGACCTTAAATTTTCATTAAAAAAATACACCATATACTTTTATGCATATAGTGTATTATCCTGTGTGCTAGAGGATTCGAACCCCCGACCTTCTGGTCCGTAGCCAGACGCTCTATCCAGCTGAGCTAAGCACACACATTACTGCTATTAAATTAAAACAGCACTACTCTATAAAATATATAGAATAATGCCGGCGACCGGAATCGAACCGGTACGGGAGATTAGTCCCGCAGGATTTTAAGTCCTGTGCGTCTGCCAGTTCCGCCACGCCGGCACAAATGGGACCTATAGGGCTCGAACCTATGACCCTCTGCTTGTAAGGCAGATGCTCTCCCAGCTGAGCTAAGATCCCATGGGATTTTATTCTAACGATTAAATTGCTTTCAATAAACGACGACCCAGAAGGGACTCGAACCCTCGACCTCCGCCGTGACAGGGCGGCGCTCTAACCAACTGAGCCACTGGGCCAAATAAAAAATGGACCTTCAGGGACTTGAACCCCGGACCGACCGGTTATGAGCCGGTTGCTCTAACCAACTGAGCTAAAGGTCCCAATACTGTCGGCCTTTAAATTAAATAATCTTAAATCCAATGACTCCAAGGGGATTTGAACCCCTGTTACCGCCGTGAAAGGGCGGTGTCTTAACCGCTTGACCATGGAGCCGTGTTTTTTATTGTAACATATCAGATTTATTACTGTCAATAAATTTATTGCAATAAATAACAAAAAATAGAATTTAACTCCCCGAGTAGGGCTCGAACCTACAACCCCACGGTTAACAGCCGTGTGCTCTACCATTGAGCTATCGAGGAATAATTGAAACCACACACGAAAATGATACATCCTTTTGAACAAACCCTTTTCAGGTCAAGCCCTCGACCGATTAGTAACAGTCAGCTCCATACGTT
>NZ_JBNPXH010000018.1:0-75092 GCF_050433395.1 Anaerotaenia torta
GTCAAATCGAAAATGATGTAAACGAAAGGGCAGTTACTGGCAAGCAAAAGCTGCTTTTTCGTTTACACCATCATCGATTCTAACCTAAAGAATTTTAAGGTGCTGATATTGGCCTTCTTTAAATCATTCTCATCCAATTCCAGCTTATTGTCCTTGCCAACGGTAATCCCTGCCTCAGAGAGCAGCTTAGCATTTTCCTTCGTCATGCCGGTCATCCAGGCCGCATGTCTGAGAACGCCCTTCGTATCGGAATCTCCCGCCTGCTCCACCATGTCGTTGTAATCCTTAACAAAGCTTTTCACCGCCTTGGTAATAGCGGCCCAGTCATAATCCTCGGTAACGGTTTCCTTTCCATCCTCGCCCTTCGCCGTTATCCTTTTCTTTTCCCAAAGAGATGCCGTGTTCAAAGCGTCCGCGGATTTCTTAAGAGCATCCGCGCTGCTCCTGGTAAGAGCAAGGCTCTGCGCCGTATCACCGGAAGCCGGGGCCGAGGACCCGTCCTCCTTTTTCACATCCTGCTTGGAATAATAAGCCTTCAGCAGCCTCTGATAGCTTCCGCTCCTGATGCTGGCATAATCCGATAAATTGATGCCGCTCATGGGAGAATTGGCGCCCGACGTGTTTGAAAATAAACCTGAATTGCGGTTGGTATTATATTGGTTGCCGAAAATATTAGATATCCCTGCCATAATAATCTCTCCTTATGATTTGTATTAATTAATCTATCCTTCATCCTTGTGCCCGTATATTTTCGTATATGTAATGAATAGAAACTTTCCGTTATCTATATCATCGGCTAAAACCCCTTATTTCTTTAGGGAGATATCTTGACCGGATCGTTTTATTTTAAACAGGAGACGATTTGAAGTGCCTTATATATAAAGCTCTAGAAGTATAGTACCGATAATGATGTGCATATAAATAATGAACATTGGTAGTTCAACAATAATCTGTCGCCTTAATCAAGTATTTTGGGTACGAGTTGCCCCGTAATTCTGTTCCATGTTATTTTTATCTTTGTAATCTTTCCCGCTTCTGCCATAATATAATTTTTGCGCAGTCCACATTTAAAATCTATCCTGACATCTTCACTGATTGGTACCTCCAGCACGTTATCCCTTGCTAAATCCCCAACAAATTCTCCATTGATTCGTATTTCTACGCTCGGATTGATTACAAATACTTGTGTATACCCATAAATAATAACTTTACTATTACTGCTTAATGGATAACCGCATTTTATACAGTTCGTCGCTTTATCGGATATGCTTGCGCCACATTCAGGGCATTCAATAATAGCCATGTACCTTCCCCCTATCTATGTATTTAATTAAATAATAGTCCGCTTTCTTCCAACTGTCAATTCAGGTGTCAGGCACCAGATAGTGATTTATGATAGATATACCTCCAATTATTTGTTATAATGGTAAGTGTTGTAATAGTGATATATCTTAAGGAGGGAGATCATGAAGAGAATTGTATCATCATTATTAATATTTGTCATGTGCCTGTCTTTATCCATGCCTATATCAGCAGGTGCTGCCACAATTAAAATCAGCAAGGCAAAGGCTACCATGGAGGTCGACTCAACACTTGTTCTGAAGTTAAGCGGTACAGATGACAAAGCAGCCTGGAGCACGAGTAAAAAGACGGTTGCATCTGTTAGCAGCAATGGGGAAATTACTGCAAAATCACCGGGACAAGCTACGGTTACCGCTACTGTCAACAAGAAAAAGTACTCCTGTACCGTGACGGTTGTGGACAGTAATGCCGATAACGCAGTAGCTGCTCCTTCGCCCAGCCCGGCCCCAACACCAACTCCCACTAAGACGGTATCCTCAGACGAAAAACAGAATGAAAAGAGCATTACCGTATATGTAACTAAAACCGGTTCAAAATATCATAGGAGCGGCTGTCGGTATCTGAACAAAAGCAAGATATCCATTGATCTATCTTCTGCAAAATCCATGTACACGCCTTGCAGCGTTTGCAATCCTCCAAAATAATTATGACCCCGGCCAGCAATGACCGGGGTCTCTATAGGGGTTCCTACAAAATTATCTGAATCACAAAATCACAGGCCTTCCGTTTTACCTCCGCCCCAGCTCTTCTATCACTCAAAATGAATTGTGGGCTTTTGCGACTACAACTACCATGGGTTATGGCGGTGCCTGACACCGGGTTTTATTTTTTTCAACCCCTTACCGTTTTTTGCAGCAGCACCAAAACCAGCGCAATCACGCAGGTGGCTGCAGCCACAAGAAATGACGCGGTATATACGCCGCTTTTGACAAACATATTGGAGATAATGGGAAATACCAAGGCGGAAACGCCAAAAACGGCACGGAAGAAATAGCAAAAAATTTAAGTAGTTCGGGACTTAATGTAACATCACTCACATCATCGGATTTAGAAAAAGAAGGGAACGCAGAACAAGTTGTAGCGGAAGCCCTTCAAAAATTAGGTGGGCTTGATGGCTTAGTTTTAAACCATGCTTATTCTATGTGGAGCGAAATCGGCCAATGGACAGCAAAGGACATAGACTCTCATCTGCTTGTAAATGTTCGCGCCTCCATGATGATGATTCAATCGTTTGTTAATCAAATTGATACCTCGAAGGACAACGCAATTACACTTTTTACAAGCGGTCAGTATTTAAGTCCTATGCCAAATGAAATCGCTTATTGTATATCGAAAGAAGCTATTATTTGCTTATGCCGTCAATCGTCATACTTGCTTGGAGATAGAAACATCCAGGTTAATTGCATAAACCCCGGGCCGAACGACACGGGTTATTGTTTTGGCGATGCATACGATGATATGGCAAAGCGCTTTCCGTCAGGGCGTTGGGGAACGCCTGACGATGCCGCCGATTTGGTGCTTTTTTTACATAGTTCTTACGCGAAATGGATAACAGGACAAATCATAGCAAGTGACGGCGGAGTCAAGAAATATTGGAAATAATAATGAGCCGGTGTTTGAGACCAATCAATCTCAACCGTTTTGGATCGTGACCTTTTTAACCGTTTTCCTTTCGCCCGGTATTCTGGCCAACGGTAGTGAATCCTTAACCATATACCTTATCTGAGGGGTGAATATAAATATGGGGGTATTCCCCAATCCGTCACTGAGCACCAGTATACCCGGTTCATTGATATACACCTCACCGCTTCCGGTGGTATTTGTTGCGGCACCAAAGGAAATCTGATCCCCTACCGACATGGATGACTGTACAGCAAGGATATAGTCCGTATCACAGCCTGGAGAGTAGGGATCGGGAGGCGTCAGATAGGCGATGCCCGGATCATACACCGAACCCGCACCAAGATATATCGCGGCGATTCTGCTTAACGATACATATCCGTAATCCGAGCCGTTCTGTATGATTAACAGTCCCGGCTCATCGGCGCTGGGAGCAGTATATACTCCAATAGCTACCCCTGACAACGTAGCCAGTTGGTCTACAAACAAGGTCATGGTAGTAGCGGGATATAGGACCGCTATCTGCTCCAGCAGATTAGCCAGCTGCCTGATGGCAAAGCATCCTGTGCTGTCCGCCATTGTACCCGTAGCCCCAGTATCGCCCGTCGGGCCAGTGGGACCGGTGGCTCCCGTAAGACCAGCTATTCCAGCAGGACCAGTTGCTCCGGTAGGACCGGTAATTCCCTGTTCTGAGGTTGCCAGCGCACTCTGCATCTTATTCTTACACAGCAGTTGATTCTGGCCAATCGTATCCAACATTGATCTTACGCTATCATTGGCCGCAAGTATGTCCTCCACAGTTGCCGGCGGTCCGCTGATACCGGGCAGGGTTCCCAGTACATACTGGAGCTTCTCCCCCTCTGCATTGATGATATGGCTTAAAGCCAGTTCCTCCATGGCAATAGAGGATAATATCTGATTCACAGCATCCTCCCTTGTAATCGGCGGGCTGATTGCCGGAAAATTAGGCATAGACATATTAAATACACTTCCTCTCTAAATAAACAGATGTCTTACTATAACTTCTTTTATAACTTAGTTCAATAACATACTATGAGCGACATCGCCATATTGTTACATAAAAACTCTATATTCGTCATTAACCCCGTATCATTGACATTAGGGCCGGCATACGATACGCTCCTTTTCCTTAATCTTCAAGTACGTCCATATGATAACCGGATAACCATCATTTAAATATTACATTTGTGTTACGCATATGTTACAATTCAATTGTTCCTAAGAGATAGTAATCTTCATAAGGAGGCAGACATTATGTGTTTTAAATTTAGCTCATGCAATTTCAATGATTTGTTAAATCAGATTTTAAAATACTGTAATCTTGGAAATTAGTTTTAGCTCCCCCGGGCCCGTCCATTGCGATGGGCCCTTTTTTCAATTCATGAATCGCTTAATAAATTTAAAAAATACTTAACACGAGAATAGTAGGCGCGGCTATACTTGCGACGCAAGTTCTAAGCGACTACGACAAGAAAAAGCAACAGAGTAACATATTAAGCCAGTTGGGAATGACAGAGAAGCAAATATTAAAGCTCGGAACACGCCAACTATTTATATTATTCGTTCTCCCGATTCTTCCTGCAATAATCATTGGTGTTAGCCTTATAGTATCTGTGGCAAATAATATGCAGCATAGCGAGTATGGCATGTATAGTTTCCCAATTTTTGAAAATAAAACTTTGGATTTTTCAGACAATTAGTATTTCAATCATATTCTTCATGCTTTTGTACGGCGTTTACTATATTGCAGCTCGATTCAGCTGCAAAAAGCAGTTATAGGTTACATCAACATAAATAATACATTGCCGCCCAACGGAAATAAAAAAAACGTTGTTGTGGCGGAATAATAAATTTCATTTTTTACTACGGAACAAACTCTCAAGAAGTCCAGATTTTATATGGGTTTGAGCGACTATCGACTTACCAAAACCAGGACAAGAAAAAAGCACCTACCCCACAGCTCCTATGTCTGCAAAATAGATACTTTGTAAGTGCATCTCCAGGGGCTCGAACCCTGGACACCCTGATTAAGAGTCAGGTGCTCTACCAACTGAGCTAGAGATGCTCATGTGCTTGTCCTTGTTTTGTCTTCATCACCGGACGCAAGTGTTATTATATATAATCCAGAAACAAATTGCAAGTGTTTTTTTTATTTTTTTTAAAAAATCAAAAAACTGCTGTCAAATCCCTTGCAACCTTCGATGAAATGGGAAGAAAATTGTTGATTCCACAAGCTTTTCTTCCCATTTACACCGATTATCATCTTATTTGTGAGCATCCAGCTTTGCCTGAAGTTCCTGCTTCGACACCAGCCCGATGATTTTATCCACCGGCTCGCCGTTCTTAATGAACATCAGCGTGGGAATTGTCATGATACGATACTTTTCCGCAGTCGCCTGCTCCTGATCCACATTCAGCTTTCCAATCTTGAAGGTTCCCTTATATTCATCAGCCAATTCAGCTACAATCGGCGCAACCATCTTGCAGGGACCGCACCAATCGGCATAAAAATCCACCAATACCGGAATATCTGACTCTAATGCCTCTTTTTGAAAATTCGCATCTGTAAATTGAAATGCCATTTGTTTTCCTCCATTCCTTATCTCAGCCGGTGTCTTTGTCCTGGTATACAGCGCTGCTTTCCCAGCCTTCCGGTTAAGAATTCATCCTATAATTAACTAGTATCTCAACAATTGCTATTATTATGTGGTTACAAGGATATATTATATCAGTATCTACAAAAAAACAAGTATGAAAGGCTACTTTTTCTTTTTCTTCTTGGTACCTTTATTCAATATGCCCGCCACTTCATCCCAGGACTTCTTTATTCTGAGAATCTTCCGGTCGATCTTCGGATTGGTTCCGGTAACCTTAGCAACCTGGGACCTCCAGCCCTTGCTCATAGCATCACCCTGCCTGCTTATTTATAACATTCTATGAACCATCGGCAGAATTAATCCCCCGGTAAGCCACCAATCTGTGAATTGGATTCCCCTCGGCAGAAAAACGCTCCTCATATTCCGTCATGATATTTCCTTCCACATACTCACTGTGATGCAGATCATAAGTGACTTCCTTCAGCTTCCATCCCGCGGCCGCCGCCTCTTCCACAGAAAAATCAAAAAGCATACGATTATCCGTCTTAAAGATCACTTCTCCTTCTTGCTTCAGGCAACGGTCGTATTTGGCCAGGAACTCTCTGCTGGTCAGCCTGCGCTTCGCATGGCGGTCCTTCGGCCAGGGATCGGAAAAATTCAGATAGATCCGGTCTATCTCCTCCCTGTCAAAGATCTCACCCAGATATTCCGCGTCGAAGCGTATAAAATACAGATTCGGCAGCTCCATCTCCGCCCTTTTCTCCAGGGCCCGAAGCAATACGCTGGAATATTTCTCAATACCGATATAATTAATCTGGGGATTGGCCGCAGCAAGCTCCATAATAAATTTTCCTTTTCCCATACCAATTTCCACATGCAGCGGGCGGTCATTGCCAAAGAGACTTTTCCACCGGCCCTTTTGCCGCTCCGGTTCATGGACTACCGCCTCATTGGCCGCAACCATTTCTCTCGAACCTCTTATATTCCTAAGTCTCATGTTCCTTCTCCATTCTGATGAAATACTGCGAATGATACGGAGTCCTTCGCGTCTCCTATTATAAAAGTAATCTACCGCTTCGTCAATTGTTCCTTTCGGTAAAAAAACTCCTTTGAAAACACTGGCTCATATAGTATAATGTCGACAGACATTATACTGCGCCGACCAGCGGGCGTGCGCATCATGGCACGCAGTGCCTAGCGTGAACACCTGTGTTCATGCTATAATGTCGACAGACATTATACTGCGCCGACCAGCGGGCGTGCGCATCATGGCACGCAGTACCTAGCGTGAACACTTGTGTTCATGCTATAATGTCGACAGACATTGTATACTATGGATTGTGATATTAGGGAATAATCCGCATGAAAGGAGAACGGAAGAATGAAGGTAGTCGCAATTAACGGAAGCCCCAGACCAAGAGGAAATACTTATACCGCATTAAAAACCGTATGTGATGAGCTGGAGAAGCAGGAGATCGAAACGGAGATTCTTCATGTGGGCAATCTGGAGATAAAGGGATGTATCGGCTGTAACCGCTGCCGGGGAGGCTATTGTGTCTTCTCCGACGAGGAACTTCGTGCACTGGTGGATAAAATATATGCTTCCGACGGCATCCTATTGGGAAGCCCCGTCTACTACGCCGGCATTGCCGGCACCATGAAAAGCTTCCTCGATCGGTTATTCTACCCCAACCACGGTCGGCTGCGCTTAAAAATCGGCGCCTCTATCGCGGTTCCCCGCCGCAGCGGCGGTATCACCACCTTTGATCAGCTGAACAACTATTTTCTGATCTCAGAGATGCTCATCGCTCCCTCCTACTATTGGAATGTGATCCACGGCGGAGCTCCCGGCGAGGTGACCCAGGACGATGAGGGCATGAGCGTGCTGAGGAATTTGGCCAATAATATGTCCTGGATGTTAAAGATCAAGGATTACAGCAAGGCTGTTCTTCCTGAACCTGACCCAGTTTCAAGAAAGTGGACTAATTTCATACGCTAAACATCCGCTTTGATATTTACACCGGACATCCCTTATAGTAAAATATTATCTGCTATCGTATGAAAGCTCCGGGTTCACGCCCGCTGAAATTCGTCCCTGTGATAAATCCACGTTACTCCAGGAGGTTTTTATGAAACGGCAAATAACTGCTCTTACGAGCTTAATTCTTATATTTCTGTCACCCTTGTTCTTTGCAGCTTCTGCGAAGGCTTCTTCCGTAGAAGCCGGCAAAAGCTGGCCGGAAGGGCCCCAGGTTTTTGCAGAATCTGCAATTGTAATGGAGGCCTCCACCGGACTTATCCTTTATGAGAAGAACATGGACGAGGTTCATTACCCCGCCAGTATTACCAAGATTATGACGGCCCTGCTGGCCATTGAGAATTCCAACCTGGGCGATATCGTTACCTTTTCAAAAAAATCTGTTTTTGATATCGATGTGGACAGCAGCCGCATCGGAATTGATGTGGGCGAACAGCTTACCATGCAGCAATGCCTCTATGCCCTTCTTCTGGAATCCGCCAATGAGGTAGCTTATGCCATGGCCGAGCATGTGGGCGGCACCATGGATGAATTCGCCAGGATGATGACGGAGCGCGCCCGGGATCTGGGCTGCAAAAATACGAATTTTGTCAACTCTCATGGCCTTCATAATGAGAATCATTATACTTCCGCTTATGATATGGCCCTGATCACCAGGGAAGCTATGAAAAATGAAACCTTCCGCAAGATTTTCGGAACCAGGACCTATCGGATTCCCCCCACTAATATCCAGTCTGAGACCAGGTACTGCGCTAACCATCATAAATTCATCCTGAAGCAGACCTACCATTACGATGACTGCATCGGGGGCAAGACAGGCTACACCTCCAAATCTAAATATACTTTGGTATCCGTAGCCAAGCGCGGGAATCTGGAATTAATCTGCGTCATTATGAGGGATGATACCAGCGCGCATCAGTATACCGATACCCAGAAATTATTTGATTTTGGCTTTGATAACTTCTCCGTTTACCCCATCGGAGATCAGGAGACAGCCCAGGTATTGGATGAATCCCCCATGTTCACCCGGTATAATCCCCTGTTGAGCAAGACGGCCTCTCCCATCATTACAGATAAAAACGGATATTTGATTTTACCAAACAGCGCTTTTGCACCGGATGCCGTCAAGGAGATTACCTTCTATCCTCCCTCGGAACAGACTGCGGACCCGGACTCTAATAAAGTCATCGGGAAGATTTCCTATACCTATCAGGGGAAATATGTGGGCGGAGCGGACATCCTGTATCACAGTACGGAATCACTCCGGCTGGCCCAGAGTCCACCCCCTGCCGAAGAAAACCACCCTACTTCCTCCCCTGAGGATCCCGTGCCGGAGAAGGCTGAGAAAAGCCTTCGCCCGATTATTCTCGGAGGTATCATAGGGCTGTTTGTATTAATCGTTGTAGCCTATTTTATCCTGGTGGAACGTCCCCGGCTCAAACGCAGAAGCGCTTATTATAAGAAGCGCGCACGCCGCAAAGCATACCGGGATGATGATTTTCTGAATTTGTAGACTATTGGCCAAAGGAAGCAAACAGCTGGGCTATTTCATCCGCGGACAACGCTTTATTGGGATCGCCATGTAAGGAGGCGCTTTCCGCTGCCGAGGCCTGTTCCGTCATGATTTCGCCTGCTCCTGCGGCTTCTTCCTCTTTCCCGGATTCCGTTTTCTCCTGAATGGATGCAGCGGTCTCCGGGTTTTTTTCTTCCCAATCATCCCAGCCTTCCGCAATCGATTCTTTCGCAGCCATTTCCTCCGCGGCTGCAGGCTCTTCTGACAGCCAGCCTTCATATGCAATGGCAGCCGTCTCCTCCTGAGCCTGTGTGTATTCCCCTATCTTTTGCTTCTCCTGCATATCACCCTGGTAAGAGATCCTTTGCAGGGAAGAGATGCTCTCTGCAATTCTTTGAAGCAATTCCCTTGTCTCTGTCTGATCTCCGGTCTCCTTCACCGCTTTTATCAGCTGTTTGGTATTCATCTTATTATGATTGATTTCCATATTAAGAATGTTTTTCTGACCTTCCAGCTCTTTTCTTTGCAGCAGCTCCAGCGTCTCTACCCGCTTTTGCATTTCCTCCAGCTGGGCCGTTATTGCCGTCATATTCTTCTTGGTCATCCCATAGGCTGCCTTCTGAATATGAATCAGCTCCGTCAGCTGTTCCTCTCTTCGCCGGATCTCTTCCCGGTACATCCCGTCCAAATAATTCCTTATACTCTTTCCCTGTTCTGCCAGCTTACTGCGGATAGAATCCAGAAGGAGATATCCGGAAATCATCAATACAATTCCTATTCCGATTACACTGATATAATCCCCGTTGCCTCTCTGAATAAAATACGCCTCTGTTACAACTGCCCCCAGAAAAAATAAGCAAAAAAAAGTAGTCCCTAATCTCTTCATTTTCCATGCGCCCCCAAAATAGTCCAATTTTACTATATATCGTCATTTTTTTTAAAAGAGTTTACTTCCGGGGCTAAATTTTTTGTATACCCTCTACAGAGCTTCTTCGCTCAACCGCTTCAGGACTTCTCTTCGATAAGGGATGGATACGGCGGCACCCGCTCTGGATACCGCAATGGACGCAGCCATAGAGGCCTGCCTCAGAGTCTGTTCCATGGGCAGGTTATTGAGTAAACCGGCCAGAAAATAACCGGTAAAGGTATCACCGGCAGCAGTGGTATCAACCGCCTCTGCCTTGAAGCTATTGCATCGCCAGGTTCCCTCCCCGTCCTGATAATACGCTCCCTTTTCTCCCATGGTCAGCAAAACCCCGCTTTCCGGGTATCTGCGGCGAATTTCCTCCAGGATAGCCTCCGGCTCCTGATATCCGCTTATGATCTCCCCTTCTATCTCATTAATAAGAAAGAGGGATACATATTCCAGGGGTAATTCCTTCAGAAGGTCATCTGCCGGGGATGGGTTAAATATGATTTTCATTCCGATCTTATGAGCCTGTTCCATGATCAAGCCCAGGTGATTGATTTCATTCTGCAGCAGAAGATAGTCCCCCTTATCAAAACCGCCTATGACAGAGCGGATCAGGGATTCATCCATATCATGGTTGGCCCCTCCGTACAACAGAATGGCATTCTGGCCGTTTTTATCCACTTGTATGATTGCACAGCCGGTTCGTAATTTGGAGATCTGTATATGGTCGGTATTTACCCCGTAGTCCTCCAGGAATTCTAATAAACTTCTGCCGTCGGAGCCGATTTTCCCCGCATGGTGTACCGTAAGTCCTGCTTTTGCAAGAGCGATGGAATGATTCAGACCCTTTCCTCCGCAATGGATCTCCAGCTTATGGGAGGAGATGGTCTCCCCAGGGTTTACAAAATGATCTACCGAGTATACATGATCCAGATTTAATGACCCAAAATTCAATATCCGCATTTTATCCTCTCTTCCCGTATCGATGCCATAAGCTGCTCTTTCCCAAGTATTAAGGCTTCAGAGATTCCTTCACCATATTCAAATGATAACGGATGCTGGCCTTTGCCTCCCGTTTATCCCTGGCCTTGATGGCATTGACAATGGCCAGATGCTCCTGATTGATGCTTTCCTTGCGCAGATTCTTTCTGGATGAAATCGATGTGATTTCATTGAAAATATCATAATAAGTATCAATAAAGCTGACAAAGATGGTATTCTGTGAGAATTCAGCCAGCCGGTAATGAAAATAATAGTCGGCGGAATGCTCCATCTCTGCTGTAGTCTCTGTCTGAATCAAATCATAAAGTTCATTGATCTGTTCCTCTGTCGCCAGGTCAATGACCTTCTCCACGATTCTTTTTTCCATGCATTCCCGCACCTCAATCAGGTCCAGATAGGTGGCCTGCTTCATTGAGATGGCCCAGCTCTCATTCAAAAGGTCCGGGGCGCCTGTTTTGATAAAGGTACCTTCCTTGGGCTTCCGGTAGATAATATTTCTGGCCTGAAGGGTGGTCAGCGCTTCCCGCAGGATACCACGGCTTACCTGCAGGGCATTGGCCAGATCCGGCTCGCTGGGAAGCTTGTCACCGGGTTTTAGCTGTCCCGATTTAATCTGTTCCGTTATCACATTGACAACCTTGTCCGATAGTCGTTCATTCACTATTGCAGGAAATTTCATATTAACCTTCGTTCCTTCCTAAATAAGCATTCTTCCACTCTTGTTTAACAATTAGATCATACAATCATTACATATTTTTGTCAAGGATAATATAAGACCTATCCGGAAGGAAAGCTTGTACATTCCTTTCCAATAATATTAAATAATCAACAACATAAAAATAAATTTGAAATAAATAGTGTACAAAACCAACATAAATTTATATTGACAGGGCTATCCCGGAGTGATACAATGCAATTGTTAAACAAATAGACTAAAATACAAAAGGCTGGTGTAAAAGTGAAGAAATGTAGCATTTTATCTCCCTGTGGAATACTGGGATATGGCTTTCCGGAGGAATCCTTTTTCAATGGCATGGCCATGAATCCGGATGCAATCGTGGTCGATGCAGGTTCCACGGATGCCGGCCCCCACAAGCTGGGTGCGGGTGTCAGCATTGTAAGCAGAATGGCCGCCAAGAAGGATTTGTCCATCCTTATCATAAATGGAATCAAACATCATATTCCTGTCATTATCGGCTCCGTCGGCGGCGCCGGCGCAAAGATACATGTACAATGGACCATGGATATTATAGAGGAGATTCTGAGAGAAGAAACCATCTGTGCCAGGCTGGCCGTCATCCACGCGGATGTGGATGGGAATTTGGTTAAGAAAGCAATCCAAATCCATGATATCTACCCCATGGGAACCAATATTCCGGAACTGACGGAGGAGATTGTGGACACAACGGATCCCATCGTAGCCCAGATGGGCCACGAACCCATTATCGAAGCGCTTAATCAGGGCACGGATATCATTGTATGCGGAAGAGCCTATGATCCGTCCATCTTTGCCGCGGTGGGCATCCGGGGGGGATTTGATCCGGGGCTGAGCTACCATATGGGAAAGGTTCTGGAATGCGGGGCCTTATGCGCCGAGCCCGGCACCACAAAGGACTGTATCCTGGGAATATTATATGAAGATTCCTTCACTGTCCGCGCGTTAAATCCGGTGCGCCGCTGTAATGTCACCAGTGTCGCGGCCCATACCTTCTATGAGAAAGAGAATCCATGCATCCTGCATGGGCCCGGCTTCACCCTGGATTTAACCGGATGTACCTTTACCCAGGAGGATGAAGAGACCGTCCGGGTACGGGGAAGCCTGTTTATACCCGATGAACCGTATAAGGTGAAGCTGGAGGGCGCAAGACAGGTTGCATACCGCACTTTTGTCATCGGAGCCATCCGGGATCCCTTGCTGATTTCCCGCCTGGATGAAATCGAAGCAAAGGTCAAGCAAAGCGTGGTTCACTATCTAAAGGAAATTCCGGAAGAGGAATACCGGATGAATTACTATAATTACGGAATCAATGGTGTGATGGGAAGCCGGGAGCCGGAGACCTTCCGCGGTCATGAGGTCTGTGTGGTTTTTGAAGCTCTGGCCCGGACCCAGGAGATTGCAGATGCCATCTGCGCCTGTATGCGTTCCACCTTCCTGCACTGTGATTACGAGGGAAGAAAGACTACCGCGGGAAATCTGGCCTTTCCCTTTGCCCCCAGTGATATTTCCTTCGGACCGGTCTATGAATTTTCCGTATACCATCTGATGAAAATACCCGACGGAAAGTCCATCTTTCCCATTACATATCTGGCCTATGAAAAGGGGGAGCGGCAATGAAACGCTTATATGATATCGCCAAAATCATTCGCAGTAAAAATGCGGGCCCCTTCTCCATTACCCTGGATATCCTTTTTTCTTCGGAAAAGGATTATGAGGCGGTGAAAAAAGCCCGGCTGATCTCCAGGGAAAGCATCGCCTCCGCTTATCAGATTAAGGAGGAGGACATAACGGAGCTGGTTTTCTTTGATCAGGCCCTGGGAATTAAGGTGACCTTCAACCGGGAGATCTCCTCCGGGACCTCCGGTGACCGGGATGTCTATGGAGCCCAGCAGCATGCGCCTTTGATGGCCATTTCCTTTGATGAAGCAATTTTGAGCTGACTGAGCCGGGAAGAAAGGAGGATTCCATTTGCGCAGTAAAGAGAAAAAACAACGGCAGGCAGCAAGACCCGCAAAAGGCCTGCGCCTCACCATACAAAACCAGAAGTACCTGTTCCTGATCGCCATTCCCTGCCTGATCTACATAGCAATCTTTTTCTATATGCCCTTATACGGATGGCTAATGGCTTTTGTAAAATATAAGCCCTCCCGGGGAATCCTGGGCAGCGATTTTGCAGGACTGCATTATTTCAAGGAATTTTTTACGGATCCGGATCTGGGTAAGATCGTCAGGAACACCCTGGCTATGAGCTCCCTGAACCTGATCGCCATTAATACCTTTCCTATCATCCTGGCCCTGCTGATTAACGAGGTGTCCCATAAAGCCTTTAAGAGAACCATCCAGACACTGACCTATCTGCCCCACTTTGTATCCTTTGTGGTAGTAGCTAACATTTTCCTTACCCTTCTGGGCGGCAACGGACCTGTCAATGATGCTCTGAAATCCATGGGTGTGGTGGAGACCGCCTATAAGTTCTGGCAGGAGCCCTCCCTGTTCTGGCTCCTTGCAACCTTTGTCAGGGTGTGGAAAGAGGTGGGATGGGGCGCCATCATCTATCTGGCCGCTTTGGCCGGAATCGATCAGGGTCAGTATGAGGCGGCGTCCATTGACGGATGCGGAAGAATACGAAGAATCTTTTATATTACCATTCCGAATCTGATGCCCACGGTGATGGTGCTCTGGATTACCAACATGTCCGGACTGTTCTCCGCCAGCTTCGATGCCTCCTATATGCTGGGGAATGCCACCACCAGCGGGGTTGCGGAGGTTATTGAAACCTACATTTATAAAATGGGATTATCCATGGGAATGTACTCCTATTCCACCGCCGTCAGCTTAATTCAAACCGTCCTGGGCTTCCTGCTGGTCTATCTGACCAACAAGCTGGCACAGAAAACAACCGAGTTCTCTCTGTGGTAACATGGACCATTTCAAGTGATTATGCGATAAAAACCGGATTTTGTATATGCAGAAATGAGGTAAGAAATGAAACGAAAAGAAGGTAAAAGTCATAACAGCAGGTCTGTCAAGAGCAAGGGGGATATGGTTTTTGAAGGCATTATCATAGTTATTCTGTCCGTCGTTGGAATTACCATGCTGTATCCTTTCCTCTATGTGCTGGCCATATCCTTGAATCACCCGGCGGATACGGAGCTGGGCGGAGTCTGGCTTTATCCGCGGGTTTTCTCCACAGAAAGCTACCGGCTGATCTTCCAGGAGGGTGAATTATTTCTGGCAACTCTGGTGAGCGTAGCCAGAACGGTGATCGGAACCTCCCTGACCGTACTGGTATCCTCCATGTTTGCCTATCTCTTTACCAGAAGTGATTTCCTGATTTATAAGCCTCTCAAGGCCATATTCTTCTTCGCCATGTTTTTTGGCGGCGGCGGGTTGATCCCCACCTATGTGCTGTACTTAAATCTGGGGCTGTACAATAATTTCCTTGTTTATATCATTCCTTTTATTATTAATCTATGGTATGTGGTGCTGTTCCGGACCTATTTCCGGTCCGTGCCGGCGGAGCTCCTGGAGGCTGCCAAGGTAGACGGCGCCCATGATTTAAAGGTATTTTTCCGCATTCTGATGCCCGTATCAAAGCCGATTTACGCAACCGTAGGATTATACGCGGCAGTAACCCAATGGAACTCCTATAAGGACACCCTGTATTACACCACCGATACGAAGCTGAGAACCCTGCAGTACATTTGTATGGAGATGATTAAGAAAGCGGAGGGGGAGAAAATGATTGACCGTGCCACCATGTTTGAGATCTTCCATGGGGAAGCGGTAACGGCAGATCCCTTGTCCCTCCGGATGGCAATCACCATTGTTACCGTTGTTCCCATTATCTGTGTTTATCCCTTCCTGCAAAAGTATTTCATGAAGGGAATCATGGTAGGCTCCATGAAGGGATAGGAGCCGGCAGCAATAAAGATGTTAGGAGGAGAATGTGATGAAAAAAGTAAGAGGGCGTATGGTATGGATTATCCTGATGCTCACAATGAGTGTCCTGCTGCTGGCAGGATGCAGCAAGGTTGCGAAGAAAGCCGGCGTAACCTATGACAATGAAGAATCCATGTCCTGGGAGGAGCTGATTAAGCTGGATCAGCAGAATCCCATCACCATCCAGATTATGGTTGCGGACATGAAGGATCCTTCCCCCAGCGACAGCGCCGTACTGGCTGAGATCGCAAAGGCCACCGGTACCACGGTGAATATTCAGGGGATCGAATCCGACCAGCTGCAGATGCTGATGGCATCCCGGGAATATCCGGATGTACTGGTAATCAAGAGAGACAGCACCTTCTATGACTACCTGGACACCGGGGATATGATTGATCTGGCACCGCTGCTTCAGACCTACGCACCTGCGGTTTATGAGATGAACTCCGGCTTGATTGATCTTTTCAAGGAAGAGGACGGAAGGCTTCTCTATCTTACGGAAAATGCGGATCTTCTGCGGGAGGGAGAAATCCATCCGGAGGATGCGACGAATCCCAACCGTGCCCAGGAGGAATTCCCCTGGCACAGCTGCCTGTATGTACAATATCCCCTGGTCAATGAAATATACGGTAAGGAAATAAAAACCTTCGATGCCTACCGTGAGGCGCTGGACGCGTTCCGCGCACAGTATTCTCCGGAAGACGGCTTCTATGCCATCTCCATGGATAAGGACAGCGCCGGAGATATCCTGTGGGCCGGTTTGTCCATGTATGGATATAAGTGTAATTATAAGGGCGGACTTTATGTTACAAAGGACGGTGAGAATTATACCTATGGCCTGAAAGCGGAGGACTCGCTGGAATGGCTTCTTTACCTCAATGAGCTATACCGGGAGGGATATATCTTTGAGGATGCCACCGTACAAAGCTACGACCAATTTGTCAGGCAGATGAATAAAGCAAGAATCTTTTCCTTTATCGGAAATTATTATCCCATCTATGAGGTTAATAAAGCGCTGGGAGCCAATGAAAAGACCAATAAAATCAGCTACATCCCCCAGCAGCTCCGTGCGGAGGGCGTGAAACAGATCTATCAATACAATTCCGCCTATACCGGCTCCAAAGCCTTTATGATCATGAAAAGCTCCCCCTATGCCAACCGGATCGCAAGATTGCTGGAGTATCTGTATTCTGACGAGGGCCTGGTTTTACATGGATGGGGAATCCAGAACGAGGACTACATTATAAACGAAGACGGACTTCGGGATATTTCCCCTGAAATCGACGAAAAGATGTCCGCCAGCCCGGATTATAACAAGCTCCGGGGTATCCGTTCCCTGTACTCAGTTATTAACTTCCCCACCTTTACCCGCGACGGGCAGTCGGCCTTCTCCCGCTATGCTCCCTACTATTCTTCCGATGAAGGAACCGATGCCAGGGATGCTCTCATAAAAAAGGATCCGGTTTATAACTGGCATGAGGATTGGAAGGGTACCTTCTGGGAAGATTTCTCGGAAGTGGATATCATCATGGAAGCGGAAACGGATGCCGCAATTGCCAGCGCAAAATGCGCCTCGATCATCAAGGACCAGATCAATCTGATTATTATGGCAGATTCAGCGGAAAAATGCGAGGCTTTATATCATGAAACCGTGGCCAAGGTCAATGCCTATGGTATTGAAGCCTGGGAAGATCAGATTAACCGCCAGATCCATGAAAAACGCTGAGATGGTTACTGAAATAATTTCGCAATGCAGGAGGTTGCAAGTGAAAAAACATATCATTATGGCTGTTGTCTTATTCTGTTTCACAGGCATATTAATCGGATGTGCAAAGGAAAAAGCGGAGGAGGGAGATAAGAAGGTGGATTTGACGGTATCAGCGGCGCCGGAGCCAACTGCGGATCAGAAGCAAAAAGAAACAGAGGATGCATTTACCCAGTTGTTCCCGGACCGGGAGAGCGGAAGAATTCCCAAGGGGCCAAAGTTTCAGGAGCTGGCCAAGACGCTGACCGGAGACATCAAGGGACGGCTGACGGAGATCACATACACCTACCGGAGCACAAAGCTGTCCATGGAAACCCTGGTCGGCAACCGGGAGAATGTGCAGGAAAAGCATCCGGCGGATAACAGCGTATTCCGGCTCCTCTACGGGGATAGTGAATATTACAACTATGTCTTATATCTTCCGGAGGGATATGACCCCCAGGATTCCGAAACAAAATGGCCGGTAATTTACTTCTTCCACGGCATCGGGGAAAAGGGCGAGGACTTAACAAAGCTTTTAAGCTACGGTGTGCCAAAGTATATCAAGGAAACAGGGCGCCTTGACGCGATTATGATCGCGCCCCAATGCCCGGCAGCTTCCCATTGGGCCGATACCGATGTGGAGGAGCCGAAGCTAGAGGCCTTTGTATGGGAGAATGCCGAAAAGTATCATATTGATACGGACCGGATGTACCTGACCGGATTATCCATGGGCGGCAGATGCACCTGGAAACAGGCTCTGGCAATGCCGGATGCCTTCGCGGCGGCAGCTGTTGTCTGCGGAAGAACCAATACCTATGATTTTTCGGGAATACTCGACATGCCTATATGGATGTTCCACGGTGCAGCGGATGATACGGTCTCCTTTGATAATGTCAACCGGATTGTGGAGGAGCTGTACCGCCAGGAGCATGAATACTTTAAGCTGACCGTATATCCCTATCTGTCCCATGACTCCTGGACAACGGCTTATGCCAGACCGGATTTATATGAATGGCTCCTGGCTCAGAATCTGCAGAACAGAAAACAGGCGGAATAAACAGAAAAAGAAAGGAATTACTATGATAACTCGAAGCGAATTAACAGGCAATAGAGAACTTCTGGAGAATAAGGTTTTAGGCGGACTGGCCGGTGTGGCAATCGGGGACTCCTTCGGCGATGCCGGAAGAAAACCGGAGAATAATCTGGACTACGGCATGATGGCTGATTTCAGCAAGGGAAAGTCCTGGAGTACCGATGATACGGAATTCGCCTTATTTACGGCAAAGATGCTGATTGATCATAAGGGAGATCCCTCCTCGGAGGATTTTGAAGAGGGATGGAAAAGATATATTCTTACCCAGGATGAATTCCCCAGGGGCGGAGCCAGTGAGCGGGAGGCCGCCAACAATCTGAAAAAAGGCCTGCATGCACCCCATACCGGACTGTATAGCGCATATGCCATGAGTGACGGTGCCGCAATGCGTATCCCTCCGGTGGGCATCCTCTGCGCCGGAGATATTGAGAGGGCGGCAGCGCTTGCCAAAACAGATGCCGAGGTCAGTCACAGCCACGAAGGTGTCTGGGCAGCCCAGGCCGTGGCGGCAGCCGTAGCAGCGGCCATGGTGGATGCAACGGACGAGGAAATCATCGGGATTGCCTTAAGGTATGTTCCGGAAGGAACCTGGCTCCGGCATAATTTTGAATTAATGCTGAAGATCCTGGAGGATGGTGGGTATGACTTTTTCAAATGCTGGATGCCCCTTCATGATGAGCTGCGCTGCGAGTACAAAGCCGCGGTTGCAGAAACCGTGGTGCAGGCCTTCGGTGTCTTTTTACTGGCGAAGGGAGATTTCCGTTACGGTATGTTCTTAGGAGGCAACTTCGGACGGGATGCGGATACCTTAACGGCCATTGTCGGCGCCCTGCTGGGTGCAAGAGGAGGCGCCGCTTCCATTCCCGAGGGATGGATCGATAAGACAGGCCATCCCACCGGAACCTGCCTGCATTTTACAAAGGATCTGACCATCCGGGGAGTGGCACAGCAACTAAGTGATTTGATCAGATAAAGGATTGGTAGACAAAATGGTAGATAATTTTCTTGATAAGCTATATGCCGGTTTTCTTGGAATGAATGCCGGAATACGGCTGGGTGCGCCGGTGGAGCCGGTACCCTGGGATTTTGACAGAATAGCCGCTGTCTATGGGGAAATTACCGGTTATTTAAAGCAATATAAAAACTTTGCGGCAGACGACGATGTGAACGGGCCGGTTTATTTTCTCCGGGGCCTGACGGATCACGGCGTGAAGAAGGAGCTGACAGCGGAGCAGCTGGGGAATGCATGGCTGAATTACACCAGAAACGGTATCGGCATGTTCTGGTGGGGCGGCTACGGGGTCAGCACGGAGCATACGGCATATCAAAATCTGAAGAACGGCATCCGGGCCCCGGAATCGGGAAGCATCAGGCAGAACGGCCTGATAACCGCGGAGCAGATCGGCGGCCAGATTTTCATCGATACCTGGGGCTTCATCTGGCCGGGGAATCCAAAGAAGGCGGCGGAATATGCCGTGAAGGCCGCCAGTGTATCCCATGACGGCAACGGCCTGTATGGGGCGGCATTTATCGCGGCCTGCATCGCAGAGGCCTTTGTCTCGGATCGCATTGAGGATATCCTGGAGGCGGGACTGAAGCAGATTCCCCCGGACAGCACCTATGCGGGAGTGGTCAAGGCAACCCGTGCATTTCACCGGGAGCACCCGGAGCACTGGCAGGACTGCATGAGATATCTCATGGAGAACTGGGGTTACGACAAATACGGTGGAGTGTGCCATATCATCCCCAATGCCGGGGTATGTGTCCTGGCTCTGCTGTACGGACAGGGGGATTTTAACAGAACCATAGAGATCGCCTCCATGTGCGGATGGGATACGGACTGCAACGCCGGCAACGTGGGCAGCATAGCCGGGGTACTGTGCGGACTGAAGGGAATCAAAAAGGCTTACCGGGAGCCCATCAATGACGTGATTATCACCTCGGGTATCTCAGGATATCTGAACATCATGGATGTTCCCACCTATGTTAAGGATCTGGCGGATATTGCATACCGGCTTCGGGATGAGGAGCTTCCGAAGGAGATCGAAAGGCCGGAGGACGGAGATATTCTCTTCGATTTTGAACTGCCCGGGGCCACCCATGGCATCCGGTTATCCAATGAAATCCGGTTTATGAAGCGCCACAGCACGGAACGGGCATTCCGGGGACAGGGCAGCCTGGAGCTCCTCATCGACCGGATTCTGCCGGAGGATCAATGCCGGGTTTACTACAAGCCCTTCTACCGCAGAGAAGATTTTGATGATGAAAGATATAAGCCTGTGTTCTCTCCCACGGTATACAGCGGACAGAAGGTTTCCATGGAGCTGTATCCGGAGCTTTGGCTGGAAGGTCCCATAGAGGTAATCCCCTATATAAGAACCGCTATGAAGGATGAAATCCTTGAGCTGAAAGAAACACTGCTGATAAAAGACACCTGGAACCGGATTGAATTTGAGATACCGGATACAAAGGGGGATCAGACCGCAGAAGTGGGATTTCGGATACAGACGCCAAAGGAGACGAAAAGCCGTGTGTTCGGGCGCATTTTCCTGGATGATCTTACAATCCGGGGAGACGCCGATTATTCCATCGATATGGCATTGCAGGCCCGTGAATTCGCCCAGGTAACACCCTTTTCCCTCAACCAGTGTGAGGCTGGGCTGAAGGAGGGGCGGCTTCTGATCACTTCAGACCAGGAATGCCAGGCCTTTACCGGTAATTATTATGCCAAGGATATTACGGTTGAAGCGGATATCCTTCCTCTGGAGGGTGCGAAAAAGGGCTTGCTCCTGCGGGGAATGGGTGCAGAATGCGGTTACCTTCTGGGCTTTGGACAGCAGGGGGAAGCAGTGATCAGCCGCCTGCATCATGAACGGACTATACTTGCTAAAACAGATTATGACTGGCAGCCCGGAACATCCTATCAATTGAAGGCCTGTGCAGAAGGAAATAAGCTTACATTGAGTATTAACGGTGAGGCTATCTTAAGTGCGCAGGACGAGTCCTTTCCTTACGGCATGACAGGCTTCTACCAGGAGGAAGCGGGAAGCTTCCTAACCGGCGGGATGCGGATCCGAACCGTTACAGGCAAGGGAAGCCAAAGAATTAGAGACTGAAAATCATTGATTAGGTTATTCAGATATCTTTGATGCCCTGATCAATTATGAAAGGAAGGAGCATATATTATGAAAAAAATTAGATTTATAGCAGTACTGGGCATGTTATTAACAACGGTATTCCTGTTAGCCGCATGTACAAAGAAGACGGAGACAACGGATCCCGGTCAGTCAGAGCCCAGCGCAACCAGCACGCCGGTTCCGGAGCCTACAAAGGAGCCCCAAGACACTCCCTCCCAGGATAATACCTTCGCGGAAGCAACCGCAATTGACCTGGGTACTTATCTGGCGGATGCCTCTCTCTGGGAGGATGACGGAGGCGATTATTCCATCAAAGACGGTGCCTTGATTTTTAACAATGCATATTACGGAGATTTTGCCGCGGTACGGCTCACGGAAAAGGTTCAGAATGTAACGGCGAAGTTCACCTTGCAGCTTACGGACATTGCCAAGGATCTTACAGAAGAAGCAGGAACCTGGTGGGATTCTGAATTCCTGTGTCTGCTTCGTTCCAACCTGGCAGGCTCCGCCTTCGTAGAAGGAATTGACGGGCAGGCAGGTTACTGCATCACCTCCTGGGGTGATATGAGCAAATTTGCCCTGGGACGTTCCGGATATGATGATTTCCTCGGGACCTATGACTGGCCTCTGGCCGACGGGAAACCTCATCAGATTGAATTTACCGCAGTAAACAATGCAGACAATACCCAGGTTCAGCTGACGGTTGTGGTTGACGGAGTAAGTATCGTTTCCGTTGTAGATGATGGAACACAGATAAAAAAGGAAAGACCGAATTTATATCCGGAAGCAGGCGGAATTACCTTACGCGCCAAATACTTAGGAGCAGTGGTCAGCGGATTTGATTCAAAGGGAGTAGAAATTGGCAGTGCACAGTCCTCTACGGCTCCTGAGAATAAGGAAATCACCGTTACCGATTATCTGGCGGACGCCTCCAAATGGGAGGATGACGGCGGTGCTTATACCCTTACGGCAAGCGGACTGGATTTTGGTTCCGCAGAGTCCGGTAAGGCGGCTGCGGTAAGATTAACCGAGGAAGCAAAGAACGGCACCATTAAATTCAATCTTCAGTTTACTGATTTTGCAAAGGTATCCATGGAGGAAGGCACCTGGTGGGATTCCGAATTCCTGTGCCTGTTCCGCTCCAGCCTGGCAGACAAAGGCTTTACCGATGGTCAAACCGGCTATTCCCTTATCTCCTGGGGTGATATGAGCACCTTCTTCCTTGGACGTTCCGGATATGACGATGCATTCGGAGAGTTCAGCTGGCCCATGGCCGACGGCAAGCCCCATGATTTTGAGGTTACCCTGCAGAATAATGAGGAGGATACCCAGGTTACAATCCAGGTTAAAATTGACGGAAAAGAAGTGGCTTCCGTTGTGGACGACGGCAGCCTGGTCAAGGAAGGCAGAACTCCTTTATTCCCCAACGCAGGAGGCGTTACCTTCCGCAGCTCCTATGTCGGTGCTATCGTAAAATAACAGGCCTACATAAAAAGAACCTGATAATTGAAACATGCGCCCGCCGGGCGCACTGTTCACAACAGGCCCCTCTCCCGAAAGAAAGAAGGGCCTGTTGTTTATCTATAAATAATTGCTTCTTGTTACCGCTCAGCCTGCCCTAACGCTTTCACGGGTTCCTTCGGAAGGCGGACTGTGAATTTGGACCCTTCCATCACCCTGCTCTCTAACTCCACGGAGCCTCCGTAATAATTAACAATATGCTTCACAATAGAAAGTCCCAGACCGGTTCCTCCTACTTTCTTACTGCGGCCCTTATCCACCCGGTAAAAGCGCTCAAAAATTCTCTGCCTTGCATCCTCCGGTATCCCTACTCCGGTATCCTCAACCGTGATGATAATGTCCTTCTGCTCCGAGGATACGGTGATCCACACCTTCCCCATGGGCTTATTGTATTTGATGGCATTCACCATGAGGTTATTCAGCAATTCCCGCATCTGCTGCATATTGGCATAGATCATCAGCGGGCGGCAGTTGCTCTCGATGCTGACCTGGTATTCCCTGGCCAGCGGCTCCAGAGAAGCGCACACCTCCTTTACAAGCGGTGCCAGGCGTACATCGGATAAGGTAACCTCCGCCTCCTTTGTCTCAAGCCTTGATATCATCAGAATATCATTAATCAGATTGGTCATATTGGAGGTTTCTTTTTTTATTCTGATAAGAAAATCCCTCTTGCTGTTCTCATCCGTTACCAGATTATTCTCCAGCAGCTCCAGGTATCCCCGGATCGAGGTCAGAGGTGTCTTTAATTCATGGGATGCATTGGAGAAAAACTCCTGGCGCACCATACGTTCAAATTCAATCCGGTCCATGGATTCCTTTACGGCCTGGGACATCTTCATGGTCGTATCCGCAATTACATTCATTTCTTCGTAGTCGTATTTTTTAAAATGAAATTCCGGCTTTTCCTGGGATAGCTTATTCAGTTCTCCTGCGATTTCCTTCAAGGGTCTTGTGACAGAATCAGCAAACCGGTTGGCAACCACCACAGAGAGCAGCAGGGTAATGCCGATGCTGATAAGAATGGCAGGGATCAGAAGGCCGGTATACTGCTCCGCCCCGGAAAAGGGGACCGCCATACGGACGATATAATCCCCGTTATACGAAATACTGGCGACATACAGCATGGATATATCCAACGTCTCAGATCTGCGCCTGGAATATCCGATCCCGGAGGCCAGCGCTTCCGCCACCTCCTCCCGGTCACTGTGGTTCTCCATCTCGGCGCTGTCAGACACCTCGCTGTCCGCCACCACCCTGCCCTGGAGGTCAATCACGGTAAAGCGTGTCATTTCATTGCCCTTAACCAGCTTCAGCTCATCCACCTGGGTCTTTAGATTCTCATCATATTCCAGACCATGATCCATAATTCTCACGGTATAAAGCATATTTTCCTCTGTTCTGGCTATGATAATCCAGCTTATGGCCACACCAAAAATACTGCCGCACAGAACCAGCGCCAGTGATACAATCATAATAAACCTCTGGAAAATTGCTTTCTTCATACTATCCTCGCCAATTACTATATTTCTGCGGCTGCATCCTGTTTTCCCTGTGCTCAATCCTTAGCTTTCGAAAACCGGTAGCCCACACTCCTTACCGTTTTGATATGCTCCGTTCCGATGGAACCCAGCTTCTGCCTTAAGGTCCTGATATGGATGTCCAGGGTTCTGGATTCCCCGTCATATTCATAGCCCCAGATCTGATTCAGCAGCTCATCCCTGCTCACTACCCGTACATCGTGCTCAATCAGGTACATCAGCAGCTCATACTCCTTATAGGTCAGCTCAACAGGCACTCCATGATTGGTTACCTCCCTGGTCTGAGGATTGATCTTAAGGGAATCCACCACAATAATATCACTCACATCCTCGTTTCTGGATCTGCGCAGAAGGGATCGGATTCGAGCCGCCAGCTCCAGAACCCCAAATGGCTTGGTTATATAATCATCTGCCCCTACATCCAGGCCCATCACCTTATCCAACTCCTTATCCTTTGCCGTAAGACAGATCACCGGGACATTCTTAAGCTGGATATCCTGTCTCAGCATACGGATTGCCGCCAATCCATCCATACCCGGCAGCATCAGATCAAATATTGCCAGATCCGGGGGGTCCTCCTTCATCTCCAATAAGGCCGGCTCAGCCGCCTCATAGGCTTTGATCTTGTAGCCAAACCCCTCCAGCGCTATTTTAAGAAGCTCTCTAATATTCTCATCGTCCTCAATTACATAGATTTTTTCCATACGGATAACCATGCCTCCTTCAAAGCCGGAAGAATTTATGCACAGCACAAATTTTTTACCAGCTCTTTCTACAAAATTCTAATATTATTCACCGATCCCGTCTCATGAAATTCCGTCCATTCACAGATGTTCACCGCATGATCCCCAATTCGTTCAAAATACTTTGCGATCATTAAAATATCAACACACTGGTCCACATGCTCCGAGGTGGTACGAAGAAGCATGGCTACCTCTTCCTTTACCTTGTCAAATAAATCATCTACCACGTCATCTCTTTTCATAATCTCTCTGGCCTCCGTCACATTTACACTGGTAAAGGCCGCTACCGCATCGTGTACCATCTTCTTGGATACCTTGCCCATCTCAGGTATATGCTTTACCAGATCATAAACCGGTTCCCGCCTCTCCCGGATAATTAACTCCGCGATATCCGCCGCATGATCTCCAATTCTCTCCATATCCGTTACTACCTTCAGTGCGGTGGTAACAATGCGAAGATCCCTGGCAACCGGCTGCTGCTTCAGGATTAAGGAGAGGCATCTTGCCTCAATGGTCTTTTCTATATCATTTACATTTCTGTCTTCCTGTATGATTTCCTTTGCCAAGTCCTCATTCTGGGTCTCAAAAGCAATTAAAGTCTTTTCTATCGCATTTTCAATGAGCTGGCCCATTTCAATCAGGTTTTCCTTTAATACCTGGAGCTCATGCTCAAAACTAAGTCTGGCTGTCATAGGAATTGCCCCCTTTTTATTCTATATTTTTTCCTTTATTATATTAAATCCCGTTCCTCCTGTCAATTTCTCCTCATCAGCCGAATCTTCCGGTGATATAATCCTCTGTCCTCTTGTCTGCCGGTCTGGTAAACAGGGTATCCGTAGGAGCCATCTCAATGACCTCCCCTACCAGGAAGAACGCGGTATAATCCGAGATTCTTGCCGCCTGCTGCATATTATGGGTAACAATTGCAACTGTATACTTTTCCTTCAGCTCGGACATCAGATCCTCAATCTTCAGGGTTGAGATGGGATCCAGTGCCGAAGTGGGCTCATCCATGAGGATGACCTCCGGCTCTACGGCAAGGGCGCGCGCGATACAAAGCCTCTGCTGCTGTCCTCCCGACAGACCCAGGGCGGATTTCCTCAGGCGGTCCTTGACCTCCTCATACAGGGCCGCTCCCTTCAGGCTCTCCTCCACGATCTGATCCAGCTTCGCCTTGGACTTGACGCCATGAATTCTGGGTCCGTAAGCCACATTATCATAGATGGACATGGGAAAGGGGTTGGGCTGCTGGAATACCATGCCGATTTTCTTGCGCAGCAGAGTGGTGTCCACTCTGGGATCATAGATATTCTCCCCGTCCAGGGTAACCAACCCTTCAATTCTGACACCGTCGATCAGGTCATTCATCCGGTTCAGTGTCTTTAGAAAGGTGGATTTACCGCATCCGGAAGGTCCGATAAAAGCGGTAATCGCCTTTTCCTTTATCTTCATATCCACGCCCTTAAGGGCGTGGTTTGTTCCATAATACAGATTGAGCTTCTCTGTACTGATTTTATCTTTTAACATATCTTCTCCATTCCTCCCCACCTTTAACGATTTACATTAAAACGGTTTGATAAATACTTTGTAAGCATATTAATGCCGAATACAATAACTAATAACACCAATGCAATGCCAAAGGCTTCCTTATACTGTGCCTTTTCCATACTCAGATAAAGCTGTATGGTCAGGGTGCCTCCGGGCTGGAGAACCTTTTGGAACAGTCCTTCCCCGTATTCCCCCAGCTTTGGCAGAAGATAGCCGCTGCCGGCGGTGAACAGCAGGGCAGCCGACTCACCCACAATTCTTCCGATGGAAAGAATGACACCGGTAATAATTCCAGGCATGGCAGAGGGAAGAAGAATGGTCCGGATCATATACCATTTGGTTGCACCGATGCCCAGCGCTCCGCTGCGATAGCTGGAGGGTACTGTCTTCAACGCTTCCTGTGTATTTCTTGTAATCAGGGGCAGTACCATCAGGGACAGGGTCAAGGCTCCGGTCAGTATGGAATAGCCCAGCTTCAGGGTGGTGCCGAAGAACACATAGCCGAAGAGGCCGAATATAATCGAGGGAATTCCCGACAGAGTCTCCGTGGTAAATTCAATCAAGCCTACCAGCTTTCCCGGCTTGGCATATTCATTCAGGTAGATAGCCGCCCCGACACCGAAAGGAACTGCGATCAGCAGGGTGAGAACAATTACATACAAGGTATTTACAATATTTCCGGCAATTCCAAAAGTTCCTCGGATGGCGCTGGGCACGGAGGTGAGAAAAGCCAGATCAATGGAGGATATTCCGCGGCAGGCAACATAACCTACGATTCCGGCCAGCAACAGGATGGAAATGGATGCACAGACGTAAATAATCACGTAAGCGATCAAATCCAGGGGACGGCGCCTCTTTTCAAATATACTCTCAGCTGTCGGCATTCTTCTTCCCTCCCTTCATCACCTTGTTCAATACCAGGTTAATAATCATAATAAAGGTAAACAGTACTAACCCAATGGTAAATAACACTCTCTTATGGATATCTGCCGCATAGGACATTTCACTGACCACCGCGGTGGTTAAGAAACGCACCGAATTAAAAGGCAGCGGAAGGTTCGCACCATTTCCGGCAACCAGGCTGATGGCCATGGCTTCTCCGATTGCCCTTCCAACTCCCAGCACGATGGCGGTAACCACTCCCGACCTTGCTGCCGGCAGCAATACCTTGAAGATGGTCTGGATACGGGTTGCCCCCAATGCCAGGGACGCCTGCTTATAATGCCCCGGCACCGCCTTCAGGGCCGATTCACTGATGTTAATTACCGTAGGCAATATCATAATGGCAAGCACCAATACCGCGGAGATCAAATTCGAGCCCCCGGTAAACTGGTGACTCGGATCATCCCGGTAAATGGCCATTTCCAGTTTATACACAAGGGGATTCAAAAGCAGGATTCCAAGTAAGCCGTACACTACGGAGGGAATTCCTGCAAGGAGTTCCACTGCAGGCTTCACAATGCCTGCCAGTCTCTTCGGGGCGGTTTCCGCAAGGAATACCGCGGTCATAACACCAATAGGAACACCAATAAGGATTGCCAGTGAGGTTCCTACAATCGAAGTAAGAATGACATACAGAATCCCGTAGCTCGGCTCCGATGCCGTTGGCGCCCATGTGGAACGAAATAGGATATCGATCAGCCCGACTTCAAAAATGGCCGGAGTTCCGCTGATAATCATATATAAGGAAATTGAAAACACCGCCAGCACAGCAAAAAAAGCGCAGATGACAAACACAATTGACGCTGCTTTTTCTACTGTATTCTTCGTATTATATCCCCCAAGAATGGAAAAGCTCTTCTCACTCATACATACCTCCGTTATACTGCCTATTGAAACAGCAAAATCACTCTGGAAAACAACATGTTTTATGCTGTTTTCCAAAGCGAGCTGCTTTACAGAATTCATTAATCTATGGTAATCAATCCGATACTCTTAATCAGCTCTTTCCCTTCGTCGGAATTAAGATAATCAAAGAATACCTGGACTTCCTTGCTCTGTGCGGAGATCTCTCCCTTAGTAGCCATTACAAAGGGGCGGCTGAGCAGATAGCTTCCTGCTTTGATATTCTCCTCGGTAGGCTCCACCTCGTCAATCTTCGCTGCGGCAACCGTATCATCCACGATATCAAGGGATACATATCCGATGGCTCCCGGGGTAGACGCAATCTTTGCCATAACACCGCCGGTGCTGTTAATCTCGTTAGCATATTTGCACTGCTCTTCAATCTTTAACAGTTCTTCGAAGGCTCCCCTGGTTCCGGATCCGGCCTCTCTTCCTACCACTACAATGGGCTGACTGTCTCCTCCCAGCTGGCTCCAGTTATTCACCTCTCCGGTGAAGATCTGGATCAGCTGATCCTTCGTCAGATTGGTTACCTTGTTATTCTTGTCGAGAATTATTGCAATACCATCAATTGCAACAATATTTTCTACAACGCCGGAGCTTTTTTCCGTATCCTTTAAGCTCCTGGAAGCGTTGCCGATGTTAACCGTCCCTGCCAGCACCGCCTCGATCCCTGCGGAGGAACCGATGAACTCTGCGGACACCATCACATCAGGATACTTTTCCATGAAAGCCTCGGAAGCAATCTTCGCCAGCTTCTCCATGGAGGTGGATCCGGCCATGGTAATGGTACCGCTGAGCTTCTCCTTAGCAGAGCCGCCGGGGGTATCCTTACCTGTATCTGAACTTATATCTGTCGTCTTGTCCTTGTCCGCACCCGGATCAGCAACTTTCCCATCCTTATTGGAGCAAGCAGCCAGTGTTCCTATTACTAAGAGTATCGCTAAAAATAGTATCCCTTTTTTTCTTAAATTTAACATATCCTTCACTCCTCATTCTTTCTTCTCTTTGATTTTTTCTTTGTTTTTTACAATATAAAATTATCATGATTATAAATTCTCTGATATCATGATTCTGTATAGATTTTGTAAATTTCATGTAAACCCGGCATAATAATATTATTTTCTGCCTTATTGCATTAAAAAAGCGTTACGGCAGCCGACCTGTGTCGATATACCATAACGCTTTTATTATTCCATATTAATAATGATGTATCTCATATACCGGATATTCTTTTTCAAAATGGTAGCCCAGCTTTTCCGCCAATGCCACCGAGCCCGGATTATGCGCATCCCAGCTGGGATAGAGGCCCCGTGCCAGGCACTCCAGGATCAGCCTCGCTCCGCAGACCAGGGCCAGTCCCCTGCGCCGCTGATCTTTCCTTGTATCAATTTCAATCTCAATCCCTCCATGATACCAGGAATAGGAGGATGCTCCCGAGACAATCTCGCCGTCCTTTAATATTACTACTCCTAAGCCATGCTTTTCATATGCTTCGTAATTGTCAAAGTGAGAGCATAAATCTTCCGCCCAGCTCATGGATAATATCCTTTGATACAGCTCCCTGTCAATCATCCTCAGGAAATAGCCTTGGGGCAGTCCTGCCACAATCTGCCGCAGAGCTTCTTGATTAAATACATCTGCCTCTTTTTTAATTGCATAGCGGTTTCTTCTGCCTGCTTTTTCTTTGTGTTCCTCCTCAATCAACGCTGCCCAGGCCTCATTCTGCGGTGTCATAATAATAAAATCAGACTGGTATTCTTCCGGCCGATACCGGACAACATCCCGGGAAGGCTCCCCTGCCAAAAAACAGAAATCATTTACGATAATATTGGCTGATTTCGGCTTCTCCAAATCATCCGCATAAGCATATCCCATGCAGTCCTGCAGGCAGGACCATATCATGGTCTCATGCCAGCCTTCATAAAGATGGGCAATCCTGCTCTTGTCCTTTACCAGATACATATTATCCCCTTCCGTCTACTTCATCTCTACCAGCTGAACCTCATAGCCATCCGGGTCTTGAATAAATAAGAATCTGGTATGTGGATTGGGAGCAATCGGACCGCGCAGAATAGGAATCTGCTTACTGCTCAAATAATCCATCGCCTCCTCCAATGACTTTACCGCGATACCGATGGAAATATCAGATTGCAGATGTTTCTCTGAGTTCTCCGGACTGTATAGAAGCTCTATCTTGGCCTGACCTTCCTCTCCCAGCATTGCAATCTCAACTCCGTTACCGCCGTGCCGGCTGTTGACCGGCAGCCCCAATATTTCATGATAAAACTGCATAGATTTCTCAAAGTTCCCAACATGCAGAGTAACCCAACAAAAATTCATAAATAAACGCCTCCTTAAAATTTCTTTGGGTACTATTGTATCTTGTTTGTCTTCCCTCTGTCAATAAAAACTCGGCTGTCCAACTCAAATACTGGTGAAATCAGGAATCTCTATCACTCTCCCGCCTTCCATTATAGCAAGGGCCATTCGGAAAATGGAATCCGAGCCGGAGCATTTTCATTCCATTGAAGAGCTGACCAACTATCTCCAGATATCCTCAAAAACATTAAATAAACGGTTTCACGAAGCCTTTGGCGTTTCTGCCTATCAGTATCAAATGAATCTTAAACTGAAAATGGTGTATTCCTTTCTCACACAGCATCCTGATGAGAGATTAAAAACCATAGCGCTGAATTTCGGTTTTTATGATGAATTCTATTTAAGCAAGATGTTTAAGAAAAAATACGGTATGCCCCCTTCTGTGATAAGAGGCTGACAGAGGTTCAATAGGGTATGCGTATTCCAGTCTGTGCGAGGACTTCCGTTTACAGCTATAATTTTCATTGGATAATCACCCTTACAAGTGATTTTGCAGTAAAGCAGATCGCTTTTCTATCTAGTTTATTATATAATGCAAGAAACAAGGTAACAAGTACGCACATATTTGTTCCCTAATATGTGCAATGGAGGACTTATGGAAAAAGCTTGAATTTAGTAACCTAAATGCATGACCCATGTAATCGATTCCATATATATATTGACAAGATATTCCACAGCGTCCCCATCAAAATTCTCACCAAGGATATTGGCGTCCAGCTTCATGGCATCCAGCTTCAGCAACTCGTAGTTGATTGCTATATCCAGGGTGCGCTTGATCGGGGTCTCTTGTCCCAGCAGAGCTTCCTTTATAGAATCCGGCAGCAATATTTCATTTAACACATCCGCCATATCCTTGTTCATAAGCACGTCAATAGAGGAAAACATACCCGCAAGGAAATAATCAAATTGACTGCCGCCATTGCCTGTTTTCTCTGCTATCAGCTCCATAAATTTTGCCCGTATTAAACAATTTCTGATCAACTCTCTGTTTTCAATATCCTGCCTGTCTGTCATAATCAGAAGATATACCCATTTTTTGATCTCCAAAAGCCCGATTTGAACCAGCGCCTGTCGAATACCGCGTATGTTATACTTCGATCCAAAATAGACGGAATTAGCTAATCTCAGCAGCTTATAAGTAAGTCCCAAATCGGTTTCGATTACTTCAGCAAGCTCCCGATATTCCGGATCGTCATGGTTTAATATCTCCAGGATTTTTATCAGGTTTGCATTGAGTGGGGGGATCTCCCTTTCTTTCATAACAACAGGTTTGCAGAAAAAATATCCTTGAAAATAATCATACCCTATATCACGTGCACGCTGATATTCTTCCCTTGTCTCCACCTTTTCGGCAAGAAATCGAATCCTATTTTTATATTTTCTTATGAGCCGTCGCTGCTCGTCGTAGCCTACAGCAGGAAATTCTACCTTAATGATATGGGCAACGTCCAACAGGGGAAGGTATCTTTCGTCAAAAATAAAATCGTCAAGAGCTATGATATAACCTTTTTCTCTGAGCCTTTTGCAGGCGGCAACCACATCTTCATCAATCTCAACCCGTTCCAAAACCTCAACGACAATGGATTTAGCCGGTAAAAGTGCGGGGATGTTTTGCAGCAGCATATCCTTGGGGAAGTTAATAAACGCCTTGCTTCCCCCTGTGAGTTTAGAGAGATGCATGGTCAAAAAGGCGTTGCTGATCAGTTCAAATGTCGATTGATTGTCATCCGTTCCCTCGTAAAAATTATTCATGCTTTTACGGTAAAGGAGCTCATAACCATACACATGCATATTTCTATCAAAAACAGGTTGACGCGCTACATATATATCCATGGAAACGCTCCTTTCCCGATCAAAACTGTCCTTTCCCCCGATACCGCACTTTCTTCCGCTATATTGACATCGCTACTCACTTTCGTGGCCGATCGTCTCCGTATGCCTCTTAGCAGGGCCGATTATCAACTCCCACTTTCGATGATTTTGACAAAAAGCCTTGCTATGTCGGGATCAAACTGCGTTCCCGCATTCCTTTTCATCTCCCGAATGGCTTCGTCCACAGTCATGGCTTTCCATTTCTGTCTATGACTTTTTGAATACTTTCGTGATGTGGGGAGGTGAGCGCAATGGCCCGCCTCCCCGCAAAAAACATGCCCAAAGGGAATCGCCCGAACCTTTTACAGAATCAATATTTCCCCAGATTTATACCGCTGCTCAGAGCCTTTTTCCTGAAATCCGCTCCGGGCAGCAGCATCCCGCTTTCGCCGGACGCATCATCCGCTTTGTGAGGGGAGGGCTGGTCTCCCTCCCACAGCCGGAACCGCTCAACCTCCTGGCGCAGCATGGCGGCCTGGGCAGCCATCTCCTCGCTGGTGGCGGAATTTTCCTCGGCGGTGGCCGCGTTGGTCTGCACAACAGAAGATATTTGAGAAAGGCCCTCCCTGATCTGCTCGAAAGCAACCGTTTGCTTCTGGATGGACTGCTCGATTCTTCCAAAGCTCTCCGTCACTTCAACGGCGCTGGCTCCTACATCTCTTAGGATTTGTGCGGTCTGGCCTGTGATTTCCGTCCCTTTGGCGACCGTGGCGACGGAATGCTCAATCAGCTCCGCCGTCTGCTTGGCGGCTTCGCCGGATCTTGCGGCAAGGGTACGCACCTCCTCGGCCACCACGGCAAAGCCTTTTCCGGCATTTCCGGCCCGGGCAGCTTCGATGGCGGCATTGAGTGACAAAATGTTGGTCTGGAATGCGATATCCTCAATCAACTTTGTAATATTTGCAATCTGATTTGAGGAGGATCCAATCTCGGCCATAGCCTGCGTAAGCTGTTCCATGTGCTGATTTCCAGCAGTAACGCCTTCATCGGACTTCTGTATGGATTTGGACGCGGCCGCAATCATAGCTGAGTTTCCCTGTGCCTGTTCTGCGATGTGTTCCACTGTGGCGCTCAGTTCTTCCACGGAAGCGGCCTGCTCGGTGGAGCCTGCCGCAAGAGCCTGAGCTCCGCCGGAAACCTGGTCGGAGCCAATCGCCACCTGCTCCGCTGCCGAATGGATGCTCCTCAGCGTATCGCTTAAACTGTCTCGCAGTACGAGCATGCCGTCAAAAAGGGGCCGGTAGCCATTTATGTAGTAGTGCTCCAAGTTGGATGCCACCGCAAAGTTACCGCTGGAAAATGCTCCAAGACCACCGCCAAGATCTTGTATAATGGTCTTTACAGTGGCAGACATATCGTGGGCCGCCTTTGACAAGACTCCGATTTCGTCTTGCGAATCAAGTGAAATTTTCATCTCAAAATCTCCCTTGGATAGCTTGCCCATGACCTCTACAAGCCTCGCGATGCGTCTGGACAGGCTCCGCGCCAGGTACGTGCCAATCAGTATTGCCAACAGAACGCCCACCACAATGCAGACGACCATGATGATTTCAGCGGTTATTACCACACGATCGTTCGAGACAATCAGCTTTTCCGCATACGCGTTGTTATACTCGACAAGGCCTTGAACGTCGCTGTCCACCTCCTCGCGGAGAGGCGCTATTTTGCCGTTCAAATAGGCAAGGGCCTCCGCTCTGCGCTCCGGGTTCATCGCGATTTCGTTGGTAAACTCGTCACGCTTTTGGCGGTAAGCCGTGGTATCGGATTCCAGCTCGTTGAGCAGCGCATTCTCCTCTATAATATCCGCAGCATCATAATTTTCCAGAACCCTCCAGTATCCCTCAATGCCTTCCTTCAGGTCGGCGTCAGCTCTGGACATTCCGTCGACGGCCTCCTGCTTCTCGCTCCGCGTCTCCGACGCCAGCAGCTTATAGAGGTTGGCCCGGATTCTCTGGTTAGCGGCACTGATTTTTTCAAGAGATTCCAGTGCTTCGGCCGTATCCTGAAATGCAGTCCGGTAGGACCCCTCTACCCGTTCTATGCTGATGATTCCGACACCGCCGATGATCCCTGCAATCAATGCCACAATCAAAAATCCGATGATAATTTTAAAGCCGATCCTCAAGTTCTCATACCATTTGAGCATTTCCCTAATCCTCCTATACTTTATTCAGTGGCTTTATGGCAGCTTTGCGTGCTACAAGACTGTGTTTACTTGGGTCAGTTCGTCGTCTGACAGAAGTTTTTGCGCATCCAGCAGCAGCGTGATTTTCCCTCCGGCTTTCCCGATGCTCTTCATGTAGCCATGACCGCCCTTACCTAAATCCGGGAGAGCAGCGACATCTTCTTCCTGTATGGAAAGCACCTCATCAACGCTGTCCACAACCAGGCCGATGGAGAACGCACCAGTATCAACCACAATGATGCAGGTTCTCTCGTCGTAGGGCTTCTCCGTCTTTCCGAAGCGCAGCCGGGCGTCCATAACCGGAATGACCTGTCCGCGCAGATTGGTAATTCCTTTTATATACTCCGGCATTTCGGGTACTTGTGTAACAGACGGTATACTGATGATCTCCGTGATGTACCGGATTTCCATGCCATACAAGTCGTTTTCTCCAAGGGAAAAAGTCAGGTATTTCCCTCCCATAGCATCTTCGTCCATCCCATCCAACTCGGAAAACTGAATCTGTGACATGTTTTACCCCTCTTTTCTTTTGCTTTATTTACATGTATTTTGCAGTTTGAGCAGAAAACACTGCAAAAACAAGAATCCACTGTATGAAAAAATCATACAGTGGATTCTTGTTTTTGTCCCCATGTATTTCTGATGGGTTTTACCCATTTCACTAAAATTCGACAGACATCAGTTCGCTTTTTGAATGAATTCCTAGCTTACTGTATACATTGGTCAGAGTCCAACTGACGGTTGCGACGGATATGTAAAGTTTCGCCGCAATCTCCTTCGTGGTAAGCCGCTCTTTAGCAAGCAGGGCAATTTCCCTTTCTCTGGGTGTCAAGGGGGATTGGCTGCGAAGAAATTCTTTTCGGATGATATTGACGCCGTTTTGCTGCCGTTCGCAGATAGCGCGAAGCGCGGTGAAGCGATCTCCTGCCGGAAGCAGATCACGCATACACGCATGGTCGGCAAAGGGAAGATAGATTTCATCCGGAAGGGCAATGTCAAGCGCCTCTTTTATGTAATGCCGCGCTTCCTCCCGCTCTCCATTGCGATACCTTGCAACCGCAAGAAAGATATTATGGTACAACTGCGGAATCCTGTACCGGATATTCAAATCGGAAAGACGGTCTAACCGTTCCATAGCAAGCGGAATGAGAGCATAGAGTTCCTGGTAGCGCTTGTCTATAAACAGCAGCCCAAAATGTAGAATTTCCGCAAAAGGAAGCATGGGAAGATACAGGGCATTTCGGATGCTGTCCATGTCATATAGCCAGGGCGCTACATAATCCTTCATGTCAAGCATAAGGCTGATAATGGAAAGGCACAGGCTCGCCATATGGCGTATCGCCGGACTCTCCTCTGTTGTAATATAGGTTTGAATGCTTTTAAAGGCCACAAGGAAATTGTCTGCGTCGCCCCGCAGGATGAAAATGCGGGCGAAGCAGAACTGCGCATAAATACTGTTGCTGGGTTGGCGGTTTTCGCGCGCTTCGTCCAAAGCCCTGTGACAGAATATCTCCGCTGCGTTATCATCACCCCGGAGCAGCGCGACCTCTGTCCGGAACAGCTGTAGCAGGCTGACCGCCTGTATGCAGGCGCCTGTGAGACGGAGTGATTTCTCCTTATCCATGGCATCAAGCAAATCGTTTAGCGTTCCCGGATCACGCCAGAGCATCCCAACCGTAGTCAGGAAAAAATAGGTTCCCGGTATGCTGTTTTCCCCAATCTCCGGTCTGTCTTTCCAAAGCTCTGCCAACCTTCCAAGATACTCCTGCATTTTTGGTATGTCGTTGAAATTTTCAAAGACCTTCAGCATAATCAGCTCGCTGCTGATCCGCATTTCTTCCTGTGACAGCTCTGTTTTGCTTTGGATCAATGTATGAAGCAGATCATAAAGCCGTTTGTAGGACTCAACATCTCCATTCATCAATGAGTAATATGCATTGGTGGCCGCATTTGAAGGGTATTTACAATACAATTCGTCCGGACATTCCCGAATAAATGTTTTGACCGGCAAACCGGCAAGTACAGATTTATGTTGGTCTATATACTGGAGGGTAACGGGTAGGGAAAGGATGGCTTCGTAATCCTTTGCATCATAAAAAAACTTTGCGGCGAGACAATAATCTCCCATGTCGGCGTAAGCCAAACCGGCTTTGTGCAGCAGTTTGCGCTGATATTCCTGCGGCAGATGGTAGTTGAACCGGTTGCGCAGGTAATCCAGTAAAAGGCTGTGGATGATGAAGACACGCTGCTCCGGCAAGTAACGAATGAAGCCGCTGGCTTTGAGCCGTTCTTCAATCGCGCCGGGTAAGACATCATAATCCAGCATATAGGCTGCCTGCCGCACTGTGAAGCTGTCACAGACCGATACCGCCAGCAGAAAATCCTTTTCCCCCGGTTTCAGCGTGTCCCAAATTGCCGTTTTCACCAACTGCTCAATGCCTGATGTGCCAACGAAGGAGCCGGTTTCCTTGTAATAGAGCATTTGCAGCCGGATCGCTGCGATCCATCCCTCTGTGCGGTCATAAATATCATCGAGTTCCTTCTCGGTAAGCCGGAGACCCTCCATACGAAACAGACTGGCAATACCATCCCGGTCAAAAAAGAAGGATGTGGCGTCCATCCTATAGATATTATCACGATGCAGGGGCAGCTTCCGGATAAAATCCAACTGCTGCGTGATGAGGATGATGTGCACGTTGGGGTTCTCATGCATGGAAAGCGTTTCAACTAACTCCCGATGCAGTCCGAATTGGGCCCGTTGGTAGTTATCAATCACAAAAAAGATATCCTTTTTGGTCTTTAATTTTTTGAAGGCAGATCTGATATAATGCAGGGTTTCCTCTTGCGGATATTTGAGTTTTTTCAGTTCGTCGGCTGCCTTTCGATTGATACCCGCAAGCAGATCACACATCTGTGCCCACGCAGCGGCAGCCGATTTCCCCAAGCAGGTATACCAGACCGAGATGGCCCCGGGATGCTCACTGCGCAGATATTCCCGAATAGCCGTCGTTTTCCCAAAGCCGCTGGGCGCCTCTACAATGGTCAAGGGATGCTGCACGATTTGATCCATCTGTTTTTTTAGCCTATTTGAAAAATAAAATTTTTGCTGTTTGGGTGTTGTTTTGAGCATCGCGTTCCTCCAAACTGGGGTTGACTCGTTTACAAGAGTAAGTATTTTTGATATCCATCACCAATACAATCCCTATGATCCGGGATGTTGTCGTACACAAATAATCGCCTTGATAACACTACTTATTATAATGTCATTAGGGTGTTTCAGTCAATGTCACCGTTATATAAACGAATGGTAAATAGGCGTAATTTTATTAGCAGAAAAACTAAGGGGTCAAAATGCCGTATTAGCAATTTTTATCTGGTATTAGCAAAAAGGGAATGTTCTTCTGTAAAAGAGAAATGCCGAAAACCCTATAAATCAAGGCTTTCGGCATTCCTTCTCAACGTTCCCGAGACGACTTGAACGTCCGACCTATCGCTTAGGAGGCGATCGCTCTATCCAACTGAGCTACGAGAACATTATGAAAAGCTTGCTGATATACAAGCTTAACATCTATGAAATTGTGAGCAAATCTCTGCACTGATCATAACTCACTCAGGCAGCATGTTTATTCTACTATTTTCCGGGCCCTAAGTCAATAAGGAAAAATGAATTCTTTTGATCAATCCTTCCCCTGTTCCAGAAAACCAACCCTGCCCTGCATCCAGATATTACCCTTGAATCTTCTTCCAACCATGGGCTCACCAAGAAGATCCTGCTTATGAATACACAGGCGGAAGGAGATATCATTGCACAGCAGCTGCAGATCGTAGACCTCCTCATTGGTATAGTTATTCATCAGTACATTGCATTCGGTAATGGTGGCAATCACACTGTAATTATCCGATTCAGAGCCAAAGGGGATAAAGGATGTATCAACGATGGTATAGATATCCTCCTTCTTTGCTCTTCTTGAAATCGTGGCATAGGTATCAATATCATCAATCGTCAGGCTGTCAATGGCATCCTGATTTCCCTTCTTTGCCTCGGCGATGAGATTGTTGCGATGCTTTGTCTCCGCTGTAATGTTGCGTACCTGAACCTCATCCATCTCAATGGGAAGGAGGATTCTTCCCTCCAGGGACAGTGCCGCCAGCGTAACCGGAAAGGGAGTACCCATGGGCATCTTCTGATTCCGCTTCTCCAGATATTCAGCTACGTTCTGCAGATAGAAAATCAGTGATACTCCGATCCGGAAATCATCACACATTCCCGTATAAGCCTCGGAATCCACTCTTTTATTAATTCCCACCTCTTCCCGGGTACTGACAACCTGGCCGCTCAGACTGGGGAAATAGTGCTCCATATGAAACTGATTATTCTCATCCAGCTCTCCGCGGACAGTAATTCCTATCCCATCTCCAAATTCCATGGTGATTTCGGAAAGGTTCGTATGTTTTAATTTTACCGTATGTCTTTTCTCTGAATTTCTTAAAATGTGATCAACTAGTTGATCTAAATCCATTCTATTATTAATATTACTAAATCCAATTGCTTTTAAGTAGCTATGCATATCTTCCTTCCATTCTATCGATACAAACACGGGCTAAGGCAAATATCAAATCACAGAGTTACAGTTTGGTTCTGTATTATATTCTACGTAGCCCTGCCGCATTACATGTAATAATTATTTATAACATATTTTGCTGCAGTTCGCAAGTAGCATATATTCGAAGTTTCTTCCACTACCGCGGATTACAGCTCTGCCTGCGGCGGGAAGGAGAACATGGTACTCCCATAATGCACTGTATGGAAGAAATGTGATTGGATTTGTATGCCGCAGGCAGAGCTGTAATCCACGCCCCTTCGCAAAATCCCGGCTGAATTCCACCGTTTCTCGGATTTATCCACAATTGGTTCAAATAAACGGGAGCTCACCTATACCACGGTATCTTCAATGAACAAGGTCAGCTCCTTTGTCAGATCTTTTTCAATCCATTGCGTCGGCCTTCGCCCTTCCCGGTCTTCCACAATGCGGATTACCGGTCTCGTCGGACATTGTGGATTCTGCCTCAGTACAATTCCTGTCTCTCCTTCATTCGTTTTCACTAACGAGCCTGTAGGATACGCCGCCACAGAATCAACAAATGCTTTTACCACCTGAAAGTCAAATAAAACCCCCGTCTTACTTACGATATAATCAATGGCATCATGCACCTTCATCCTGGTTACATAATTCCCATAGACCCTGCTGTCAAAATCGTCACAGAGAGAGGCTATTTTACTTCCGATTTTCATGCGTTCTCCCTTTATGCGGAAGGGGTAGCCGCTGCCGTCCAGCCTTTCATGATGGTTGATAATAATATCCTTCGCCGCCCTGGACAGCCAATCCATCTTCTCAACTGCAGAATAGCCATAGATAACATGCTTTTTAATTTCTTTCATTTCCTTCTCTGAACAATGATCCAGATTAACTCCGTAATATTCGGGACTGATATAGGTAAAACCAATATCATGCAGTAAGCATCCTATGGCGATATTTCTTATCTTCGTCTTCGTAAGCTTCAGCTTAAGAGCCAGAATTACAGAAAGAGCACAGACATTGAGTGAATGGGAATAAGCTCGGTCACTCTTTCCCCGAATACTGACAAGGTTATAGATCACATCCGGCTCCTTCATAATATCATAAATGATCTCATCCGCCACAACCTTGATATCCTGAAGCTCTCTCTCATCCTGACAGGAATACTTAACCAAAATATTCCTTATTGCTTCCTGACACTGTTCCTTTATCTGAAATTCCAGACTGCCCGCCAGATCCACTCCCGCGGACAGTTCATCTTCTATATAAATATATTCAATTTCCAGCTCCTTCAGCCTCTTTACATATTCCTTCCTTATTACTGTTCCTGCAGGCAATAATAAAGAATCCCCGGAGCTCAATAAATCTCTTGCTAACACCTCGTCTCCTTTTACGGATTCCAAAGAGATAATTCTCATTTTAACTAACCTCCACGCTGCCATCCTGAAGCAGTTTGCTCATTCGTGCCGCTCTTGCACCGTTCACCATGACTACAGGAACTTGTACCTGCTATACCGCGCCGAAGCGTAGGACGCATCCTGGCACGAAGTGCCATATCATGGACGCTTGCGGACATGGTATAATCTTATATTTCGGCATTTCACTCCAACCTGTTTAGGAATTGCTTCATATTAATAAATCATTAAGAATTATAGCATAAAATTCAATTATATCCATAATGATAATTATGCATTTTTACAGCAACTTTTTGGCATACTGAAGCTTATTGTATAAATTTTATATTTTAAGAGGATAATTTATGAAAACTTTGATTGTTATTTATTTAACAATACTATTTACAAACCCGTTTTTTTCTGTTATATTCATCTCATAACCTAATGTTAATTTTTTAACAATCTAAAAGGAGGATACTTATGTCAAAGGAATTACAACAACCCAGCCCCAAAGAGCATGTAGATCAATTAGTAAAAAACGCTCTTTCTGCATTAAATGATTTTCAATCCCTTGATCAGGATACAGTTGATAATATAGTTCACGAAATGGCCCTTGCCGGTCTTGCCAAGCAGCAGGTACTTGCAAAAATGGCAATCGATGAAACGAAAAGAGGTATTTACGAGGATAAAATTACAAAAAACATCTTTGCCACGGAGTATGTATGGCATTCCATTAAGGATCAGAAGACCGTCGGAATCATTGAAGATAACGAGGAAGAGGATTACATGATCGTAGCCGAGCCCGTTGGAATCGTTGCCGGCGTTACTCCGGTTACCAACCCCACTTCTACCACCATGTTCAAATGCCTGACTTGTATTAAAACCAGAAATCCTATTATCTTCGGGTTCCATCCCAGCGCGCAGCAGTGCTCCACAGAAGCCGCTAAAACACTCTACGAGGCAGCGGTAAAAGCCGGCGCGCCCAAGAACTGCATTCAGTGGATTGAGTATCCTTCCATTGACGCTACCAGAGAATTAATGAATCACCCCCATGTATCCATGATTTTAGCTACCGGCGGTTCAGGTATGGTAAAGCAGGCCTACTCCTGCGGTAAGCCGGCCTTGGGCGTGGGCCCCGGCAATGTGCCCTGCTTCATTGAGAAGACGGCTAATCTGAAGCGTGCCGTAACAGACCTGGTACTATCCAAATCCTTTGATAACGGTATGATCTGCGCATCCGAGCAGGCTGCTATTATCGAAGCTCCCGTATATAACGAAGTGGTAAGTCTGATGAAGAAGGACGGCTGCTATTTTGCATCCAAGGAAGAGATTAAGCTTCTGGAGCCGGTAGTAATCAATGCTGCGACCGGTGCGGTGAACCCGGCCATTGTTGGTCAGTCTCCGGCTGCAATTGCTGCCCTTGCCGGGATTACCATTCCCGCCGCCACAAAGATTCTGTGTACCGAATTAGATGGCGTCGGACCGGAGTATCCTCTTTCCAAGGAGAAGCTTTCTCCCGTACTTGCTGTTATTAAGGCGCAGACCCTGGAAAAGGGCTATCAGCTCTGCGAGAAAATGATTGAGCTGGGCGGCCTTGGTCACTCCTCCGTCATTCATTCCAATGATGATACCGTAATTAACACCTTCTCCGCCAGAATGAGAACCGGCCGTATTCTTGTGAACTCACCTTCCACCCATGGTGCAATCGGTGATTTATATAATACCAATATGCCATCTCTGACCCTTGGCTGCGGTTCCTACGGCGGCAACTCCACCACACACAATGTATCTGCAGTGGATCTGGTTAACTATAAGCGTGTTGCAAAGAGGAGGAATAATATGCAGTGGTTCAAGGTACCTGGCAAAATTTATTTTGAGTCCGGTTCAACTTCGTATTTATCGAAAATGCCCAATATCAGCAGAGCATTCATTGTAACCGATCCTTCCATGACCCAGTTAGGCTATGTCAGCAAGGTGCTGTATCAGTTAAGAAAACGCAGCGATTATGTACACTCCGAGATCTTTGACCAGGTTGAGCCCGATCCCAGCCTTGACACGATCCTTAAAGGTGTAGAGGAAATGAATAAGTTTAAGCCTGATGTTATTATCGCTTTAGGCGGCGGCTCTGCAATTGATGCCGCAAAGGGTATGTGGCTGTTCTATGAAAATCCTACTGCAGATTTCAAGAACATGTCCCTGAAGTTCCTGGACATCCGGAAGCGTACCTACAAGTTCCCTACCCTTGGAAATAAAACTCAATTTGTAGCCATTCCTACCACCTCCGGAACGGGTTCCGAGGTTACTTCCTTTGCGGTTATTTCCGATAAGCATGAAAACAAGAAGTACCCCCTGGCTGACTATGAATTAACACCGGACGTAGCAATTATTGATCCTGATTTCGTAATGAGCGTTCCGAAGAAATCAACTGCCTGGACCGGTATGGATGTACTGACTCATGCCATTGAAGCATATATCTCAATACTGGCCTCCGATTACACCGACGCTCTGGCAATCCATGCCATTGATCTGGTATTCAAGTATCTCCGGGAATCCTATGATAAGGGAGCGGAAAGCCCCATTGCCAGAGAAAAGATGCATAATGCCTCCACCATCGCAGGAATGGCATTCACCAACGCCTTCCTTGGAATTAATCACTCCCTGGCCCATAAGCTGGGCGGTGAGTATCATATTCCTCACGGCTGTGCAAATGCAATCTTATTGCCCCATGTAATCCGCTATAATGGCGTGGAATGCCCCACTAAGGTTGCCTCCTTCCCGAAATATGAAAGCTATATCGTAGGAGATAAAATCTTTGAGTTAATGAAGAAGTTGGGCAAGAATCCCAAGAATAATGCGGATGCGGTAGAGATGTTGGCAAAGGAAGTGGAAGCGCTCAATCAGCACCTTGGAATTCCTGCAACCTTACAGGAGTACGGAGTTGACGAGAAGGAATTCCTCCTCAAGCTCCCTATGCTTGCTGATCTTGCCTTCGGCGATCAGTGTACTACTGCCAATCCCAGACTTCCTCTGGTATCGGAACTGGAAGAGATCTATCTCCAGGCTTATTATGGCAAAGATCATTCTTCTAAGACGGAGAAATAAGAGCTTACTGCAAATCAAAAGTTACTGTAAATAATAGAAAAGACCAGCGGTTCATCGTTGGTCTTTTCCACATTTACAGGATATCCTTCTTCCTAATCATAAATTTTTCCCAGAATTATACTCTTCCTTCAGGATTCCATAGATTGCCGCATCACAAATACCTTGATTATTGATATCTGCCTTCCTCTTAGTTCCTTCATATGTGAAACCGCATTTCAGCATTACTCTTCCCGAATTGGGGTTATTCGTATCATGTCTTGCTTCAACCCGTTTAACACCTATCTCATCAAACATGAATTTGACCACTGCGCCCAGGGCTTCCGATGTAATTCCCTGGTTCCAGAAAGCTTTCCCGATACAATATCCGATCTCCACAGAATCTACCTTTTCATCTCTATTCACAACACTGATGCTTCCGATCGCCTCACCGATGGCTTTTAATTCAATGCACCACTGGTAATAGCTTTCATCCTCGTAATTATTTATCCAGCTCTCTATTATTTTCTCAGTTATCTCTATATCGGAGTGGCTCGGCCAGGTGAGATATTTGGTCACCTCGTCATCCTTCGCCCAATTATGGTACATAGCCTGAGCATCCGATAACTGAAATCTGCGAAGTATCAGCCGCTCCGTCTCAATTCTTACAGTTCCTGCATGTCTCATCCCTGTTTCCCTCCACACTCTCTATGATTACTTATATCTATATTGTTTTTGTTTTTTATGTAAAGCAGTCCTTGCATACAAATTCTATCATAGATCCCTTCGAATCATTCCATATAATTATTCGTGTTGAGTGCTTGATTCAATGCTTTCTTCTCATCCTCGGACAGCTCCAGAAAAGATTCTCCTCTTATAATCTCTTTTAGATAGGTATAACAGCCCTCTCTGCTGCTGTGTACGGAGTTCATAAGAATTCCATTATTATTTCTATCCAACAAAACCAAAACAAAACTGAGCTTGCCTCCCATTTCTCTGAAAGCATCATATTTTACTATGCCAACCTTTTGATAAGTAATCAAAAGATTCTCTTTTACTTTGGCAAGCTCTGCTTTTAATGATTCCGCATCCGATTTTAATCTATCAAGATCTGCAAAACGACTCAAGAACTGAGCTTCTAGATTTTCTCCGGTGGAGCCTGTCATAAACTTTTTATATTTTTTATTCAGCTTTCCCTGCATAGCCAATACTACAATAAAAAGGGTCAGCAGTATCAGTGATATACCCGCCAGACTCAATACTATTAGGCCCTGGTTACCCTCTATTATTTCTGTAATTCCTCTTGTTGCATTCATAAAATCATCCTCCGTATTGTATCCTTTCCTAATTCGTCATACTGTGAAACATCTCTACTATCCTCTCCAGCTCCTCTGATGAGTAGTAATCTATTTCAATCGATCCTTTATTATTATTTTTTCTATGAATTGATACTTTCGTGCCAATAATGCTCCTGATTCTATCCTCCAAATCACGATAAATAAAATCATCCTCTCTGGTGGCAGCACTTTCTTTATTGGGTTTATCACTTAAAATATTCTTTACCAGCTTTTCTGTTTCACGCACACTTAATTTTTCATCAAATACCCTGCATGCGGTATAATATTGCTTCTCCCCATCTTCAATCGGTATCAGTGCCCGCGCATGACCGCTGGATATCATATCATCGATAACCATTTGCTGAACTCTTTCCTCAAGTTTAAGGAGTCTCATGGAATTGGTTACCGCAGCACGGCTTTTAGAGACACGTTCCGCTACCTCATCCTGTTTCAGCTGAAATTCCTGTATTAATCTTTGATAAGCCAGAGCTTCTTCAATCGGATTAAGGTCCTCTCTCTGGATGTTTTCAATTAATGCTATTTCAACAATCTCCTGAGAGGTATAATCCTTTATAATAGCAGGAACTTCCTTAAGACCGGCAAGTCTTGCCGCTCTCCATCTTCGTTCTCCTGCAATAATTTCATAAAGCTTATCCCTTTTCTGAAGAATTAACGGCTGGATCACTCCGTACTGTTTAATGGAGTCCGCTAATTCCTGCAGGGCATCTTCATCAAATTTCTTTCTGGGCTGTAATTTATTTGGTTCAATGTCGTTTATATGTATCAATGTTTCACGTGAAACATGATCCATTTTTTCATCGACTCTCTCAATCTTTTCAGGAATCATGATGTCCAGGCCTTTTCCCAGTCCCTTTTTCATCGCCATTTTAATAACCTTCCTTTCTCATAAATCTACACCTTTCGCTCTCGTTCTCTTCCGGACTATTTCCTGCCATTCCTAAACTTAATCTCATTTATTTCATTTTTAGCAAAGGCGTCTGCTTCCTCTTTCTCAATGACCTCCAAAGCCAGTTGTCTGTACCCATCTGCTCCTGCTGATTTCGGATCGTACAAATTGATTGGCAATCCATGACTTGGTGCTTCTGCCAAACGAACATTTCTCGGAATAATTGTTTTATAAATATTCTGTTTTAAATTTTCCTTCACATTCTCTACTACCTGGAGCGAAAGATTTGTTCTGGCATCAAACATGGTGAAGACAACACCTTCTAATTCCAACATTGGATTTAGCCTTTGCTTTACCAGATTAATGGTATGTATTAACTGCGTCAATCCTTCTAAAGCGTAAAACTCGCATTGGATTGGAACTAATACGGTATCCGCCGTAGTCATAGCATTTACTGTCAACGTATTCAAAGAAGGGGGACAATCAATAATAATGAAGTCATATTCATCACGAATCCGATCTATATGTGCTTTTAAAAGAAACTCTCTATCCTTTATACCGATTAATTCAATCTCTGCACCGGCCAAATTAACATTGGAAGGAAGAATATCAAGATTGGTAATTCCAGTATGAATTCTGCATTCCTCAAAAGAAGCTTCACTTATAATCATCTGGTAAACCGTATTTTTCAGTTTGTTTTTTTCGATTCCCAAACCACTGGACGTGTTACCTTGGGGATCTATATCAATCACCAGTATTTTTTTTCTCTTTTCCGCCAAACAGGCAGAGAGATTAATTGCAGTCGTAGTTTTTCCTACCCCGCCCTTCTGATTTGCAATCGCAATTATTCTTGCCATAAACTCCCGCCCTTCTATATATGAATCCTCACTTTTATCTCTATTTTTCCATAGCCTCCAATAGCCCTTATTATAACATTTTTAAAAACGAATATCTATACTATTTTCATATTTAATCCCGATTACCTATAGGATAAAAAGAAAATGTTTCACGTGAAACATTCATACAGTAAATAAAGCAGATGAAAGGCCTTCCCTTTCATCTGCCATTTTATCTTTTTCCCATGAAGCTTCCATGAAGCCTATTTTAATATAATTCGACAAAATTATTTCTAATCGCATAAACAGCGGCTTGTGTCCGATCTGATACATCTATCTTTTTAAATATATTGGAAACATGATTCTTTACCGTCTTTTCACTAATGGACAGCATATATGCAATCTCTTTATTAAACAATCCTTCTGCTAATAACTTTAATACCTCAATTTCTCTTTTCGTCAAAGTATCTGTGTTATCTGCCTGACTGCCTTTCTCCTCCAACTTCAGCTTCAACACCGGGGCCAGTTCCGGCTGTATAAAGTTCTCTCCCCGATTCACACAAAAGATTGCCTTCTTTAATACAGTTGAATCCGAATCTTTTAATACATATCCGTCTACACCAAGTTCAACAGCCCGTACCAGATATTCAACTTCATTATGAATTGTTAAAATCAGTACCTTTACCTTTATCTTCGCCTTATTCTCTTTAATATACTGCAATACCTGCAGACCATTCATCATCGGCATATTAATATCTAGCAAAAGAACATCGGTTTTGTTTGCATCTAATAACTCAATGCATTGCTTACCATTGCTGGCTTCTGCGACAACTACAATATCTCCGTCCAATTCAAGCAGCTGCTTTATCCCTTCTCTCACCATGGAGTGATCATCAGCAATCATAATGTTAACTGGTTTGTTCATCCTTATCCCCCTCGTATATAGTTAATGGTGCAGAAACAGTTACTGTTGTTCCCAGTCCCCTCTCTGACTTAATTTCAACCTTCCCTGACAATAATGAAATCCGCTCCTTCATAATGGACAAGCCAAAGCTGGATGAATGTCCTTTTTCTTCCGGTGAATCTTCCTTCATTAAAAATCCTGTTCCATTATCGATGATTGCAACTGTTACCCTATGTTCTTCAAAATTAATATTAATACAGATCTCCGTAGCTTGGGCATGCTTTATTACATTATTACATGCTTCCTGTATAATTCTGAAAAGGGTTAGCTTTATAACAGGATGTATTTCCATGGTTTCCGCATTGGAATGGACAATGACATTAATATTATTTAAATCCATCAGTCTTCCGGCAAACCGTTCAATGGTAACCAGCAATCCAATGTCATCCAGGGACATGGGTTTCAGATTATAGATAATGCCTCTCATATCATTGATTACCGATTTGATTGTATTTGACATTGCTTTCAGTTCAAGCTTTGCCCGTATCGGATCAATATCAATCAGTTTAATACACAGCTCTGCCTTATGAACCAGACTTGTGAGATTTTGAACTGTAGAATCATGCAAATCCCTGGCTATACGCTGCCGTTCCACCTCCTGGGCTTCCAAGATACTCAATCCCTTATCATTGAACTGTGAAACATCCTGTTCTGCCTGCTCCGCAGTATCATCCTTCTCCCGCTTGATAAGTTCTTCATACCCATCAATGACAGCTACCGCATTCTTTAATTTGTTATTCTTATCTATCAGGTTGTCCTGCTCACGAATCAATTTTCCAACTTCTGATTCTATCTGCTGGATTGTTCCCTTTAATTCATCTTCTTCCTTCAATTTATTATAAAGAGGAGAAAACAAATCAACGTTATGAAGCTTCGTTCTCTCCCTTTCTGACAATTCATCTTCTTTTTGCTTCAATAAATGCTGATGAACCTTTATCTGGGATTTAATAGAATACAAACGTTCTTCATTTTCAATAATCATTTCTTTTAATAATAGGCTGGAAGCATAGTTTTCCTTTGCTGCATTGTTTTCTGTATTTTCTTTCATTTCATTGCTTTCATACATAATGTATGCACCCTTTCTATGCTTAGGCCATGAAATATCTATGTTAATATCATATAACATGGTAGTGAATTTTTAAAGTATTTTTTAGTATATTTTATGATTTTTTGGGTCTTTTCCCCTAATTCTTGCATCACTCAACCGATTTTTTCTGCATTCCCTTGTTACCCGGCTTTCGTTAATTTCCATCCTATAGAAACTATGATTTCCTTCCTGCTCCTCGTGGATTACAGAAAACCCTATTTTCTCAAAAAACCCCCTGGATTTTTCCCCCGCCCTGCACTCTACATTATAAATTCCTGCTGTAAAAGCTTTATTTATTAGCATTCTTACAGTAAAATCTCCATATCCAAGTCTGCGATATTCCTGTAAAACAGCCACCTGTCCTATCTCACACCTTGAACCATCGAATTGGATCCTTCCCGTTGCTACCGGATTCTTTCTCTCTGAATGCCGGAACTCCATACCGGAGCTTGTACCCTTTTCCATAGAGTCTGATCTTCCGGGCACTGCAGAATCCGTTTCATAAACAATAACCTGCATGGCCATTTCATCAAGGCCATCAAATACCTTTTCCTCCGGTACCCCATACTCCTCCAGAAACACCTTTTTCCTGATCCAATATGCTTCTGATAAATCATCGCCATAAGAAAGCAACTTTCCCTGTATTAACATAATTTCTCCTTATTTTTACAGCGGTTCCTTAGATGGTTTTCCCGCACTTCTCGGATAAATCCTTGGTGTCTGGCTTACTTTTCTTACCATCACCAAAGTCCTCTCAATATCCGTATCCGGCAAAACAAATCCTGCTATCTTCTCTATTCTGGAACCTAAAATATGAATTGCTCTTTCAGATGCAACAATCTCCTCATTAATTATACCAGACTTATATGAAATAAAAAATCCGCCTTTTTTCACATAAGGAATACAATATTCAGATAATGACGACAGTTTTGCAACGGCCCTCGACACACACAGATCAAACTGCTCCCTGTAATCCGGATGCTTTCCGTAATCCTCGGCACGTCCATGCAGGGTCGTTATTTTCTGCAGCTTTAATTGTTCTATCACTTCCGATAAAAACTTCAATCGCTTATTCAGAGAATCCAACAGGACAATTTCCAGATCGGGGAATGCGATTTTTAATGGAAGCCCCGGAAAGCCGGCACCAGTTCCCACATCCAGCAATTTTTGATTCTTCAGATCAACTGCCTTTACCAGCATCAGGCTATCCAGGAAATGCTTTGTAATCACTTCAGAAAATTCAGTAATTGAAGTGAGATTCATTACCTTGTTCTTCTCAATCAACATTTCATAATAATCAACAAATTGCTGCTTCTGATGATCTGCCAGCTCAATTCCTATCTCCTTTATGCCTTGCTCGAATCGCTCCATCCCGGGATAAAGCCCATACTCCATATCCGCCCTCCATATTCGTGATAAAGACCCACTTTTCTCCTAGGTATCTATTCTTCCGTTCCTTGTTCTTTCTTATTGCGATAGTTTAACTGAGTAAGGTAGACCAGCAATACAGAGATATCCGCCGGTGATACGCCCGAGATTCTGGATGCCTGGCCTATGGATCTGGGCAGGAATTTGATCAGCTTCTGCCTTGCTTCAATCCGCAGGCTGGGTACCGCCGTATAGTCGATGGTTTCGGGAATAATCCGGTTTTCCAGCTTTTTAAATTGCTCAATCTGATGTAATTGGCGCCGGATGTACCCGTCATATTTTATATTAATATTAACCTGCTCAATCACTTCCTCCGGCAAAGCTTTTCTTTCCCGGTCAATAGGCTGCAAGAGCTCATAGGATAATTCCGGCCTGCGAATTAATTCCGCCATGGTGGCTGCCGTTCCCAAAGGAGTGCTGCCGCACTGCTGCAATAATTCCTGAACCTCCCTATTGGCTCCCACCATTGTATTCTCCAGACGGTTAATCTCTTCCTGTATCTGATTTATCTTATCCAGGGTATGCTGATAACGCTCCTCATCAATCAAGCCAATTCGATAACCCTTCTCTGTCAGACGAATATCCGCATTATCCTGGCGCAGCAGCAAGCGATACTCCGCTCTGGAAGTCATCATGCGGTAGGGTTCATTGGTCTCCTTGGTCACAAGATCATCAATCAGCACTCCGATATAGGCCTCCGAGCGGTCGATAATCAATGGCTCCCGGCCTAATACCTTTAAAGCCGCATTGATACCGGCAACCAGTCCCTGGGCAGCGGCTTCCTCATATCCGGAGCTTCCGTTGAACTGCCCTCCGCTGAACAGACCCTCCACCGCCTTAAATTCCAGGGACGGCTTCAGCTGCATGGGATTAATACAATCATATTCTATGGCATATGCATTCCGCACAATCCTGGCATTCTCCAAGCCCGGCACCGAACGGTACATCCTGCATTGCACATCCTCCGGCAGGGAGCTGGACATTCCCGCTATATACATCTCATTGGTATACAGCCCCTCCGGCTCAATAAATACCTGGTGCCTATCCTTATCGGCGAATTTCACCACTTTATCCTCAATGGAGGGACAGTATCTGGCACCGGTTCCTTTGATATCTCCGCTAAAGAGAGGGGATCGGTCTATATTGGCACGGATAATCTCATGGGTCTTCTCATTGGTATAGGTAAGCCAGCAGGATATCTGCTCCTTCTGAAGATCCTCCCGCTTTGTAATAAAAGAAAAGGGAATTACCTTTTCATCTCCAAGCTGCTCCTGCATCTTACTAAAATCGATAGACCGTTTGTCAATTCTTGCGGGAGTCCCGGTCTTAAAACGAAACATCTCAATTCCCAGCTCCTTCAGGGAATCCGTCAGATGGGTTGCTGCCTGTAATCCCCCCGGCCCGGTATGATTCACTGTCTCACCGTAAATGCATCTGGCATTCAAATAGGTTCCCGTACACAGAATCACTGCCTTACAAGGATACACAGCTCCCGAATAAGTCATAACACCGGTAACCTTATGATCCTCTGTAATTATCTTCACAACCTCCGCCTGTTTTAAAGTCAGATTTGGTGTGTTTTCCAGCACTCTTCGCATGGAATTCGAATATTCCTGCTTATCCGCCTGCGCACGCAGGGAATGAACTGCCGGTCCCTTGGATACATTGAGCATCTTAGACTGAATATAGGTTTTATCAATATTCCTGCCCATCTCGCCCCCCAGAGCATCGATTTCTCTCACCAGATGCCCTTTTGAGGTCCCCCCGATATTAGGATTACAAGGCATTAACGCAATGCTGTCCGTGCTGATTGTAAATAAAATTGTATTTAAAGATAATCTTGCCGCAGCCAATGCCGCCTCACAGCCCGCATGACCGGCGCCAACTACTGCTACGTCATAGCTTCCGTATACGTATGACATATTCCTTCCATTCCCTTCTTAGTAAACATAAAAATTAAAATTTAAGCTGCTGCCTCTTACCGGCATCCGATTATTTACCCATACAAAATTCCTTGAATATCATATTAACCAGATCTTCCTCAACGTTTTCACCTATAATTCTGCCTAAAACCTCATAAGCCGCCATGAGATCAATGGAGTAAAAATCCTCCGGCATCCCTGCCTCCACACTCTGAACTACCTGTTTTAAACTCTCCAGCGCCTGGAGAAAGGCTTCCCTGTGCCTCTCATTGGTAATATAAATATCCTCATTAAAGGACAATTCGCCGCCAAAAAACATATCCTTGATGGTTTTTTCAAACTCCTTTAATCCGGTAGATTCCTTAACGGAGATACTAACCACCGGATGAGCCGTTCTGTTTTGAATCTCCTCCATGGAAATCTTCTGCTCCAGATCTGATTTATTTAGCAAAAGAATGGCCTTCTTATCCTGAATCAGATTTAAAATAGCTTCATCATTTTCATCCAGGGCGGTGGAGGAATCCAGAACATACAGGATAAGATCCGATTCGGAAGCCATCCTGATAGCCTTCTCAACTCCGATCCGCTCAATGACATCCTTTGTCTCCCGGATGCCTGCCGTATCAATGACATTTAACATAATACCATTAAAATAAATCATTTCCTCCAGGGTATCCCTGGTGGTTCCGGCAATATCTGTTACGATTGCCCGTTCTTCCCCCACCAGGGTATTTAACAGGCTTGATTTTCCCGCATTGGGTTTTCCGATAATAACCGTTCGTATTCCTTCCTTAATCAGCTTGCCATTCCCTGCTTCCTTCAGCAGCAGCTCAATCTTTTTACACTCATAGTCCAGATTCTTCATGAGATTCCGATCAAAGCCTTCCAGACTGATATGCTCCGGATCATCCAATGCTGCCTCAATAAAGGCAATATCCCTTAGAATTCTCTCTCTTAATTCTATGATCAGCTGCTTCTCTTTCCCTCTTAACTGATTGAAAGAATTCTTCAAGGCCAGCTCGTTCCTGGCAGAGATAATATCAGACACTGCCTCCGCCTGGGATAAATCAATTCTTCCGTTTAAGAAGGCCCGCTTTGTGAATTCCCCCGGCTCCGCGATCCTGGCTCCGTATTTTAATACCGTCTTAAGAATCCTGCGGGTAACCACAATTCCGCCATGACAATTGATCTCCACCGTATTCTCTCTGGTATAGGTAGCAGGAGCGCGCATGATTGCAACCATCACTTCGTCCACCGGCTCTTCCCCGTCATAGATATAGCCGTAATGAATCGTATGACTCTTTTCTTCGGATAATTTCTTATGCCCGGATTTCAGTTTATAAATACGATCTATAATTTGAAAGGCCGTATCTCCGCTAACCCTTACAATACTGATGCCCGCATTGCTCAAACCGGTAGCAATAGCTGCAATCGTATCCGTTCTCATAAACTCTTCCCCTCCTGCCACGAATAAAAAGGTGCCTTAAAGTATGCTTCCCCTTCAAGACACCCATTTTCAACATACAAAGTAGCTTATACTTCTTCCTTTGCCGCTGCCTCTTTTTTACTTTCCTTGTATTTCTCGTAATCCTTCTTGTAATCTGCGCTGTAATTCTTATTATAACCGCTCTTGCTGGTATTATAGGGCTTATTATAGCTCTTATTGGTAACTCCCTTGTAATAATCATCCTTTCGATAATTTCCGGATGATTTTACCGGCTTCTGGTCACGATAGGATTTCTTCACATTAATGACCACTTTACGATAAGGTTCTTCCCCCTCGGAGTAAGTCTCCACATATTTATCATTTTGCAGGGCAGAATGAATAATCCTTCTCTCATAGGGATTCATAGGCTCAAGAGAAACCGGCTTTCTGGTTCTCTTTACCTTATATGCAATATTCTTTGCAAGATTCTCCAGGGTTTCTTTTCTTCTGGCCCTGTAATTCTCCGTATCCAGTTTAACCTTAATATAATTTTCGCTGTTCTTATTCACTACCAGGCTTACCAGATACTGAAGGGAGTCCAGGGTTTGTCCTCTTTTGCCAATTAACACACCCATATCATCGCCGTCAATATTGGCCTCTACCGTAGTATTCTCTTCGTCATAAGTAACCTCAATGGAAGTCTCCATACCCATGGTACGGAACACATCCGTCAAAAATTTCTTTGCAGTTCCTTCGATCGTAGCCTTAACTCTTGCCCGGATTTTTGCCGGCTTTCCGAACATTCCAAGAAAACCGCTTGTTTCCTTCTCAATTACCTCATACTCCATATGATCAATGGTAGTTTCAAGTGCAAGCATGGCATTTGTTAAAGCTTCATCCACTGTTTTACCGGTGATTTCCATCCAATCCATTGCTATTTATCCCCCTTTTCATTCCTATTCTTAAGAAGGTTTGCTATATCTGAGATGCTCTTAGGAGAGGAAGCCGTATTCTGTTCCTTACTGCCGGAAGATTTCTCCTGTCCTTTGTCTGGTTCAGAGGCTTCTGTCTGTTTTTCATTGTCCTGTATGGAGCTTTCAATTGATTTTGTCTGCATTCTGGCCAATCTCTGAATGGATTCCGGAGCGTTCGGCGCAGAAGCAGCGGTAGTGATCATTTTTCTTCTCTTTGATGCCTTTGCCACATTCTTTGCAATCAGCTCGTCAACATCGACCTTGTCCATATATTTATTTACAAAGAACTGCTGTATAATTGCATATACGCTTGTAGCAATCCAGTAGATACCGATACCGGTAGGCAGGGTGACACAGAAGATACCGGACATCACCGGCATAACTACATTCATGGACTTCATGGCATTAGCCGAGGGATCCGTATTGCCCGGTTTATTCTTGACTTCAATCTGCTTTCCCTGTATAAACTGCAGTGCCATAGCAAGAATCGGCACTATAATCCCCGGAAATGCCCAGCCCGGCTTTTCCGCAATATTTAATCCAAGGAAATTATTCACATGCTTGATGTTCTCATAGGAGCTTGCAATTTCAGCCTGTAAGGACGGAAATACATCCTTCAGGGCATCCCACTGGGCCTGCTGGAATTTGGCCAGAACATCAATAATATAATTAATTGTAGAGAGATCATTATTGCCGGCCATTCTTATATTGGTTGCACCGGTAATAATTTCCTTCAATTTCTCCGCATAACCCGCTGTAGCCTGTATTCCCACTGCAACCGTATCATATAAATCCTTTACGGAGGATACATAAGCCGGAATATTATTAATTACCGAATACAGAGCAAACATCACCGGCAGGGTAATCAGCATCGGCAAGCATCCGGAAGCCGGGTTAGCGCCGTACTTCTGATATAAAGCCTGTGATTCCTCCTGCTGTTTTCTTAAAGAAACCTCATCCTTCTTTCCCTTATACTTCGCCTGTATCTTCTGCAATTCAGGGTTCATACGGGATGAGAGCTTCGTAAATTTCTGCTGTTTAATTGTTAAAGGAAGCATTAAGGTTCTTACAATAAACGTAAAAAAGATAATGGATAACGCAATATTCTGAATGCCGAATAAATGAAAAAATTCATAAATTGCATTCATGATCCAGCCCAGCACCGTCGAAATCGGACTCAGCAGTCCGCCGCTTGCCGTCAATAATGTAACCACCAATTATTTTTCCTCCTTAGAGCTGCTGTCCTGCCGACAGCAATGATTATGGTACCGGGTCATACCCTCCCTTATGAAAGGGATGACAACGCAATACCCGTCTTACCGCCAGGTATGTTCCCTTAAAAACTCCATACTTTTCCAATGCTTCAATTGCATATAAAGAGCAGGTAGGTGTATAGATACAACTGGGCGTTCTTTTAAGAGGCGATATATATTTTCGATAAAGCTTAATTACAAAAATAAATAAATTCCTAAATTTGATCCCTTTGTTCACTTCTATACCCCTACAGCCATACTTCTCTATATTTGATCAGATAGTACCGAATGATTTCCAATTTTATGGAGTTTCCTTAAATGTAACAATGCGCTTTCAATCTCACTATAGCTTCTGTCTCTCGCACCCTCTCTGGCTACAACGACAATGTCCAATCCTCTCAAAAAGCTATCCTCCGACAGTCGATAGCTTTCTCTGATCAATCTTGTTATTCTATGCCGAACAACACTATTACCAACTTTTTTACTCACCGATATTCCAATTCGATTATAATCCGTATCATTGCTTTTGACATACATAATCAGATATTTGTTTGCATATGATTTCCCGGTACTGTATATTTCTCTAAAATCTCCATTGCTTTTAATTGAATCCGAAAATTTCATCCTAGATTACCTTCAAAATATAAATTCCCTCTAAATAGAAGAAAAGGTCACAAAATTGCGACCTATGCAGACAACTGCTTTCTTCCCTTTGCTCTTCTGGCAGATAATACCTTTCTGCCTCCAGCAGTAGCCATTCTTGCTCTAAATCCGTGAACCCTTGCGTGGGATCTCTTCTTCGGTTGGAATGTCATCTTCATTGCGCTGCACCTCCTTCTTACCCGTACCGTCGCTCTACCTTGAGACACTTATGACATTTTGGAATATCACGTTTATTATATGCGCAATCAATCGCTTCGTCAAGTAAATATTTTGCTTTCCCCTGTTTTATAACCCTTATTTCAATCTGTTTCTTCTTATCTTATATGGGAGTTAACAAAAATTGTGGATAATCTGAATAGATTCGTGGATAAAACAAATATATTTTTTTTATTTTTTTGCTGATTCCTTGATTTTATGCACATTCTCAACCTGTTACTAATGTGAAATCAATTATCCACCCTTCCACATTTAATAAAACATAGAAGTAATAGTTAAGCCAGGCTCAACTATTACAAATAGAATGCATAAAAATAAAGAAAGGCATATTAACCATTGAAAATTTAACTAAATTGTTATAATATATACTTATGTGAGTATTGATGGAGGCTGTAATGAAGAATTTAATTCAGTCCAAATGGGACGACATTTTAATGTATTTAAGATCAGAATACGGTATTACGGATGTTTCCTATAATACCTGGCTGAAACCTCTTATGGTATATGATGTAACGGATCATGTTATTACGATTCTGATTAATGATGAACGGATTGGGCCTCCCAGCATTCATGTCATTCGTAATAAATATGAGTTGCTGCTAAAGGTCTCCATCGAAGAAGTATTGAATGAGCCCTATGATCTGCAGTTTGTCCTCCAGAGCCAGATCGATTCCATAGAGAAGGCTCCGGAACCTGCACCGGTGAAGAAGAAGAGCGGTGATACCGTATTACTGAATGCCAAATATACCTTTGATACCTTCGTAGTCGGCGGAAATAACGAATTTGCAAGAGCCGCGGCCCTGGCCGTAGCAGAGAACCCGGGTGAAATATATAACCCGCTTTTTATTTATGGCGGAGTAGGACTGGGCAAGACTCACCTGATGCATTCCATTGCCCATTTCATACTGGATCAGAATCCTGGTACCAAGGTACTTTATGTCACCAGTGAGAAGTTCACTAACGAGCTGATTGAAGCAATTCGTAATAATACCACCAACCAATTCCGGGACAAATACCGTTCCATAGATGCTCTTTTAATCGACGACATTCAGTTTATTATAGGTAAGGAGAGAACCCAGGAGGAATTTTTCCATACCTTTAATACCCTCCATGAGGCTAAGAAACAGATCATCATCTCCAGTGACCGCCCTCCCAAGGAAATTCTTACTTTGGAGGACAGGCTTCGTTCCCGTTTTGAACATGGTCTGCTGGCAGACATCCAGCCCCCGGACTATGAGACCAGAATGGCTATTTTACGCAAGAAGGAGGAGATGGAGGGCTTAACCATAGAAGAAGATGTTCTCAGCTATATTGCCACCAACATCAAATCCAACATCCGTGAGCTGGAGGGAGCATTGACCAAGATTGTTGCCTTCTCCAAGCTGAAGAAGAAGGTAATGACCCCTCTCTTTGCAGAGGAAGCGCTGAAGGACATTATCTCCCCTAATGAAAAGAAGATCGTTACCGTTGATTTTATCGTCGAGGTAGTGGCAGAGCATTATAATCTGACCCCTTCCGAAATTTACTCTAAGGATAAGAGCAGGAATATATCCTACCCGAGACAGATTGTTATGTATCTGTGCAGACGTCTTACGGGGCTGTCCGTAACAGAGATCGGTAAGAATCTGGGTAACCGGGATCATTCCACAGTGCTCCATGGCTTTGAGAAGATATTGGCAGATATTGATAGGGATGCTTCCCTGCATAATACCATCGACGTATTAATTAAGAAAATAAATCCGGAATAAAGCAGTGTAAATCAGGTTAATAATTTGTTGATAGCGTGTGGATGGCATGTGATTCATAATTTTTACATTTATTTTGTCCCTTTATTCATACCTTTGTCCACATAGGAAAGGCCTGGAATCCTGCCTCTTTATCAAGACCGGAACCCATTGATTCTTAAGGGCGGAAAGCAGATATTAACAATTTCACAGCTATTAATAATATGACTACTAAGAATCTTTTATATATTTCTATAAACGCGTGCGAAGGGAGATTATACACAGATGAAAATCCAATGTCAGAAAGCGGACCTTTTAAATGGTGTTAATATTGTATTAAAGGCTGTACCTGTCAAATCAACCATGCCCATATTGGAATGTCTGATTATAGAAGCAGGAAATGATTACATCAAATTAATTGCGAATGATATGGAGCTCGGTATTGAGACTTTAGTGAAAGGGAGGGTCATAGAGACAGGAACAGTAGCCCTGAACGCTAAGATATTCTCAGAGATTGTCCGCAGGCTTCCGGAAAATGAAATAAGCATCGCTACCGATGAGAACTATATAACGGAGATTATCTGTGAGAAGGCAAAGTTCTCCATCTCAGGAAGATCAGCAGAAGAGTTCCCGGGACTTCCTAAGATAGAAAAGGAGAATCCGGTAACATTGTCTCAGTTTACATTAAAGGAAATTATCCGTCAGACGGTTTTCTCTATTTCAGACAATGAAAGTAACAAGATAATGACCGGTGAGTTGTTCGAGATCAAGGAGAATGAACTTCGGGTCATCTCTCTGGACGGTCATAGAATCTCCATTCGTAAGATATTTATGAAGGATTCCTATGAGAACAGGAAGGTTATTGTACCCGGCAAGACCTTGAATGAGATCAGTAAAATTTTATCCGGAGAAGTCTCCTCCATGGTCAATATCTTTTTTACGGAAAAGCATGCCCTGTTTGAATTTGATGATACTCTGGTATTGACCAGACTGATTGAAGGGGAATATTACCGCATCGACCAAATGCTTTCCAGCGATTATGAGACAAAGGTTACCATCAATAAGAAGGAATTTCAAAGCTGTATAGAAAGAGCTTCCCTTTTGATCAGGGAGACAGATAAGAAGCCTATTATCCTTGATATCCGTGACAATAGTTTTGAGCTGAAGATCAATACCGCCATTGGTTCCATGAATGAAGACATTGATATTACACTGGAAGGTAAGGATGTGGTAATTGGCTTTAACCCGAAGTTCTTACTGGATGCGCTGCGTGTTATTGACGATGAGACAGTTGACCTTTATTTAATTAATGCGAAGGCGCCCTGCTTTATCCGCGATAAAGACCAGTCATATATCTATTTAATTCTGCCCGTTAATATTAATGTACCGGCATAGAAAGGCATGGTTGTCATAATGCATCAGATTAAATTAAGAGAAGAGTTTATTAAGCTGGGCCAGGCTCTGAAAGCAGCCGGCCTGGTGGATTCCGGCCTGGAGGCAAAGGAAGAGATTCTGGACGGTAAAGTTAAGGTGAACGGTGTTGTGGAGCTGCAGCGAGGAAAGAAGCTTCACGGCGGAGATATGGTAGAGTATAACGGAGAACAGATACAGATTATAGAGTGAGAAGGAAATACTGGTGCATCTATGATTATTAAATCCCTGGAACTCAAAGATTATCGGAATTATCGTGATCTTAACATGCAGTTTCATAACGGTACCAATATTTTATACGGAGAAAACGCCCAAGGGAAGACGAATATTCTTGAGGCGATTTATCTGTGTGGAACAACAAAATCCCATCGCGGCAGCAAGGATAAGGAAATTATAAGATTCCAGCAGGAAGAAGCCCATGTCCGGATTATCCTTGAGAAAAATCAGATCCCTCACCGGATCGATTTACATTTAAAGAGGAATAAGGCGAAGGGAGTTGCCATTGACGGGCTTCCCATTAAGAGACAAGGTGAATTATTCGGAATGCTGAACCTTGTGTTTTTTTCGCCGGAGGATTTGTATATCATTAAGAACGGTCCTGCGGAGAGAAGAAGATTCCTGGATTTGGAGCTTTGCCAGTTGGATAAGATTTATCTCAGTCATTTGACGAATTATAATAAAGTTCTGGTGCAAAGGAATAATTTATTAAGACAAATCAGTAATAACAGGAATTTATTGGATACACTATATTTATGGGATCAGAAATTAATAGAATACGGCCGGAAGATAATTGAGACAAGAGAAGATTTTATTTTCCGGTTAAATCAATTGGTGGGGGATATACATAGGAGACTTACCGGAGGAAAAGAAGAACTTGTTCTGGCCTATGAGCCCAATGTCCGGGCAGCCGATTTTGAAGATAAATTAAAGACCTATAGGGAAAAGGATTTATATTTAAAGATGACTCATGTAGGTCCTCACAGGGATGACCTGTGCTTTTTGCTGGGAACAGTGGATATACGAAGATACGGCTCCCAGGGGCAGCAAAGAACCGCCGCGCTGTCCTGCAAGCTGGCTGAAATCCAGCTGGTGAAGTCCGCAATCCGGGAAAATCCTATTTTACTTCTGGATGATGTCTTATCTGAGCTTGACCGGCAGCGGCAGACTCATCTGTTAAACAGCATCGGAGAGATACAGACCATGATTACCTGTACCGGATTGGAGGAATTTATCAACCGCCAATTTCAGTATAATAAGATTTTTCATGTGGCAGATGCAGAGGTTACGTGTGAGAATTAATGAAATATAGATTATTAGTTCGGAGGTGAAGTCCTCCAACAAACTGGAGGAGAAATCATGAGTAATGAATACGGCGCAGATCAGATTCAAATATTGGAAGGGCTTGAGGCAGTAAGAAAGCGGCCGGGAATGTATATCGGCTCCACTTCCTCCAAGGGCTTACACCACCTGGTTTATGAAATTGTAGATAATGCAGTGGATGAAGCTCTTGCCGGATACTGTGATACTATTGACGTATCCATCAATGAGGATAATTCCATAACGGTAATTGATAACGGCAGAGGTATTCCTGTAGGAATTAATCATAAAAAGGGAATTTCCTCCGTAGAGGTTGTATTTACCATCCTTCATGCCGGCGGCAAATTCGGCGGAGGAGGATACAAGGTATCCGGCGGCCTTCATGGAGTAGGAGCCTCCGTGGTGAACGCACTTTCCGAGTGGCTGACAGTGGAAATCTGTGTGGACGGGAAGAAATATCAGCAGAGATATGAAAGAGGCAAGGCCTGCGGGCGCTTGGAAGAGGTTGGAGAGACAGATTGCAGGGGAACTACCGTATCCTTCTTACCGGATAGAGAGATATTTGAGGAAACCGTCTATGATTATGAGATTCTAAAGCAGCGGCTGAGGGAAATGGCATTTCTGACCAAAGATATCAAGATCATTCTTCGGGATAAGCGGGAAGGGGAGGAGAAGGAAAGAGAATTCCACTATGCCGGCGGTATTAAGGAATATGTGGAATATCTGAACCGTCATAAGGATCCTCTCTACCCGGAGATTATTTATTGCGAAGGCACGAAGGATAATGTCTATGTGGAGGTTGCCCTTCAGCATAACAGCAGCTTTACAGAGGGCTGCTACAGCTTTGTTAATAATATTACAACTCCTGAGGGAGGCACGCATCTGGCAGGCTTTAAGAATGCCATTACAAAGACCTTTAACGATTACGCCAGATCTATGAAATTTCTTAAGGACAGCGATCAGAATCTTACAGGAGAGGATATCAGGGAAGGTCTGACAGCGATTATCAGTATTAAGATTTCAGATCCCCAGTTTGAAGGACAGACCAAGCAGAAGCTGGGCAATTCAGAAGCCAGGGGAGCTGTGGACAGTATAGTCAGTGAGCAGCTGACCTATTTCCTGGAGCAGAATCCGCAGGTGGCAAAGACGATTGTTGAGAAGGCCGTTCTTGCCCAGAGGGCCAGGGATGCTGCAAGAAAAGCCAGGGATCTCACCAGAAGAAAGACGGCGCTGGAGGGAATGAGCCTTCCCGGTAAGCTGGCAGATTGTTCGGAAAAGGATCCTTCCAAATGTGAGATCTATATCGTAGAGGGTGATTCCGCAGGCGGATCGGCGAAGACAGCACGTACCAGAGCGACTCAGGCGATTTTACCTCTAAGGGGAAAGATTCTCAATGTGGAGAAATCAAGGCTTGACAAGATTCTAATGAACAATGAAATCAAAGCAATGATTACAGCTTTTGGCACGGGCATTTCCGATGATTTTGATATCAGCAGGCTTCGTTATCATAAGATTATTATTATGACGGATGCAGATGTAGACGGTGCCCATATCAGTACCCTATTGCTGACCTTCCTCTACCGTTTTATGCCGGAGCTGATCAGGCAGGGTTATGTATATCTGGCGCAGCCGCCCCTTTATAAGGTGGAGAAGAATAAGATGGTGCGCTATGCCTACAGTGATGAAGAGCTGAATCAGATACTTATGGAAGTGGGAAGAGATTCCAATAACAAGATTCAACGTTATAAGGGTCTTGGAGAGATGGATGCAGAGCAGCTATGGGAGACCACCATGGACCCTGAGAGAAGAATCCTGCTCCGTGTTATGATGGATGAGGAGAATTCATCAGAAATCGATATCACCTTTACAACTCTCATGGGAGATAAGGTAGAGCCCAGAAGGGAATTTATCGAGGCGAATGCAAAGTATGCAAAGAATCTTGATATATAAACTGCTTTTTCACCGGCTGCAGGCAAAAGCGCCGGTGAAGAGCAATTAATGGAGGAATAACAATGGATGAGAATATCTTCGACAAGGTGCATGATGTGGATCTGAAGAAGACGATGGAGAACTCTTATATTGAGTACGCCATGTCAGTAATTGCAGCGCGCGCCCTGCCCGATGTAAGGGATGGTTTAAAGCCGGTACAGAGAAGAATTTTATATGCAATGATTGAATTGAATAATGGTCCCGACAAGCCTCACCGAAAATGCGCTCGTATTGTCGGTGATACCATGGGTAAATACCACCCTCATGGAGACAGTTCAATTTATGAGGCAATGGTAAAATTGGCACAGGATTTCTCAACCAGATATCCCCTGATTGACGGTCATGGCAATTTCGGGTCCGTGGACGGTGACGGCGCGGCGGCAATGCGTTATACCGAGGCCCGCCTAAGTAAGATTTCCATGGAGATGCTGTCTGACATCAATAAGGATACGGTGGACTTTTCTCCTAACTTTGATGAGACGGAGAAGGAGCCCCTGGTGCTTCCCTCCAGATATCCAAATCTTTTGATCAATGGAACTTCCGGTATTGCGGTAGGTATGGCGACTAATATTCCGCCTCATAACCTTCGGGAAGTAATCAATGGTGTTCTGAAAATTATTGATAACCAGATTGAAGAGGATCGGGAAACTGAAATAGAGGAATTACTGCAGATTATTAAGGGACCTGATTTCCCTACGGGAGCGGAGATTCTTGGCACAGCGGGAATCCAGGAGGCTTACCGGACCGGAAGAGGTAAGGTAAGGGTCCGTGCGGTGACTGAGATTGAAGCCATGCAAAACGGTAAGAATCGGATTCTTGTAACTGAGCTTCCTTACATGGTGAATAAAGCCCGCTTAATCGAGAAGATTGCCGAGCTGGTGAAGGAGAAGAAGATTGACGGCATCACAGAGCTCCGGGATGAATCAGACCGTACCGGTATGAGGATTGTAATTGAGCTGCGCCGGGATGTGAATGCCAATGTGCTCTTGAATCAGCTGTATAAACATACCCAGCTTCAGGATACCTTTGGTGTTATTATGCTGGCGCTGGTGAACAATGAGCCCAGAATCCTCAACCTGCATCAGATGCTGACTTATTATCTGAATCATCAGAAGGAAGTTGTTACAAGAAGGACCATCTATGATCTGAATAAGGCAGAGGAACGTGCCCATATCTTACAGGGTCTGCTCATTGCCCTTGACAATATTGATGAAGTAATCCGCATTATCCGGGGCTCCGCCAACGGTAATGCCGCAAAGGAGAAGTTAATCGAGCGCTTTACTCTGACGGATGTCCAGGCCCAAGCCATTATCGATATGAGGCTCCGTGCGCTGACCGGTCTGGAAAGAGAGAGGCTGGAGGCTGAATTTGCGGAGCTTATGAATAAGATAGCGGAATATAAGGCAATTCTTGCGGATGAAAAGCTGCTCCTTGGCGTAATCAAGGAGGAGATTACTCTTATCCGTGACAAATACGGGGATGAAAGAAGGACAAAAATAGGCTTTGATGAATTTGATATCTCCATGGAGGATCTGATTCCTAATGAAAATACCGTAATTGCCATGACGAAGCTGGGTTATATCAAACGTATGACCATTGATAATTTCAAGAGCCAGCATCGGGGCGGCAAGGGAATTAAGGGAATGCAGACCATCGAGGAGGATTTTATCGAAGATCTTCTGATGACCACGAACCATCATTATATCATGTTCTTCACCAATAAGGGCAGGGTATACCGGCTGAAGGCTTATGAGATTCCGGAAGCCAGCCGGACGGCAAGAGGAACGGCGATCGTTAACCTTCTGCAATTGCTTCCGGATGAAAGAATCACGGCAATTATTCCTCTGAAGGAATATAAGAATGACCGTTATCTGTTTATGGCGACAAAGAAGGGAATTGTGAAGAAGACCCCCATCCGGGATTATGAGAATATCAGAAAATCGGGACTGCAGGCCATCAATCTGCGGGAAGATGATGAATTGATTGAGGTAAAATCAACCAATCATCTGAAGGATATTATTCTAGTGACCAAGAACGGCATGTGTATCCGTTTTAATGAACGGGATGTGCGTCCTACCGGCAGGACATCCATGGGCGTAATCGGTATGACCATGACGGGAGATGATGAAATCATCGGAATGCAGCTTCATACTCAGGGAGAGTATCTGCTCTTTGTATCGGAATACGGCCTGGGCAAGCGGACGTCTATGGATGAATTCACCGTACAGCGCAGAGGCGGCAAGGGTGTAAAATGCTATAAGATCATGGACAGAACCGGTGATGTGATCGGTGTAAAGGCGGTAAATGAGGAAAATGAGGTAATGCTCATCACCAATGAAGGAATTATCATCCGAATTGCAGTGAGTGATATATCAGTGCTGGGAAGAATTACTTCCGGTGTGAAGCTGATGGATATTGATACCGCGAAGAAGATCAAGGTGGCTAACCTGACCAAGGTGAAGGAAGGTACGGATGTAACCACGGAGGATGAGCTGATTAAGAATCTGGAAAAAGAACTGGAAGAAGAGGATCAGGTAGTTGATACCAGTGAATTTGAGAATGAAGATTTTTATGAAGCGGAGGAGGATGTGAATTCAAGTGAGATTATGGATGATGTGTTGAATGAGGATTCTGAGGACAGCCCGGAAGAAGATCAGGAAGACACAGATTCCTTATAGGAGTTGGACACCGGATATAGTATAAGAGGATAGAACCAGCATGAGAAGAATTCATACGGATGTAATTATTCAAAATATAAAAGAGATGTGCATCGAAGCCAACTATCAGTTGGCTTCTGATGTAGAATCAAGGGTGCGCGGCGCTTACGAAGAGGAAGAAAGCCTGCTGGGCCGGCAGATTCTGGAACAATTAGGGGAGAATCTTGACATTGCCGCAGCAGATCATATTCCTATTTGTCAGGATACCGGAATGGCAATCGTATTTGTCGCCTTGGGCCAGGGGCTTCAGGTGGAAGGTGAATATCTGGAAGACGCAATTAACGAAGGGATTCGCCAGGGCTATGAGGAAGGCTATTTACGAAAATCCGTAGTAGGGGATCCTCTGCTCCGAAAAAATACAGGTGATAATACTCCTGGAATTATCCATTATGAGATAGTGTCCGGAGATGGACTAGAACTAATTGTCGCACCCAAGGGTTTTGGCAGTGAGAATATGAGCAGAATTTATATGCTCAAGCCCTCGGATGGAATAACAGGGGTTAAGAATGCGGTGATTGATGCCGTAAAGCTTGCGGGCCCCAATGCCTGCCCCCCCGTTGTGGTAGGAGTAGGCATTGGAGGAAGCTTTGAAAAATGCGGGATATTGGCTAAGAAAGCGTTAACAAGGAGCATGGAGGAGCCCTCTCCTCTGGAGCATATCCGCAGAATGGAAGAAGAGCTGTTAGAAGAGATCAACCGGTTGGGAATCGGGCCGGGAGGTCTTGGGGGAAGAATAACAGCCCTGGGAGTAAATATTGAGATCTATCCGACCCATATTGCCGGGCTGCCGGTAGCAGTCAATATCTGCTGTCATGTGAACCGGCATGTAAAGAGAAAATTGCTGTAAAAATTATGGGAAGCGATATGAGATAATTTGCGAAGGTTAGGCGGAAGGATAAAGAGGAAAGACATGGATAAGTATATTAATACACCGCTGACAATACAGAAGGTTGAAGAACTCCAGGCCGGAGATTATGTATATATTACAGGTACTATATATACTGCCAGGGACGCCGCTCATCAGCGGATGTATGATGCCGCCCTTCAGGGAAAGGCAATTCCTCTGGAGGTGAAGGATCAGATTATCTACTACCTGGGACCGACTCCGGAGAGGGAGGGCCAGGTGATTGGCTCAGCCGGTCCCACTACCAGCAGCCGTATGGATAAGTACACCCCGCTGTTGCTGGATCATGGTCTGAAGGGGATGATCGGTAAAGGAATCCGCAATAAGGAAGTGATAGAATCCATGGTAAAGAATAAAGCCGTTTATTTTGCAGCGGTAGGAGGAGCCGGCGCGCTGCTGTCTAAAAGAATTAAAGCCAGCAAGGTCATAGCCTATGAGGATCTGGGTACGGAAGCAATCCGGGAATTATACGTGGAGAATTTTCCGGTAATCGTCGTAATTGATTGCAAAGGAAATAATTTATATGAAATAGTAATGCAAAATTGTTGACAAAAGCTAAGTCCTTTGATATACTAGATTTTGCTTCTGTGAGAAATTACGGCGGCAAAATAATAAATAGAACGAATTAAGTTCGGAGCTGGAGAAATACTCAAGAGGCCGAAGAGGCGCCCCTGCTAAGGGTGTAGGTCGGGCAACCGGCGCGAGGGTTCAAATCCCTCTTTCTCCGTTATAGAAATGAATAAGACACTGTTGTAAAATTATGAAATGATTTTATAACAGTGTTTTATTATACTGAGGGGGCAAGAATATTTCATTTGCGGAGGTGGCAATGCATTTACCGTTGAATGCATGAAACCCTATGCAGTTTATCAAACCTTAAGAGGTCCGGTTGATTCCATGGGTGTCTATTTTAGATGCAGGGTGACCGGAGAGGTCCTGCAATCGGGAGACGATACCTCTGATATTGAGTGGATAAGCATAAGTGAGTTAAATAGTTTGATAAAATCCCAATATAATTTTTCTGACATTGATAAATCCGCTCTATTGTTTTACTTAAAAATACGTTGTGTGGCGAATAAAAGCTGATTGCAAAAAAGCAATTGGCTTTTTTGCTGGTTGTTGATTTATGACAGGATGCTTTTGACGCTATGACCAATGACCGGGTATACCGGAAGGCTATGACCATCGATGTAGTTTATATCCTCACTTCAAGTATAAAGGAAGGGTTTTGTACCTCCAGGGTATGGGTGTGTTTCCACCGGGTATCGCTGCATCGGCGGAAGACTGCCACACCGCAGCTTCTCTGATTTGCTATAAACAGCCAGTTTCCGCATTGGCTGAAGGTAAAATGTCTTGGCCAGCTGCCGCCGCACCCAAAGCCTCCCAAGGGAAGCAGCTCTCTATTTTGCAGGACCTCGAATATGGCAATCGTTTCTTCGCCCCGGTTGCTTACATAGACGTATTCTCCGGAAGGAGAAAAGGCGATATGACCGGCGTAGCTTTCACCTGTAAAGTCCGGCGCAAGGGTCGGGCAACTGCCGATTATTTCAAGACTGCCGTTCTTTTTGTTCCACGATAGAGCATAGAGGGTACTGGAAAGCTCACAAAGCGCCAGCACCCAGCTTTGGGTAGGGTGGAAGGCGAGGAGGCGCGGTCCGCTGCCCTGCGGCATTTGGACACACTGGAGTTCTTTTCCCAGCGTTCCGGCCATAAAATCAGGCCGGTACACCGTTAATGTGCTTTTCCCCAGATCTGCGATGATGACATGCCGCCCGTCGGGTGTGAGGGTAACAGAGTGAACATGGGGCTGCTCCCCGCTGTCTGTCTTGTGGCTGATAAAATCGCTGACAAGGAGCGGTTCGCCGTTTTCCCCCAGCTTAATACAGGCCATATCCCCGCTGGTATAATTAGAAGCAAACAGCAAGGGAGCATTGGGCGGCAGCATGAGATGGCACATGGCTCTGCCGGGAGTCTCAAAATCGTAAAGCTTTGTGAGCGCCCCGTTATGATCTGTCTGAAAGACAGAGAGGCCTGCTCCGCTGTCGTATTCGTTGGCGGCATAAACCTTACCGCCCTTTTCAGCAAGATAGGACGGACTGATGCAGCCGCCTGTCTGCCCGATAATCTCCAGCCTTGCCGTATGTTCATTAAGCAGGCAATGGTAAATACTGGCTTCATTCTTATCTTGTGTATAACTGCCTATATAAAAAATATTTTGCATAATCCCGCACTCCTTTTCCATATGCTGTAACTTTCTGCGCAAAGCAGCGCCTGTGCTCCCTTGCTGTTAATTTGAATTTTTGTTTGGTCATACATTTATTATTAATTCATTTGTATAGTCCAAGTCAATAACTGACGAAAATTTAGCATATTGCACAAGATATTAAAAGTTCCTGGATGATGCATATTCTTTTTGTATTCTGAGATACTAAATACGAGAATATTTTGAAAGGAGTTTTCGTATGTCCCAATTAAATCAAATTGAACTGCAGAATCTACGTCACTTAATTGGCTCTCATGATACCGCTCATCAGAAATTGCAGGCTTATGCCGAGCAAGCGACGGATCCTGAAATCAAGCAATTTTTTCAGAATAGCGCCCAGGAAGCGATGAAAACCAAACAACAGTTATTAGGATTTTTGAATTAAAGGAGGAAAGAAGTAATGATACAGGAAAAAATAATGGTCAATGATGTTCTTTCCTCTGTAAAGAGCAGTCTGACATTTTATGCCAACACGATTTCCGAATGTGCGAACCCCGCGCTGCGTTCCACCATTCAGCAGATTCGTAATAGTGATGAAGTATCACAGTATAAGCTGTTCCAGATGGCACAGGCAAAAGGATATTACAAGCCCGCTGTCATGGCAAAGGACGATGAAGTGCAGCAGACGAAATCCCAGCTCACCGGTCAGTAATAAAACCTATAATAGGATCAATCAGGACCGAAAGGTGGAAAAGCCCGACTATACGCCGGGCTTTTTTGTATTATAAATCATTTAGAAACCTATTGACAAAAAGAATTATATTATCATACCCTATAAATAAAAAAGCCGTGATTATCTGTACGTTAAAACTCGGATATGTCAAGTAATGTTTTGTTATTCTGGAGTTGGAAAGGAGGATGAGGCAATGCAGTGGATTGACAGGATCTAACTTTTACGCTTATGATCACGGGGTAAATGAAATGCATTACATGGTTTTTGAAAAAAGAGCGTTCAATGTCCTTGGTATTCGCAGGATAACGCCGCAGAGCGGCGGCACATGGGGCATCGTAAAGGCAGAGGGAGCGGCAAAACGGCTGCAGGAAATCAGCAGAAATCCTTGCAACCTTGGGCTGTGCTTCGGATTTGATAAGGATGGTAACAACGATTATATGTGCGGCGTTGAATATAAGGGAGAAGCTGTCACAGGGTTCGACCTATACCGATGCCCAGCCAGCACATGGCTGATATTTACTGCCAAAGGAAGAATTTCCGAGGACATAATCGGGAAAACATGGAAGCGTATTCATGGTGAATTCATGCTTCAGAGCGAGTACCAACAGCAACAAGACATGCCGGCTATTGAGCGGTATTCCGAATGGGATGAAACTGCGGACACTTGTCAAGTGGAGATTTTCATTCCGGTGAAGAAAGAGAGTTAAGGGAAAAGTTCTTAAGCTATGATTGATTTGATGGGAGGTGAGTGTTGTGAACTGGATTGATAAAATGAATGATGTTATGGCATACATAGAAAGCCATCTCAGCGATGAAATTGATATGGCCAAGGTTGCGAAGCTTTCCTGTTCGTCCGCAGCCACATTCCAGCGGATGTTCTCATTCATTTGTGACACGCCCTTATCCGAATATATCAGGCGCAGACGGCTCACGCTCGCCGCTTTTGAACTGCAAAACAGCAACATCAAAGTAATTGACCTTGCAGTAAAATACGGCTATGATTCTCCGGATGCATTTGCCCACGCATTTCATACCATCCATGGGGTTTCTCCGTCAACTGCACGCAATACCGGCATTACATTACAGGCATATCCGCCTCTCTCCTTCCATTTGACGTTAAAGGGAGTGGCGCCAATCAACTATAGGATTGAACCCAAGGAAGCGTTCTCGGTTTACGGGATCGAACGCATTATAAACATTGAAGAGGAAGATAACTGGAAGTCCATACCCGCTTTTTGGGCGGAGATTCAAACAAACGGTGAGCTTGATAAGCTGATCCAATCCACCAATTTGCGGATGCCAGAGGAAGGGAAGGACCTTATCAATGCTGTCAATTTTTATCGTATGACGGATGACGGCACTATCCCATATATGATCTTTGCGATGGAAACAGAGGAAAGCAACACGGCGGGCTACAAGGTCGTCGATGTACCGGCCGCGACATGGGCGATATTCAAAAGTAATCTTCATATCCTTGATGAAACAAGTCAGGTGATGTCGGATTTGAAAAAGCGCTTATACACCGAATGGCTCCCTGCCGCAGATTACGATCATTTGGAAGGCTACGAATTTGAGATGACATACAGGTGCCAAGACCGGTATTACAGCGAAATATGGGTACGAGTTGTGCCGGGAAAAGATTGAAACAACCGACAAGGAAGGGAGAACGGAAGGATGATATATCTTGATGAGGCGAAACGATGGATACTTCTTTTTCAAAGGAATGCATCCATTTATCTGAATAAGGACGAGTATGAGGAATACAGGAAGCTTTCCGAAACTGAAATGGAAAGCGGACTGAAAGCATTGCTGGAGCGGCCCATTGCCAGTTTTACGGTATTAAATGAGTTGTACTTTCGCGCCAGGTGGGATGAAGCCCTTGGAGCGGTATACTACGGTGATGATCTCACACTGCTGGAGGTGGCGACCGGCGACGCTGACATGATTCCACAAATGTTAGGGCGTACCCGGCCGCACAGCCACTACATCACCTCCAACATGAATAAGCTGCTCAATCACAGCCTGCTGAAAAAGACGAAGGGTTTGCCGATCACAATGAGGCTGATCGATGATGATGCGGCCAATATCACCAGCCACATCGGAGAGGCATCGGTGGATGTTATCACCTTCCAGCACGCGGTAAACGATGTGCTTCAGGCGATCCTGTGCGGCCGCGAAGGCATTGATACCATCGATTCCGACTGGATGGAAACCCTGCCGGAGATGATCGCCGTCTTACAGCGAGAGGTCAGGGAGAACACTCTGGAGCAGCATATCAAGGGTGCGTTTCTGGAATTGATCCGCAGTCTGCTGAAGGTCTTAAAACCGGGCGGCATCATTATCATGAATCACTATATGTTCCAGCTGGATTTGGACTGGGGCTATCCCCCGGAGCTATTCGAGAATATGCTTCCCATGGTCAGGGAATGGCTCCGTGAGTTGGATGCGCGTGAGATCTTTGTTGAAGGCTTCCATCCCAACTGGTGGCTCTTTTTGAAGAAGCCGTAACAGGCGATATATAAAACACCTAAAAATGGTACGGCGGAGGAGAGTGTCGATGCGGAGAAAGGATTTAGAGTTGCATTTGAAGCGGCATGGCAGGCGTATATTTCCGGTACAATACCGATTGGTGCGTGCGTGTTAAATGAACAAGAGGAAGTTGTGGCAATTGGTAAAAATCAGATTCATTGTGAAGCAGACGGTAATAACTTAATTGCGATGCATCAATTAGCACATGCAGAAGCAAATGTCATTCTTAGGAAAAACATCTATTTCATATGAGGAGGAGGTGAAATTTCAGAGATTATGAAAGGGTACAAGGAACATCTTCCCGCATCAGGTTTTATCGGAAAATGTTCGGGACAATCGGTTTAAAATATAGTATTTATCAAAGGACAGACTCATAGGGGGAGATAAAAGTATGAATAATGTTAAGGGTAAGAGATGGATTTGGATGCTGGCAATTCTGTTGGTCCTGGCCATGTCCATGGCATGCGGTCCGGTAAACAGCGGGGAGAAGATTGGGAATGGCACTGCCGAAGGGAATTTGAAGGAGGCAGATAGTAAGGGGCCGGAGATAGAAGAAGGGGAAGAAAAGATATCCGGATCAGAGGTGACAGAGGCGACCAAGACACCGTCGGAAACGGAGGATGCCGCTTCCGGATCGGAAACAAAAGCTTCGGAAGAGAAAGACGGGTCAGAGGAAGCACAAGCCCCGGGGGAAAAAGAACTGCAGGAAATGAGGGACATTACCTCCCTTGAATTGGTGAAGGAGATAAAAATCGGCTGGAATCTGGGCAATACCATGGATGCCACCGGAGGAACCGGAATAAATTCCGAGTTATCCTGGGGAAATCCAATGACGAAAAAGGAGATGGTGGACACCCTTAAGGCAGCAGGCTTTAATGTGCTGAGGGTCCCTACCACCTGGGAGAAGCACCTGGGACCTGCTCCGGATTATAAAATAGATGAGAAGTGGCTCAGCCGTGTCCGTGATATCATAGATTATGGGATCGACAATGATATGTTCGTCATTTTAAACATGCACCATGAGGAATGGCATTTTCCTTCCTATGAGAATGAAGAGGCGGCAATAAAAATACTGACGGCAGTATGGAAACAGATTGCAAACTGCTTCGAAGGCTATGACGAGCATCTGATCTTTGAAGGCTTGAACGAACCCCGTCAAAAGGGTACTCCAAATGAGTGGAACGGAGGAAATAAGGAAGGCTGGGACGTGGTGAATCAATTCAATGCAGCCTTTATAGAGACAATCCGTAACGCGGGAGGCAATAATCCGCTCCGGCATCTGATGATCCCGCCGTATGCCGCGGCGGCAAGTACGAAGACCTGGTCAGGCTTTACCATACCGGAGGACGATAAGGTTATTGTATCAATTCATGCATATACACCCTACAATTTTACCTTGAATCTAAACGGAACCTCGGAATGGAGCAGGGAGAAACCAAATGACAAGAATGAAATTGACGGCTTGATGAGCAGTCTGGACAAATTCTTTATAAGTAAAGGGATACCGGTAATTATCGGAGAGTTTGGCGCCATGAACAAAGAGAATATCGAGGCGCGGACCGATTGGGCGGAATACTACATCAAAAAGGCAGGGGAAATCGGGATACCCTGCATCTGGTGGGATAACGGCGCCTTCAGCGGGGAAGGGGAGCTGTTCGGGCTGCTGGACCGCCGCAATCTGAGCTGGAAATATCCTGAGATTGTCGATGCATTGATGAAGGGCGCTGCAGAAAGCGGCAGGTAAAAGAAAAAAGATTTCAGGAGAGATATATAATAATTATTACAGCTGCTTCCCAAGGGCTGCGGGTCAGGCAGGCCAGAGATTCCGACAAGGAACCTATGGCCTGCAAAGAGCCTGTTCCAGCGAAGCAGAGCTATTTGCAGGGGGGAGTGGACTATCCCTCCGGATACCATAAAAAGGGTCATTGTTTGATTTTAATAAATTGTTTTAAAAAAATAAAAAATTTAAGTTAAAAAGTTGTTGACAAAGGTATTTGCTTGTGATATTATTAATTTTGCTGACGCGTTACAGAAAATAAACGCGGAAAGCAAATGCACCTTGATAACTGAACAGTGAAACAACCCTGAAATTCTAAAAAAATTGAAGTGTCACATGCACTTCAAGGGTCCAAAACAGAACACCGGC
>NZ_JBNPXH010000019.1:0-61017 GCF_050433395.1 Anaerotaenia torta
TATACCAAAACCAGACGGTTTCATGCTATTTTTATGCCAGTTATTATTGAATTTTCAAGGTGCATAGGCACTTATTCAAGTGCGAAGTTTGAGTATATAATTTAAATAACTTAGTGATTTTGGCATTTTTTATTAAGATGAAAAATATGTAACAATAGGTTTCATCTACTGAAAAACTCACACATAGTGTGAGTTTTTTGGTGTGTACTCTTTCCATTTGCGAAGCACGGTAAGGTTTCTTATGCCCCCTTGCCGCTATAAAAACACTTGACATTAATTCCAACCTCGCATATGATTATACTAGTGTTTTATTACATTAATCATACGATAAAATGTGAGGATGGAGAGGATTAGATAAGAAATCCTATCAGAGAGAACCGCTCATTGGCTGAAATGCGGTTCAAGGAGAACTTATTGAAGGTAGCTCCGGAGCAGCAGCTTTGAAACCTTTTGTATGCGGGTCATATGGGAAGGGTGCGTAGGAGATGCCGGGAAGTCCCGTTACAGACACATGAGTTGATATTGCCGGCAGATGGGAGCTAAAGCTGGCGTTATCATGAATAAAGGTGGTACCACGGTTCTTCGTCCTTTTTGGCGGGGAACCTTTTTGTTTTGCGGACAGGGCAGACCTGGCGGATAACGCCGGCTGTTACTGGTGCGAGAGATACGAATATAATGAAAAACAGAGAGGACGATTAGAGAAATGGAACAAGAAACAGCAAAGAGCGTTACATTGTCAACAACCTATGATCCAAAGGCCATTGAGGAAAGGCTCTATCATAATTGGGAGGAGAAGAAATACTTCCATGCCGAAGTTGATAGAAGCAGGAAGCCTTTTACCATTGTAATTCCGCCGCCGAATATCACGGGACAGCTTCATATGGGTCATGCATTGGATAATACGATGCAGGATATTTTGATTCGTTTTAAGAGAATGCAGGGATATAATGCCCTCTGGCAGCCGGGAACCGATCACGCCAGCATTGCCACCGAGGTTAAGATTATTGAGCAGATGCGCAAGGAGGGCATTGCCAACAAGGAAGACATCGGAAGAGAAGCCTTCCTGGACAGGGCCTGGGACTGGAAGAAGGAATATGGCGGCAGAATCATCTCCCAGCTCAAGAAGCTGGGCTCCTCCTGCGATTGGGACAGGGAGCGCTTTACCATGGACGAGGGCTGTTCCAATGCTGTAAATGAAGTATTTGTGAAGCTTTATAACGAGGGAAAGATATATAAAGGCTCCAGAATCATTAACTGGTGTCCGGTGTGCCAGACCTCCATCTCCGATGCGGAAGTGGAGCATGAGGAACAGGCGGGACATTTTTGGCACATCAAATATCCCATCGTCGGTGAGGAGGGCTTTGTGGAGGTGGCCACCACCCGTCCGGAGACCATGCTGGGAGATACCGCGGTTGCTGTTCATCCGGAGGATGAGAGATACCGGCATCTCATCGGGAAGATGGTTCTGCTCCCTCTGATGAACCGTGAGATCCCGGTAGTGGCGGATACTTATGTGGATAGAGAGTTCGGAACCGGAGTGGTTAAGATTACCCCGGCTCATGACCCCAATGATTTTGAGGTGGGGAAGCGGCATAATCTCCCGGAGATCAATGTCATGAATGATGATGCCACCATCAATGCCAGCGGCGGCAAGTATGCAGGAATGGATCGCTATGAGGCCCGGAAAGCAATTGTAAGCGAGCTGAAGGAATTGGGGCTGTTGGTTAAGATTGCGGATCATTCCCACAATGTAGGAACCCATGACCGGTGCGGAACAACCGTAGAGCCTCTGATCAAGCAGCAGTGGTTCGTTAAGATGGATGAGCTGATAAAGCCCGCCATCGAAGCGGTTAAGTCCGGAGAGGTTGAATTTGTTCCGGAGCGTTTTGATAAGATCTATTTTAACTGGGCGGAAAATATCAGGGATTGGTGTATTTCCAGACAGCTCTGGTGGGGACACCGCATTCCGGCCTATTACTGTGCCGGCTGCGGCGAGGTGATAGTTGCCGGAGAGGAGCCCTCCAGATGTCCCAAATGCGGATCCACCCATCTGAGGCAGGATGAAGATACCCTGGATACCTGGTTCAGCTCCGCCCTATGGCCCTTCTCGACCCTCGGATGGCCGGAAAAGACAGAGGAGCTGGATTATTTCTATCCCACGGATGTGCTGGTAACGGGATACGATATCATTTTCTTCTGGGTGCTGCGAATGGTATTCTCCGGCTATGCCCATATGGGAGAGAAGCCCTTCAGCAAGGTGCTGATCCACGGCCTGGTCCGGGATTCCCAGGGACGCAAGATGAGCAAATCCCTGGGCAACGGAATCGACCCGCTGGAGGTAATTGATAAATACGGCGCGGATGCCCTTCGCTTCTCTCTGATCACCGGCAATGCCCCCGGCAATGACATGCGTTTCTACTGGGAGAAGGTAGAGGCAAGCCGCAACTTTGCCAACAAGGTATGGAATGCTTCCCGTTTCATCATGATGAATCTGGAAAAGGCCAATGTGGGAGAGAGCATCGACGAGAAGCAGCTAACCCTTGCAGACCGCTGGATTCTCTCCAAGATGAATACTCTGGTTGCCGAAGCGACGGAAGGTCTGGAGAATTATGACCTGGGTATTTCGGCTCAGAAAATCAATGATTTTATCTGGGAAGAGTTCTGCGACTGGTATGTCGAGATGGTGAAGCCAAGGCTGTACAGCGAAACCGACGAGACCAAGGCAGCGGCGCTCTGGACGCTGAAGCATGTGCTGATTACCTCCCTTAAGCTGCTGCACCCCTATATGCCTTTTGTAACGGAGGAGATTTTCTGCACCCTCCAGGAAATGTCCGGTCAGTGTGAAGCGGCTTCCATCATGATCTCCAAATGGCCGGTATATCAGGAGAGCTTTGACTATGACAAAGAAGCGGAAGCGGTGGAGTTGATTAAGGAAGCGGTTAAGGGAATTCGCAACCTGCGTTCGGAGATGAATGTTCCCCCCAGCAGAAAGGCTACGGTGATTGTGGTTTCCGACAGCACAAGGATTCGGGATATCTTCAGTGACAGTAAGGTCTTCTTCGCGACCCTCGGCTATGCCAGTGAGGTTCCTGTCCAGGCGGATAAAGCAGGAATCCCGGAGGACGCGGTATCCATTGTGATTCCGGGTGCGCTGATTTACATTCCCTTTGCAGACCTGGTGGATATCGATAAGGAAATAGAACGTCTGAACAAGGAAAAGGAGCGGCTGGAAGGAGAGCTGAAGCGCGTCAACGGTATGCTGGCCAATCCCAACTTTGTAAACAAGGCGCCGGAAAGCAAGCTGGCAGAGGAACGGGCAAAGCTGGATAAATATACGGACATGATGAAGCAGGTAAAGGAACGCCTGGAACAGTTAACGAAATAACCAAAAAACAAATGGGAGAATGTATGGGGCAAAGACGAAGAGAGCATTTTGTCAAAGAAAAACAAGTATCGCCTGTCTCGAACAGAATAAAATATGGTATTTTCACAACGTACTCACTGTTGTTTGTATTATTTGGACTGGCGGTGGATCCTCCGCGGAGAATTGTGCAGGGAATTTACCGGATTATTGTAGAGCCGGATGTACTGATTACGGATTATATTGAGATTGGCGGAATGGGAGCCGCCTTTGTCAATGCCGGGGTCATTATGCTTCTTACTATTCTTATTTTATATTTTTTGAAGGTTGAGATCAGCGGGATTTCGATCATTGCAATTTATCTGATGGGCGGCTTTGCGTTATTTGGAAAAGACCTGTTGAATATATGGCTTATTATCCTTGGTGTGGTGTGTTATGCGGCATTTAAAAGGGAGAAGCTTGCCAGGCATATCCATACGGCTTTTTTTGGAACAAGTCTGGCGCCGATTCTGTCAGAGATATTCTTCCGGCTGAATCTTCCCCTGCCGTTGAAGCTGTTGCTGGGAGTTGGTGTGGGCTTAAGCATCGGCTTCATATTACCTCCCCTGGCCGCTTCGCTGTTTAAGGTGCATAAAGGGTTTGATTTGTATAATGTAGGCTTCACGGCGGGACTGATCGGCACCGTCTATATATCCATCTTCCGATCCTACGGCTTTGCTTCGTACAGCCGTCTGGTGTGGAGTGAGGGAAACAACCGGATATTCGGGCTTCTGTTGTCTTGCTGGTTTCTATCCATGATCATTCTTGGTTTTCTCCTGAACGGCAGGCATCTTAAGTCCTTAAGAAGACTGTTCACCTACTCGGGAGTGGCGCCCAGTGATTTTGTTGCTATGACGGATTTTGGAACGGCCCTGATCAATATGGGATTGAATGGTTTTCTTGCCCTGGGTTATGTGCTGGTGGTGGGAGGAGCTTTGAACGGCCCTACCATCGGAGGCATTATGACGGTGATGTGTTTTGGCGCTTACGGCAAGCATGTAAGGAATATTACTCCGATCTTAATCGGTGTAATCATCGGCAGTCTCACTAAGACTTGGAATATCAATGATCCGCCCATTCTTCTTGCCGCCTTATTCGGCACCGGGCTGGCGCCCATTAGCGGGCATTATGGATGGCTTTACGGAGTGATCGCCGGGTTTATCAACTCTTCCGTGGTTCTTAATTCGGGAATTCTGCATGCGGGAATGAATCTATATAACACCGGATTTTCGGCGGGGATTGTGGCAGCAGTTATGCATCCGGTAATAGAGATGCTTGGTGTCGGTAAGAGTAAAGTAGAGACAGAATAGGAAAAGAAGGAAAGAGAGGGAATACTATGCTTCAAGATGAATATATCAGCTTTACCATTGAGAAACAAAAGCACATAGCGCTTATTGCCCATGACAGCAAAAAGAAGGAATTGGTGGAATGGGTGGAGGCAAATAAGCATATTTTAAAGAATCATTTTCTATGCGGAACCGGCACGACGGCACGCATGATTGCAGATAAGACAGAGCTGCCGGTCAAAGCGTACAACAGCGGTCCTCTTGGCGGAGATCAGCAGATCGGTTCCAGAATTGTGGAAGGGAATATCGATTTTGTAATCTTCTTCTGGGATCCTCTTGAATCCCAGCCTCATGACCCGGATGTAAAGGCACTGCTGCGTATCTGTGCGGTATATGACATTCCTGTTGCCAATAATAAGGCGACAGCGGACTTTATGATTACCTCCAAGTTTATGAATGAGGAGTACGAGAGAAAGGTGCTTAATTATAACGCAGTAATTCAGCGCCGTATTAAGGAATTGAATCAATAGAGAAAGCTTCCTGGCAAAGGAAGAGAAGTAAATCCAAGGCCGAGCGGATGTCTCCTGAAAAGGGGATGCCTGCCCGGCTTTTTTTGTAATATGAGCCTTTTGGTTTCCTGTAAAGTATTATGGAATATCATGAAGTATTGGGCTTTTAGCAGGCTTTTTCCTGCATATTTTCCAAAGGTATCAATTGTGTGATTCCAACTATAATTACAAATTCCGACTCCTCCTAATTTATACAATTTGTATTAAAAAAAGCGAATAGGTCTGTTTAAAACAGATATATTCAACTAATAATTGGGGTGAAAACACTATAAAGATTAAAAAATTGATTAGAATAAAGCCGAAATCGAATAGTTTTAATGTGAATTTGAATGGAAATGATTAAGAATACTGTATAAAATTTCATTATGATTTTAAAGTAATTTTGCTCTTTTCATAATATTCCGGTTCCGGTTGATCTTTGCCAATGGAGGGGAGCTTGTGAAGCGGAGCAAGAGGTAACCAATCAAATAAATGGGAGAGAAAAGGAGAGATAATCTATGAAGAGAAGACTTCATAAGAGAGTGCTTGCTTTTGTGTTGACATGTGTTATGATTGCAGGCAATCTGGCAGGGGTTGCCAGTGCGGCGTCTCCAATGGAAGGGCAGGAGCAAACCGGACAAGTAGCTTTGGCGGGAATGGGGACTTCCTCTGCCTTCGACTTTGCTTTTGGAAATGAGATAACAGAGGGGACTGTTTATTCGGAAGGGACAGGATATGGATTTTCGGATGAAGAGTATAACACTCCTGCACCTGGATGGGTCAGTGGGGTGTATTATCCCCGTACTTCCAGTTCTTTAGGAACCGTGAATTATGTAAAGGCGGTATCCGGCAGTGCGATGATCGCAGATTCCCTTGAAATTGGAAGCAAAGTGTGGACGGAAACCGAAAGCTCAGGGTATGGGGTTTATACCTATGAGAACACATCCGTTTTTCATATGGATTTGGAAAATGCAGATTATGATGTTACCGTAACCTTTGTGAACCCTGGGGATACATCCTATACAGCCTATGTAAAAGCGGAAAATATCACAAAGGCCAGCGGTATTCAGGTGGAGCCGGGACAAACCGTTTCGAAGAGCTTTACGGCAGTGCTGGTGGACGGCAAATTAGATCTGAAGTTTTTAAAGACAAGCGATGCAAAAGAAGAAACAGCAGCACCTCTTGGAAAGGTATATGTCAGCAGGCTGCAGATTAACCGTAAGGAAGCAAAAGAGCCGGGAGTAAAGCCTACGATTTACCTGGCATCCGACTCAACCGTTCAGACCTATGATAAATACTACTATCCTCAGGCAGGCTGGGGAGAAACCTTACATAACTTTTTTGGCGATTTCATAGAGGAAAGAGAAGCGGTGAATGCTACTTACAGCCAGTCACAGGTCTATGAAGCAGCCAATGTGATTGTAGAGAACCGGGCAATTGGAGGAAGAAGCTCCCAGTCCTTCATTGATGAAGGAAAGCTGGATGATTTATTAGAGGATATCCGGCCGGGAGATTATCTGTTCCTTCAATGGGGACATAATGATGCGACGACTTCCAGGCCGAACCGCTATGTATCCGTCGGAGATTTCCCGAAGGCGATCCAATATTACATTGATGGAGCAAGGCAAAGAGGCGCAACTCCGGTATTGGTAACTCCGGTGGCAAGATACAGCCCCAATGCGGATGGCACCTTTAGCAGTAATTTTGACGGATATCGTCAGGTAATGATTAGCATGGGCAACGATCAGGGCGTTCCTGTTCTTGATTTGACCGGAGCCTCCATCAGCTTGTGTGAAGATTTTGGCATCGATGGAGCAAAGTCCTTATTTCTTCATCTGGCAGCAGGCGATTATGACGGCGCGTATGCCGGCGGCGTGGCAGACTCCACCCATTTGCAATATTACGGAGCCTATAAGTTTGCCCAGTGTGTCGCAAGATTAATTACCGAGTATGGGAAAGATGCTCAACTGGATGATTTGAAATCCCGTGTGGTCATTAATATTCCTACTCAGACTCCGGAAGCGGCAGCCAATGTCGTTACGACCATGGTTGGTGCTACCAGTGTGAGCCTTGGATGGGATAAAGCGGAAGGCGCAGAATTATATTATATTTACCGTCAGGAATTAACAGAGGGTCAGACCGTTGACAGTGTGGATTTTACCCATGCCGATAAATATTCTGTAAGCTCCGTAACGAAATATACAGACAAGAATTGTGTCGGAGGAAGAACCTACGCATATGCGGTAAGGGGCTTTAATGAGAAAGGGCTTGGTGAGCTGTCCTCTGTAATTGCAGTAGAAACCAAATCCGCCCTTTATAAAATTGATTTTAATTATAAGCCGGACAATGAGGTAATGCCCGGTTATACACCGGTACATAGTTCCCAATTATATGATAAAGCATTGGGATACGGCTGGACAAAGGCGCCTAACAATGGACGTGACCGCGGTATGGCGATCCCGGGCGTCAGCAATGCTTTGACCCGTGAATTCTGTATGGCGGGAGAATTCGCATACGATCTGCCCAACGGCGATTATGAGATTAAGATTTATTCCGGCGATGTTATGGCAGGCGGTTCTACCGTTAAGTCCGATTTCTTTGCGGAAGGCGTCAGCCTTGGCACGATATCGGCGAAGCAGAATGTCGGAACCTTAAATGCGGTGATCCGCATTACGGATGGTCAGCTGAACCTTACCATTGGCGGACAGAACGGCTATATTAACGGTCTTGAGCTTACACCGATCTTAGGGGCTCCGAGTATGCTGTCCTACTCTGAATTGCAGTTCGGTGAAGGGAATGTCACTTTCCTGATCAGTTTTGAAGGAATTGCCGAAGCAGTATCCTACAGAGTGTATCAAAAGTCTACCACGGACCCGGCCTTCAGCGTGGTTAAGTCCTTCCCGGCAGAGGAATTGGGAGGATTGGACGCAAGTGCCATGGCGGCTAATTTCGGTGAGGTCAGACAGTATTATGTAACCGCGGTGCTTGCCGATGGAACGGAATCAGCGCCAAGTAATACCATTGAGGTGGCAATGATTGACCCTGATGCGGCACCTCCCCTGGCGCCTGTTAATGTGAGGGTGGAGTCTGCAGGCAGAGCGAATATCTATCTCACCTGGGATACGGTTACAGGAGCTACCTCCTATAATGTATACCGCTCCACAAGATTGGAAGGAATGAAGGGATATAAGGGCTTTACCAAAGTGGGAGAAATTAAGACTTCTTATTTCTCTGATACAGACCCTGACATTCGTACCAATATCCCCTATTACTATATGGTAGAAGCGGTTGGCAGAGGAGGAATTGGACCGAAGTCGGCTCCGGTGCACAGCCCGGTTAATGATGTCCTGGTAAGACAAAAAGCGGAAAACTTATCAGACAGAGCCCTGGTTGCGGTGGATCTGGCCGGTAATAAGGGTGCGGATATAAACGTTACAACAAAGGATGCGGACGGCAATGAGCTGATGAAGGGTGTATATTTAAGCTGGAGATTATTTGAGAGTGATCCGGAGAATGTCACCTTTGATATTTATAGAAATGATGTCCCCATTCAATCCGGTCTTACTGTGACAAACTGCGTAGATCCGGACGGCAGGGCAGGAGATGTCTATAAAGTAGTCGGAAGCTCTGACGGCGCTTCCGGTCTGACTGCAAAGGCAGTTAACAGCTGGGCAGATTACTTCCTTGAATTGCAGTTAAATAAACCGGCCGATCAGCTTCTGCCTGACGGAGCCCTTGTCGGTTTTACAGCCAATGATATGTCCGTTGGTGATTTGGACGGAGACGGCGATTACGAATTAATTGTAAAATGGGCTTCTAATTCAAAAGATAATTCCGGTGCCGGTTATACCGGAACTACCATATTGGATGCCTATAATGTGGATACTTCCACAGGGACAGCCGATCTTATGTGGAGAATTGACCTGGGTGTCAATATCCGTACCGGTGCTCACTATACTCAATTCCAGGTATGGGATTTTGATGGTGACGGCAAGGCGGAGCTGATTTGTAAAACGGCGGACGGAAGTACTACTTATCAGAATATAGGCGGTAACCTGGTTGAAACCGGTTATGTAGGAGCGGTAAGCGCAAGCGAACTTCCGGTATCCGTTATAAGCCCTGCTCATGATTATAGAAACAGCAGCGGATATGTACTGAATGGTCCGGAATACCTGACTGCTTTTGACGGTGAAACAGGCGGAATTCTTGCAACAGCGGATTATTTGCCGGAGCGCGGCTCGGTGGATGCCTGGGGTGACGGATATGGTAACCGTGTGGACCGTTTCTTATCGGCGGTTGCATATCTTGACGGAGAAAATCCGAGTGCGGTATTTGCAAGAGGCTATTATACCAGGACCTGCCTTACTGCTTATGATTTAGTGGATACGGACGGGAATGGAAAAGGGGATACCCTTCAGGTAAGATGGAGGTTTGACAGTAATAATTATCCGAAGAGCCAGTATGGCGAAGTAGAAGCACAGGGTAACCATGGTTTATCCGTGAATGATGTGGACGGGGACGGTAAGGATGAAATTATATATGGCGCCCTTGCCATTGAACATGACGGTACATTGAAGTATACAACCGGTCTGGGACACGGAGATGCCATGCATGTATCGGATTGGATCCCTTCCCGTCCGGGACTGGAGGTCTTCTCCGTACATGAACACACAAACTCTGAATATCAGGTGGAAATACGTGATGCGGAGAGCGGTGAGATTTTATGGGGATACTTTACCGGCAAAGATACCGGGCGCGGTGTTGCGGCTGATGTAGACCCGAACTATATTGGTGCGGAGATGTGGGCCAATGCAGCCTGGGACGGTGTGGACGGCGGACTTTATTCGTCAACATCGACCTTCGAGAATTTTGTTAAGATTTCTGAGAGAACACCGGATGTAAACTTTAGTTTATTCTGGGACGGCGATTTATTAAGCGAATTACAAAACCATACTTTCAATAATGCTGCCTATGTTCCTCTTCGTACCAATATCACAAAATGGAATTATGCGAAGCAGGAGTCGGAGAAATTATTTGACAGCGCGGAAGTATATACCAGTAATGGTACAAAGGGTAATTTGGGATTAGTGGCAGATATTTTGGGTGACTGGAGAGAAGAAATTATTGCAAGAAGCTCTTCGGATGACAGCAAGGTCCGCATCTATACCTCTACCATTATGACGGATTATGTGATACCTGCACTGATGGAAAACAGTGCTTATCGTATTGGTGTTGCATGGCAGAATGTAGGATACAACCAGCCGGCCAACTTGGACTATCTATTATCGGAAGGAGTAGTGACATCGAAGTTAAAGCCGGGAACAGTAACAGCGGATTCTGCGTCCTTTATCTTCTCGGAAGCTTCTGACGGTGTGCACGGACATGCTATTACCGGATATGAAGTATACAGAGCGGGGCAGGATGGGGAATACCAGTTACTGGATACCCTGCAATTGGATGAGTTGGTAGAAGTGACGGAAGACGGTACTTCAGTAAGAGAGCCAATTGATTATAAGTTTGATTTTGGTGACGGAGCCGTTCAAGAGGGATGGATTAATATCAGGACTGCCAGTGCTTCCTATGAAGCAACCGGAACCTATGGATTTACAGACGCTGCGAAGGAATTAGGGTTTTCCCATAAAGGGTATGCTTATACAGGCGATTTACAATATGTCTATGATGATTGTCTGTTGGGCTGGAATGATAGTGGTGTTTTTGAATTTGTGGTAAAGGTTCCAAACGGCAAGTATGAGGTTGCATATCATACATACAATGGTTCCGGGACACAATACAATCAGGTGACAGTGGAAGGTACTAAGCTGACGGATATCAGAAGAGGAAGCAGTGTCAAGTCCGTGATTGTAGAAACAGTAACAGTGGACGTAAATGACGGTACCATCAATGTTACGAATCAATCCAGTAAAAGCGGTAATCCGGCTATCTACTTTAACGGTCTTACGATTAAAGAAATCGTAGAGCCGCCGGTAGTTACAGATCCCGCCGATATCACCTACTACGGTTATAAAGATACGAATGTGGCTGCCGATACAGAATACTCTTATAAAATTGCAGCTATCGCAGACGGAAGAACGTCTTATCTGTCTGCACCGGTAAAGGTAAAAACCTTAGTGGATATTCAATCCATAGTAGACTTTACCTTGCCTGACCTGGTAGAGGATGCCATTGTACCGGAAGGCGGTTCCGCAGCGGATTTGTTACCGGCACAGGTGAATGTAATAGATACCAAAGGCAACGAAACAACGGCCGCTATCCTTTGGGATGTTACCGGCCTGGATATCACGAATCCGAACACCTATACCATAACAGGTACAGTGGCAGGGTATGAGGGCGTGATCAGCAAAACGGTAAAAGTAGTTCCGAATAAGATTGATTCTTATAGCTTTGAAGGCTATACAAAAGTGAGCGATACAGAGCCTTATTATGTGGTTTACACAGTGAAAAACGGCTCCCTGGAACTTCCCGGGACAGCAGTCTTTGCTTTCTTAAACAAGAGAACAGAAGCAGCTGCTGTTGTATGGGATGCTTCAGCGGTGGATCTCACGCAGAAAGGAACGTATACTGCCGTAGGTACAACTGCAGCTCTTGCTAAGTTTGGTTCTCAGACGGTAAAAATGAGTGTGGAAGTAAAAGATGATTATATTACGGGATTTGAAAGTCTTGCGCCGGTAGAGGCGGCAATTGGAAGCAGGAAAGAAGATCTGAGTTCCCTTCTTCCAAAACAAGTAAAAGCCATTTATAAATCAGGTAAAACAAGCACGGTAGAGGTAACCTGGGATATGGATATAAACGAAGAACTTCTTCTGTCAGAGGGAAGCTTTGACGTAAAAGGAGCGGCAGAGGATTATTCCGGTCAGGTGCTTCTCAAGGTGTTTGTGGATTACAAGGCAGTATGGAAATTTGATTTTGGTATTAATGCGGCAGATGCAGCTCCCGGATGGACCGGTGTTACGGTAAATCCCAAGGGCGGCAAACGTACCGCGGAGCAATTAGGCATCTCTTATACCAAAGCAAGAGGCTATGGCTTTGAAGATGGAGCGGCAGCCGTGGAAGGACGCGCGGAAAGCTATAAACAGGAGGGTATTTTACCTTCACTGGTATACACGGACTTTGTTATTCCGGATGGTCAGACCTTTATTGCTGATGTGCCGAATGGTACTTATAACATTGAATTTACATCCGGTTCTTTCTATAAGAGTACTGTTAAAGTGACAGTAGAAAATTCCGGCTCTGTATTTTCGGTAGGCAACAATGCCGAGTCTTATACAATCGGAAAGGTAGCGGATGTAGTAGTAACAGATGGAAATATATCCATGTACTTTGCGGCAGGAAATACTTCGCGTCTGAACTCCATTGTGATCAGACAGGTTTCAGATGGGGGAGCACCGGGAACAACGGTGGATAAAACAGCATTGTCACAGGCTGTTAATACGGCAAGGGCCCTGGATAGCAGTAAGTATACAGCAGAAAGTTATGCGGCGGTAGTTCAGGCCATTAATCATGCATCTGCAGTACTTGCAAATAGTGATGTGACACAGGAAGCAGTGGATGCTGCGGTACAGGCATTGGATAAAGCGGTGAGAGATTTGGTGGAAAACACGAATCCGGTAACGCCAACACCAACACCGAATCCGGTAACGCCAACACCGACGCCGAATCCGGTAACACCGACACCGACGCCGAATCCGGTAACACCGACACCGACACCAAGGCCGGTAACGCCGACACCGACGCCGAATCCGGTAACGCCAACACCGACACCAAGGCCGGTAACGCCGACACCGGCACCGACATCGGCACCGAATCCGGCAACACCGACTTCGGCACCGACCGTAACTCCTGCGCCGGCAAATGAACCAAAGCTGGACGGCAAGGATAAGGTTGAGGGATGGACGGATATTGTTAAGCATCTGGAGGAAATAAAAGAAGAACCGAAGGAGGAAGGAAAAGAGGAGAGCCAGGAAGAGAATACCGTTGTTATTCAGGTGGGCGACGCCTCAATTCTTCCCAAGGAAGTGTTGGAAGTAATACAGAATACAGACAAAACCATTGAACTGCAGTTCGAAGATTACAGCTGGATTATTAATGGTAAGGAAATCTACGGTGAAGAGCTTAAGGATATTGATTTGTCCGTCCTCAGACAGGCAGAGCAAATTCCTCCGGCGGTGATTGAAGAAGTGGCTCAAGAGGCTCCTCATGTACCTTTACAGTTGGCAGATCACGGTGACTTTGGTTTACGGGCAATTCTTTCGATTAATCTGAACACAGAGAACAAGGGTAAGATTGCCAGCCTTTTCTACTACAACCCGGAGACCGGAGCCTTGGAGCTGCAGTCCGTAGGAAAGATTGATGATAAAGGTAAGGTGAATTTAAGCTTCACCCATGCTTCCGAGTACATTATTGTAATCGATGATAAAGCATTATTAACCGAAGCCGCAGTGGAGGAAATTAAGGCAGCACCCTCGAAAGAAACCTTATATGTGGGGGGAACAACAGGGAATACCGCGACGGTCAAGATAGAGCTTCCCGGCCCGGTTAAGGAGGCAGTGGATGCCAAGCTGGCAGATATGAAGATCACTTATAAATCAAGTAACAATAAAGTGGTTGCCGTGTCAGCGAAGGGTAAATTAACTGCAAAGGCAAAGGGTACCGCTGTGATTACCGTCACTGTTACCACCGGTGATATAACCAGAACCTATACCGATAAAATCACGGTAAAAGATGCTTCTATAAAACTTATAAAAGAAACCGGTTCTATGAAGCTTGGAAGTAAGTTTACCTTTGAAGTAAAGGCATATGGTTATAAGAAAACAGATATTATCTTTACGACAACTAAAAAATCCATTGTTGTAATTGATAAGAAAACAGGATTGGCAGCAGCTAAATCAAAAGGCACGGATTACATTGTAATTAAGTGCGGAAAGCTTACGAAAAAAATCAAAGTAGTAGTGAAATAATGATGAAAAGCTGTAATACAGGATACCATTTCCTGTATTACAGCTTTTTATTCTTAGAAAGAATGCTCTGACAGACTGTCAATAAAATACCGGGCGGCATCCGACAGCGGAATATCCGCATTATATGCAGCCACCAGCCTGCGGGAGGGGATCGCCTGATCCGTATGAATCACAGCCAATCCTTCCAGCTCCTTGACGCAAAAATCCGGAATAAATGCAATTCCCAAGCCGATTTTCGCCAGATCAATGAGCAGATCATTGCTGCTTAGTTCAATAGCGGGAACCAGATCCAGAGAATGCTCGAGGAAGAGATTATGCAGAAACATGCTGGTGGTAGCGCGCTTTTCCAGCATCAGAATCGGATATTGGAGCAGCTCTGCAAATCCGATGGGGCGGTTACCCAGGGGAAAGGCATCCGGGCTCGCAATGAAGATATCGTGAAACTCTTTCACCGGAAGAACCTGCATCATATTATTCAAGGCGGGGTTGGGAGAGTTGGTGACAATAACATCCACATCGTTGCGCTCCAGCAGCTTGGCACATTGCAGGGAAGTAGCATTGGTGACCTTGATATGAATATTAGGATATTTTCTATGGAATTTATTCAGGTAGGGCACCAGATAGTAACGGCAGATGGTGTCACTGGCTCCGATTCTTAACTGGACACCGCTCTTCGGATCGGCACAGAGCTGATTCTCCCCGCGGCTGATCAGGTTAATGGCGGGCTCGATATGCTTAATTAACAGCTCCCCCTCCTTGGTCAGCGCCACCCGCTTGGTGCTGCGGATAAACAGGGGCTGATTGAGCCGCTTCTCCAGGGTCTTAATAGACTGGCTTACCGCGGACTGAGAGATATACAGGGCGTCCGCCGCCTCTGAAAAGCTCAGGCTTTTCGCTACATGATAAAAGACTTTATACAATTCGTAATTAATATCCATAAATCCCTTTCTATGCAGTGTTTGCTGTTTATTAGTCAACCTAATAAAAAGATTAACATATATTAATTTTGATTATAAGACATGCTATGCTATAATGCAAGTAAATGATGAAATTCGGTAACGGTTCAGATGGGGGAAGGGAACTGTTGCCAAATTTGAGAGAGGGAGCTGGGAATGGATAAAGTAAAAAGGATTTATGTGGAGAAAAAGCCGCCGTATGCGGTAAGGGCGATGGAACTAAGAACAGAGCTGCACAGCTATCTGGGGATCGAAAGCCTTGGGGCCGTTCGGGTGCTGATCCGTTACGATATAGAAAATATCAGTGAAGAGACGTATCAGAGTTCTTTGGGAACGGTTTTCTCAGAGCCGCCGTTGGATATCCTTTATGAGGAGAATTTTCCGTTTGCTGACGGAGACAGAATCTTTACCGTGGAATATCTTCCCGGTCAGTTTGACCAGAGGGCGGATTCCGCACAGCAGTGCGTGAAGCTGCTGAATGAGAAGGAAGAACCGGTTATCCGTTCCGCAGCCACCTATGTTCTGTCCGGCCGGCTGTCCGAAGAGGAATTTGAACGCATTAAGAGCTATTGCATCAATCCGGTGGATTCCAGAGAGGCGGAGGAAAGTAAGCCGGAGACTCTGGTTACCTGGTTTGATGAGCCGGAAGACGTGGCTATTTTGGAGGGCTTTGCGAGACAGGAGGAAGAGGAATTAAAGAACCTGTATGCATCCTTGAACCTGGCCATGACCTTTCAGGATTTTAAGCATATACAGAATTATTTCAGCAAGGATGAGCGGCGGGATCCCTCTATGACAGAGATACGTGTGCTGGACACCTATTGGTCGGATCATTGCCGTCATACCACCTTTTTAACGGAGCTGAAGGAGGTTACCATAGAGGAAGGCTATTATACGGAACCGATCCGGGGAGCTTATCTCAGTTACCTTGGGGAGAGGGAGAAGCTGTATGCCGGTAGGGATGATAAATACATCTCCCTGATGGATCTGGCTTTGCTGGCGATGAAGAAGCTGAGGGCAGACGGTAAATTGGAGGATATGGAAGTATCCGACGAGATCAATGCCTGCTCCATCATTGTTCCGGTGGAAATCGACGGTAAGACGGAGGAGTGGCTGGTATTCTTTAAGAATGAGACCCACAATCATCCGACGGAAATCGAGCCCTTCGGCGGCGCGGCAACCTGTCTGGGCGGTGCCATCCGCGATCCCCTGTCTGGCAGGGGCTATGTATATCAGGCAATGCGTGTGACCGGAGCGGCGGATCCTACGGTTCCGGTGAAGGATACCCTGAAGGGTAAGCTGGCACAGAGAAAGATCTGTACCGGAGCGGCTTCCGGGTATAGCTCCTATGGCAATCAGATCGGCCTTGCCACCGGATTGGTGGATGAGATCTACCATCCCAACTATGTGGCCAAAAGAATGGAAATCGGTGCCGTTATGGGCGCGGCGCCGCGTAAAAATGTAATCCGTGAGAATTCCGATCCGGGGGATGTGATTATATTAATGGGAGGAAGAACCGGGCGGGACGGCTGCGGCGGAGCTACCGGCTCCTCCAAGAGCCATACCACGGAGTCCATTGAGACCTGCGGCGCGGAGGTTCAGAAGGGAAACCCTCCCACTGAGCGAAAGCTTCAGAGGCTGTTCCGCAGGGAAGAGGTGAGCCGCCTTATCAAAAAATGCAATGATTTCGGAGCGGGCGGTGTGTCGGTTGCCATCGGTGAGCTGGCTCCGGGGCTTGAGATTGAACTGGACCGGGTGCCGAAGAAATATGCGGGGCTGGACGGAACGGAATTAGCCATTTCTGAGTCCCAGGAAAGAATGGCGGTTGTAGTTGACCCTGAGAATGTGGACCGGATGCTTGATTTTGCCGGGGAGGAGAACCTGGAAGCGGTAGTGGTTGCAAAAGTAACCGAAACTCCCCGTCTGGTGATGAACTGGAGAGGCCGGGAGATCGTGAATATTTCCAGAGCATTTCTGGATACCAACGGAGCACACCAGGAGGCAAGAGCTAAGGTGACAATTCCTTCCCGGGAGGGCAGCTATTTCCGGAAAGCTGCAATGGATTTGGACGGGGATGTCAGAGAGAATTGGCTGAAGGCCTTATCTGACTTGAATGTCTGCTCCAGGAAGGGGCTGGTGGAGATGTTCGACAGCTCCATCGGGGCGGGGACTGTAACCATGCCCTATGGAGGAAAATATCAGCTGTCCCCGATTCAGACCATGACGGCGAAGCTCCCGGTTCTTCGGGGGAATTGCGATACCGTATCCATGATGAGCTACGGCTTTGATCCCTATCTGTCCAGCTGGTCGCCTTTCCACGGTTCCGCGTACGCCGTGCTGTCCTCGGTTGCTAAAATTGTAGCGGCGGGAGGCGATCACAGGGGAATCCGATTTACCTTCCAGGAGTTCTTCCGGAAGCTGGGCAATGATCCGAAACGCTGGGGAGAGCCGCTGGCGGCGCTGCTGGGGGCCTATGATGCCCAGCTGAAGCTGGGGCTTCCCTCCATTGGAGGAAAGGACAGCATGTCCGGCAGCTTTAATGAGATTGATGTGCCTCCGACGCTGGTTTCCTTTGCGGTGGATATCGCAAAGGGCGGGGATGTGGTTACCACAGAGCTGAAGGAAGCGGGAAATATATTGGTTCAGTTTGAGATCAGAAAAGATGCCTATGATCTTCCGGATTATGCCCAGGCTACCGGGCTCTATGACAGGATTACGAAGCTGATGCGGAAAGGAAAGGTACGGGCTGCTTATGCGCCGGGCTTTGGAGGAATCGCAGAGGCTCTGAGCAAGATGGCCTTCGGTAATATGCTGGGAGTGCGGCTTCCGAAGCAGCTTACCGAAGAGGAACTGTTCCTTCCGGGCTATGGGCATATTATTGCCGAGGTTTCCGAAGAGACGGCTATGGCTCTGGAACAGGAAGGGTTTGCTCCGGAGGAATTCAGAAGGATCGGAACCGTAACACAGGAGCAGGAATTCCGTTACGGCGGTGTGACAATTCACTTGACCGAGGCTCTGAAGGCATGGACGGATACCTTGGAGACGGTGTATCCTACCAGGGTTCAGACGGACGGTTCCGGAGCAGAGCAGCGGGAACAGGATAGTGAGCAAGGCTTGGGGAACGAGCAGGATTTGAGGATAATACAAAATCTGCCGGACGGACAGAACTTCGCACAGGGAGAATTGGGCAATAAGAAGATATATCTGTCCCAGAACAAAGCGGCGAAGCCGGTAGTATTCATCCCCGTATTTCCGGGAACTAACTGTGAGTACGATTCCCTGAGAGCCTTTGAAGCGGCAGGAGCAGAGGTGAGGACAGTAGTCTTTAAGAACCTGTCGGAAGACAATATCCGTGAGTCGGTGGATGCCTTTGCAAAAGGAATCCGGGAGGCGCAGATTCTCATGTTCCCCGGCGGTTTCTCCGCCGGAGATGAGCCGGATGGTTCCGGGAAATTTATCGCCACAGCCTTTCGCAATGAGAAATTGAAGGAAGCCGTAAGTGATCTGCTGAATGTCCGGGATGGACTGGCTCTCGGTATCTGCAACGGTTTTCAGGCATTGATTAAGCTGGGACTGGTGCCTTATGGGGAGATTACGCCGCAGAAGGAGGATTCTCCCACTCTGGCGACAAACCATATCGGGCGGCATATCTCAAAATCAGTCTATACCAAGGTGGTGTCCAACAAATCCCCCTGGCTGATGAAGGCAGAGCTTGGAGGGGTATACTCCATACCGGCTTCTCATGGGGAAGGGCGTTTTGTAGCCGGTGAGGAATGGATTAAGAAATTGTTTGAAAGCGGCCAGGTGGCTACCCAGTATGTGGACTTGAATGGGAAGCCCACCATGGAGGAGGATTATAACCCCAACGGCTCCTATTATGCTATTGAGGGAATCACCAGTCCGGACGGAAGGGTGCTGGGTAAGATGGCGCATTCCGAACGTATCGGCTCCTCTGTGGCGGTGAATATTACCGGCAATCAGAATCAGTATATCTTTGAATCCGGTGTGGCATATTTCAGGGGATAATTAATGATAGAAGAAAAGAGTGTCAAAGGGAATTGTGAAAAAAACCTTTTGACACTCTTTTTGTATTAATGAAGCTGGATGTAATTGTAGGCCTCGTTGATGCAAAAATCTGCAATTGCCATTCCCATGGCGAAGAAGGTCAGCAGAACAATCAACACTATGGCGGTCTTGTCATAAATTAATTTGTCCGCCGACTTAGCATTGGCAAACAGAATCTCTCCGCCCAGAAAGAGGAAGAGGATGGGCCAGAGCCGGAAGATCAGATCATAGGTTACACCCGGCAGGATGATCCGAAGCAGGAAGAGGATTCCGAATATAATCAGCAGGCCGCCCAGAGTAATGGTGCCCACGCGGTGAGTTTTCGTCATTCCGCATTCCCTCCTTTCTGATTAGTAGATTGATCCTGATCCGGCTGGCCTTGGTTGGATGCGGCGTGCTCAAAGGGGTCATGCTCAAAGGGGCTGCGGTTAGACGGGCCATAATCAGATGGAATAGGATCAGCATGGTCATAGTCAGACGGCCCATAGCCGGCAGCATCCAGATCCTGTTTCTTGCCGCGAATCAGATACAATCCAAGAGCGATGATGATAAAGGCCACAAGCAGCTGGGGCAGGGTACGGCCAATCTGGCGCAGATGGGAGTAAAGGAAGGACGGAAGAATGGCATGAAGGAGATCGAGGAAATTGTTCCACAAAATGCTCACTCCTATAATGATCAGCAGGAGCGCAAGGGTGTAGCGGTACTTTTCCCGGAGTACTCTGACGGTATTCGAGGTAAGATCCGTCAGGAGGATAAACTCATCCTCCAGGGAATAGAACTCGTCGTCCGGCATTGCGCGCAGGTTATGGGTATCAAAAAATGCGTAAAACCAGATGATGGGCATTAAAAACATCAAGGGGCCAAGCTCTAACCAGGTAGATAAAAAGATGGTCAGGAAGAATAAGGCCATTAAGCTGCTTCCGCGCCTCATAAAGCCCATGTACATCTGCCCGGCGCCCGGCAGCAAGGAAAAACAAAAGGTTAAAAAACTACTTTTCTTTCGGGTCATAATCACTTACCTCCACATTAATAATTTGATTGGAAAAGTCCAATATATTCCGGCTGATACGATCCATCGTATCCCGTATGGTATTTGTAATAGGAATGCGTTCTTCTTCGGAAGTCTTTCCGGACTCGTGGTTCTCCGGCTGGAGAATTGCGCCGGGAAAATCGGTGCTGTCATAGGGCTTGCCGTAGGATAGCGTAAGCAGCAGGGCAATGGCGGCGATTGCCGCGGTTCCCACCTTGAGGCTGTAAAGGAACAGCTGCAGCTGCTTGGAGGCATTTCTGGATCTTACGGCAATCTGTACCTCAGGTCTTGAGACGGCTTTCATAATATTTTCTTTCATATCCCGCGGGGCAGGGATGATTTCTTCCGACATAAAGGCTGCCAGCCGGTCAGAACAGTAATTACAGGAGGATAGATGCATTAGAAATGCTTCCTGCTCTTTGCCGGACAGAGATCCGCTGGAGAATGCAGCGAATTCCTCCTGCGAGACATGTCTCATACCGGATCTGTGCGCTGTGTCAGATCTATATGCTGTTTTGGATACCTGTGTTAAGCCGGTTCTATGTGGCTTGTTATCCATTGTTCAATGCCCCCTTTCGATATGTTTTTTGCAGCATTGCCCTGGCCCGGTAGATCTGGGTCTGGACGGTCTTCAAATTCTTCCCGGTGTTGGCGGCTATCTCCGCAGCCGTCAGCTCCCGGTAAAAATAGTCAAATGCTATTTCGCGATATGGTGATTTTAAGCTGTTGCATCGTTGGAATAATTGCCGTTTGACCTCCAGCTCCAGGACATTTTCCTCGGGAGAGGGATCCTTGGCCTTCTGTATGAGGAAATAGTCATCCTCCGTAGGGATACTGCGGTGCTCCGCGCGTTTTATGAAATCCAGGCATTTGTTGGTTGCAATCCGGCAAAGCCAGGCTTTTTCATATTGTCGGTCAAAGCTGGGCAGGTGCTTGTAGGCGGAAAGGAAGGTTTCCTGTGCCAGGTCCTCGGCGTCAAAATAATTCTTTACGATCTTATAGCAAATAGAAAATATTAAATTTTGATAGGTATCGATCAGATACTCATAATATTGCTCGGTATTAATTTGCTCCGCCTCCTCTCTCCCTACAACCATAATAACGGGTATATCTTCAAAACATCTTCAACTATTTTTGTTTTTTCAGAGCTTTTTGAAAATCAAGTAAATTGTGATATTGGTATCATAGTATATTTCATAAGAATGGACAATAGCCCTTGCGGATAAACCAATCAATGACAGATAAATTATTTACAAAGTCATGGAAAGTGTGCTTGACATTTGAGCGGATGCATGGTATTCTGTTTATGGAAAGTAAGCTTTCCATAAAGATAAGAAAGGGTGATATTTTGAAAAACCGGCTGGAAGAAATACGAAAGCAGAGAGGGATTAAGCAGGAAGAGCTTGCCGCTGCCCTGGAAGTATCCCGGCAGACCATCGGTTCGTTGGAAAATGGGCGATATAATCCCTCCATTATTTTAGCGATCAAAATTGCCCGATATTTCGGGCTGAGCGTTGAAGAAATCTTTATTTATGAGGAGGAGTGAGGAAATGAAGCAGTATAAAATTGGTGGGCATATTCTTTTTACAGTAATCGGGTTTCTCATCTTTAGTGCGGGATTGATCCTGGTAAAGCTGTTGCCGGAAGCGGATGGCATACTTAAGACGCTGCCATATATTTGTGTCGGTGTGGGAGCGGGCATTTTTGGAGGCAATCTGGGAGCGGCTATCAGCAACAGAGCACTAAGCAAAAATCCGGAAGCCGCAAAGCAGGCAGAAATTGATCAGAAAGACGAGCGCAATCAGGCCATCCGCGATAAAGCAAAAGCAAGGGTTTATGAAATGATGATATTCGTGTATGCCGCAATATTACTTGCCTTTGCACTGATGCAGGTTAATATGTATGTTATCCTTACACTTACTGCGGTCTACCTGTTTTTTATCTTTGCTAATGTCTATTATCTGGCAAAATATAATAAAGAGATGTAAAATACGGATCAGCCCGCGGCATGTGGTTCTCTCTGCCACGGGCTGATCTCTAATCGTTCTCTTGCGCTCCCTTGAAAGTTGTGCTAAATTCAAAAGAGGAGGCGATAAGATGCTGGAAGTTAGATTCTATGAAGAAGTGGAAGACGAGCTGCTGAAATTTGCGGTAATCGCAGCCAGAATGAACGGACAGTGGGTGTTTTGCAAGCACAAGGAGCGAGATACCTACGAGCTTCCGGGGGGACACCGGGAACCGGGAGAGAATATTCTGGATACAGCACACAGGGAATTGAAGGAAGAGACCGGAGCCCGGGAGTATGAGATCACTCCGGTATCGGTTTACAGTGTGGTCAGGACAACAGAGGAGGGAATATCCCAGGAAACCTTCGGACTCCTCTGCTTTGCCCGGATTCATAGCCTGGGTTCCCTGCCGGACTATGAGATGGAGCGTGTGGAGCTGATGGCGGAGATGCCGGAGGCGTGCACCTATCCGTTGATACAGCCTAAGCTGTTGGAGAAGGTAAGAAGCTTTCTGGCGGAAAGGGAATCCGGCAAAATATGAGGAAAAGGAGAAAAGGATTAATAATGAATACCATGGATTATATCATTCAAACGCTGGAGAGACTGGTCAATATCCCCAGCCCCTCGGGTTACACCCGGGAAGTAATGGAATTTGTAGAAAAGGAGGCACGGGGTTTTGGCTATTCCTGTGAATACAACCGGAGGGGAGGTCTGCTGATCTCGGTTCCGGGAAAGCAGGCTAAGACCCTGGGACTGTCCGCTCATGTGGATACTCTGGGAGCCATGGTCCGCTCCATCGATTCAGAAGGAATACTTCGTTTTACCTTAGTGGGGTCCTATACCATGCATAGTGTGGAAGGATCTTACTGTAAGATCCATACCAGGGACGGAAGAACCTATACCGGTACGATTTTAGCTAAAAGCTCTTCCGTACATAGCTATGACGATGCCAGAACCCAGGAGCGCACGGACCGGAATATGGTGGTTCGCATCGATGAACCCGTAAAGTCCAAGGAGGAGGTTCTTGCTCTGGGAATTAACAGCGGGGATTATATCAGCTTTGACGCCCAGTTCCGGTATACGGAGAGCGGTTTTATCAAATCCAGGCATCTGGACGACAAGGCATCCGTAGCCGTGCTGCTGGGCCTGCTCCAGGAGCTGAGCCGGGAGGGCACGGTGCCGGAGAATTCCCTGAAGCTGCTGATCAGCAACTATGAAGAGGTGGGTTATGGTGCCAGTTGTCTCCCCGGTGAGATCAGTGAATTCCTCGCGGTGGATATGGGAGCCGTAGGCGATGATCTGAACGGGAGCGAATACTGCGTCTCCATCTGTGCGAAGGATTCTGCCGGTCCTTATGACTATGAGCTGACCAGCCGTCTGATTTCCCTGGCTAAAGAGCATGAGGTTGACTATGTGGTGGATATCTTCCCTCATTATGCTTCCGATGTCTCCTGTGCCCTGCGTTCCTCCAATGATATCAGGGGCGCGCTGATTGGACAGGGGGTCAATGCCTCCCATGGAATGGAGCGCACCCACCGGTCGGGATTGCAGAATACCCTGAAGCTGCTGGAGGCGTATATTGGAATTTTATAAAGGTACGCCGGGGTATATGAAGCAGGCTTAATCAAAAATTTCCAAAAACAAAACCTAAACAAATAAATACAAACAAAAACAACAAAAAAGTTGTATTTTAATATTGACTTACCCGTGATTTAATGTTACAATTCAGGTAAATAATACAAATACAAACAAAAACAACATTAACGGGAGGCTATATATGATTAAATCGGAATATGAAATCAAAAAAGAAATTTGTGAAATTGGAAAGAGAATTTATAACAGAGGGATGGTTGCGTCCAATGACGGGAATATCTCTGTTAAGATCGGCGAGAATGAGTTCCTTTGCACACCTACCGGCGTCAGCAAGGGATTTATGACACCGGAATACATCTGCAAGGTTGATCGTGACGGCAGGGTAATCCAGGCAAATCCGGGATTCAAGCCTTCTTCCGAGATTAAGATGCATATGAGAGTATATAAGGAGAGGCCTGATGTAGTATCGGTGGTACACGCTCATCCCATGTATGCTACCGGCTTTGCTATTGCAGGCATACCCCTGACCCAGCCCATTATGCCGGAGGCGGTTATCACCCTTGGCTGTGTCCCCATTGCGGAGTACGGCACCCCCTCCACCGATGAGATCCCGGATGCGGTATCCAAGTACCTTCCCTATTATGATGCGGTGCTGTTGGAGAATCATGGTGCCTTAACTTACGGCGACTCTCTTCTCAATGCATATCATAAGATGGAGTCCGTTGAGTTCTATGCACAGCTTCTATACATTGCCAAGCAGCTGGGCGGACCTAAGGAATTATCCGAGGAGCAGGTTCAGAGATTGTATGAGATCCGCAGACAGTTCGGTATGACCGGCAAGCATCCGGCCAATATCTGCAAGGAAGTGAACCATGGAGCCAACAGCTGTCATGGCTGCAGCGGCAAGGCGAAGGAAGCCGGCACGGAGAACACCGACGAGCTGGTGTCTCAGATTGCAAGCAAGGTGATCGAACAGCTTGGATTAAAATAGTCCCCTTTTCAGCAGGTGCGGACAAGCTATAACATGAGAAGTTTGAAAGAAAACCACTTTCAAACTCTTTATTGAGGCAGTATCACAAGCAAAGCTTGTGATATGCACGGGCGTAAAAATGAGAGAAGGGCAGGTCTGTCTTAGGAAGGCGGCTTACCCTTCTATCTTCGTTTTAAGCAAGAAGCGGCAGTTTATAGTTTATTAAAATAAGAATCAATGAGGTGCAGCATGAACAGATATTATCTGGCAGTAGATATCGGTGCCTCCAGCGGCCGTCACATCCTGGGATGGATGGAGGACGGAAAGCTGAAGACGGAAGAGGTGTACCGTTTTAATAATGGATTGACCCGGAGAAACGGGCATTTATGCTGGGATTTTGACCAATTGTTCCGGGAGATTGTAGCCGGTATGAAGTATTGCAGGGAAATTGGCAAGCATCCCGTCAGCATTGGAATTGATACCTGGGGCGTGGATTTTGTACTATTGGATCAGGAGGATCGGCTTCTGGGGGATTATGTTGGTTACCGGGATCATAGAACGGAAGGAATGGACGAGAAGGTCTATCAGATCATTCCCGAGAAGGAGCTGTACGGCAGGAGCGGAATTCAGAAAGCGATTTTTAACAGCATCTATCAGCTGTATGCCATCAAGGAAGAGAACCCGGAGCATCTGGAGAAGGCAAAGAGCTACCTCATGGTTCCGGAGTATTTTAATTTTCTTTTGACCGGAGTGAAGATGGCGGAGTATACCATAGCAACAACCTCCCAATTGATCGATGCCAGAACCGGGAATTGGGATTATGAGCTGATGGATCTTCTGGGCTTTCCGGGAGATATCTTTCAGCCTATTCATATGCCGGGAACAGAGGTCGGTAGTCTGAGGCCGGAATTGGCGGAGGAAATCGGATATGATCTTAATGTTCTCCTGGTAGGCAGCCACGACACGGCATCTGCGGTAGTGTCTGTTCCGGCGGAGGGAGAGGATGTGCTCTACATCAGCTCCGGCACCTGGTCCCTTATGGGAGTGGAGCGTACGGAACCGGATCTCAGCAGCCAGAGCCAGGAACATAATTTTACCAACGAAGGCGGATATGATCACCGTTTCCGCTATCTGAAGAATATCATGGGCCTGTGGATGATACAATCTGTCCGCAATGAGCTGAAGGAAGGGCAGCCCGGCAGTAAGTATGACCGGGGAGAATATTCCTTCGCGCGGCTCTGTACCATGGCGGAAGCAAACAGCGATTTTAAGAGCCGTGTGGATGTGAATGATGCATCCTTCCTGGCACCGGATAACATGATAGAAGCCATCCGAAGCTATCTGACCGCAACGGGGCAGCGTCTGCCGGAGGATGTGGGGCAGTTGTCTGCCTGTGTCTATCAGAGCCTGGCGGATTGCTATGCCGAAACGGTGAAGGAGCTGGAAAGGATCACAGGAAAAGTCTACCCCGCAATTCATATTGTGGGCGGCGGCTCTAATGCGGATTATCTGAACCGCCTGACGGCAGAGAAGACGGGCAAGACCGTATATGCCGGTCCCGGAGAAGCTACGGCAATCGGCAATATAGCCGTGCAGATGCTTAGCCAGGGGGTATTTGAAAATCTGTCCAAAGCCCGTGCCTGTATCTACGAGTCCTTTGATATCAAGGAATATAAGAAAAGCATATAAATGGGGAACATTCCAAAATACAGAGTGGTAAAGAAAACAACGCAATCCAAATAAAAACAACAGATATATACCGGATTTATATTGACTCCACAGGGATGAAGTGATACAATACAGATAAAAGATATAAATCCAAATAAAAACAACATTGCATATTGCCGAGAAGATCAGCAATAAGCGAAGGGGGTAACAACTTGACAGAAAAGGATGCGCTGCTTGAACAGGTCGTCAGGCAGGTATTAACCCGTTTACAGGAAACTTCGGAGCATACATTACATAATAATGCGGAGTCTAAGGCTGCGTCACCGGCGGCAGGAGCCTTAGGCATCTTCGAGGATATGAATGATGCCATTGAAGCGGCGATCAAAGCACAGAAGGTAATGCAAAGACTGTCCATGGATGCCAGGGAAAAGATTATCAGCAATATCCGCAGGAAGACCAGAGAGCACGCTGCGGTCATGGCGAAGATGGCGGTGGAAGAGACCGGAATGGGCAATGTGGGTGACAAGATTTTAAAGCACCAGCTTCTGGCTGAGAAAACACCCGGCACGGAGGACATTACGACCGTGGCCTGGTCGGGAGACCGGGGACTGACCCTGGTGGAGATGGGCCCCTTTGGTGTGATCGGAGCCATCACTCCCTGCACCAACCCCAGCGAGACCGTACTCTGCAACAGCATAGGAATGATTGCGGGCGGCAACACAGTAGTCTTCAATCCCCACCCTGCGGCAGTTAAGGTATCTAATTATGCGGTAACTCTGATAAATGAAGCTTCTATTGAAGCGGGAGGCCCGGAGAATATTGCGGTATCGGTGGTTAAGCCCACCATGACTACCAGCGATATTATGCTGAAGCATAAGAGCATTCCTCTGATTGCGGCAACCGGCGGACCGGGCGTGGTGACCACAGTGCTTTCCTCCGGCAAGAGAGGAATCGGAGCCGGTGCGGGTAATCCGCCGGTACTGGTGGATGAGACGGCGGATATCAGGAAAGCGGCGGCGGATATCGTGAACGGAGCCACCTTTGACAATAATCTTCCCTGCATCGCGGAGAAGGAAATTGTGGCTGTAAGTGAGATTGTAGATGAATTAATCCACTATTTAAGAGAAAACGGCTGCTGCATGATCAACAAGGAGGAACAGGACCGGCTGACGGAAACCGTACTAAAGGACCATAAGCTGAACCGGAAATGTGTCGGCAAGGATGCCCGGACCCTGCTTTCCATGATTGGGATTGATGCTCCCGAAGGAACCCGCTGCATTATTTTTGAAGGCGAGAAGGAGCATCCATTGATTGCGGAGGAACTGATGATGCCGATACTGGGAATTGTCAGAGCCAGGGATATTGATGACGCAATTGAAAAAGCGGTATGGCTGGAGCATGGCAACCGTCATTCCGCCCATATGCATTCCAAGAATGTGGATCATCTCACCCGTTTTGGCAAGGCAATTGACACGGCTATCTTTGTAAAGAATGCTCCCTCCTATGCGGCTCTTGGCTTCGGCGGGGAAGGCTTCTGCACCTTTACCATAGCGAGCCGTACCGGAGAAGGCTTAACCTCCGCCCGTACCTTTACCAAGCAGAGACGCTGCGTTATGTCCGACAGCTTGTGTATCCGATAATTGAGATGAAGAAGGAGTAATTGCAATGGATATCAGTTCAGAGAAGATTGAAGATATAGTAAAACAAGTGCTTCGGGAGTTGAAGCAGGTTCCCGCAGGCGCACAGGCCTCTTCCAAAAGCCATGGGGTTCCTGCAACCAGCAGAGTGGCAATGCTTACCGGGCTGGAGAAGATCGAGCTGAAGGAATACCCCATCCCGGAGCTGGGAGACGACGATATTCTGGTCAAGGTGGAAGGCTGCGGCATCTGCGGCACCGATGCCCATGAGTACAAGAGAGATCCCTTTGGATTAATCCCGGTAGTGCTGGGACACGAGGGAACCGGCGAGATCGTTAAAATGGGAAAGAATGTGACCAGGGACAGTGCCGGAAAGCCTCTCCAGATAGGGGATAAGGTAGTGACCTGTATGATTTTCAAGGATAATCCCGACATTACCATGTTCGATCTGAATAAGCAGAATGTGGGCGGTGCCGATGTATATGGCCTGTTACCGGATGACGACACCCATTTGAACGGCTGGTTTGCAGATTACATTGTAATTCGGGGCGGATCCACGGTGTTCAATGTCAGCGATCTGGATCTGGATTCCAGAATTCTGATTGAGCCCTGTGCCGTGCTGATCCATGCGGTGGAACGGGCGAAGACTACGGGAATTCTGCGTTTTAACAGCAGAGTTGTAGTTCAGGGCTGCGGCCCCATCGGTTTAATCTGCATCGCGGTACTTCGCACCATGGGAATTGAGCATATTGTTGCGGTGGACGGCGAACAGAAGAGATTGGATTTTGCCAGGGAGATGGGCGCGACAGGAACAGCGAACTTCAAGGAACACAAGGGAATTGAAGCACTGACGGATGCGGTAAGCCAGGCCTTCGGCGGACATCTGGCAGACTTCGCTTTCCAGTGCACCGGTTCACCTGCGGGACATTCCAATATCTATAAGTTTATCCGCAACGGCGGCGGACTGTGCGAGCTTGGTTTCTTCATAAACGGCGGAGATGCAACCATCAACCCGCATTTTGATATCTGCGCCAAGGAGATTACAACCGTGGGCTCCTGGGTATATACCTTAAGGGATTATGCCACCACCTTTGATTTCTTAAAGAGAGCCAAAGGTATCGGGCTACCGATGAATAAGTTAATCACCCACAAATATCCTCTGGACAAAATCAATGATGGATATATTACGAACCTTAAGATGGAAGGCTTAAAGATTGCCGTTGTTAATGAATAAGTTTTAAGGCTTCGAATGTGACGGTTTGCAGTATTTTGTCAGAATGGAGGAGTAAGGGATGGATCATGCGGTTGGTATGATTGAGGTATACGGTCTGGTTGCGGCTTTTGTAGCGGGCGATGCGGGATGTAAGGCAGCGGATGTTGCAATGGAGCCTTTTGACCGCAACAAGCCGGCTAACGCGGATGCCCTTCCGGTTCCGCTCATTGTTACCATTAAGTTCCGCGGTACGGTGGATAATGTAAGAGCGGCGGTGGAGGCGGCAGAAGCTGCGGCAAATCAGATTTCCGGGGTAATTACAAAGCATGTGATTGCCAAGCCGGAGCAGGATGTTCAAAAGCTGCTGAAAATCAGCGGTCTTGATAAAAACTAACATAAAAACAAGAATTGATTAGGAGGATAAAAATTATGGCACAGGAAGCATTAGGAATGGTAGAGACCAGAGGTCTGACCGCAGCGGTTGAGGCTGCTGATGCAATGGTAAAGGCAGCAGAGGTTGTATTGGTAGGAACCGAGAAGATCGGCTCCGGTCTGGTGACTGTAATGGTCAGAGGCGACGTAGGCGCGGTTAAGGCAGCCGCCGAGGTAGGTGCAGCCGCAGCTTCCAGGCTGGGCGAGCTGGTAGCGGTTCATGTTATTCCCAGGCCCCACGCAGATGTCGAGAAGATCTTACCCAGAATTTAATTTCATAGCTGCTATGCAGCTATGAAATTATGAGCAAGTAGCGAAGCGGATTGCGAATATCCGAACTGCTACACGGCTATAAGTTATGAGCAAACAGCGAAGCGGATTGCGAATATCCGACTAACCGGAAAGGCATGATTATCGGATGAAATCTTTAGGATTTATCGAAGTTCAAAGTGTCACCGCCGCCATTGAAGCCCTGGACACCATGTGCAAGACGGCTGAGGTGGAATTCGTTACCTGGGAGCGGAAGCTGGGGGGCCGGCTGGTTACGGTCATTATCCAGGGGGACGTGGCTGCGGTAACGGAAGCAGTGGAGGCAGCGGCAGCAAGCTCCCTCAAGCCCTGTGTTCATGCGGTTATCCCCAATCCCCATGAGGAAACCGTGAAAATGGTTCAGCTCAGTGCGAGCCGGCTGAAGGTAGGAGGCTGATTATGGCTGACAGTAGGAAGCAGGTTGATCTAAACGAGCTAATGAAAAATAAAAGCATAGATTCACCTAAGAAGGCACCAAAGAAAGAGACAGCAGAGCTGACAGCAAGAGGAACGGCCCGAAGAAGCAGGAAGGACGCCCCGTCCGGCGCAGCGGCTGTGTCCGGGGAGAACTCCCAGACCACAGAAATAAATATTGAAAAAGGAATCATCAAGGAGGAAAAGAGAATGGCTCAGGAAGCATTAGGAATGGTGGAAACAAGAGGACTGGTAGCAGCAATTGAAGCAGCGGATGCCATGTTAAAGGCAGCTAATGTAGTATTGGTAGGAACAGAGAAGATCGGTTCCGGTCTCGTCAGTGTTATGGTACGCGGCGATGTAGGCGCGGTTAAGGCAGCGGTAGAATCCGGCGCCAGCAGCGCCTCCAAGCTGGGTGAATTAGTAGCTACCCACGTAATTCCCAGGCCCCACAGCGATGTTGAAAAGATCCTTCCCGCATTAAAATAAGAGGGGTACGACAACAGGAAATGAAGGGAGCAATCCCGACGGATAAGTTTTGGAATAGACCCATGTAAAAAGGAGAGAACCTTGAAATAGGTACGGACAGTGCCTGTTTCAAGCCTCTTTCTTCTTTCATCAAAACACAAGCTATATTTTTTGTTAATAGAAATGAAAAAGGTGCAGGTGAATATCTTGGATGAGTTGACAATGGAAAGAATTACAAAATTGGTGATTGAGGCGGTAAAGCAGACAGAGGGGAACGCCCTCCAAAATGCCGGCTTTCTTGTGCCCGTGGGCGTATCTGCCAGGCATATCCATCTGACACAGGAGGATGTGGAAACTCTTTTTGGAAAGGGCTATGAGCTGACCAGGAAGAAGGAATTAATGGGCGGACAGTTTGCCGCCAATGAGACGGTTACCATTGTAGGCTTGAAACTCAGAGCCATGGAGAACGTAAGAATTCTCGGGCCGGTCAGAAGCAGCTCCCAGGTGGAAATCTCTTCTACCGACGCCATCAAGCTGGGCATGAAAGCGCCCATTAGAGAGTCCGGTGACATCAAGGGCTCCGCACCCATTGCCGTAGTAGGGCCCAAGGGTGTGGTTTATCTCAAGGAAGGCTGCATCATTGCGAAGCGGCATATTCATATGTCTCCCGCAGATGCGAAGGCGGCCGGAGTACAGGACAGACAGATCGTGTCCGTGAAGGCGGACAATGAACGCGGAACGGTATTTAATCATGTATTAATCCGGGTAGATAAAAGCTTTACCCTGGAAATGCATCTTGATACGGATGAAGCGAATGCAGCGAATATTATTACAGGAGATACTGTAACTATCATAAAATAATATTACAGTTCAGTCGGTGGTGCCACAGCACCCTTTTACGCAGACCGTCTGAGCGTATCTTGTGAAGCGGAGCGTCCTGAACGCGCGAAGGTAAGGCAAGAAAAAGGGTGCTGTGGCACCACCGACTGAACTGTAATAAAATAAATCCCATAGGCATAAACCCTAGGAAGAGTGAGCAGGTGAGCGCATGATTGTAGGCAAGGTTGTAGGAACTGTTGTAGCAACAAGAAAAAATGAAAATCTGGTGGGCTGTAAGTTTTTAATAGTAGAACCCTTCCCTTCCATGGGAGCCTCCCAGGAGCCCGGCAAAAGCAGGTTTGTAGCAGTTGACCATGTGGGCGCGGGAGTGGGGGAGGTTGTCATCGTGGCCAAAGGAAGTGCCGCCAGAATTGGCACCAACCGGGTTGATTCACCCATTGATGCAGCCATTGTCGGAATTGTTGATAATGTAACGGAACTGGAGTAAGAAGTCATGGATAGTATAGAACTGACGGGGATAGTGAAAGACAGCGCGGTAGTTGGTGCAGGCGGGGCTGGCTTTCCGACATATGCCAAGATGGATAAGAAGGCGGAGACCATTATCCTGAACTGTGCGGAATGCGAGCCCTTATTAAAGGTTCACAGACAGCTGCTGCAAAAATATGCTTATGAGATTATGGAGACACTGTCCGTAATCGCCGAAGCGCTGAAAGTGAAGCAGACGATAATTGCTATCAAGAGAAATTATACAAGGACAGAGGAAGCCGTGAGAGCGAACCTTTCCTCCTTTCCCGGGCTGGAATGCCGGCTGTTGCCGGAAGTGTATCCCATGGGCGACGAGGTGGTGCTGATTTATGAGCTCCTCGGCAAGGTGGTGCCTCCGGGAAGCATTCCGCTGGAATTGGGCGTGGTAGTCTTCAATGTGGAGACCGTATGGAATATACATCAGGCAATCCGGCATAAAACACCGGTTACTGCCAAATACCTGACCATTACCGGTGCAGTGAAACGGCCCGTTACAGTTAAGGTTCCGGTGGGAATATCGGTGGATGAGGCGGTGCAGCTGGCAGGCGGCCCAGCCATTGCGGAACCCGCCTATCTCATGGGCGGCCCCATGACAGGAACCATCGTGGGAGCCTACACCCCTGTGACCAAGACCACCAATGCCATCGTTGTACTTCCGGCAGATCACCAGATCATACAGAAGAGGCTCAGCAATTCCTCCATTGATATGAAGCGTGCCATGGCGTCCTGCTGCCAGTGTGAGATGTGTTCCGACCTCTGCCCCAGATATCTGCTGGGCCAGCCCATCACCCCCCATTTGTTCATGCGGGCGGCAACCAGCTGCAGCACGGTGGATGTGGGTCCCTATCTGGATACCATGTTCTGCTGCTCCTGCGGTGTTTGTGAGCTTTTTGCCTGTCCCCAGGGCCTGGCTCCCAGAACACTGATTACGGAATATAAGAACGGCCTGCGAAGCAAGGGAATTGCCATACCGAAGGGAATACCGCTAAAGGGCGTGAATACCGCCCGGCCCCACAGGCTGGTGCCCATGGGACGGCTGGTGGCAAGACTTGGCCTGTCTGAATATAATCACGATGCCCCCCTGGAGGAAGGGAAGGCGGAGCCGAAGCGGGTGAAGGTGATGTTAAACCAGCACATCGGAGCTCCAGCGATTCCCGTGGTACATAAGAATGACCGGGTGGAGCAGGGAGCGGTGATTGCCGCCGCGGCGGAGGGCAAGCTGTCCCTTCCGGTGCATGCCCCGATATCCGGTGAGATATTAGAGGTCAAAGATCAATTTATCATTATTTCGAGAGGACGTTAGTGCATTATGGGTAAAGCAATCGGAATGGTAGAATATAAAACAGTATCCTCGGGTATCTTTGCGGCTGATTTAATCTGCAAGACGGCGGAGGTGGAGTTGATCGAGGCGCAGACCGTGTGCCCGGGCAAATACATCGTATTATTCACCGGGGAGCTCAGCGCCGTAAGCGCCTGTATTGATGCGTCGAAGCATACTTTCCCGGAGCAGCTCATTGACCGCTTCATGCTGGGCAATCCTCACGAAGGGATATTTCCGGCAATCTATGGGACTTCCCGGATTGATAAAATCCGCGCCCTTGGAATTTTGGAAACATTTTCGGCAGCCTCCATCATTGTTGCCGCCGACGAAGCGGCGAAGACCTCTGAAGTGGAGCTGATCGAGCTCCGTATCGCCAGAGGAATGTGCGGTAAATCCTATATGCTTCTTACCGGGGAGATTGCCGCGGTGGAAGCTGCGATTGCAAAAGCAAAAGCGGCAGTCGGAGAGAATGCAATGTTCCTTGACTCTTCCGTCATTGCCAACCCGGACAGCAAGCTGTGCCGGAGCATCATGTAAAGCATAGAATAGCTGCTCTGTATAAAAAATGCCATGGTACGAACACTTAACACACTGTAATTAATGTAAAATCCCTCATAGATGGTATATGGGAAATATTCCGTAGGAGATATGCGGGTAATAAGTATCCAGCAGGAAACATGCGGGTAATAAATATCCCGTAAGAGCATATGGGTATTAAATATCCCGCAAGAACATGCGGATATTACTATAAAAGAAGGTAGGTGGAAGGATGCTTGCGATTGAGAGAAGAAATCAGATTCTAGCTATGCTCCAGAAGGAGAGCAGGGTGGTGGTGGGAGATTTGGCCCGGATATTCCAGGTAACAGAGGAGACCATCCGCCGGGATCTGGAGAAGCTTGAGAAAGAGGGCTATGCAAAAAAAGCCTACGGAGGAGCAATCATTAATGAAAGCTTTAATGTGGACCTCCCCTACACGGTGAGAAAAAAAGCCAATGTCCAAAGCAAACAGGATATTGCCGAGCTGGTGGAAACTCTGATCCAGGACGGCGACCATATTATGATGGATTCCAGCTCTACGGCGGTTTATATCGCAAAGCACCTGAAGCATAAGAAAAATCTGACGGTGATCACCAATTCGGTCGAGATACTTCTGGAGCTGTCCGATGTGGTGGGATGGAAGGTTCTCTCCACCGGCGGAATGGTGAAGGAAGGCTCCCTTTCCCTGGTTGGCTATCAGGCGGAGAAGATGATCCGCTCCTTCCATGTGGATAAGACCATCATTTCCTGCAAGGGAATTGAGATCGATAAAGGAATGACGGATTCCAACGAGATGGAGGCTCAGGTCAAGAAGCTGATGATGGACTCTGCCAATGTGAAAATCCTGGCGGTGGACAGCTCTAAATTTGACCGGATCTCCTTTACCAGAATTGAGGATCTGTCGGAGCTGGATGTGATCGCGACGGATATTGAGCCGGATCAGAAATGGAAGCAGGCGCTCAGCACGATGAACATTGAATGCTGCTACAAGAAGAGCAGGGAACAGGCAGAAAAAGAATAGGAATCAATTGATGCAGGAGGAGAAGGCCGGTCATGGAGAAGTATAATGATATGGAAATTGTGAAGAGTCCCAGAATTGACAGATTAATAGAGGCATTGTATGCAAAGATGCCGGAGGTGGAAGCGGACCGTGCGATATTGATTACCGAGAGCTATAAAAGCACGGAGAGCGAACCGGTTATTATCCGCCGTGCTAAGGCCTTTGAGCATATTTTGAAAAATATTCCGATTACGATCCGCGAGGATGAGCTGATTGTCGGAAGCGCTACCAAAGCGCCCAGAGGCTGCCAGACCTTCCCCGAATTTTCCTTTGCATGGCTGGAAGCGGAATTTGATACTCTTGCAACCCGAAGCGCCGATCCGTTTTATATATCGGAGGAGACAAAGGCGGCTCTGAAGGAAGTGCACCGGTATTGGGAGGGCAAGACCACCAGCGAGCTGGCTACCTTCTATATGACGCCGGAGACAAAGCTGGCCATGGAGCATAATGTGTTCACACCCGGAAATTATTTCTATAACGGGGTGGGGCATGTTTGTGTTTCTTATGACAAGGTTCTGGCTGTCGGCTACGAGGGAATCCAAAAGGAAGCCGAAGAGGCCATGGCCCGTCTGAAGGGATCGGACATGGACTATGCAAAGCGCAGCTCCTTCCTGGAGGCGGTGATTATCAGCTGCCGTGCGGTAATGGATTACGCCCTGCGGTATGCGAAGCTCGCCCGGATAGAGGCAGCCGTCTGCAAGGATGCGGTCCGCAGACAGGAGCTGGAGAAGATCGCCCAGAATTGTACCAGAGTGCCGGCCAAGGGAGCAAGGAATTTCTATGAGGCCTGCCAGTCCTTCTGGTTTATACAGATGCTGCTTCAGATAGAGAGCAGCGGCCATTCCATTTCTCCGGGACGTTTTGACCAATACATGTATCCCTATTACAAGAAGGACAGGGACAGCGGCGTTCTGACCAGGGAATTTGCCCAGGAGCTGATGGACTGTATCTGGGTAAAGTTAAATGATCTGAATAAGGTTCGGGATGCAGTGTCTGCAGAGGGCTTCGCGGGCTACAGCCTGTTTCAGAATCTCATTGCCGGAGGACAGGATGTCCAGGGCATCGATGCAACCAATGATCTTTCCATGATGTGTCTGGAGGCCTCCATGCATGTGAGACTTCCTCAGCCCTCCCTGTCAGTCAGGATCTGGAATAAGACACCTCATGAGTTTTTTATAAAAGCTGCAAAGCTGACCCGGCTTGGCCTGGGTATGCCCGCCTATTACAATGACGAGGTGATTATCCCCTCTCTTATGAACCGGGGGCTGTCCCTTGCGGATGCCAGGGATTACTGTATTATCGGCTGTGTGGAGCCCCAGAAGGCGGGGAAGACCGACGGCTGGCATGACGCGGCATTTTTCAATATGTGCAGGCCCCTGGAGCTGGTCTTTAGCGACGGTATGGATCAGGGAGTACGCCTTGGCGTATCTACCGGGGATGTGGAGAAGATGAGCTCTTATGAGGAATTCTTTGCCGCCTATCAGAAACAGATGGATTACATGATCGAGCTTCTGGTCAATGCGGATAATTCCATTGATGCCGCTCACGCCCAGCGCTGTCCGCTGCCCTATCTCTCCTGTATGATAGAGGATTGCATCGGACGGGGCACCAGTGTTCAAGAGGGCGGCGCGGTCTATAACTTTACCGGACCCCAGGGCTTTGGCATCGCCAATATGGCTGATTCCCTCTATGTAATCAAGAAGCTGGTATTTGAAGAGAAGAAGATTTCCATGAAGGAATTGAAAAAAGCTCTTGAGATGAACTTCGGCAAGGGCATTGATCCGGCGGTTGCGGAGGATGTAACGAAGGTTATCGTAAAAGAGCTGAGCAAGACGGGACACAAGGTTACGGAAGCAGATGTTGCCCGGATTTATACCCAGGCATTGCTGGGCGGTATGAGTGAGAAGGAACGGCAGCGCTATGAAGAGATTCTGGAGCTGATCAATGAGCAACCAAAGTTTGGAAATGATGTTGCCGAGGTGGATGAGCTGGCAAGAGAGGCGGCCTACACTTATACGAAGCCCATGGAAACCTATCGGAATCCCAGGGGCGGACAGTACCAGGCCGGGTTATATCCCGTATCTGCCAATGTGCCCCTGGGAGCCCAGACCGGAGCGACCCCTGACGGAAGACTGGCGCGCAAACCCATTGCGGACGGTGTATCTCCGGCATCGGGAAGAGATAAGCTGGGACCGACAGCGGCATGTAACTCCGTATCGAAGCTGGATCATGGGATTGCCTCCAATGGTACGCTGTTTAACATGAAGTTCCATCCTTCCGCGTTGAGCGGGGTCAAGGGACTGGAGAATTTTGTTGCCCTGCTGCGGACTTATTTTGACCAGAAGGGAAGCCACATGCAATTTAATGTAGTCAGCCGCGACACGCTGCTGGATGCTCAGAAAAATCCTCAGAATTATAAGAACCTGGTGGTTCGCGTGGCGGGCTACAGCGCCATATTCACCTCGCTGTCCAGGTCCTTGCAGGATGATATTATTGAAAGAACGGAGCAGCATTAAGAGGCAGGGAGAGGAAAACGATGAAGGAAAACAATGGTAAGCTGCAAACTGCTTATCCTGTACCTGATGAAATAACAGGAAGAATATTTGACATACAGAGGTACTCCATCCATGACGGACCGGGAATACGGACTATCATTTTCCTGAAGGGCTGCAGGCTGAGGTGCCGGTGGTGCTGCAACCCGGAGTCACAGGAATATGAGATACAGACGATGCAGCTCCAGGATACGCCGGGCAGATCCAAGGTGGTTGGAAGGGATGTGACCGTCGGGGAGATCCTGGGAGAGATCCGCAAGGATTACTCCTACTACCGCAGATCGGGAGGAGGAGTAACCCTGTCCGGGGGAGAGGCGTTATGCCAGCCTGAATTTGCCATGGCATTGCTTCGTGCCTGCCAGGAAGAAGGCATCAGCACCGCGATAGAAAGCTCCGGCTATGCGAACTGGGATGTCCTTAAGGAATATCTTCCGTATCTGGATTATTTCCTGCTGGACATCAAGCATATGGACAGCCGGAAGCATGAGGAATTCACCGGCAGGCCCAACGGCTTAATTCTTGAAAATGCAAGGAAAATAGCGGAATCAGGTGCCAATCTGACCATCCGGATACCGGTGGTGCCCGGATTTAATCATACGAAACAGGAGATTAAGGCGATTGCAGAGTATGCCGCCTCCCTTCCGGGAGGATGGCTTCCCATGGAGAGTAAGTCTGGGGCCAGAGAGCTGCATCTGCTGCCTTATCACCGTCTGGGGCAGGATAAATACCAGGGGCTGGGAAGGGAATATACTATGGCCCACATTGAACCTCCCGCTAATGAATACATGGAGGAGCTGCTGCAGGTTGTCCTGGAAACCGGTTTGAAGGGTCAGATCGGAGGCTAGTGCAGAAAGTCAGAAAACCATCGGTGAGAGGCCTGACGGGACCGCCGCCTGTATATAAACTATGAGTCCGTATATCTGGAGGGAATATCCATGGAAGAAAGAATGTCCAAAGAAGAAAAACTGAGAATTATACAGGAGATCGTTCCGGGAAAACAGATCACTCTGGCTCATGTCATAGCCAATCCTGACAACAGCTTGTATGGAAAGGTAGGGATGGAGCGGAGGGAAGCCGGAGGACGCTCGGCAATCGGAATTGTAACCATGAGTCCCGGAGAGACAGCAATTATTGCAGGGGACATTGCGTTGAAGACCTCCGGGGTATCCCTGGGGGATGTGGACCGGGTGAGCGGAACCCTCCTGGTGAACGGAAGCGTGGCCGATGTGGAGGCTTCCCTGACGGCTATCGTTGAATATGCGGAGCAAAAACTGGGATTTACAGTATGTCAGATCACGAAAACCTGATTTTCGTACGGCATGGACATCAAAGGAAAGATTTGAGAATGGCACAGAAGAATGCCCCGAGGACACTTCTGTGCCATTTTAAAATACATTCCAGGGTAAAAGTGTGAAAAGGTGCTGCCCGTATTTATTTCGGTTTTTATCAAATTATTGTACCGGAAACGAGAATTGTGATACAGGAATTCAGATTATATGAATTTAGCCTCAGAAAGTTCCTTAACTTGTATTATTATCTAGTAAATTGTGGATTAAAATGATATAATAACCATATAGAAACTGCAGCTTAGGTTTATAAAAACAATATAAGAACTCTGGAGGAAAATATGAAAAGGACGGATGATAACCACTTTAGCAAATTGCTAACGAAAGGAGCGGATTTAGTAAAGGGGAAGAAGAAAAAGGCGGAGGAGACAAAGATAAGGATAGAGAAGGACAAGAAGGAGCTGATGGAACATGCAGCCAAGCTTAATTTTTTCTCTACGATTCGTTTTAAACTGGTAGGTTCCTTCCTGGTGCCCATTGCATTTATTATCATTCTGGGAATTGTATCCTTTTCCAAGGCGTCTCAGGGAATGCAGAACAGCTATGAGAAGGCAACGGCGGATGCTATTAACATGACCGGCAAGTTCCTGCGCTTTGGTTTTGCGTCGGTGGAGGCAACCTCGATACAGTATGTCAACGATAGCGTGATTACGAAATATTTTATGAATCTGAGCGATATCGTGGAGGCGAATACTACCCGGAGAACCATAACCAGTTCTCTTACCGCCAAGCAGATAACAGATGAGTTTATCCAGAATGTGTACATGCTGTCAGATGTGGTAACTCCCATTACCAGCGCAGGGAGTTACTATAAGGAAGGGATTCTTGCCAGTATTAAGGAAACCGAGGCAGGAGAATTTCTAAAGAATAACCGGAACAAGCTTTTGTGGGACGGACAGGACGCTGAGCTGGATGCACTGCTGAATTCCAAGTCCGATGACTATTCCATGCGTCTGGTTCGTAATTTTGTAGGTGTGGATGCGGTACTGATTATCGAAATTAAAGCCAAGGCAGTTATGGATATTATGGCGGGCCTGGAATTTGATAAGAGCGGATACCTGGGCTTCGTTACGCCGGATGGCAGGGAGCTCATTGATGTTTCCCTGAAGAAGCAGGATCCCGGAATAGATTTGGAGGCGCTGTTGTCAGAGCCGGTATTCTACAATGAGTCCTTTTATCAGGATGCCCGGAAGGGAGAAGCGGTTCAGGGCTCGAAATACGTGGAATACAGAGGGGCGGAGTACTTATTCCTCTATACCAAGATCGGTGATACCGGAGCCATGCTCTGCGCCCTGATGCCCAAGGCTGTCATTACAAGCCAGGCAGACAGCATTAAGGATCTTACGGTTATCATTGTTATTGTCGCGCTGGTGCTGGCTACGCTGATCGTTGTGTGGCTGACCGCCGGAATAGACCTGACGATCAAGAGAATCATTGATAAGCTTAAACTTGCGGCGAAGGGGGATCTTACGGTTCAATTCAATTCTAAGCGCAAGGATGAGTTTAACATTCTGATTGACGAGATTCAACTGACCTTTGCGAATATGAAGGATCTGATACAGCAGGTGAAGGAGCTGAGCGGCGAGGTGTCGGAGTCCTCGGCCAATGTATCCAGAACATCGGAGGCATTCCTGAAGTCCTCGGAGGATATTGCTTCCGCAATGAACGAGATTGAACAGGGAATTAACCAGCAAGCAAGGGATGCGGAAGAATGTCTGGTTCAGATGGACAGCTTGTCCCAGAAGATTGAAGTGGTGGGTGAGAATACTAAGGAAATCGGCCAGATTGCCGATATCACCAGAAAGAGTGTTGAGGCTGGTACCGTTGTTTCTAAGGAGCTGAACGATCAGACGAAATCCACCACCCTGATTACCACCGGGATTATTAAGGATGTTGAGCGGCTGGCAGAGAAATCCTCCACCATTCATAAGATCATCAATGTGATCAGTGACATTGCGAATCAGACCAATCTGCTATCCTTGAATGCTTCCATCGAAGCGGCCAGGGCAGGGGAGCATGGTATGGGCTTTGCCGTGGTTGCCAGTGAGATCAGAACCCTTGCGGAACAGTCCAAGAATTCTGTGAATGATATTAAGAAGATCATCGGCAGCATCCAGGAGGATACCAAATCCGTAGCGGAGACGGCTCGTAAGTCGGAACGGGTATTGCAGCTCCAGGAGAATGCGGTTAAGAATACCACAGCTTCCTATCAGAATATCAGTGAAAGTGTGGAAAGCCTGGTTGTATTTCTTAAGCATATCACGGATAATGTTGCCAATATTGAGGAGGCCAGAGTCAGCACTCTGGCAGCGATTGAAAATATATCGGCGGTACTGGAGGAGATTGCAGCATCCTCGAATAATGTAAACCAGACCTCTGCCGATCAGTTAGGTTCTGTGGAATCACTGAGCAAATCGGCAGCGAAGCTGAAGGATAATGCAGATAACCTGGTAGATGAGGTTCAGAAATTCAAAGTATGATGATTTGATAATATAGTATAATGGATAATAAATGAGGCGCTTTTCGATGATAATTGAAAGGCGCTTTATTTATTATAGAACCATTATTTTTTGAATATTTTATAAAAAAGCTTGACATTACTGTGTATATGAGTTTATAGTGTGTATATATAAGATATACACCATAACATTATAGAAAATGCAAGGAAACAGGATGGATGCAGGAAACACAGCAGATTCTTATTTGGGCCAACGTAAAAATAGAAGAAGATAAGATACCATAAGGGAGGGTTGGAATGAATATACTGATCAGTAATTCCAGTGACAGGCCGATCTATGAGCAGATCACCTCACAGATAAAGCAGATGGTCATTAATGGTGAACTGGAGGCAGGAAGCATACTGCCCTCCATGCGGATGCTGGCGAAGGAGCTTCGCATCAGCGTGATCACCACGAAGCGGGCCTACGAGGATCTGGAGCGGGATGGTTTCATTTATACAGTAGTAGGGAAGGGCAGCTTCGTAGCGGAGAAGAATGTAGAATTTGTCCGGGAAGAACAGCTTCGGATTGTGGAAGAGCATATTACCAAAGCGGTGGCAGGAGCAAAGGCCGGAGGAATTGCTTTAAGTGAGCTTCAGGAGATAACCAGAATGATATATGAGGAGGAATAGATATGACAGGAACAGACAGACAAGGAAGAAACGGAGCAGGAACGGGTATGGAAGGCGGAAGCGGATCGGACGCAATCGCAGTTAGAGGGCTGACCAAACGATACCGGGATTTCACTCTGGACAGCATCAGCTTTCGTGTGCCGAAGGGAGTTATTATGGGCTTTGTGGGAGAGAACGGAGCCGGTAAGACGACGACCATTAAAGCAATCCTGGATTTGATTCATATCGACGAAGGAGAGATTACAGTTCTCGGCCATCCGGCGGCAGGACTTCCGAAAGAGGTGAAGGCATCCATGGGGGTGGTATTTGACGGAAGCAGCCTCCATGATAATCTGAATGTTGCCGGCACGGGTTTAATTATGAAGAATATTTATCCCAACTGGGATTCTAAGGTATTCGAACAGTACGTCAAGAGGTTTGAACTGCCTGAAAAGAAGTCAGTCAAGGATTTCTCCAGAGGAATGAAGATGAAGCTGTCCATTGCTATCGCATTATCCCATCATGCCAGACTGTTGATTCTGGATGAAGCCACCAGCGGGCTTGACCCCATGGTTCGGGACGAGATTCTTGATCTCTTTCTGGAATTCATACAGGAGGAGGATCACACCATATTATTGTCCTCCCATATTATAAGTGATATCGAGAAGATTGCGGACTATGTAACCTTTATCCATAAAGGAAGAATTGTATTCAGCGAGAGTAAGGATGAGCTGATTTATCAATATGGGGTTATTCACTGCCGCAGGGAGGATGTCCCCGGAATTGACCGGAATTATGTGGTGGGCATTCGCGAGAATAATTTTGGGGCGGAGGTTATGATAAAAAAGAAGGGTGAATTTGTGAAGCACTACCGCCAGTACCAGGTGGAAAGAACCTCTATTGAGGAGATCATGCTGTTCATCAGCAAAGGAAAGGAGCTGTAGAAATGATAGGGTTAGTAATCAAGGATTTTGTAAATTTAAAGAAGAATATTAAAATTTTTTCGACGGCGGCATTATTATATGTGATTATGGCTTTTACCTCCAAGGATCCCAGCTTTTTCTCCAGTTTATTTACGGTGCTGATCGCAATGCTGACTCTGAATGCCTATTCTTCCGATGAAGCGGCAAAATGGGATATCTATGCGCTCACCATGCCGGTTTCGAGAGAGGATATTATCCGCGGTAAATATGCAATTATGATTTTTTTGACCTTGATTGGTTCTGCAGTAGGAACCGTGCTTACGATAGTATTGAATGCTATCATCGGGAATGAGCAGATTGCATCGGGAGTAATGGGGTGTTGGATCGGTGCGGCTATTGTCATCCTGTTTTATAGTATTACCATTCCGTTTATTACTAAGCTGGGAGTGGAAAAGGCAAGATTAATCTTTTTTATGATTTATATCATTCCCTTTGCGATCTTCTTCTTGATGAGCAACGCAGTAAAGGATGGTAGAATCACCATATCGGGGGAACTGATTAATATAGGGTACAGACTCATGGACAATGCATATGTACTGCTGCCCCTTCTTCTGCTCTTTGCCCTGGCAGTGTCCTATACCATATCCGTCCGCCTGTATCTGAAAAAAGAATTCTAATACCGGGAGAAACTCCTTTTTCGCATAACTTTTTACATGTGAGCTTCATAGAATAATGTATAAGTTATTGCGCAGAAAGGAGCAGGCGGCTTGTATAATCAGTTTAATCATGATAGAGGCAATAATGGGAAGTACGAATATATACCAAGGCAATCGATGGAACAGGGAGGATTGATATCTCCGCCTACGAATGAAACACGGCAGGTAAACGGACAGCCGCAGATGCAGCAGATGAATGGGCAGCCAAGATCCGCGCCGCCGAATTTTATTCCGGAGGCTCCGAACCGCAGCCAGACTGGAATGCCGGAGGAGGCGGGGAGAAGCAATTTTGGCGGGCCGGGGAGACCAGGGCCGGGAGGTCAGGGACCGGGGAGACCAGGACCATGGGGACCGGGTCCGGTAAGGCCGGGGCCCGGCGGGGATGAGCTCCAGAGATTACAGAGGGGTATGAGGGGGTGTTTGTTCCGCTTCACTTATATCTGGCTCGTGAATGGTGATGAATTTTGGTTTTATCCCGCCTCTGTGGGCAGGGATTTCGTACAGGGCTTCCGTTGGAGAAGAAACCGGTGGGAATTTGACCGGATCAGCCTGCGAAGAATCTTTTTCTTCCGTTGTTTTTAGTCTTAGAACTATTTTGCTGAAAGAAAGGATGCCAAATAGCTTACAGTTTCGGCTATTTGGCATCCTGTTTTATGTTCGTTGGGAGAAAAGGCGTTCCGCAAGGACGCGGTGCTTTATTCCTCCGATTCGGTTTCTTCGTCTGAAGATATATCGGCATTGGTTCCCGTTTCGCTGGAAAGAGCAGTTCTGCGGGAGAGCAGACCGAAGACAATCACCATAGCCAGACCGATCAGGAAAAGGAAGATGGCAATGAACTGTGAGGTTGACACATTCCCTACTGTTCCGCGTTCCAGATCTCCCCGGAAGAATTCCATAACAAAGCGTCCGGCGCTGTAGAACATGAGATAAAAGCCCGCAACCTGGCCGTGCGCCTTGGTTCTCTTCGATATCAGCACAAGGATGGCAAAGTGCAGGAAATTCAACGCGCTTGAAAGGGGCTGGGTAGGGATGAGAGACACATTATTGGGCGCGAAATCCGATTCACGAAAAATGATATGGAAATGGCTTGAAGTCTCCAGCCCATAGCAGCAGCCGGCCAGGACACAGCCCAGTCTTCCAAAGCCCTGTGCCAGAGCGATAGAGGGCATAACCACATCAAAGAACTGGAGAAAATTCTGCTTGTGTTTCCGGGTAAATAAGAAGCCGGAGAAGATGCCTCCGATAATACCGCCATACACGACAAAACCGTGGGTGATATCCAGCAGTAAAGCAGGATTGGCAATGATATCTTTCATCTGGGTGATCCAATAAAGCACCTTTGCGCCGATTACGCCGCCCACCAGACACCATATAAAAAGATTGAAGACCAGCTCATATTGCATCCCCTTCTTTTTGGCCCGGTATTCTGTCACAAGATAGGCGGCAAGGGCGCCGATGGCGATCATCAGGCCATAACCATGAACCGTCAGCGGCCCTATTGTAAATAGATTGTTTTTCATGTTCCTTCATCCTCTTTTCCTAATTATGAAATCTTCCTGTAATATGAGTTGTGAGAACCACCATAACTGCATCGTACACCGCGAAGTGCTTATTTGCGCTACCGGATTATTGTAACATATTTAACCTGAAAAGAAAATATTAATTAAACATTAGATAGCAGCAGTCATGTAATATTGGATAATGCAGGATGGTGAACAGGGAATAGCGATGTATACCAAGGAAAGGGCATACATCGCTGTTGGTTGAAGTATTTATAAGCCCTTGCTGTTACCTCACCTGATGATTTTTAAAGATTTTATAAGCAAATGGCAGCAGTGCTATGGTCATTACGACAGCGAAGATGGGTCTGAACAGGTATGGTTCCAGGGACAGCCCCAGTATCTCGTAGAGGTTGGTGGAGGTGATGCCCCAGATCGTCACCATATTCATGGGCAGCAGATTGAAGAGCTGATCCAGGAGGTCATAGGCCGGAGGAATGCTGATGAACATGGGGGCAATGATAAATATGCTCATGATAATGATGACTCCGAAGGGGGATTTGAGCCGGGCGGAGAGAAGCATGGTAATTGCCGCCAGCAGCAGGCTGCCCGCTAATGTGCTGCCAAAGAGGAGCAGAGTCAGTCCCCCTATGGTGAGGGGATAGGGGGACATGGGCAGCAGAAGCTGGATCTGTGCGGTAAAACCGTCAAAGCCGTAAATTATCATACAGCCCAGATACAGGGTTAAGGAAAAAAGGGCGCACAGAAGTATGGCGGCGGAAAGTCCGGTCAGGATTTTTGCAGCGATCAGAGAGCGCTTTCCGTTTTTGGAGGGAAGAATCAGCTGGTCGGTTCCGCTGGCATATTCCCCTGCAAAGAGGGGCGAAAGGCAGACTGCAATAACAAAGGCGATCAGAAAACCGGCGGTATACATGAGAGCCAGAAATTTCTCATATCCGGTCACAGCCTCGAGAACGAAGGGCTTTTGAACCTTCTGCTCCAGCCGCAGCAGCTTCTGCAAGGAGTTATGGTTCATGACCGAACCCTCCAGAGTTTTCTTCAGCTTCGCCTCCCGGATATCATAGTAGGAGAGAGCCTGTTCCGGGGTCATATTCTGCATGTCGGATAATCCAAAGCCTGAATTGTTGTAAATCCCCATTAAACCGAAGACACTGCTATAGGGTCTGGCATATGACTGGTAGTCCTCCGTATCGCTATACCGCTTGGAGGAACCCGGAACCCGGGCATAAGCCCCGGCAGCTTCCAGGATCAGATCCGCATCCAGCTTTCTTCCCGACAGGGCTCTCGCATAAGCACGGTCTTTCTTCATTCCTTCGTAATTGCTCTCATTGTTGATGCCGTAATTCCCAAGGACAGAGGTGGAACAGCTTAACAGAATGACAAGCAGAACCAGGATAAGAGAGAGGACAAAGCCCTTCCTCATTAAGATTTTCTTATATTCAAAGCGGACTAAGCTCCGGAATTCACTCATTTTTCACTCACCTCACTAAAATAGTATAAATACAGATCCTCCAGTGTAGCTTGTGCATCCAAGGCCGAAGCATAAGGTTTTTCCTCGGAAACCAGGCGCAGGAATATCTCCGCGGCACCTTCCTGGCGGAGATTAATAACCGGATATTTTTCGCACAGACGATCCGCTTCGGATTGGGGCAGGGTACACTCCCATACCTTGCCGTCAATGGTCTGTATGATTTCATCCCGGGTTCCCTGATGAATCAACTGCCCGTTTTTCATAATCAGGATGGTATTTGCAATATGCTCTATATCGGAAACAATATGAGTCGAGAGCAATACGATTCGCTCCGTTCCAAGGCGTGAGATCAGGTTGCGGAAGCGCACCCGCTCCTTGGGGTCAAGCCCGGCGGTGGGCTCATCTAAAATCAGTATTCTGGGATCATTCAGCATGGACTGTGCGATTCCCAGCCGCTGTTTCATTCCCCCGGAGAAGGTCTTGATTTTCTTCTTCGCCATATTCTCAAGGGAGACCTGTTCCAGCAGCTCCCACGCTCTTTCCCTTGCCCTTGGTTTTGGCAAGCCTTTGAGTGCCGCAAGGTAAAGCATGAAATCCAGTGCGGTGAATTCGGGATAGTATCCGAAATCCTGGGGCAGGTATCCCAGCGCATCGCGGTAATCTTCATGACTGACATCAATATCATTGAACCGGACGGTTCCCGAGGTCGGCGTCAGCACGCCGCACATCATGCGCATCAGTGTGGTCTTCCCCGCGCCGTTTGCCCCAAGAAGCCCATGGACCCCTTTTTCAAAAGAGATTGTAATTCGGTCGCAGGCTATTTTACTTCCGTATTGTTTGGTTATTCTGTCAAGCTTAAGTTCCATTGCCTATCCTCCATTTGTTTGACTAATTTGCGCATCTGAGAGCCGATCACTCCCAGGCAGCAGACGGAAAGTGCCAGCCAGCCCTTCAGCCAGGCGTCGGAATAAAGAAGCCCTGTCATGCTTTCCGAGAAGATGCTGAGTATACTGACGAGTCCTGTGGCGGCAGCGCAGGCGTAGACACCGTCCTGGCCGTGCATCCGGTTCAGCGTCCACAGGCAGACGGCGCAGACTATGAGATAGGGCACCGTTAAATAGCAAATGGTCTGCAACAGACCGTATACCGATATTTGATTTGCAAAGATAAGCAGCAGGATCAAAACAACAGAGTTTGCCGCTCCGAGAATGCTCATCCGTGCCATAACAATCTGCGGCAGACTGAACCGGCAGCTTCCTTCCAGCTCGGCCATGCGGTAAGCGGCGGAACGATAGACCTCTGTAACGGTGATCATCGCCAGAAACGGAAGGGCGGCGGAAAGGCTCCAGATCTTTATTTCATCCGGATTCCAATGCCGGAACATCGGAAAACGGAAGGCAATGGCCCAGCCAAGCAGGATAATCAAAGCGGAAGCCGCCCATACTCGCCTGCGAATATAGGGAAGCTGGCGAAATAAGAATTCTCCGTAAGTGATCTTAGGAAAGGGCAGCTGTTTCAGGAAGCGTTCCTTATGGGCCGGAGGCGGCGCTTCAAAAGCTGTTTGCAGGGCTTTTTCAAGTTTTTTATTCATAGAAAGTCCTCCTCTCTGAGTAATTCTTTTAATTGTTTTAAGGCGGCCTTCAGCCTTCGGCGGACACTGAAGCGGGAAATGCCCAGAACAGCGGCAATTTCGCCGACACCCAGCTCGTTGGAATAGTGAAGCAACAGCAGCTCCTGAGCTTCCTTTGGCAAAGAAGCCACCGCCTCCCTGACGACCAGACTTGTCTCCCGACGGGTAAATTCATCGGCCGCAGGAAGCGAGGTAGAAGGGATGGGGGTATGGGATGAGCTCACCTCCCCGGAAGAAGGGAACTCTCCCAAAGGGATAAACTCCTCATTCAGCGGGAGAACCGGAAGCTTGCGGAAATGATCGGTGCACAGGTGCCTGGCGATCACATAGAGGTAAGCAAGGGCTTTTCCTTTGTTTACATAGGAGGTCTGAGTGAAATAGCGCAGGAAGGTTTCCTGGGTCAAATCCTCTGCAGTTGCCTGATTCCTCACTTTAAAGTAGCAGTACCGGTATATTTTGTCGTATTGGTCTTCCAACTCCAGGGACATATGAGACCTCCTTTCACTATGTATAACGATTGTATAACATCCCATGTGCGGATGAAATGAATATTTATTTAAATTTTCTTGTTTGCCCAAAAAATCAGAGCAAGACATAGTCCTGCCCTGATACATGATCAGTAAACCCGGTTGCCAATATAAATATTCATTCTTTCACGATATATCCTTCAGTTCAAAACTGATCTCAGCAGTGAACTTCTTCTTAAGCTGCTCTGCTTTTAAATCCACGAAGTATACATCCTGAGCGATTAATCCGTGATTCAGGAAAACATCCTTTTCTATGCTGAAGTCCAGCTTATTGGGGTCGTAGGTTAAAATAATACTTCCGCCGGCAGCGCTGATTTGTACTTTGCCCGGCTGCAGCAGCTTTGGTTCCTGTAATGTGACAAAACGTTCTATCACAGCCGCAGGTTCATTTCCAAAAACATAGGTATCTTTTAAAACCATGACTGGCTGTATCCCTTTCCGGAACGCAAAATTACGGGTAAGGGATATCAGATTGTTATCCGGGTATGCTTTTGCGATATCTAAAGTAAAAACATCTCCGTCTTCTGAAGAAGCTTGCTCAAGAATACGGGCCGCATATTCTGTTCCTGCGCCCTGGTACGTTCCATCAATGATGGGCACGGAATGGCCCCGGGAACTATTGCACAGATAATCATAGCGTTCCGGTCCGAAATACTGTTTTGTGTATTCTCCTGCTCCGAGATCGGTTAGGATGGAATCTCCGTTAATATTAAGAATAAAACTGCCGATATCGTTATGGTTATGAGACTCACCGTTATGCCCTCCTTTCGCGGCGAAAACAAACAGGCTGTTATCTGTTTTTTTACGGGAAATCAGCCATCCTGCGTCCTTAAGATAGTAGGAGGCATCCGTTAATTGGCTGCCCTTCATAGCAGCGTGACTCCATATCAAATTACGGCTGTCAGCAGCCCAACGATAGCAGGGGTCATCGGAAAATCCGCTGCGATAGCTGATGTCCGGGATCTCCACTTCCTCAAAGCGGTTTTTCAGATAATTTGTAAGCCCGGGGTTGAAATTGGAATAAATGGCGCCGTCGGAAAAACTGACAACACTGTTTCCGCCCAGTAAGCATTTTTGCTGGAAGAGGGCAATCGCTTTCACCTTTTCTCCCTGCATCAGATCAATTCTTCCCGCTGTCCGCTGTCTTAACAGCTCTGCAAAATAGACATAGAAGCCGAAGCCATAATTCCAGTAGCCAAGTCCTTCGGTGCAGGCTCCATCCTCCTCATATCCGCTGAGGAAAGACTTCAGGGCATTGAGAAGCTTAAGCAGGACTGGTGTTAAGACCATACTATCCTTAATTAGGTATAGGGCAGCGGCGCCTACGGAACCGGCGCAGACGGCGGCCCAGTTGTTGGTACAGGTCTCCCACCAAAACATGGAATTGATCTCACAGTATGGCTCAAGAACTCTTTCCAGAATCAGCTTCCTTGCTCTGTGGACGACCAGAGGAGCCAGCCTGTGCTCAAGCAGGGAGCATATTTCCGACAATGTATAGGAGGTTTCAGCAGCAAACAGATCTACAATTTTATCGTGTTCCCTAATATTTTTATTAATTTTATCGTTCCAAGGCTCAGGTGCATTGCTCTTTTGTATAACAGCAATGCTTTGTCCGTCCATACACGCGGGCAGGCACCAGGAATATTCGTCGCAAATTGCCCAAATAGCATCCTCCAGGGCGGATAGGTACTTATCTTCGCCGTATGCCAGGGCTAAGATGGCAAAAGCATTGAGCCTTCCGCGGTGGCTGAAATATTCCTTCTGGTATTCTTTCCGCGATCCCGTGGTGTCAAATATCTTATAGTCTGAAAAGCGAAGAGAATGAATTGGTTCCCGGAGATATCTCTCTCCGGCATTCCTAATTGCCTGCAGCTCCTCTTTGTAATAGGAGCTCTCCCGGATTTCCCTCCATTTCCCGGGATCTCTGCCTTCAGCAAACAAGGCGGAACTATGTTGAATGTTCTGGTCACCATATAGTAATGCTTCTTTAATTTCCTGCAGATTCATTGCTCATCCTCCTGACAATATAGTTCACTCTCTATGACTTCTTGCGGGAGCTATCTTTTCAGATGCTCCGCCCAGACCGTTTCAAACCACTGATTGCTGTCGGGGATCGGCTTCACATCCGCAAGCTCACTGACAAAGGCGCCGTTCTTCAGGTAAGTAACGAGCTTTGCATTCTTTGTTTGTTTTGATTTGCCCTGACCTGATTCGAAGTGCCCGTTATCCTGCTCAGTATTGCAGCTATGATGGCACACATCGCCGCCGCAGCTTACATAACCGGATCCCCTGCTGCCGAGTTTTTCTCCGCTTTCTATCATGGCGGACAATACCGCCCGCTGCATAATTAACATGTCATAGTCCTTGAAAACCGTAATCAAGCTGCTGCCGGCAGAAAAATCATACCTGTCAAAATAACCGGATATCGCTTCGTCAATCTCTGCCGCCATTCTGATGCTGAGCGCAAACCTTGACCTCCAGAGGTTCTTTATAGAGGTCAATATTGTGACTGCGATAGAGTTCGATAGCCTTTGGATTCATTTTTTCAAGCCGTTCGATGGGTGTTCCAAAAAGAGCTCCCGAGTTTTTGAGATAGGTAAAGGCTTCATCCGGCAACGCCTGGAAGGCTTCATCCAGGTGCATGGGATTCTTCCGAAAGTCCATATACACCTTTCTTCCCAAAAATTCGGTCTCATGGTAGACCAGCATGTCTATATCCGAAGAACCGCCGAGCTTATTGACATCAAAGGGCCATTGACACCCTTTCAGAAATACCCGCTCCATAACATCTTTTTCTGAGAGATGGGAATCAAAAAGGAATTCCCGTTCCACTCCTTCCGCATCAACAGAGTAGTATCTGGGAAGAACCTGTTGATAGGTTCCGGACACGTTCCAGCGGAATTTGACCGAAGCCAGTCCATACTGCCACTCCTGAAGGTTGGCGCTGCCGCTTGACGAGAGGGATAATTTATAATAAGTCTGTTTGTCACTGCCGGTGTTGCGGGAAGTCCCTTTTTTGATTCCTTCCGTTATAAGGCAGATGTTTACCACCCCCATGTCATAAAGACTGTCCGCGGCGTTAAAGCCTGCACATCCGCTTCCGACCACGACCGCATCATATACATAGGTATTGACTGCTAAGGTCATAATGAACCACTCCCCATTGTATTGGAACGCTGCGCTATGTCTGAGTTCTGCAAGATCCGAAGGGACTCAACATCCTCGGCAAGCTGTTGGATGCGGTCATCCTTGACAAATTCAATGATCAGATTACAGCCGAGGGGCTTTATCAGCTTCCAGTATTCGCTCCAATAAGGCATGCCTTTTTTTAAGGAGCATCTGACATCCTTTGCCGGTTTTTCTCCGGATTTCTCAAGGTAGAAGGCATGGATATTACAGATCTTATCCTTCAGCAGCTCAATTTCTTCAAGTCTTTCTTCGTGAGAGATGTCCGGATTCATCTGCCAATAGGTATAGAGATTATCCGCACCGGTTTCATCCAGGAGTCTTCTGGTCACTTCCTTCGTTTCGGTGAGGGTATTCCTATGGTACTCCAGCCCGATTTTTATCTGATATCCGGCGGCAATCGGACAGATCCTTCGAAGCTCCTCCATATTGTCCGAGATGGTTTCTTCCAGGTTGCAATCCCCGTCCGTGCTGCCTGCCCATATTCGGACAAGGGAGCACCCAAGGGAGGCTGCTGTTTTTACGACCGCTTCAAAGTCGTTTTCCGGCTGCCGGCTTTCCCCGAGGCGATAATAGCTGCCGTAGGAATAAGTGCTGATGCCGTTTCTTCTAGTCAAAGCCCCTACTTCAGCGGCGAGTTCGAACTCGCCTACAGGAACATGAATGTCGCCGCCCCATTCTATGGCCTTGATTCCATTGTCTGCACACAGTTGGATGATTTCCTTATAATTCAGGTTTCTAAAAGTAACTGATGTCAATCCGATCATTTCCAAATCCATTCCTTTCGTTTGTTTAAGATACAGAGCCTCCTGAAATAGTGCCCTAGCCCCTTAAGCCAGTTTTCTGAGGAGATCAAGGGTTATCTCATACAGCGGTTCTTCCCCTTGAATCAAGCGTTTATACTCGTCCAGCATGTAAGCGCCCATTCTTCTTATTTCTTCCGTCATGGATCCTGCTCTGTGCGGTGTGATGATGATGTTGGGAACCTCCCAGATGGGATCATCAGGATCTAAGGGTTCTTTCGGATCTGTCACGTCTAGGAGGGCGGTTCTTCGAGGTTCTTCCTTCATAGCCCTGATCAGTGCGGCTTCTTCTACCTGGGCTCCTCTGCCTGTATTGATGAAGGTGGCGTTGGCTTTCATTTTTGAAAAATAGGCTTCGTTGAGCAAACCAACGGTTTCGGGTTTATTTGCCAGATGGTTCGAAATGGTCTGGCAGTTCTCAAAAATATAATCAAGGTCAGACAGTGTGACGCCCAGTTTCCTGGCGTCTTCTTCGGTAAGATAATCGCTTGTCACATAGATATCCAGCTTATATGGTTGAAGGAGCTTGATGATATGCCGGCTGATCTGCCCTGTGCCAATCAGTCCTACTTTTGTCCCGTAATTGCCGGGAAAGGTATCTCCATATTGTCTTGCCGCCATAAGGCCGGATTCTTTATAACGTTGGTGAAGCTGGTAAAAACCCTTGTTGGCCAATATTATTTGCGCGGCAGTATACTCAGCCACCGGTATGGCATTGGCGCTCCACGCACTGAAAACACGGACTCCGTTCTCTATAAATGGCTGGGCAAAGCCGCTCACAGTGCCTGCGGCATAAAAAACCGCTTTCAGATTGGGAAAATACGTTGCAACCTCATCCCGGTTCAGTCGGATCATTCCCCATGTTGAAAAAATAAACTCTGTATCAACATACTTTTCAGGATTCGTATAAAGTTCAGTATGGTTAATAACCGGGCAGCCTCCCACCTGTTCCTGTGAATAACAATCCCAGATTCTTTGTACATCCTCTGCAATAAATAGACGCATTGCTGCCGCCTCCTTAAAGTTTTTGTACGTGGAAGGCGCCGTCCTCAATGAGCTTGTCATACTTTTCCTTCACTCCGCTGGTCATATCGGTAGCAATAACCCCGGGACGAACCTCATGAACCAGGATCCCTTCCTTTGCCAGGCGGTCGGCTTCAGGCATTCGGGCTGCATCTTCCCTGGTTGTAATCAGCACGTTTTCTGAGGAAATGTCCCTCATCTGCGCTGCTAAAGCTACGCGGGCAGCCTTCCACTCCGTTTCATCATTCCAATAGCGGCTTGAAGCATATAATGCGATTAATTTCTTCATGTTCTTCCCCTCTTTATTCTATTGCAGTACCTGCTTTTTATCAATGGTGTTATACCAGTATAATATCATTGATAAAAAGTAAATACTTATGATATAATCGTTAAAAGTATACTTTTTGTCGGGAGTGGGGGATGAAAGATATGGATGCCTTATTTGAAAGCATACCGGAAGGGCCGAAGATCAGATTTGGCCATAGCACGACGAAGAACTGGTCAATGTCCTCCGCTCACTTTCACAACTATTATGAATTGAATCTATCCGTATCGGGAGGCAACCGTTTTTTTGTCAATGATGCTATACATGAGGCCAGGAGCGGTGATCTGTTCTTCTTTAATGATACGGACCTGCATAAAAATTTTGTTCCGAAGGATCTGGAATACGAGCGCTACATCATTTTATTTGATCCCCACCAAGTTACCGGCCTGTTCCCGGAAGGGGATTTGATGTATCTCTACAGCGATGCGATGAAGCATTTGAAAAACAGGCTGTCCCTTACCTGCGATGAGATTATCGAAGTGACCGCATTGCTGGAAGACGTTCTTTGTCATGTCAATGGTGACTATGAGGGAAATACGGTCTATATCAAGCTGAAGCTGTGTGAACTGCTGCTTTTTCTCACAACCGCTTGCAAGTCAAGAAGCAAGTCGGAGACCGTTGTCAAAAGGACAAGCGCCAGAATTCATTCCATTCTCCAATATATAAACCGCAATATTGGCAGCGAATTATCCATAGAACGCTTGTCAGAGCACTTTTATATCAATAAATCATATCTTTGCGAGCTCTTTAAAAAAGAAACCGGCTTGACACTAAACCAATATATCACTTCAAAAAGATTGCTTTTTTCAAAAGAACTGCTGAAACAAGGGAAAACTGTTATAGAGGTCACAGGTCTTGCGGGATACAAGAACGATGCTTATTTTATTCGTCTGTTTAAGAAGTATTTTGGAATTACACCCAAACAGTTTGCAATGCGCCAATAGAACCGGTGCCTGACACCACAAAGCGAGGTGGGCCCTAAAGATCTGATCTTTAGGGCCCACCTCGCTTTGTGGTGTCAGGCACCGGGGGCAGGATTTTTTTCTCTTATGGGAATCAGCAAATCTAATTGCATTCCCTCTGGTTCACTATTCTCCTGCAGGGCATGATTCACATAATTCAAATGCTCCTCCAGCCATCCGAACATATTTTCATGGTTCCAGTCTCCTCGGTATTCATATGCTTTGCTGTTCTGCACCCATTCGGCAAGGCGTCCCCACTCCTCAAAGGCTCCGAAGGGAATCATATACGCGGCATATAAGCCTCCCTCAAACTGCTTTCTGATCAGCGGTTCGGGGATGGGCATGTCTTCTGGAACCGTTACCCACATTTCATAGCCGTGATAATTCGTTTCATCGACAGGATTAGGAGCGTTAAATCCATAGTGCCTGACGTCGGGCTTCACATGAATCAGATCACTTTCCCGCACAAATCGGCCAAGTACCTGGCCCACATGCATCTCTGGGTCATCTCCGACATACTGGTATGCTGCTACGGCTGCCGGGGGCAGATATACGATGCGCACATCCCGGTCAGACAATCTGTTTAATTGTTCATTTGCCTGGTTTAACTCGTTCATGGCAGTGTCCTCCTTAAAATTAATCTTTGTTAAAGAAAGGGGAGCGATCATGGAGAGTATGGCAGTATCATTCAATAGATCGGAGTTTAAGCTGACGCCTGACCTGGTGCGCAGCTCCTCCACAAACCGATTGAGAATGTCCCGGATGGTTGACAGCGAGCCGATTTCAGCATCCAGCTCACTGATGTTTTCCATAAACACCTCGATGGCCTGCAAGGTACTGTGATTGCCCAGAAGAATGGCAATCTGCTTCAGGGAAATGCGCAGCTTGCGTAAAACAAGGATTTGTTTCAAACGCAGGCAGGCGTTTTCGTCATATACCCGATAGGAATAGTCCTCCATCCGCTGGCTTTGCAATAATCCAATCTGTTCATAGTAACGGAGTGTTCTTGTGGATACTCCGAATAGCTTGGTCACCTGAGTGATAGTCTTTAGTTCTTTCATAGCACCCTCCTTCTTTATAGTAAGGATTATAAAGTGCGACACGACGTCAGAGTCAATAGCAATAATTCATTTTAATTCATTTTAATGCATTATGGTACGTTAGGCAAGGGATTATAGCCCTAAGGAAACAAACTGGTTGCAGCAGACAGAGCAAGAATGCTATAATGGTATAAACGAAACAAGGGTTTATACCTGGTTGACCGGGAGGTGAGTATTACGAAGCACATCATGTCAAGAAAACATCACAACAACAAAGCCTTATCCCATGCAGAATAACGATAATGTAAGCCATTTCTGCATGGGATGGGAGGGATACATTATCTGCTTATTCTGCCTTTATTTGATTATGATAAATAAGGAGCGGATATCAATGAAATATATAAATGCAGCAGATGTATTACCGGAAGAATTATTAAAGGAAATTCAAGGATATGTAAAAGGGGATTTGCTTTATGTCCCCCATGGCAACAGACAGAAGAGATGGGGTGAAAAAAGCGGCTCCCGTACCTATTATTTGCAGAGAAATAATGATATGAAAAGGAAGTATAAGGCCGGGAAATCCATTTCCCAGATATCTGAGGCATATGGATTGGCGTTTGATACGGTTAGAAGAATCATTTACAGTTAAGGATAAGAGAATAGTTTGGAATTGCATGATAAGGGCCGTTGCAGAATGAATTTTTGCCGTGATATATTGTGATACTTCTCCAGGATATGTTTTGATACAGGGGAAAGGGATCATAGATATACGAGGTTAAATCCATTTTGCAGCGGCCCTGCGTGGTTTAATTATATTGGAATCTTTGCCGGTAAGCCTCGTAAAACATGACGGTTGCCGCACAGCCTACATTAAAGGAAGAAGCATAGGAGGATTCCGCCATCGGAATAGTGCCCAGGATATCGCAGGCTTCCTGGAAGGCATGGCATAAGCCGTCCGTTTCGTTGCCGATCATAAACAGGGTGGGCTTAGTCAGATCCAGATGATACAAGGGATGCTCCTTGTGGGCGGTGGTTCCGATGGATTGGAAGGTGGGATATCTCTTCTTCATTTCACCCAGGAAATCAAAAATCTTCTGATTTTCCGGAACACGAATCACCCTCATATTGAAAAAGGAACCCATGGAGGAGGTTATCACATCAGGATCATACAGGTCTACCGAATGTCCTGTGACGAAAAGCGCTTCCACGCCCAGGGAATCGCAGGAGCGGATTATGGTTCCCAGGTTGCCCTTATTGGAAGGCCGGTCAAACAATGCCAGAATGGGATTGTCGGAGAAGCTTAATTCATCCAGGTTATCTTCCTTCATTTTTATAATGGCCAATAATTCTGAGGTGTCTTCTTTTCCGCTAAGTTCTCTCATTAACGGCAAGGACAGCTCATAGTTTAGTTCCGTTTTGACGGAGCTTAATAATCCCTTCGCCCAATCGGATAAGGACAGCTCCTTGCAATACAGGAAGGCTTGAATCGTCCAGTTGTTTTTGACGGCTTCATTGATATTTCGGACACCTTCTACCAGGAATTCCTGATATTTATATCTCTTGTTTCTATTTGTTTTCAATACTTCAAATTTCTGATATGCTGCGTTTCTGGAATTGATTTTTTCGATCTTCATTTATTTCATAACCCCCATGGAATGAATCGTTGATATGGTTCGGACCTGTTTATTTTAATGCATTCTGGAGAGTTAAGCAAGGGCTTCCTTTTGATGTCATAAACAAGTATAATTATTTATGACATTTATCCAGGCCGGTGAAAATGGTAGAATTACTGCATAAAGCTTCAGGTATGGGGAGGAAGAAGAATATGCGTTATGAATTTAATTTTTATAAGGAAGAAGATTTTGATGAGATTGAAGAGATGGCTCTGGCCTCGTATCAATGGGAATATCCGATCTGGGGATTGAGCCGCCATGAATTTTCCAAAGGGCTGCACCCGGCCTTCACCGGGCATTATCATGCATGGGAGCATACGGTGGGCGTCTACAGAGAGGGCGGGAAAGTGGCGGCCTGTGTTATCAATGAAGGAAATCACGGCGGAGACGCATTCTTCCTGTTTGATTCGAAGGAACGGGGGGAAGACAGGGAGCTTCTGGCGGAGATGATAAGGTTTGCAAAAACATATGCCGCAGGGATCAAGGAAGACCGCTTAACCCGGTATGTGAACCTGTGTGTGCCGGAATGGAACAAGGTGTTAAAGGAAATGGTTCTGCAGGCAGGCTTTTGCAAGGAGGATCGGGAGGAAGAGCTCTATATCCTTCCCTTTGGAGAAGAGCCGTTCCCGGTGAAGCTTCCTGAGGGCTATACCTTTGCGGATGCCAATACAACTCCGGATTTTTATCTTTCCAATACCCATCGGCTGTCCTTTGGCTATGGCGGCGATGATTATGCCTGTGAGCATGGAGAGCAGGCATTCCATGATTTGCGGAAGATGAAGCATCATAGAAAGGAGCTGGATCTGTGCGTTCTGGATGCGCAAAAACGGCCGGTTGCCATGGCAATCCTGTGGTGTGATGAGAAGATGCCGTATTGTGAGCTGGAGCCGCTGGCTGTTGTGTGGTGGGAGAGAAGAAAGGGAATTGCCACGGCAATTCTGCATGAAGCTGCTAATAGGGTAAAGGAGATATTTCCTGAATGCACGGGAATGCTGGGAGGGGATCAGACCTTTTACCAGAAAATCGGCTATGAGAAGAAGGCGAGTATCCACAGATATCACTGGGAGCTGGAGGTCTTCATTTCCTGGATAAAGGAATCCTATGATAAAGACTATGCAAAGGAAGTGTAGAGAAGTATTTTATAGGAGAATAGGATATGGAATTTCAAAATGACAAGACCCTTTCCGCAGAGGTTAAGGAGCAGATCAGACAAGTAAAGGATATTTGGCTGAATTGTATGGGAAAAACGGTGACAGGCATTTATATACATGGCTCTATTGTGTTAAACTGTTTCGTAGAAGGGGTGAGCGATATCGACTTGCTGATCCTGTGTGACAGGCATATCAGCAGGGAGGAACGGCTCCGGATAGCCCGGGATATAATTGAAGCGGACAACAGGCCGGCGTCTCTTGAAATGTCCGCCATCTGGACAAAGGATCTTAAGCCCTGGAAGCATCCGACATCCTGCCAATTCCATTACAGCAATGCCTGGACCGGGCATTATCAAGAGCTGCTGAGCGGCAAGATAAAAGAAAGCTTTCTTGTGGACGAGGATTTTTGTGATGGGGATATCGCCTGTCATGTACATCTCACCAATCAAAGCGGCATTTGTATTTATGGAAAGCCTGTGAAAGAGGCTTTTCCTGTTGTGCCGGAGGAGGATTTCTGGCGATCCATCAGCAATGATATTGATGAATATGATTTTAGAGCATATGATCCGAAATATTTTTCAAGCAATATCTTAATTCTTGGGCGGATTTTGTCTTATAAGAAAGAGAAGAGGATTTTATCCAAGTATGACGGAGGTATCTGGGCACGGGATTATGCGCCGGAGAGCTTCCGGTATGTGATTGACCATGCCATAAGGGAATGGTATTGTGGTGAGAAGGGACTCGAATATAAAGAAGAGGATTTGAATGGGCTGAGACAATGGCTGATTAATGAAATAAAGAATTAGTATAGGTCATGCGGATGAATATGACAAGATGGTAGAATAGTGGCTTACAAGAGGATAAAAAAGTCTAAAGCGGTCTATCCCCCATATAATTAACCACAGGGGGGATAGATTTGCTTGGACGGATGAAGGAAAATAGAAAGAAATTAATAATATTAATACTATTCTTTGACTTAATTCTTATTTGTGTTCTATATGGGAAAACGGATCGTTACGATGGGACGACTGCTGCCATGCTGTCCCCTAATATGAAAGACCAGTATAATCAGTTGCTGGTGAATACTTACTTGACAGAAATCATGGAGGCCTCGGATAATTTTTATGATGGATACTATACGATTTCTCCAATTGTAAATTATTATAGTGTCTTTGTCAAAAAAGTTTCAGCGGATGGCCGTACGTATTATGTTACTTTCACATCAAATCCATACCTGGGGCCTCATGATACCATTGGCAACGATGAGATTACTTTTTCGGCTGATTATCTTGGAAATGTGAAGCTGGAGAGCTTCAATCATCTGAAAAGCTATCATTTGCCGGATAATCTGAAGGACTTGGAAAAGAAGCAATTTCCTGGAAAATATTATGATTAGCGATTTGATTCTCGAAAATTCATATAATCATTTAATAAATGTCCGTCCATTATGGACTGCAATGTTTCGATTATGTCTTTGTAGTATTACATTTTATTTGCGGAAGTTTATTTCTGCAATTACTCCATAGTGGTCACTTGCCGAAAGATTGTTTTCAGCCGAAACATCTGTTCCAAAAATCCTTACGGATAACAATGATGTATCAAACCAATTATCCATGATATAAATTCGATCCATTACGCTGGGTTTATATATTGTGTTTTTGCCCTTCCATCTAGGATTATTGATCACATCAAGTGTTGGCATTAAGGGTAAGTTACTCAAACTTCGCACTTGAATAAGTGCCTATGCACCTTGAAAATTCAATAATAACTGGCATAAAAATAGCATGAAACCGTCTGGTTTTGGTAT
>NZ_JBNPXH010000020.1:0-45201 GCF_050433395.1 Anaerotaenia torta
TCTGACGCAAAATGCAACAGAATCTTTTATTCAGTACCTTCTTTTTATTTGCATGAAATAGAAGAAATCTAGATCAGGTAAAATGCCGAATAACATTATGATAAGATCAATCTTTCCTTCTAAAGCATCTTCCACCATCTGTTTAAATCCTTCACGACGGGCAGTGCTTGTAGCTGAGATACCTTCATCGCTATACATTCCTACAAAGACCCAATCATCTCTGCTTTGGATGTAGTTCGAATAATAATCCATCTGAGCCTCATAACTGGTTTGTTGCTCTTCAAGTTCTGTTGATACTCTAGCATATCCCGCCACTCTTCGTTTCCTTGCGTTACCAATCGGCTGAGCAGTAACTCTGCTTATGGTAGCCGGAATTGTGGTTACTCTCTTTGCCATTCTAGTTTCCTCCCATCTTTGAAATTAAATTTTGCTTTGTCGTCAAAAAGGATGACTTCTTCCACCTCTTGGATGAACCTCACTTCGTAATTTGCCTTATCTCCTAGCAAGGCTACCGTAGCCATTCTTAGCTCATCCTCATTTAATGATTTCAGGTCACAATAAGCCATTTTATGCTTTCTCTGGCCGTCACAAGTCCACCTCTCGTAATATTCCCGGATAGTTGTTTTGCTGTGAGCAATCGGATTTCTAATACATTTGGATCCGCATTTGCCACATCTAATCTTTCCTGTAAAGCATGTTCTTCCCCTCGGCATTGAGGAATAATCCCTTTCCCATTTCTTAATCTTTCCATTCTTAAAGTAGAATTCTATCCTACCATCGAAAACTAGGATCCTATCAATTTCCTTTTGAAATCGTTCTTCATCCAACTCCTTATTTCCTAATATATGTGCTGAAGCTGTCCGAAGCAAATCCTCATCGACCGGATGTAAATCACAGAATTTGATTCCCTTGGTTTCCCGAGCATTGCATGTCCATCTCTTATAAGAACTTCTTTCTGTTGTTTTACTGTGAGTAATGTTCCGGCGGCTACATTTGTATCTGCATTTGCCACATTGGACTTTACCAGTAAAGCAAGTAATCTGCTTGTTTTTATTTGGTGCTGTTTTGCCACGCTCCACACGAGCTCTCTCCACTTCCTCGAATAGTTCTTTACTGATAATTGGTTCGTGTGCTTCCTCCACACGATACTTCGGTAGTTCTCCATAATTCAGAGTTTTCTTTCGTATCTTGGGTGAGTAGCTTTTCTGCAACACTAGGTTTCCAATGTAAATCTCATTTTGTAGTAGATCTTTGATGGATGCCCTCGTTAGTGGATTTCCGTTTATACCCACAACCCCTTTTTTGTTAAGTAGCTTTGGTAACTGAAGTGTTGAAGTGCCAGCAAGGTATTGCTCAAAAATAAACCTAACTGCTTCAGCTTCATCGGGAACAATTATGTATTGGTCACCGTCCCATTCATAACCAAAGGCTCTGCTCGCTGAATGAGGTTCTCCTTTTTCAAACCCCTTTTTGATGGCCCATTTTATGTTCTCAGACATACTTCTGCTTTCTTCTTGTGCAAAGGATGCCAGAATGGTCAGCAATAATTCGCCATCCCCACTCATAGAGCTGATGTTTTCTCTTTCAAATCGCACCTCTACTCCAATGTCTCTCAGATGACGAACTGTTTCCAAGAGGTCTACCGTATTTCTTGCAAATCTGCTTATTGACTTTGTAAGCACTATGTCGATTTTTCCTGCGTCGCAGTCTGCAACAAGACGCTTGAAATCGTCACGTTTTTCTGTATTGGTACCAGTAATTCCTTCATCAGCGTAAACACCAACATAAGTCCATTCCGGATTTTTTTGTATTAAAGTGCTATAGTAACTAATCTGTGCTGAAAAGGAATGTAAAAGCACTTCTGTATCTTTGGATACTCTGGCATAAGCAGCCACCTTTTTCTTTGGTTTTAGCTTCGGTATAGCTGCTCCTATTTTGCTGATTTTTCGCATAGCATCGACTCCTTTCCAACACTATATATCACTCTAAAGGCCTACTAATTCAAGTGAATGTCAGAGAATAATGTGCCGAAAATTGGGCGATATTTCTTTAGCATAATTGTATCAAATTCATGATAATCCTCCTCGGATATCATACCGTTTTCTAGCATTGATCTAGCAACACTCATTGTGGTCTGATAGAGCTTTTCATTTCTAAATTGATCTTCACTCATCCCGGCCACCTCCAAATCGGTCAGCCACATAGCATTCATGGCTACAATACTTCCTACGGGAATTGCCATAGACTTTGAATTGCGTTTTACAGTGAGGACAAGTAAATTCATACACAGCTTTTCGCTTTACCTTATCAAGATTGTTGTTCCACCACTCCATTCTGCACTTGTCTGAGCAGAACTTTTTCTCTTTCCTTCCTTGGTTCTGTTCTATAGAAACACCACAGCACTTGCAAAAATGCTTACCTTCAGCTACTTGCTCTTGCACTTTTGGTATATCCACTGTTGTCTTGCCTGTTAACTGGTTTCTTCTGCAAAATGACTTTATTGTGTTTACTGAGATACCAAGTGTTTGAGCAATCCTAATATATCCATACCCATCAGCACGTAATTTTGCTATTTGTAATTTCTGTTCTTTCGTCATTGAAATAGCACCTCCAATCGTTGAGGAATTATCCCTCTAACTTCCTAAGGACAGAAATTATTGATTTGGACGGAAATTTTCACAAAAGAAATAGCCGCCAAGTGAAATAAATCACCCAGCGGCTTTAACAGTAGACTATTCTATTTTAATGCTTGCATCGTCAAATCCAGCAGCCTTGACCTTGGAAAGTATTGTTTCAGCGTTGGCTTTCTTTTCTTGCTTCTCTTCTTCTATATGAATATCTGAAGTCTCACTTTTACTGTGCTTCTAGCAGAGAAACGGTCTCCACGTGGCGAAACACTAATTTATTGAATTTATTGTAATAGGAATTACAATATAATCCTTCTACTCAATTTACCAATTTCAGATGGCAGTTTCTTTATAATATTATCAATAAATACATTATCAACATTTAATGCTTCCATTATTTTTTCAGCATAAATGAAAGTAGTATCATTACCTAATAATTTTTCATAGTAATTTGTACTGATAGAATCAGCCAAATGCATTATTTTAACTTCATCTACATATTTTTCTGCAAGCAATGGCGAATGATGAAAACCAACCACTTCTACTATTTCATCGGGTAAGCCCCATTCTTTACATATCCACATACCAACCTCTGCGTGCGTTAATCCATTTAGAACTATTTTTTCTGCTACAATTTGATGTATTCCTTTTAGTTGTAACTCATAAATTTTATCTAAATAATCTGGCAAACAAATATCCAATACCGTTATTCCAATATCATGAATTAATCCATAGGTAAACATTTTATCTTTATTACATAATTTAGTTTCATCTGTGATCAAATAGGCAGCAAGTGATGTTCCAATACAATGTTTCCAATATTTGTTATTTTTGAAGAGCTTTGATCTTCCCTTATTATCTGGTAATAACAATCTTGTAACATAAGATATTGCTATGATTTTTGCATTTTTAGCTCCCAAATAGTTTATAGCATCTTTAACCGTCTTTATTTCACGATTTAATTTAGAATTATAATTCAGTACCTGTATCAGAACAACTTCTAATTGAGGAAAACGTGAGAAATTCTCAACACATTGGTCTATATTATATTCAACAGGTTCTAAAAGCATTTTTAATATTTCACCGAAGTCTTTCGGTATTTGTGGCAAATGCCCCGAAGCTTTGATTAGACTAATAATTTTATGTTCATCCATATTTAACCCCCACAGCAAAATTTTAAATTTACGAGATACCATTATTACTGCTATTATTTTAACACATAATGATACGCTATTGTACAAAAAAAATCTACTATATGTTGAATAATCCGTCGATAATTAGTAAGGCTTTACAATTGTCTCCCTAAAGAGCATAAAAATAACCCGAAGTGTTTTAATTAACTCCTCGGGTGTTAATGTAATCAAATATATTTTATATAAGCGTCAACAAATCCTGCCTTCTTAGCTTTGACTAGCAAGACTTCAGCATTAGATTTAGAAGTAAAAGCACCGACCTGAACCCGGTAGTATTTCTTTTCTTCCTTCTCCTCTTCTGCCATAAGCCCATCTTTTACTGCATTTCTAAAAGAGTCCATGGTCTCACCATGTCTTGGAAACCAGTGCATCACATCTGCATGGTTACTGGCTATACCAAGTTTATATCCTTCACTGTGACAGATGATATTATTTTCATTCAGACCATATAGCTTACAAAGATACACGCAAAGCTCTACTGCCTCCTTAAACACCTTACGAAAGTATGATCTATCGGTTAAGTTATCCTCACAAATCTCAAAGCTGATATGTGTGTCATTACCAGACCCTTTCCACCCACTACTACAATGCCACCCACGATGGTTCCACGGTAATGTTTGGTAGGTGGCTATCGATCCATCTGCTAATTTACCAATGAAGGCATGAACACATACTTGCTTTCCTCCTGGTTTATCTTGATTCCAATGGTTATTGTATCGATCCTTACCAAGCAGTCCGTCATCTGGAGCAATGTATCTCATAAGCCATGGATTACTTGCACCAGTTGAATGTACCATAATCCCTTTTGGATTAATGGTTTTACCTACTTTATAACAAGCATTCTTTGTTAAAATCAGTTTGTGTAGGTTCACTTTTTATCCTCCCCTTAGTCATGTAATTGCGCTAGGATATCTTTTAATTTCTGTGGTATCGGAAGACCTAAGTGTCCAGCATTTTCTAACATAGAGATGCCCTCATTGGAGCAATAGAAGAAAATAACTGCTGTCCTTATTGTACTACCCTCTCCGATTAGATTAATATCAATGATATGGCCAATACCGACCATAATAAAAATGAGCACCTTCTTAAAGATGCCTTTGAACCCAATCTCACTGGATAATTTCTTATCAACAATCGCACACATAACTCCTGTGATATAATCTGCCACCATCAGCACAACCAATGCGTATAAAAACCCATCAAAGCCACCTAGGAACCAACCACAAAAGCCACCAATTGCTGTGAATATAACTTGCACCCAATTCCAAATATCCTTCATCATCAAAACCTCCTCTCCAAAATTATAAAAATAGCGACCCGTAAAGTGGGACGCAAAATGCTACTATAGAATTATTATTAAATCTTGTAACTGTTGCATGACATCCGCTCTTGGACGTCCAGACCCCATTGGTAGCCATGCTATTGTTGGAATATCAAAGGTAGTAGAAGCATCAAAGTCATTGATCATAGCAATCACAGGTTCAAGTGCTGTTCGAATCTCCACGATATGAACTTGCCACCGATTGATTGCTGTCCTTCCAGCCATAATCCCCTCACCCCAAGTAATAGGTGTCATGTGATGGAACTGACGAATCGTATTCGTTGCAACTCTAAGAGCTTGGATATGGGATGCTTTCACGTGTGTTACATTTGGCATGATTGTTTCAAATGGCGATGGAAGAACAGAAAATGTGAGCGTTGCCTCTGGACTTGATGACATCAAATCACTATCTAGGCTTCGAAATGTAACATTGTGGCTCCCCACTGCTAAAGCATCTGTTTGGAAAATAGTGTTCACTCGATTTCCAAGATAACCATTGGTAGAAAATTTTTCTGGATGATCCACCGTATTATACCACGCTCCATTATCTATCTTTACTTCTACTATCTGCGTTTGGCCATCCGGTTCTATCCCTGTAGTAATTAAAAAGTTCGGTGTGGTATGATAAGTAGAACTTCCCGGCATCGGACAAACAACGGTAGGTGCCTCTGGTCTACTATTCTTTCGTATCGTATTACTGACCACATAGGAAGAAATTGCATCCAAGGTATCTGTTACACCAATACGATACCTGGAAGCCGTCCCGGGGCTATTTGCAGCTTCTAATGTATAACTCCCGCCAGTATCACTAGAATTAATGGTTGCAACGGTTTCAAACGATGACCATAGCGGGTTTTCCATATAGGAGGTACTACGCTGGATTATATAGTTTTTAATCGGACTGGTTCCAGCGATTGTTCCGCTCCAAGCTAGGGTAACGATTGGTGTCTCATATAAAGTAGGGGAAACGGCAAGACTTGTGGGTGGTGTTGCTAATATATTCTTTCTTACGGTATTGGAAGAAACCTTCCAAGGTGAGTAATATAACTCTCCTGCAGCTCCAAGCGTTCGAATTCGAAACCTTCGATAATCACCACGTGTGTTAGCTGGATTGGTGCTTATCGATCCACTTGATGTTAAATAGGAAAAGGTAGCTAGGTTCATCCACTCTCCCCAGTTACTATTATCCGTGGAATCGCTGTACTGAATCTCAAAACCTATAAGAGTATTACCAGCTCCTCCAGCCGCCCCACTCCATGAAAGCACCACCGTGTTTTCTGCTACTGTTGTATTTAATGCAAATACGGACGGTTCAACACAGGCTGTGTTATTGCAATAAATAACGTTACTTAACTTCATCGTAGAAGTAGCATTTAAGGTATCCATGGTGACAATAGCAAACTGTGTATAAACTCCTGAAATATGAGAAACCATTGGCTGGTAACTACCACTACTAGCATTCAAGTTTAATGTAGTAAGTTCTTCCCAAGTACTCCAAGTGCTGTTATCGGTAGAAGTCCGGCTTAATATTCGATATCCTTTAATAGAACTGCTACCTCCTGTTGCTCCAGACCATATAAGTGTTATGATTTCATTGCTATAGACTTCCGGAGTGGCTACTGCTGCACTAGGAGCGGATGGTAGGGTATTCTTTCGTACCGAGTTAGTAGAAACCTTCCAAGTAGAATAATAGGAGCTACCAGCAGCTCCCCGTGTCCGAACACGAAACCTACGGAAATTTCCTCTTGTTGTTGGGGGAGCAACCGATAAACTCCCACTGGTCGCTGATGAGGTTATCGTGGTTAATGCTGTCCAACTACTCCAAGTGCTATTGTTTGTCGATTCACTATATTGTATTTCATAGGATGTGATAGCATTATTCGTACCCGCCTTTGCTCCACTCCAGGATAGCGTTACATTGCCTTCTGCAATGGTTTGGTTTACCAAACAAGAAGTTGGTGCTCCAGCGCCTGTTGTTCGGCTTTCCCAAGTAACGTTAAGAACAACCTTGGTAAGATCGTTTCTTCCTGTAAAGGATATATAGTTTACCGTACTAGAACCACCATCCATAAAGAGGCAATTACTCGCACCACTTCCAATGGAATCAATTAAAGCCGTTGCAATGTGAAACTCTTTATCTCCCAGTCCCGCTGATACCATATAGTTGTATCCAGAGGTCACTTTACTAGGACGTGGAGCCACGACATTCGTTGATGAGTTTACAGAAGGGATACCCGACTGATTTCCTGCATACAATGTCATTGTTCGGTCACTGCCCCAAGAACCACCCGCTAAACGTGTAAGCTCAAGAGTAGCACTTGTTGGATAGTAGTCTTTGTATTGGTTTCTTATTGTATTTAGATTAAAAATCATAACTCCTACACACTGACCATAGGATTCATACACCCCTTGACGAATGTTATCTGTGGTGGAAGGAATATAGCTTCCATCACGCCAAGTACAGGCATTCGTAGCTTGATAAGTTGCCATACATCTTCACCTCACTCATACACGGCGGTTACCAAGGAATTTACTGTCCCGCAAAGAGCAGAATTTAACCTTGTATCTGTTATGTTTCCTACTACGATGGATGTAGCCGCCTGTGGAACCAAGATCTCAGCAAGGCAAAGTTCGTACACATCACTATTTCTGGTTAGTGTTGGAGCAGTTGGTGTAGCAGCTGCTGTTCCAGTTAGTACTGCTACTATGATACTACGCTCAAGCAAACTCCACCGGACAACAATTCGGTCAATTCTTGGAAACGACCCGTTTGCAGTTGTTAACGTCTTATTAAGGGCATCTGTATTTTCATATCGATATCCGTTAATCCAAGCACTTCCCGTTGCTATACTAACTGTCATCCCCGAAACAGGTGCTACCATTAAGTTTGAAGTATCTGTATAAAAAATCCCGTTAGAGACCAGGCTTCCAAAATAGGTAGCAAAGTCAGTCGCATCATACACGCGGTCTCCTCCCGAGGAATTAAAAAATCCACTCTTCTCCATTTCAAATCCACTCCTTTATCAATGTTGGTTACACTGGGTCCACTAAAAAGCAAACACTAAACGGAAGCCATTCATTTCCTGTAATGCTTGGTGGGTAGGTATCCGTACCATAACGAGCTGCGGTACATTGTCCATTTGCATTTATTACAAACAGCCATTTATTTGTACTCGAACCCTGACATAAGGTTCGAAAATCATAGGGTGGTCGAAAGCCTTCTGGTAATGTAAACATGGTAGTCGCAGAAGCGGAATTGATGGTTGCCCCAGCAGGTGGGGAACATGCACCAAATAAGTTAACCGTAAGACCAACTCTTCGATATCGAGGACGCTGTGCGGTACCACTCGTGTAAACACTAAAACCATTTTGAAAATCCCCATCCTGAACAAATTGCCATCCAGTATCGCCACCATAAACAATACCAGTTGCTGCAGTACCATTTACGCACACGGGTCCTCCATCTAAATTCAGATATAACGGTGATGGTGAGCCATTGTTCCTGGTCATTATCTCGTTACCATCAAAAACCATATTGACTCCACTTGATGCACCAATCTGTAATGGATTATTCTCTGACGTAAGGCTAATATCACGGTTGGGTAATATAATCGCATTCAATTCTCCCGTCTCACTAAATGGAGAGGTGCGAACGATTCCATTATCAACAGCAGAAACCGTAAATGTCTCACTGTTATATAAAAAGGTGCTTGATACGGTTGGAAGATTAACCAAAGGTAGCAATGCTCCATCCCTTGGATCTACGATTAAATCACCGGATTCCGTAAGAGAATATAAGCCATTGATATACACCGTTCCATAATCAGAAAGCCAAACATAAATATCCCATATGGCTCGTGTTGGACTAGTAGACTTCACAATCTTTAGATCCGTTGGTAAAAATGGACTTTTATCCTTTACATAAGCCTGAACAAAGGACTGAATGGAAAAGGTAGAAAAGGATGATGTTGAATAAACATATCCTTCGATGGTTCCTATTTTGGGAGTGGTGCCAGTACCAAAGTAATCAAACTTAAATGAGATACGATTAAAGGCTCCGTTGATTACTACCCTTGCCACATGACAGTATTTTGGCTGCGTAGGATCATTACCTCCTGCTGTTGATGTATTTGCCGCAAGTTTAGCCGAACTTATCATGACTCCACCAGCAAATCGTTGTAGGTTATTCCAATTATTTGATTTTTCCATCAGCTCCTGAATTCCAGTTGAAGCACCAAGTGTTGTTTGAACATGACTAAAATCCGCTTTTATTTTTTGTGCGATGGTCAACTCGGCTTTGCCAAAAGTAACACGAATACTCTGTCCATCCGCATCATAGCTTTCTTCTATTTCTACGATTCGTGCCATCATGGATACACCCCATTTTTTTGAGATGACTTGAACTACTTGACCAAGGTCATAATCCTCTTTATAGACTAAATTGCTGTGGTTATTAATGGTCACATCAAAGTAATTTGACATAGCTAGTTCAGCCAATCTCGTCTGCCCTCGAAACAGTAAGGCTTCCTCATAATCTACTGGAAAATCTTCCATGCGAAGATCCTTAGCGTCCACAAAGGCTTCTCTACGGTTTTCACCTTCCTCATTTGTAATATAGACAAAGTAGCGCCCATCCTCACCCTCTCCTTCTCCACCAATCTTAACTGTATTGACATAGTTGGCTGTATTTTTGGTGAAGGTCTGGTCTAAAAGATTCTCATACTCCTTTGAAAATACCGCTTGAGATGGTGCTCCAATATATAGTGTTACAGTGAGATTCCCTGTCTTTGGTTGAAACACGGTCTTAATACCGACAGAAGCCGCATCACATAGCTCCTGTATTTTATCTAGCAGATTGCTATAGGATATTTGTTGTTTCACAGGGATGTTTAGAAACGGTGAGGAAAAGTTTATATTACTGATTTGGCGGTCTGGATCAAGCGGTGATATCACATGATTGTTAATCAGCTGACCAATACAGATGGAAAAATCAGCATCTAATTTTTCTGTACTCCATATGATTCTCCTGCCAAGTAAAACAGTAGCAAACCTTCCACTAACCGTAATCATCTCCTTATCGATCTGAGATAACTGTAAATATTCAATTAATCCAGCTTCTTCATCGTTATTCTTCCAGATGTAATTCCCTACTTGGAGTAATGTTGTATTCTCAGGAGAAGCGATCGCTTTTAATTCGAAAGCACCACACTGAGAATACCTCCTAGTCCACCTTAGATATTCAAAGGACTCAACGATGCCAATTAAAGCACGGTTTTGATTAAAGACATATAGTTCCATACGCTATACCCCCAGAAATTGTGGACGGTAATAGATATAAACATCCAACAGTTCTAAATTGACCTCTGCATCATAACGAAGGTTGTTTTTTCCCGGTGTGAGTTGAAAGAAATTTGAATCCGTATCTAATAGATAAAAGGCATTACTCTCTACATTATTAATCTTGCTTATTACCCTTTTCCCTGCAAAATGTGTATAGATACGAAACTCATCTCCCTGGCTCATTGAGGTGAGAATTCGAATGAATTCACCTGTATCCATGTGCAAAAGCTCTGGATTTGTCACAGGACCCGTAGCTTTAAAGATAATTTCACATCCACATGGTACATCACCCACATTTTTAACCGTAATAATCTGACTAGGCTGTCTTAAGCCAAACTCAATACCTTCCTCTGGTATCTCTAAAGGAAATTCAAGTAATGCATTCCAGTTAGCAAGCTCCTCTCGAACTTCATTTAAGGTTTCAAAAAATGGAGAGGGACAAAGTAAACTTAAAAAGAATTTAGGTATCCGTTCTCTTAAAGACACGCGCAAAGTAACATCCTCTAAAACACAGGGAATCTGTTTCTCTTTCAATGTTAGCAATCCCGACTTTTTCGGACTAAAGAACCTTAGGAAATTCTGACGCAGTTCATAGGCTTCCTCTGCTGTTGCCGCCAAAATAGTCCCCTCAATGGTGATGTTTCTCATATCAAGTGTGGAAGAAACATAAAAAGCGCCATCTTGTTCCGGTGCTTTAAAGGTTGTAACGGTATTACGAATGCTCCCAGTACCATCTAATTTCTCTAAAAAATATGGCTTCCTATGTCTTAGGGTTAGGCTTTCTCCATCCGAATTAATATAGGTTAGTTCCATAGTCCCTCCTTAATACTCCATTGCTAGTTTTTGAGATAAGTTCTTAAACTCTCTCGCTAGTTCTTTTTCAGATAATGCTTTCGGTGTTACTACCGATATGGTTTGATTAATCGTAGTGCCTCCTGATTCCGTAAGTCCATAGCTTGAACGCCTACCTTGTATACCGGTGATTGCCAAATCGGTATCTAGGTCAAATTCCGTAGGGATGGCATTTTGCATATCACGAGCAATCGATGTCATGGCATCCTCAAATCCGACACCGATACCCTCACCCATGTTAAAGCCTAGTCCTGCAAATAGTTTCGAAGGAGAGCTAATACCAAAGAAATTTTTAATTCGGTCTGTTAAGGAACGAAAGAACCCCGATACCTTATCCCAAAGCCAGCCAGACACATCAGAGATACCCTTCCATAAGCCTTGTATTAACTCCTTACCAAGATCACTCATCTGTCCAAGGTTTTCTAAAAATGCACCAATGATGGAAGAAATAATGATAGGTACTGCTTTTACCAATTCTATAATAATCGTTGGTAAGGCCTCTATTAGGGCTAGGAACAAATCCACTCCGGCTTGTATAATGAGAGGTAAGTTATCAATCATGGTATTGATAAGAGAATCAATAATCTTTGGAATGGCTGTTACTATTTCCTTTATAATCTGTGGCAATGCTTTAATTAGAGATACCAAAAGGTCAATACCCGCTTGTATCAAAAGTGGTATGGACTGAATAATTGCCTTAATAATGGCATTGATAATCTGTGGTAATACTTTCACAATACTTGAGATAATTTCAGGCAAAGCCGTAACCAAAGATACCAAGAGCTCGATTCCGGCATCAATGATTTGTGGAATCGCCTCAATCAAAAAGTTTACAATTGCTTCTATGATGGCTGGTAGTTCATCAATCAGCTGTGGTATTGCATCTAGGATACCCTGCGCCAAACCTAGGATTAACTGTAATGCTGCATCTAATATCAAAGGTAAGCTATCAATTAGTCCCTTAACTAGTTCAATCACTGTCTGCACCGCAGCCGGTATTACCTGTGGTAATGCTTCCGCTATTCCTTGTACCAATGTAGCAATCATCTGTGCTGCAGCAGTAATTAAGGAAGGTAAGGTTTCTAAAATGCCATGAACCAGTGTCATTAAGAGAAGGACTGCCGCTTCTGTGATTTGAGGCAACGCCTCCGTGATTCCCTGTACCAATGCAAGAACTACTGTGGATGCAATGTCTACTATCATTGGAAGCTGTTCTGAAATAAAAGCAATCGCTTCTTGCAATATACCACTGAAAGCATCAATTAGCCCTTCTACTCCATCCTTTTCAAATGCCCTTGATAACTCATCAACCCAATCATTTACCATAGGAAGTACGGTTCCAGAGAGCATACCAGTTAGGCCTTCCGCTAACTGACCTTTTAGCGATGCCACCCCATCTTCCAAAGTGGCCATCTGCCCAGAAAAGGTTTTTGACTGCGTTTCCATTGCACCATAAAAACGGCCACCTTCTGAGGTCGCAGAAGCAAATGCATCAGCTACCATATCTGCACTGATGGCTCCCTTAGACATTTCGTCCTTTAACTCACCAATGGATTTACCTGTTTTACGAGAAATTTCCTCCAAAGGGTTAAATCCTGCATTGATCATCTGCATCAAGTCCTGGCCAGTAAGTTTTCCTGTACTGGACATTTGAGCAAATGCTAGGGTCAAAGATTCAAAGTTCTGCGCATTACCCTGAGAAATATCACCTAGTTCTTTCATGTGTTTTTGAGCTTCTTCTGCTGTCATTCCAAAGCTCATCAGTGTCTGTGCGGCACTTGCTAAATCCTGCATACCAAAAGGTGTTGCTGCCGCTTCCTTCTTCAAATCATTTACCAGCTTATGCGCTTTTGCCTCATCACCAAGCATTGTTGTAAAGGATGCTGTATAGCTTTCCATTTGAGCATTGTATTCAACACCATCTTTCATAGCACCAACAAACGCTTTTCCAATTCCCGCAATGGCGCTACCTAATGCAGTAATACCACCGATGATTGCTTCTGACAAAAGATTTGCTTTAAGCATATCACCAAATACCGATGTCTTTTTACCCGCATCGTCCATCTCACCGCTTAGATCATCCACATGATCTGCTAGTTGTTGTGCAGCACTAGCGGCATCTTCCATGTTCTGAGTACTATCATCTGTGCTGTCTGCATGGCTGCTTAAGGCTTTATTGTTATCCGCTAATTCACGCTCCATACCATTTAGCTCGGCTTGTGCTTTATTAAGCTGGATTTGCCAATTCTGGGTGCGGCGATCGCTTTCACCAAAGGAGGAGGCGGCATTATCAAGAGCAGCTCTTAAGGTTGCTATTTTATCCTTTTGTGCATCGATTTCCTTATTTAAGACGGTATTACGAGCCGTGAGTGCCTGTATCGATTTATCATTTTTATCAAACTGACTGGTAATAAGCGTCATTTCGCTACCTAGGACTTTGAATGCTCGATTGATATCCGTAAGCGCTTTCTTAAATTCACGCTCGCCTTCGATTCCGATTTTCAATCCGAAATTGTCTGCCATGCCTTCACCTCCTCCTATATGCCTAGTGGAATAATGTCATCAATCGTTCGTGTTTTCTTTGGTTTTTCAATACCATGCCACTGCTTATGGCAAGCCCATAAATCAAAGAACAAACCAATGGGCATAAGCCAAAATTCCTCTGCACTCATACCCATTTGAACGGTTCCATAGTAAAGAAGCCGGGTAAAGACTTCAGCGTCCGTTACCCGACTTCCACGTTTTTTGATGTAGCACCTCTTGCGATGCTTTCTTCCTCACTTTCTACATTGCGTTTTGTTCCTTTAAACATTGCCTCCGTAATTGCATTCTTATATGCTGCTAAATGAAGTGGTGTGGTAAGAAGTTCCACCTCTTCTTCTGAAAGCAACTCCAGTGGCTTTTCCTTATTTTTTAAGTTGTGAATTAGAATAGACTGATTTGCAAGTAAGGTAATAAGCCATACAATTTCATCCAGCGCCATCTCAAAATTTTCAGTTTTTAAAAGCTTTTCTCCAAGGTTTTCTAGTCCACCATAACGATTGGCAATCGCTTTTGTAGCTCTTGTTGTGAGAATGAGTTCATAATCTTTCCCATCAATGGTAATAAGCGCATTTCTCTCCTGGTCCATGATTACCCCTCCTCTGGTTCTGGTGTAAATACCGGCTCATAAACCTCGGTAAACCAACCTGTAATAGTAGCTGCCGATACACCCGCATCTCCCTCTGTAACTTCAGCTTTCCAAGGGTGCTTTCCTTGCCCATCCAGCTTATTTCTTCGCATAACCGTTCCTTCAATGGTAGGTGTCGAAAAGGTAATGGAATCCGCCTTTGTCTGGAGATTTGTAGCGGGTAGGGCAAACTTTACACGATAGAGCCAGAAATAACGGTAGGTTCCGTTTGCTTTCTGTGCACGAAATCCCACTGCGACAGGTGTACCAACATTCTCACTAGCAGAGATTAATACTCCGTTATCATCGGTAGATGCACCCGTTAAATCCGCTGCAACGGTTGGTCCGATGTCATCCACACCAAGAGTGAGTGTACCGCTGTTAAAATCTTTCACAATCTCAGCAGCACCATCATCCGCATACAAAATCGCTTCTACCAACTCCACGGATAATTCAGCAGTGATGGCTTTTGCTAGTACGGAAGGGACAGCGTAGGTCTCCTCACCATTCGTGTCCTCCGTTATTTTTGAATAATACAGTCTATCAAGACCGATTGTTGCCATAGGTTATTCCTCCATTTCTAATTCATATTGATATGGTTTTGCCACATCAATGGCATAATGATGATAGCCAGTCTCATCTTCATGGCCAATATACCGGCGATCTGTTATCGTAAAATCCGCACCCAAAAGAGTGCGGATAATCGTGTTTTTTATATCTGTATAACTACCTTTCACAAATAAGGAAAGACGAGCTTCCAAAACTTCATAGCCTGGTGTGTTATCTGCATGAACCTCAAACAAATCAATCAAAGGTGTAAGTACAAGATAGGAATCCGGAGGAACACCAGAAAACACACCTGTTTCTATAGGAATACCGCACAATTCTCCTATTTGCTTAAGCTCACTTAACATACTCATATATTTTCCACCTCCTGTTCAAATTTCTGTTTCATTGCTTCTATACAGGGTTTCCTAGAGGCGGATCTTGCTGGCTTTAAAAAAGGTTTTGGTGGCTGACCAGATTTACCATACTCAATGACATTTGCTATCATAGCATTGCTTTCTCCATTTCTTCGTGGTTCTTGAAAGCCTACCTTCACATTAAAATTACCATCCCGGTCTTGTTTGGCAGGGGAGACCCCCAAAGAGGAAACAAGCTCACCAGTGGATCGGCTTACTTCTTTGGTGCCACTTCCTATAACCGCTTGGAGATTTGATTTTACCTTTGATGCTACAATTTCTCCTCCTACTTCAAGTACCCTTGGAATAATCTCATCTGTCTTATTACCAAGATTAGATAGCTTTTGTAGAAAATCCTCTGGCATTTTTATGTCCACTTTAGCCAATACTCGCCACCACCTTCTTCGCTAAGACTTCGATATACATACCTCTTCCTTTTACATCCTCTACACTTGTAATCTCATATCTTTCATCCCCACAGCTTATTACCATTTTGGTAGAGACTTCAACGTTAGGTATTTTGCGAAATTGAAAAAGAGCGGTCGCTTCAGAAAACGCTGCCCTATTTGCCCATCTCTCATTCCCATGCTGTTCTTCCTTATACGCTTGTATAGATGCGATAATCGTATCACTAACCGTACCAAAGCCCTCACTATCTTTTATTGTTTCCACTGATATAAGATGAATTAGAGTATTCATTTTGCCAAAGCTCATCCCTACACCTTCCAATCTCTATCAAGCCGAAGTAACAAATTTACGGTATTCCAAACCTGCGCTCCAGCCTGTACATTATCTGAAAAAAAGCCACCCGTGCTGCCATCTCTACTTTCATAGAAGTGAGATGACAGCATTATAATGGCTTGCTCGGTAGTCGGTGGCATTGTATTCTCGTTATAGTACCCTTCACTTAAGTGCTGATAACTCTCAGCATATGCGATGGCAGTGGTGATGTATATCTGAAGAAGCTCGTCATCGCGGTCATGCTGAAGGATGAGATTTGCTTTCACCTTTTCAAATAGTGTCATCTCCACCACCATCCTTTTAAGGTGTATCTTCCGTCATAATTCCTGCGGTTCTTAGCTTACTAAGCAGAGCATTAAAATCCGTTACTAAGTCTTCTAAAGTCTCTGCACTACTATCTGCTTGATGCTCCGCCACTGGAATTTCAGGTTCCGTAGGATACGTTGGAACATATAACTTATTATCCTCTCCGATTTTTACGGATACGGTATCGGATTCTGATTTTGCTTCTGCCATAACCCCACCTAAAGTAGAATCGCTTGCTGCCAAAAGAGGGGAGGCAGAGAGGCCAGTAACTGTGGCCCCCTCCTTGATTTCTAGAATACCTCCGATAACGGTCTTTTCACCGCCCTGCTCGGTGTAGTTCTTTGTGTTATAACTCATAGATAGCACCTCCTATTAAGCCTTCTGTTGCAACACTTTAATCGCTTCCGGAAGAATCAACTTTCCATCCACACGCTGGCTTGCAAGAAAACCAACTTGACCCGTGGTTGCAAAGAGCTCATTTAAACGCTTAAAGGAACGACCTTGTCGGTCAGCAATCCAATAGTATCCAAAATCACCAAATGCAATTGTCTTAGCTCCTGCTTCCATGATCGGTGCATAGGCAGAAGTATAAACGGGACGATTTAACAGGGTGTCAGGGGTACCCGCTGTTAACGATGGCTGCCATAAATATTGTCCCTGACCATCCTTTAGCTTACGGATTGCTTTAACAGTTGCATCATTCATTAAGAACACCGCATTTTTGCGATATGGTGCTTTTAGTGAATACACCAGGTCAATGATTTCATCGGCTGTAATTGCGGTTGCTCCAGCAGCAGTAATTCCAACCTGTGCACCGCCTGTATTGTTAAAAATACCTGTCGGTTTTCCATCCGCATCTCCAATCAAAAATGCCTCTTCTTCCTTTGCACCAATCCTACGGGCAAACTCTGTAGAGATATAGCTCTCTAGATTAAATACGCTGTCGTTGAGAAGCTCATCCGAAACTTTAATCATAGTACCAAGCTTATAGGCACCAATTGATGTCTGCCCGAATACAGAATCGCTTTCATCAAACTCTTCTCCTTCATCAAGCCATGCCGCAGTTCCTTTCGTCACAACTACAGGGATCTTACGGTCACCACTTGAAGTCTGGATAATCTTTGCAAGTTTACGAAATACATTCTCTTCCTCAAGCGTTTGAACCAAGGTACGTTCAAATTCGTCCGGTACTAAATATCCTCCTTCCGAATCCGTACCAATAGAAAGTGCATTTAGCACATCATGACGAGGATTTTTACTACGCATTACATTCCAGAATGCCTTTTTGTACTCATCACTAGCTTTTCCCGTCTTTGTATCCATCCCTGGAAGTGCTGGTTTTCCTGTAAGAGGCAGATTCACAGGTTTATTTAACTCTGCTTCTAGAGCCTCTTGGCGTTCTAGTCTTGCGATTTCCTTGCCAAGGTTTACAATATCTTCTTCCATTTTGTCATAGGTGGCGGCATCCTCTGCGTATACGAGTCCATCATTTCCACGTTTTGAATCCAGAAATGCCTTTGCTGCTTCCCATGCTTTTGCGCGCTTTTCACGCAGTTCAAGAATTTTACTCATAATCGTTTCCTCCCTAATATTTCAATAAATTAAGCCGCTCGTAAAGCGGCTCGACTGACTGTGTTGCAATTGGTTTCTTAAGTTTGTTCATAAGTGAATTGGTCACTGCTCTTCTGCTAAATACAAAGCTGTCTTGTAACGGACTCGCCTCTGCTTTGAATAAAATATCATCTGCAAATCCAAGCTCGATGGCCTTATGAGCATTAAGCCAAGTTTCTGCATCCATCAAATGGGACAGTTTTGTTCTGGATAGTCCAGTTTTGATTTCGTAAGCATTGATGATGCTTTCCTTCACTTCATCGAGCATTGACATGGCCTTTTGCATCTCCTCACTGTCTCCAATGGCTATGGTAAAAGGATTATGAATCATCATGAGTGAAGTTGGTGCCATGAATACTTCTGTTCCTGCCATCGCAATAACGGATGCTGCCGATGCTGCAATGCCATCAATCTTTACTGTTACATTTCCTTTGTAATCCATCAGCATGTTGTAAATCTGTGATGCTGCGATGCAATCCCCACCAGGCGAATTGATCCAAATAATAATGTCACCCTCATCACTCATTAGCTCTGCTCGAAAAGCGGCGGGAGTAACTTCATCTTCAAACCAACTCTCCTCTGCGATTGCACCGTTTAGGTAGAGGGTTCGTGTATCTGCATCACGTACCCAATTCCAAAACTTCTTCATTCGCTTTTCCCTCCATTCCATTCTTTTTTGCAAATACTCCCGCATCCGCAAGTTTGGTCATATTGCCATTGATTAGATATAAATCACCACCTAGTTCAGTAGGGATACGGTCAAGATTTTCAAGTTCTCTGATATCATTTGCACTCATCCATCCATTTTGTCTAGCGGTTGCATAACCATTCATTCTCGATACATAATCACCACGAAGCAATCCATCCACATTGAACTTGGAAAAATAGAGTTTCTTTTCTTCCGAATTTAATAGAGCTCGACTAATCGCCTGTTCCCACCTTATTACCCATGGATCAAGAGTGTATTTTACAAACTCCAAGGATTGTTGCTCAATATTAGAAAAGCTCGATTTTTCCAAGTCACCAACCATATGTGGAGGTACACGAAAAATTCGAGCGATTTCATTAATTTGAAATTTTCTTGTTTCTAAAAACTGTGCCTGCTCTGGTGAAATACCAATCGGTTGGTACTTCATACCCTCCTCAAGTACAGCAACACGATGGGAATTGCGACTACCTTGATAAGCTGCATTCCAGCTATCCCTTACTTTTTGAGGGTCTTTTATTGTTCCCGGATGTTCAAGAACTCCGCCGGGTGCAGCGCCATTTGCAAAGAATTTGGCTCCATATTCTTCACAGGCAATCGCCATTCCAATGGCATTTTTGGCCATAGCAATCGGAGAATATCCTACTAGCCCATCAAATCCTAGTCCTGGAATATGGAACACATCACTTGCTCTTAGTGTGACTGTCATACCATTCATCGTAGGTGCTTCATCGGAATATCTAGTATAGGTATAATAAAGAAAACCATTGGAATCACGGTCAACACTCATACGGTTAGGCATAAGCGGATACAGAGCAATAATCTCACCTTTTCCATTTCGTATAATCTGTGAGTAAGCATTTCCCCATAATAAAAGATGAGTCATCATCGTCTCGCGGAAAACGAATGAGCTCATCTCAGGGTTTGGTTCATCATGAAGCAAAAAATACAGCGAGTGAGATAGTGCTTTCTCCTTACCGCCGCTATCCGTGTATTTATATAGGTGCAACGGAAGTCCTGCCACTGCCTCTGCTAGTATTCTTACACAAGAATAGACCGCAGTCATTTGCATGGCTGTATGTTCATTAACAGGTTTTCCACTTGTTGTACCTCCAAAAAGGAAGCTATAGTTACTTCCATAGGTTCGATCTTGTGGCTTGTCACGAGCCTTAAATATACTTGTCAATAATCCCATCTGCATCACTCTCCTTAAAAATAGGTATGAAAAAAAGCACCTGCTGATTGCCAGATGCTCCAAAAACAATTATTTATATAGTTGTTGAGTCACATACAAGATAATAAATTACTCTAAAACATAACGCTCATATGCTATTCTTTTACCTGTCTCAGTTTTAAAATTTTGCTGAATGCATTTCTTTATTTCTTGCTGTTCTTTTTTAATATCCATAACCGATAAGTTTTCTAATAAATCTGCTTCCCATTGTATCTGAAAATCTATTCCATCAATTTTAAATGGCGTATGATGGTTACCAATTATAAAACAAATCCTATCAATATGCTTGTTGTAACCAAGTTTTTCTAATATCTCCCGAGCTACTGCGGGTCCTTCTTTTTCTTGATAATGCCCTTCTATAGAGCCGTACTTGTTTTGTGCTTCTACTGCACCGATATCATGCAATATAGCAACTATAGAAATTAATTCTTTTTCTTCATCATCGATATTTTCGCCTTTCATTATGTCTTCTGCATTTTTTAATACTTTAAGTGTATGCTCTATTCCGAAAGGGATAACTTTAAAAACCTCTTTCATTTCTTCAATAATTCTTTCTTTATACATAGGTTACCTCCATGAATTAGCTGTACTTTGTTCTACGTTTAGTAGTGCTTATAGATAATAAGCAAATTATACCACAGAGCCCATGGATATTAAAGAATTAATAAACCTCTTCCATCATAAACTGAATTACTTGTTCCACCACCTCGAATTGCTCGGTCAAGTGCCATAATGGTTGCTACTGCACCATCTATTTTCTCCGTTGATTTCTCCTTGTCCGGCTTAATATTTCCTGCTGGGTCGGTTCGAATAAAAATGTTATCCATCATCCAACGAAGTACCGGATGCCCACCATGTGCCAGTTTTTCCTCCAAGGTAAGCTTCATTAACTCTTTTGTAGGAGGACTCATATCTTTAAAGCCTTGACCAAAAGGAACCACCGTGAAACCAAGATTCCCAAGGTTCTGTGTCATTTGAACTGCTCCCCAACGGTCAAAGGCAATCTCTCTAATGTTATACTGTAATCCTAATTCTTCAATGAAGTTTTCAATGAATCCGTAGTGAACCACGTTCCCTTCGGTGGTGTGTAAGAACCCTTGCTTCTCCCAGATATCATAGGGAACATGGTCCCTTCTCACCCTTAGGTCAAGATTATCTTCCGGTATCCAAAAGTAAGGTAAAATAATATACTTGTCATCATCATACTCTGGTGGAAAGACAAGAACAAACGCTGTTATATCCGTAGTAGATGATAAGTCCAATCCACCATAGCATTGTCTACCTACAAGGCTTTTAGGGTCTGTTACAAATGAGCATTTATCCCACTTTTCCATAGGCATCCATCGTACAGATTGTTTCACCCATTGGTTTAGTCGTAGTTGCCTAAACAAGTTTTCTTCTGCAGGGTTTTGCTTTGCACTCTCACAAGCGATTTGTATTTTTTCAATATCAACAGTAATGCCCATCGAGGGGTTGGCTTTCGCCCATACCTTGGGATCTGTCCAATCATCATCTTCATCTGCACCATAAATGACTGGGTAAAAAGTAGGGTCAACCTTTCGCCCTTCTAGGATGTCCTTAGCCTTCTGGTGTACCTCATAGCATATTGAATGCGTGTCATTTCCTGCAGTCGTAATCAGAAAGTACAGTGGTTGCTTTCTTGCATCCCCAGAACCGTGAGTCATAACATCAAAAAGTTGGCGATTTGGCTGTGCATGTAGCTCATCAAATACAACTCCATGTACATTTAAACCATGCTTTGTATATGCTTCAGCAGAAAGAACCTGGTAGAAGCTACCAAGCGGTTTATATACTAGCCTCTTCTGAGAAAGAACTGGCTTTATTCTGGCTTTTAGGGCTGGACATTGCTCTACCATCTCAACCGCCACATCAAAAACTATAGAGGCTTGCTGACGGTCAGAAGCACAGCCATACACCTCTCCTCCATGCTCAAAATCACCACATGTAAGGAGTAGTGCTACTGCCGCTGCAAGTTCAGACTTACCTTGCTTTTTAGCAATTTCAATATAAGCGGTATTGAATTGACGGTAACCATTCGGCTTCATAATACCAAAGACATCTCTAATGATTTGTTCCTGCCAATCAATTAATTCAAAAGCCTGACCATACCATTCACCCTTCGTATGCTTTAAGCAATTAATAAAGGACACCGCTTTATTGGCAGTATCCTTGTTATATACTGAACCATCTGCCTTGAAGATGGTTGGCTTGTATGTTTTGAGTTTTCGTATTGCCACCACCTCCCTCAATATTGAAAAAGGAACCCTTGTGCAGAGTTCCTTCCCATTCATGTCATTTGTTATTCTCTGACTTCACCAGTAAGAATAAAGCGAATATAGTCATCCCTACGTTCAGATAGGTAATCAATCAATTCATAGTACCCATCACGTTCTGCAATATCGATAACAACAGGAATGTCAAACATATTGGTTTCACCTGTATCCCTTATAGCTAGAATTTGCTTTTTTATTGTCTTTTCCATCATGACTCCTCCTCGTCGGTGCAGATTATCATTCCCATTTTCAATTCTGTATAAATCTTGGTGTATCGTTCCCGTTCACTGCCTTCGCTCAGCATCATAGCTTTAAGGAAGAACTCTTCTGCCTCGGTTCTTGTCTTCCAAGTGTCCTTTCTGCCATAACAGATAGTTGTTACGGCAGGAATAATTGTCACAATATCCTCACCTATTATTACATTCAGTCTTGATCCATTCTCCCATTTCATAATTAAGTTTCCAATATCATCAACCGCATGAACAATCCCTTTTGTTCCGATTGGAGGTGCTTGTGGATCATCCATCTGCACTAGCTCTACCATAATACCGATAGGATACTGTTTTCGAATTCTTTCAACTTCTTCTCTACTTGGAAATCTCATTCTTGACACCTCCTTTGAAAGCGGATGAACCCGAAAGGTTCTGTAGTAGAATTTTGCGTTCTTTTTTGTATTCGTCACCAATAAAGCCTAAGCGAAGCAGGAAACAGCGGAATGCATATTTCTCATTGTCTACCGCCTTCCCTTTTGCACTGATGCGTTTTTGGGTTCTTGCCATTTCACAAATGCTGTAAATGAAGTGTGTGTAGGCTGCAACCATATCACTATCATTAGGCATGAATGAGAACCAAGGGAAAGAAACCTTCTCATCATCCTTGTGAATCGGAATGCTATCTATTCCAAGTGCCTTTTTGATAAGGTTTCCTTTTGCCTCGATGATGTGCTGTAGGTTTTCCATGGTGCCTTCATCAAAGTAGGTTGCAGGCATTGCCACTGTAAGCCCCACAGTTTCGCTTTGTGGCGCTTCTTCTGTAGTATTGGTAGCATTGTTTGATTCTTCGGTTATTTCCGCCACAAAGCCTTTTTCACCAAGTTTCTCAAGCAATATTTCAATCTCATTACTATCTGCCCTATCATCAAAAATAAGTGTACCTTCCTTGTCTACTGTGAAATAATCAATTTCATATGCGTAGGTTGGCATTCCTTTGTATTTTGATTTTAATCCTGTGATATCACAAATAGCCGTGACTAATGATTTTCTTTCTTTACCTATGGCGTTGTATTTAACTTCCATCATGTAATCCTCCTTGTTTTTTGCACTTACATATATCACTCTAAAGGCACATAATTGCAAGTTAATAATGTGGAATTAGTCATTATTATTTTGTGTGTAATAATCAATACCTGAAAGCACAAATACTACATTAGGAAGAGCAACACCATTGCCCCACATTTTATATTCCGCTGAATCCGAGTGAGGACGTTGCAACCATTTGATAATTTGCTTTCTACTTTTTGGTTTCTTAGCTTTCCCTATTATTCTTCTATGTGTTTCAAAGACATCCATCCAGAAAGCAATTTCTTCTTCCGTAGGGTCTTTTGTTTCAAGATCACTACACCACCAATCAGGGAATCCTTGAAGTCTCGCACATTCTGTAGGTGTCAGCCTTCTTACAATATACTCAGGCTCTACAATATGATAATCACCACTAAAGGCTTCCTGATTACCAAGCCACTGCTTGGAACTCATACTGGCAGCAAGTGTTCCAAACACTTCTTTTCCAGATGCTGTCTTTACAACATTAATCAAAGGTGGGTCCTTATAATCTGTAGCCACAAGTGTATTTGCAAGCTCTGTTTCTACACTGGTAAAGAAGGATGCCTTACTGGATGAATAGGTTGGAGTTGCTATTGCACTCGGTCCCTGCGCATTTAGTGTTGAAGCGATTCCTTCATTGTTTATACCTAAGTTTCTTGCAAAGTTCTGACCACAATTAAAGGTTTCTCTATCAATGGCATAGACTACAGCATGCTTATCCACGGTATTTAATGTGAAAGAAATGTCCTCGCTCATACCTTCCCCACGTGGTCCATTACAATCTTTTCTCCCAATCATCGATCCTTGCAAAGCAACCACAGCAATACCACCTTGATTACAGGATGGATTTCCACCGTTGCAATCCACCGTACGTGAAGTCTCTGCCTTATAGATACCACTGTGAGGATTATCAGATTTCATTGAGTTGCTATCCTTAGAACAAATTCCATAAGCAGTAGGAACAAATAAGGTTTGATCGTTATTACAAGAAATCGTAGCAGATTTATTATCTTGTATTAAGGCTCCTTTACCTCCACCTTCACAGCCACACCGTATTTTTAATGTCTTTGGTGTTTCCATCACAAAAGGTTGGTTATTACCACCCGTACCAAACGTGGCAAGAACTGTCTGTACTGTTTTAAGCGGTCCCACATAGCGACTGTCCTGGGAGTGATTTTCAAATACCAGTGGAGGGTGGTTTGATTTAGCTCGAAGGGTGCAAGTCATATCCTCCGTCACATCCATACGATTCCCACCCTGGTCATTTAAGCAGATTGTGCCTGTTTCTCCAGTGCCATCTTTAACATAGGTGGTAATTCCTTTCCAAGGCTTGATGCTCTGCGAAGAATACCTTGACAAGCCTTCGGACTCAAATAATATTTTTCCGGCACTCCTACCTGTAAAATCTGCGACAAGGTAGATACGTTTTCTTCTTTGGGGTACTCCCCAGTATTGCGCATCAATTGTTCTCCAGGCGATGGAGTAATCTTCTCCCACGATTTCTCCTGCACTAAGCCATTTGTTAGGCTTAGGAATAGATATGGTTTCATCTTTAATCCCTGTGATGCTTTCGAGGACTGCCCTAAAATCCTCTCCTTTGTTTGAAGAGAATGCTCCGGGGACATTTTCCCACACGATAAATCTTGGATATTGCCCATTCGTTTTGCACCTCATTTCCTTAACAATTCGGATTGCTTCATAAAAAAGGACGGATTGTTCTCCGTCCAGACCTGCTCTTTTCCCTGCTACACTCATATCCGTGCAAGGAGAACCGAAAGTAATTATATCTACAGGCGGAAGCTCCCCGCCGTTTAGTTTGCTGATATCTCCATAATGTTTCATCTGTGGGATACGTTTGGTTGTAACCCTGATTGGAAATGGTTCAATTTCAGATGCCCATAAAGGTTTAATACCACATAGAATACCTCCCAAGGGAAATCCCCCACTACCATCAAAGAGTGAGCCGAGGGTTAGTTTATTCATTCTGCATTCACCTCAAATAAAAACAGCCGCTTTATCAACAAAGCGACTGCATTTATCTTTCACTAACTCTTTAATTCTTGGCGGTGCCTCTGGAACATCGTTGTAAATGCCGTATTCCTCAAATAAGATTTTTATTCCTTCATTTCTCGCCTGTACAGCTTCCATAAAAGTCTTATAATAGCCAAGATGAATATCCGTTTGACAGTATTTAATCCTTGCACGATATTTATTTCTTGGTGAATAATAGCTGACTCCAGACACCCCAGATGTATTATTCTTCTGTAGCCCTTGGTTAAATTGGTTTTGCTGATGAGTACAAATTCGCAAATTGCTTTTACGGTTATCAAGTGGATTATGATTGATATGGTCAATTTCATATCCCTTTGGAGAATTTAAAATAAATCTGTGTATGCATATTCCTTGCTTATTTCCAATATAGTTTATTGAATCACCGCTCTTATTACAACGATACCAAGGAATATCTTTGATTATATTAAAATCCTCAGTATCAAAAATAAATATTTCACCTGTGCTTACAATACCGAAACCTGTCTTTCCATCAGAAGAAAACCAATAGCGATTTGTTTTTGCTCCCACCCTAATCCCTATCCTTTCCTTTAATATCCTTTGCTACATCTGCATAACACAGAACCTTACCATTGCGCTCAACCGTTACATCATCACTATTCTTCTTAAACTCAACATAGCGTCTAAGTATGACAGATGCATACTTTTCGTCAAGCTCCATCATGTAGCAAATTCTATCTGTTTGTTCGCAAGCAATCAGTGTACTTCCCGACCCACCAAATAAATCAAGAACCAAACCGTTTACCTGGCATGAATTTTTGATGGGGTAAGACAATAAATCAATTGGTTTTGAAGTTGGATGGTTCTCATTTTTCTTCGGCTTATCAAAGGACCATATCGTACTTTCTGAACGTCCGGCATACCAGCGGTGTTTACCGCTTTTCAGCCAGCCATAGAGAATAGGTTCATGTTTCCACTGATATGGACTTCTGCCCATAACAAAGCTATTTTTCGCCCAAATACATACACCACTTAGGTGAAACCCCGCATCAACAAATGCTTTTCTGAAATTCAAACCCTCGGTGTCAGCATGGAATATATATGCAGAGCCTCCGTCTTCAAGGCTATTTGCCATATTGGTAAAGGACATCAGCAGAAAATTGTAAAACTCCTCCGACTTCATACTGTCGTTCATGATAGTTAGCCCACTTGAACTCTTAAAGGACACGGCATACGGGGGATCAGTAAGAATAAGATTTGCTTTTCTATCATTCATCAGATTTTTTACTGTCTCGGCTTCAGTTGCATCACCACACACAAGCCTGTGTCTGCCAACAGTCCATACATCACCTTTTTCAACGAACGCTGCTTCCTCAAGAGCCTTTGTTAAATCAAAGTTATCCTCAACAGCTTCACTCTTATTAATACCACTAAACAGATCATCTAACTCTCCTATGTCAAAACCTGTAAGCGATACATCAAAGTCTGCACCTTGCAGATCTGTGATTAGAAGAGCTAGTTTATCTTTATCCCAATCTCCACTTATTTTATTAAGTGCAATATTAAGAGCCTTTTCCTTTTCTTCATCCATTTCAATGATTACGCATTCTACTTCGGTAATCCCCATATTTATCAGCACTTTCAAACGCTGATGACCACCAACAATTCTACCTGTATTTTTGTTCCATATAATGGGTTCAACATATCCAAACTCTTCTAAAGAGCGTTTTAATTTCTCATACTCTGGATCCCCCGGCTTTAGGTCCTTACGAGGGTTATATTCTGCAGGGAGCAATTCTGCTGTTTTCTTTTTTTCTATCTGCATTATTCGCATCTCCTCTCCAAAAGTTTATACAGTCCTTTATTTGCACCAACAACATCGCCAGCTAATGCTTGCCCACGTATTGTTTTATACTGTTGCGTGGTTAACCTTACTCTTTGCTTTTTTAAATGCTTTAAGAATATAATTAGAGTCATATGCTACCTACCTCTTTCTTCCTGATAAAAGAGCCTCCATAATATCATCCTGAGGATTTCCAATAAATGATGTCGTGCAATTCTGCTTTACGATATCAAAAATCTCATACCAAATAAGATTTGCTTGCTTTTGAAACGATTGGCTCATCTGTACAAATGGACTTGTTATAGCACCACCTGTTGTTGGATGTTTTCCTAAAAGTCCGTATGTACTAATCGCCTCCTCGCATTGGATATAACGGGTAAATGCTTGCGCATAAGCTTCAATCAATCGAGGGTTAACAAACTTCTCACACCCACGTTCTTTCAGCCATTTCCAAGTTTCGGTGTATAATAAATCTGCCCCTAACGGTTTACCATCCCTTTGCTTTACACTAAGGTAATCACTCGGAGCGGGCATATCTTCTCCGTACAATTCTACGACTCCCTCTGGTTCATCAATCTTAAATACGGTTTCAGGCTGTAGGTCTGGTACCTCTAATATCTTTGCTGCTTTGCCGCTTGCTATTTTATCAGAAAGTGGTAGTGGCTTATCACCTGCACGAACTCGTCTACCTCCTCTATTCGTTCCGTCTTTCGCCACATTTTTGCTCCTTTCTTGACTTGCAGGGGTTAATCCCCCGTTTGAACTGGACTTTTTTTGCGTGATGCCCCACGCCCGTTGCACAAATGTTAAGTTGTAGAGATTCATATCCCCCTACCTGGTTCCCCAACGATCTCCATCTCTGGCAGTGATGGCCGAATGACAAGGTGTACAAAGAGCCATCAGGTTTCTTTTATCGTGAGTTCCACCTTTTGAAAGTGGTAAGATATGATGCACCTCATTTGCTGGTGTCAACCTTCCTTGCTTCTTACATTCCTCGCAAAGGGGCTGTGCTGCAATATAACTATCTCGAATGCGCTTCCAAGCTCTTCCGTACCTACGGCGTACAGCAGGGTCTCTGTCGTACTTCTCGTATCGTTGGTTCTCCTTTTTCTGATGGTGCTCACAGAACCGTCCGTCTGTTAACTCAGGGCAACTAGGATATGAACAGGGTCGCTTAGGCTTCATTGGCATCTGCTTCACCTCACTTTTGGGCATAACAAAAGCCACCAAAGATCTCTCCTGCGGTGGCCTGTGTCATTACTTTCTATAATACCATTATACTATATTCTGTAATAACATCAACTCTCCTTTACTCTCCACTTGCATTAACAACAACCTTCTTCAATGCTCTATCACGCATTCGATAAGTATGCTGAATGCTATAGCCCATCTTGATAGCAACTTCCTCCCATGTACAGCCACAAAGAAAACGAAGCTCAAGCAAAGTCTGGTATTCCTTATTTTCTACTGCTTTGATACTAGCAGCAATCTGCCGCTTAATGTCCATTAACTGATGTATGTCACGATCAATTTCTCTTTGAAGGTCCACAATCTTTGTAACGACATTTGCCATAGAAGAAATGCTATGGTTGGGATTGCGAGGCATACCACTGATGGTAGAGGTGCATTTTGTTGCTAGTTCATTTAAGGAAGCAAGCTGTTCAAGCTTACTGTCAATGCGAAGGTCAAGTCGGTAGGCTTGGCTAAGGAAATCTAATGTAGTCATATCAGCCCACCTCCATTTCACGAATCTGCTTTAATAGCACATCACCATCCAGAGCAGTGAGCTCCCCAAACCAACCGGAACGGAAAAAGCGTTCTACATCATCCCGCTCTCCTTCATTTTTAATGATATTATTTAGCAGAGTAACCTTTCGAATATCCTTTTTCGCTTCCTCAGTATCTAGATCAGGAGTATGTGGATGGTGTTTTAGGAAATGGATTGCTTCTCGGTAGTCCTTAACTGCCTGTATGATAATGGCATTTGCTAGATTGGAAAATCCATCTTCAACTATAAAAGGTTTAACTTGCCTATTTTTGTACATAAATAGTACCTCCGATTTTAGAATTTTTTATTCCACTCGGATTTACTCAGATTGTCTCAGATTTGCAGATTAGCCTTTACAGCATCGATTAATGCGGATTGTGTATTGTTCTTTTCTGACAATGCTTTTAAAATTCTCTCATCAATCGTTCCTTTGGCTACTATGTGCTGCACCACTACGGTATTTTCAGTCTGCCCCTGTCTCCATAACCTTGCTATCGTTTGTTGATACAGTTCCAAGGACCACGTCATACCAAACCATATAATCGTAGAACCACCATTTTGGAGGTTAAGGCCATGTCCTCCACTCATTGGATGAAGTAATGCGACGGGTAATTCTCCATTATTCCATTTCCGAATACTTGCATCGGTATCCAGTTTTGCAAATAGAACCTTAAGATCTACTAGCTTCTTTGTTACTCTATCCAGGTCATGTCGGAACCAGTAAATTAGTAATATCGGTTTGCCATTGGTAGCTTCAACAATATCCTCTAATGCATCCAGTTTCTTATCATGAATTTCAAGGACTGTGCCATCATCCGTATAAATCGCACCATTTGCCATTTGACACAGCTTTCCTGAAAGAGCAGCTGCATTTGCAGCAGTGACCTCTCCATCACCTAGTTGTAACACTAAATCCTTTTTTAGCTCTTCATATCTCGCCTTCTCCTTCTCATCCAAATACACTTCATAATTACTACTTACAAGCTCGGGCATTTTCAAATAATCCTTAGATTTCATAGAAATCGTGATATCGGATATTTTCTTATAAATCTGTTCTTCTGCTCCTGGAAGTAATTTATAGCTATAAACAATCGGTCCATTCATCTTATCTGGCTTAAAGTATGCATTACGATACTGACCTATAAAACGACCAAGTCTCTCTCCCATATCAAGGAGACGAAACTCTGCAAATAAATCCATGTATCCATTCGTACTTGGTGTTCCGGTCAGTCCCACAATTCTTTTGACCTTTGGTCTTACCTTCATTAAAGCTCTAAAGCGTTTTGTCTGATGGTTCTTAAAAGAAGATAACTCGTCTACAACCACCATATCAAAATCGAAGGGCACACCGCTTGATTCAACAAGCCACGGTACGTTTTCACGGTTAATGATATAAATGTCTGCCTTTGCTTTCAGTGATGACAATCGTTCAGATTCTGTACCCACTACTACGCTATAAATCAGATGACTTAAATGCGACCATTTATTTATTTCGCTACTCCAAGAAAAACGTGCTACTCTTAATGGTGCGATAACAAGGATCTTGTGTACATCAAAACTGTCAAATAACAAATCATTTGCAGCAGTTAATGTTATCACTGTTTTGTCAACCGAGGCCCATATCCAATAACAATGCTGAAACATCATGCTCTTTTACATAATCAATGGCATATTTCTGATAATTGTGTGGTATGAACTTCATAAGGCATCACCTCCAATCTTTCGTAATATCGACTCGATTTGCTTTTCCTCATCAAGTACATACACTCTAAAACCTAACTCCCTTAATATTCTGTGTCTAGCAAGCTGCAGTGGTCTTGGTTTACCTCCCACTGCTTTTACCTCTACAAAACCGAGTTTTCCATAAGGTAGAAGTACAATACGGTCTGGCATACCATCAAAACCTGGACTTACAAGTTTTGGTGCAATGCCTCCCATATGTTTTACTGCTTTTACCAGCTTCTGTTCTATCGTTTTTTCTCTCATTTTTCCTCCAATCGGGAAACAAGCAACAACTGGCAACAGTATTTCCTATAATTACTACGCGGGCGTTAAGGCTCTATTCCCTTTAGTTAAAAACCATTTTGTATATATAAGTATTAGTTGTTACAGTTGTTGCTTATAGCCCCTAAAGCCTTTAGTTATCTGTGTTTTCTGTCTGGCAACAACTTCTCATATAAAGTCGTTGCTTACCATAGGCAGAACGCTTTCTCACTTTTGTCGTTCGTTCCCAACCGTCAATTTTGGTCATTAGTGCAGCTATCGCATAAGAGTCTGATGGTTTTAAATCAGATAGGCTTCGACCGAAACATTCGCACCAGATTTCAGCGTTACTTACAATCTTACGTTCTACGGTACCTTTTACAGTAGTCGGTGCATTTCTCTCCGTAATGTAATTTCGCCTTTCATAAATGTCCATCTCATCCCAGTTCTCTGGTAAAAGAATATCAAGATATTCTTCAACCATGCCCTGCCGCTCATCCACTTCCATTGCCTCTCGCTGTGCAGCCTCTGCTGCATGAAGCATGTCACCTTCCAGATACAATTTTTCATTTGCTTCATAATAATACTTTGCTTCTGCCCATATCTGTGCACGATCTTGTTCAGAGAAATTCCAGGTCTTTATCTGTTCCCGTCGATGGCATTTCACAACCCAAAAACGGCGGTTACCTGTAATATCACGAAGATATCCCCTCTCACCATTAACAGAGGCAATGATAATACACTGCCTTGGATGGCTTTCCACAGTCTTACCGTAGCTTGGTCTGTACTTATCATCGGTGGTGGATACAAAGGCTTTTACCTTCTCAATGTCCGCTTTCTTCATTCCAGCAAGTTCTGCAATCTCAACAAACCAAAAGCCCTGTAACTTTTCAGCTCCAGATTTATCATTCATATCAGTAAGAGAAAGTGTATCGGAGTAATATTGATCTCCAACTAAATCTTTGAAAAAGGTACTCTTTCCAATACCTTGCTCTCCGTCTAGCACCAAAACACTATCAAATTTAGTTCCAGGTTTATAGATTCTTGCTACCGCTCCTACAAAAGTCTTTCTAGTAACAGCATGAACATATGGTGTATCATCCGCATTGAAATACTTGATTAGTAGATTTTCCAGCCTCTTGATTCCGTCCCACTCTGGAAGCTGATTAAGATAATCTCGAATCGGGTGAAAATGCCTATCATCCGCAACTTTCATAAAACTGACATCATGATTTCTGCTTGAAAATGGAACGTATCTTACATCAGTCAAAGCTTTTAACTGTGCTGTATCCGCATCTCTCCAGAATTCGTTGCCACTTGGACGCTCCCATGGTACAGGACCAGTAATCTGGATACGATTTGCCATCTCATTGAAGGCGAAATTAGCGAAGTCCTCATCGTTGTTAAGTATCAGCATTGCATTCCATACGCTGTTTTCCAGCACCTTACTTCTTGGTTGATAACGAAGTAGTGTCCGCCAGTCTATATCGTTCACAAAATCTTCTCCCACCTGTTTTCTTTTTTCTTCAAGATCAAACAGCTTTACCTTTTCCAAAGACATGACAAACTCACACATCTGTTGGTAGGATTTTTTCTCATCATCATCCCCAAATCTATGGATGCGGACAATATCAAAAGCGTTGCAAAGTTTCAGATATGCCGGGTCTTTGGCATGATGGCTATACACAAATTTACCATCTTCCTTAATCTCAACACCTGCCATACTGCTTGACTCAATAAAGTGGTATCTGTCTTCTTTATCCGTAGGCTCATATATATCTTGCAAAAATTCGTTAATGGCAAGGTCGATTGGATAGTACACACGGTTGAACAGACCTACTATACCCTCTTTTTCAAGTGGATCTTGCACTTTTTGAATATGAACTGTATTCGCCTTACTTTCCCTTGAGGATGTCGGTAATCTCGTAGGATCTTTCCATTCCGGATGAGCTTTTAGAATATCTTCGGGGTCCAACCAATTCTTATTTACTTCTTTATAGACAAACACACCATTTGAAGGTGTACTTGGCCAGTACATCAGCTGATTCGGTTTATAGGAGCATTCGTCAAAATAATCAATACCAAGCATTTGTGCTAAGTACCTCGATACTGCCACAAATTCTTCTGGTGTCACATCCCTTTTCAGTGGATAGATAAGTCGCACTCTCGGATTATCCTCAGTACTACTATGGGTGGAATAAAGAATAGAGGAATATGGAGCCATAGACTCATAGCTATCAAGAAAATCTCTATCTATCCTGTCACCATCCAAAGTAATCATTGATCGCAATTCCACAGTATCAATTCTTCTTTGGCCATCTTTTAACGCTCCAGCGACGAAACCACCATGGTCTTTTACACTATCCTTTTGAGCCTTACTAAAGAGTGTATATTCTTCTACTGATTCCATTGTTCGAATTGTAACCTTCAGTCTCTCCTTCAACTCATCAAATGTAATTGTTTTATTTACCCATTTCTTTGTCTGTCGACTGTTTCCATATGCAATCGCTAAATTTCGCAATTAGATTCCCCCTGTCAAATGTGGTTTTTCCCCACGTTCAAACCTTGTACAACGAGCCAGGCGATAAGCCTTCTCAGTTCTGATAGGATCCATTGCCGCAAGGTAACTGGAATCATCACCAAACAATTCAAACTTTCCATTATGATTGATACCTGGATGTGCAGCGAAATAATCCCCATCAATCGTACGGAAGTTAAACTCATTTGGCCAATGTTTATGGTCACTGTATGCTCTATCCTCAATGTAATATATGATATCTCTGATGCAATCCCCATCCGGTATTTTACCTACTACTAGGATTGCTGTTTTTGATTTTTCACAATATTCGCTCTCCATTCCCAACTCTGCAAAACGATTTATCTTCCTTGCATCGTTATCATTCATCCGACCCTTAACTTCAACATAGAGGTCTCCGCTACTTCTACCATCAACACCATGAAGCAGAAAATCAGGAAGATACATCATTCCATTTCCAAGGTCATATCCTTCTGGTTCATATTCATATTCCACTCCACAGGCATCAAAGAATACTGCCCAGCGAGCTTCTAACCTCGAACGAAATAAATAACCGTTATAATATGTCTGTATTACTTTTAAATCAGTCATTTCGCTACCTCCTTAAAGTCCTCCGTAAAATAACGGATTCTCATGCGTTTTCGTTTGGCTCTTAGAATTTCAGCTGCCATACCTTCCGATATCCTTCCTCCAAACACCCACAACTCTGCACATCTTCCCAGCAGTACCATGTTCATGAACATGGCTAATTCCCTCTCGGTGGCTTCATCCATAAATTGCGGAAACAACAGATGTGGGGCAATTGGTATTACTCCCTTGTTTACTGCAAATCTGCTATACTCTCTAGCTTTCATGGTGTTCCATTCTTCATTTCCGGCATATGGAGAGCAAATATAAACAAGTGGTCTGTAATTCCTCCTTCTTTCTTCACGCTCTATGCCATTGATCGCTTCAAAAGGAACAGGGTCTTTGTAGCCTTCTGCGTTATACAAGCTAATACCCAAGGTCTCACCTCCTTCAAAAATATTCGAGGACAAAATATCCCCCTAACTTCCTAAGGACAGAACCCTTGCTTTTGGACGGATATTTTTATATTTTTTTAGATAAATTTCCGTCCAACCTTACTTTTTCTGTCCTTAGGAAGTAAGAGGGCTATGAGTCAGAAAAGATTTTCAAAAAGTTCTAAGAAAATCCGTCCAAAGCTCAGACTTCTGTCCTTAGGAGATTAGAGAGTTAATAGACCCTCGGAAAGGCGGTGCTACTTATGCAGTCTGAAACCACTGCAGGTGCTGATAGCAGACAAGACATCGGTTTAGATGAAGAGCTTGCTGATGTACTAATCGCAATCAGTGTTATTTCAAGGCGACTTGCAAGGAAATTAACCGAGCAAAAACAAGCAAACAAGGAAGGAGAAAACAAACATGAGTAAGATGAACGAACTATCCGCGGAACTTGATGAGTTAAAAAGATGTGGTGAAATCTTAATTGGAATTTCAGATACTCTAAGAGAACTTTTTTCTACGGATGTAGAAGAAAAAGCTACAAGTAAGCCTAAGAATCAGAAGGCTACGACAAAAGTACCACCAGCACCTGCAAAGAAATCAATCTCTCTTACGGATGTCCGAGCAATCCTTGCGGAGAAGTCCCGCAGTGGATACACAGCCGATGTCAAAGCACTACTTTTAAAGTATGGAGCTGATAAACTGTCCGACATTAATCCGACTGATTATGAAGCTTTACTCGCAGATGCGGAGGTGTTTGGAAATGCCTAAGCATGCATTACTCTCCGCTTCATCCAGTCACCGATGGCTTCAATGCCCACCTTCAGCAAAGTTATGTGCTGAAGAGGATAACAAATCCAGTCCTTACGCACAAGAAGGTACGGATGCACATAGCCTCTGTCAGTTTAAATTAGAACAGGCCCTTGGCATAAACACAAAAGACCCTACGGAGAATTTGGATTACTACAATGGGGAGATGGAAAACTGTGCTGAAGAATATGCTACTTTTGTCATGGAGCAACTAGAAGAGGCAAAGCACAATTGCTCTGACCCTGTGGTATTAATTGAACAGCGTCTAGATTTCTCTAGATATGTAGAGGGCGGGTTCGGTACCGGTGACAGTGTAATCGTTGCTGATGGTATTCTTCAAGTCATCGATTACAAACACGGACTTGGAATACTGGTGTCAGCTGAAGAGAACCCACAGATGATGTGTTATGCTCTTGGAGCTATAGAACTCTTCGATGGTATCTACGATATCGATACCGTTAAGATGACAATCTTCCAACCACGAAGGGACAATATCAGCACCTACACCTTGTCAAAGGAAGAACTAATAACTTGGGGTAATGAGGTACTCTCTCCTATCGCAAAACTGGCCTATGCGGGTGAGGGTGAATTTAAGGCCGGTGACCACTGCCAGTTCTGTAAGATTAAGGCTACCTGTCGTAAGCGTGCCGAGTACAACCTTGAACTAGCAAAGTACGACTTTGAGATGCCTCCCAATTTAGATGACACAGAAATAAGTGTTATTCTCACCAAGGTAGATAACCTTGTCTCCTGGGTCAATGACATAAAGGAATATGCATTACAACAAGCACTTAGTGGCACAAAGTATGATGGCTTTAAAGTTGTTGAGGGACGTTCCACCAGAAAATACACCGATGAACAGGCAGTTGCAGATGCAGTCACATCAGCAGGTTTTGATCCATATGAAAATAAGCTCTTAGGTATTACTGCCATGACTTCCATACTTGGTAAAAAGAGATTCGAAGAAGTTCTAGGAAGCCTTGTAATGAAGGCGCCAGGTAAACCAACTCTCGTTCCAGAGAATGATAAGCGTCCGGAATTTAATACAGCACAAATTGATTTTAAATAAGGAGGACAATACTATGTCAAAATTAGCAAATCCAACGAAAGTAATTACAGGCCCGCAGACAAGATGGAGCTACTGCAATGCATGGGATCCAAAGTCAATCAATGGAGGTACACCGAAGTATAGCGTTAGCCTTATAATTCCAAAGTCTGATACCAAGACAGTTGCGCTAATAAAGACAGCCATTGAAGCAGCGTATAAGGAAGGTGAGTCAAAGTTAAAGGGTAATGGTAAAACAGTACCTGCTCTTTCCGTTCTTAAAACTCCTCTTCGTGATGGCGATGTAGAAAGACCAGATGACCCTACTTATGCAAATGCATATTTCATCAATGCCAATAGTGCTACTGCACCGGGTATTGTTGATGCAAATTGCAATCCAATCCTTGACCGTTCTGAAGTTTATTCAGGAGTATATGGCAGAGCCTCCATCAACTTATACGCCTTCAATTCAAATGGAAATCGTGGAATTGCGTGTGGTTTAAATAATCTACAGAAAATTTCAGACGGAGAACCTTTGGGTGGTAAGTCTCGTGCAGAGGATGATTTTTCTACAGATGACGATGATGATTTTCTTTCATAGATGTATCCCGTTAATCTCTGACTGGGGCGGTGGCTATGCTGCCGCCCTTTTACATTAAGGATGGTGAATATGATAGAAGAAATATGGAAAGACATACCTGGGTTTGAAGGAAAATATCAGGCAAGCACAATGGGACGTATTAAAAGTCTAGATCGGTTAGTTAGGGGTAAATGTCATTTCACAGGACATGATTTTTACAAAATGATTCACGGCAGAATCTTAAAGCCAGGACGATTCTGTAAAAGTGGTCATGTTTCTGTAGTATTAGGACGTGGTGGCATTGGGAAACCAGTACATCAATTAATTGCATTAACCTTCTTAGGTCCTTGTCCTAACGGTTGTGAAGTTCTCCACGAAAATGGTATTCCTACCGATAATCGTGTCTGCAATCTCCGATATGGTACACGTACAGAAAATATTCTTGATGTATATAAAGATGGGGGGCGATGGAGAAAATTATCGACTGACGATGTTGAAAATATTCGTTTTGGCTTATCCTGTGGAATTACAGGAGTTGAGCTTGCTAGTATGTATGGTGTTTCTTCATCAACAATATCTCGCATCAAATTAGGGAGGAGTTTTGGATGGCTGAAATAAAATATATGAGTTGCGATATCGAAACATATTCTGATGTGGATCTAAAGAAATGCGGTATGTACAAATATGCAGAATCGCCCAACTTCGAAATCCTTCTCTTTGCGTACTCCATCAATGGTGGCGAGGTTGTCGTTATCGATCTAGCAAATAATGAGAAAGTTCCTACAGAGGTAATCATTGCTCTATCAGACAAAGAAGTTATAAAGTGGGCATATAATGCTGCTTTTGAACGTATCTGTTTGTCTGAATGGCTTAGAAGAAATTATCCTGAATATTTCAGTAGCTACAGTACCAGTGATGACACGGTCGGTAACTATTTAGATCCATCCTCGTGGAGATGCTCTATGGTATGGTCGGCATATCTTGGATTACCATTATCTCTTGAAGGTGTGGGAGCAGTGCTTGGATTGGAAGAACAGAAAATGAAAGAAGGAAAAGACCTCATTCGCTATTTTTGTGTTCCATGCAAACCCACGAAATCCAATGGTGCCCGCACTCGAAATCTTCCTATGCATGATCTGACTAAATGGAATACCTTTCTCTCGTATAATCGAAGGGATGTTGAAGTTGAACTGTCGATACAGAATAAGCTGGCAAAGTACCCTGTACCGGATTTTATATGGGTGGAATATCATCTTGACCAGAAAATCAATGACCGTGGAATTTTCATCGATACCGATATTGTTGAACAGGCAATAAAGATGGATCAACGGTCAAAAGAAGAACTCTCGGAAAAAATGAAGAAACTCACAAATCTTGATAATCCTAATTCTGTGTTGCAGATGAAACAATGGTTATCGGACAATGGAATGGAAATGGACACTCTTGGCAAAAAGGCTGTAGCGGATATGTTAAAGGATGCTCCACAGGAATTAGCCGATGTTCTCACACTCCGTCAGCAGCTTGCCAAGTCAAGTATTAAGAAATATCAGGCGATGCAAAATGCCGTATGCGCTGACAGTCGGGCAAGAGGAATGTTCCAGTTCTACGGAGCAAATCGTAGTGGCCGATGGGCAGGTCGTATTATTCAATTACAAAACCTACCACAAAACCATATACCTGATTTGGAGCAAGCCCGAGGTCTCGTTAAAAGCGGCAACTTTGAAGCTTTAGAAATGCTTTATGATTCTGTACCGGAAGTTTTGTCGGAACTTATCCGTACCGCTTTTGTGCCCAGACCCGGATATAAGCTTGTTGTAGTAGACTTTAGCGCCATCGAGGCAAGGGTTCTCTCACACCTGGCACAGGAGTCCTGGAGAAATAAAGTCTTTGCTAAGAATGAGGATATTTATTGTGCCAGTGCATCTGCGATGTTTGGTGTCCCGGTTGAAAAGCATGGTCAGAACAGTCATCTTCGCCAGAAAGGCAAGATAGCTGAACTTGCATTAGGGTATGGTGGTGCGTGTGGTGCTCTTAAATCCATGGGAGCCTTAGATATGGGAATTACTGAAGAGGAATTACAACCCCTGGTTGATGCATGGAGATATTCAAACCCCAATATTGTTAAGCTTTGGTGGGATGTCGATACTGCAGTCAAAACTGCTATTGTACAAAAAACGATTACAGAAACTCATGGTATTTATTTTATTTATCAAAGCGGTATGCTCTTCATCAAACTTCCATCTGGCAGAAAACTGACTTATGTAAAACCCAAGATTGGCACAAATCGGTTCGGAGGAGAAGCTGTAACCTACGAAGGTGTCGGTACAGCAAAAAAATGGGAACGCATCGAATCGTTTGGTGCCAAGTTTGTGGAAAATGTAGTGCAGGCCATCTCAAGGGATATCCTTAGTTATGCTATGCAAACACTTAGCAAGCGACATATCTGTGGTCATGTCCATGACGAATTAATCATAGAATGTCCAATGAACGAATCATTGGATAATATCTGTGAGCAGATGGGAAGAACACCTCCATGGATAAAAGGTCTGCTGTTAAGAGCCGATGGTTATGAGACGATGTTTTATAGAAAAGATTAATAAAAAATGGAAGCAAAGATAAGAAGGATTACACAATAAAGATCCATAAGGAGGAATATGACTTCCTCCTTATGAGCGATAACAGTAAATAATTAACTTATTGGTATATGTTCAATTTCATATTGGGTGTTAATAACTGTCCAAAGCTGCGGAACGAATTGCATAATATTCCATAAACCACTTCCACTTAAGCCTCTTTCTGTTACGATTTTCATGCTCTCATCCATACTTCTGGCGTCAACAAACCATACAATATGTTCTACCGGTATTTCGTTTGATTGTGTATTATAAATATAGAACGGTGTTTGGGACATTATGTCATATTGAATATTCACATTGTATTGTTTGGCAAGAGTTATGGCAGAATCTAAAGATAATGAAGATGTTTTTGACAGCCCGACCGTATAAGGGAGTTCCCAATCATAGCCTATCAAAGGCAAACCTAACGCTAATCTTCCCGGAAGCACCATGGTAGACAAATAATCAAGGAATTCATTAATCTTTGTAATTGATACAACTGGAGCAGGCGGTCCCAGAAAGGAACCCCAAAGATAATTTAATACAACTAATCCATCTGATTGTGATGCAATATTTGCATAATTGATCTTTTCAAATGTAATCTCGGTGGCAGTAAAAATAATATTAGGCGATATTGTAACTAAATAATACAACCCTTCTTTTTTAAAACGACTGTAAGCTTTTGTATTAAAATTTTCATATGCAGACAGTGTCAAATTTGATAATAATTCGTATGTTATGTTTATTCCGAAATAACCTTTCTTTTTAAGAATAGCTACCATATTATCAATCAGTCTATCCATATTAGCTTCATTATTTAGTATTTTGAATGCATTCTCTACATTTGTCTGACCCAGAGTTGATAAAGTATTAATAATCAATAACGGTGTTACATCATAAGCTTTTGTTAATTGCAGTATATCCGTATCATCAACATCAGTAACTTCTCCATTGCCTGTTACATTGTATCCGAGCACGGAGAGATAGGTTAGATATGGTAATGTTTTTCTAAGAGTATCCCTGTTTATATATGCACTAGCATAGCCGTTTGTCGTGACATTACGGATTTTTTTACCGTAACTTATAATTAGTGTTTCACCAGGATAAATATATTGTCTGTCTGCAAGAAAAGGATTATTTCTCAGCAATTCTAATACCGTGACACCGTTGCTATCCGCAATATCCAGCAATGTATCACCATTTTGAACAATGTAGGTTTTCTCTGGAAATGTTATAACAATAGCCTGCCCTGGAACTAAGTTTCCTGTTGCTACTGTTCCATTAACTAAAATTATTAAATCAACCGATACGCCATATAAAGCAGCTATTGATTGAATAGTTTCACCTTCTTGTACAACATGTATTTTCATAATAATTCCTTATTTCTTTGCTCTTAAGACTATTATATGAAGTTGACTTGAAATAATTGAATTCTCTTAATATTAAAAATCATTATTTAAAAAGAATATTAAAGGTTACGGCTGTAAATCAATAAATCATAATGACACCTCAGAAAGTCATATTTTCCAAGCCTTTGGACATACCATCAATTTTCTGTTATATTGTTCGCTAGGATAAATTGTTCTAATGCAGAACATCAGTCCTTTAATATAATCATTGAAAGTTATTTACAGAGTTTTAACCCCAGTTATTTCTCTATGAAATCATATTATCCAGTAATCCATTATGATTGCTTTCATCTTTGCTACTTTATCCGTAACCGTACTCTTTCCAACGCCAATTTGATCTGCAATTTCCCTATGGCTGAATCCATCCGATAACATCTGAAGAATTCGACCATAATTCGGATCAATTTCCTGTACACGATTGATTAGTTCATTCAGCATTCTCAGATAGATATCTGCCGAGCCATAGGTAGCTGGTGCTGCCGCTTCGAAATCTGTCTCTTCTTCCTCATCATTTTCTGCTGCCAGGCAACTGAAGGTTAATGTACCAAATTTTTTCTTGTCCAATGAATTGGCATATGAACACTGACTGCATTTTTTACTTTCCGGGCAACGGATCAGTTTCCCTTTTCCATTGCTTATCTCGCAGCGTTTGTCACGGTCCTCTGATTTAAACTCCGCTGAATAGGAGCTCATCACGGCATCGTACTGTACCTTAGTTCCTGGAACCAACACCACATCCACTAATCTGTTACCGATTCTCCATTTTCTGATCTGAGATCTCTTAACACCCGCAATCATCCCATACTCTTCGATAGAAGCCCTGTCGATAATCATTGGGATTAATACCTTTTCCTCATTTACTCTGATTTCCTGTGTTTCATTTTTCATAGATTGTCTCTCTTTCCGACCGAAAGACCGAGTAAGGCTGGTACAATTTGACCACGGACAGAAGCATCCCAGGACCAGGCATAAGAGAAAGAGCGCAGGAAATTTAGGGTACTTCCATCTGCTTTTCCATAACTGTCATAATGACAGCTACTTCAAAGCAATATGGTCATATCCACCTTCCCAGCGCTCTGTCAGGTCTATATGAATTTTTTATTTACGCTCTAATTTTAAAGTTTGACAGCCAAAATTACTCGGACATGGGATGTCCTATTTTTGCTGTCGCAGCAATAAAAAAAGAGCCCTGAAAACAAGTATTTTTGCTTATTTTCATGACCCTTTATATATTTATAAGATTTATTTTGTTCTTGAATAATGAATATAGACGGACATGGCATGTCCCAACTAGAATAAATAAAATTATGATGAAGTTCTGTTCTGTCTACCAAGCATCTTTAATTTCTGTTCTTCCAGCATAACATTGCACTCATGAATAGATTTTGTATAACAGGCATTCAACAGGAACTGATACATGATGTGCTGCTCCGTCATCATAAAAGATTTTCCTGAGGCCTTTAATAAACAACTGCTTAATACGGGTGGTAATTGCATACCAATTGATAACTGAACCACTGTTTCTATTGTAACATTATCTGGCTCGTCATTTCTTAATCTTTGAATCGTTTTCTCACTAATGCTTGCTGCCTCCGCCAACTTCTCTTCTGTCATCCCAGACCAATCGATTAAAGCATTCAGTGTTCCCGAAAACGTTGCTGGTAACATTCTAGCAACATTCAGTAACTCTGTATTATATTGTTTTATCATGTTTGCTTGGTTTGGATTATCCTTATTGTCTGATGAGTAATGGGCTTCAAAAACTATATTTGAAGCTGCATCCCTATAGAGAACGCATTCTGTAAAAAACTCCTCTCCATATTTGTTGAGCGACTTAATCCTCAAATCAAAGACTAGGCAACATTCATCCATATGGAATCTAGCATAGTCAGTTAATACAGTTTCTCCTTGTTCATTTACAGTAATGTATTTAGGATGATTAAAGCAAAAATGAGAATCCACAAATAAATAATTCCCACTTTCTATCTTCTTCTTTAGTTCTGGATTAAATGCACTTTCAATTAATGCATCTTTTATACTGATGGAAAATGTCTGATCTTTTCGAATAAAACCGTTCTTAAAACAATGGGGTCTGACATAACGGCCGTCAACATAGGTAAAAACGCCAATTGCTTCATCATAACCCACATCAACCATTCTTATTTTTGCCGCACATCGTGATACACCATAAAACAGCGCTATCTCATCAATGATGCATTCCATCATATCAATCAAGTGAATATTTCCTATTTCATCTCGATGTTTACGAATTAATTCATGTACCTTCATTTTAAATGGAGCAAGTGGCATTTGAATTCTTGGGGCTAGTGAATTTGCCTGCCATTCCATCCATCCGGTTGCATCTCTATCATTGTCTTTTATGCCACCAACTACCTGGCATTTAATCTGTGTAGCACTGCTATTATATAACCGTTCTAGTTCAAATGCTTTTCTATGTAAATCCCAATGTACGCATTCATGTACTATGGTGTTATTAACGGAACCAAGATTGCGAAGGAAATATGCCTTCGGATCAACTAAGATAGTACGTGCTTCTACCTGGGCTTGTACCATTTTATCATTACTTTTATCATAAAACTCTGCATCACATCCATGAAAGTATATTTGTCCAAATACTGAGAAGTCTTTCGTAATGTCTCTCACAATTATAGAAAGCCCCATTTTTTCTGCTAAAATATGTGGTTCCACTGCTATAGGGGTTTTCAGTGCCTCAGGGTAATACCTCCGCAGGAAGTCTGTAGCAACGGTTTCAAGTTCATCCTTAGTAATGATAGGAACAAGTGAATCCGACAGAGGTTTTGATTGCTTATTTTTACTAATATATTCAGCTACACTAGAGATCGAGAAATCATCCAAATTGGAATCCAAATCTCCAGAGCACTTCAGTATAAACCATTGAGTACAATTTTCAGTCTCATCATAATGGTAATCTGATTCACGGACTTCTAATTCTGTTGCTACAACAACATCACACTCTATTCTCATACCCGGCAAGTCATTAATAGATACCGACTTGACCTCTAAATCTGATAGCTCTATGCTACCGATATTTCGGACTCTATAAAGCCTTAAATCTAAATTATTATATTCTTCTTCAACATAGCTTTGAATGGCATTGAATAAGTCATTTTCAAATCTATCTGCAACATAGTCTGTAAATGAACGATTACCTGCTAAGACGCTCACCCCTTTTCTCTGTATGAAATTTAGTTGATATAATACCGTCATAAGTTGTTAGATCATTGGTGTCCTATTCCTTTATTTTATTTGTACCACTAATTTCATCGATGAAATCCTGCCACTGTGCCTTGGAGATATTTAGGTCACGAGCTCTGCGTAGCGCAATGCGAACTATCTCCATTTTTTCTATATACTCTGCTAAGTCTGGAAAATCACCATTTCTGCTTATTCCTGCAAGCTCATAGAAGAGATTGATATCCTCTCCTGTAATACACAACATCTCAATCATTCTGCTCAGATATTTTTCCGGTGCATAGCGATTTCCCTTTTCAATATCGCTCAGATATGCCGGGGTCATATCCAGTTCCTGAGCAAGCCCACGTATCGACTTACCCAGCGCCTCTCTGCGTGCTTTTACATATTCTCCAAACGATCCGTAACATTCGCTTGGTAAAAAATGATCCATCATGTATTTAATCCACCTTTTTCTTATTATGTATGCTTTTATGCTTACATATTAGCATGGCTCTCAAGGCTTGTCAAATTATTACAGTCCATATTTTTTCTTATCATTCGACAAACATTACGAAAAATATTTGATTTTATTATCCCTTGATTTCTTTATCTTAAGCTGACTTGAAAAAGTAAATTCCAGCGCAGGACTAAATTCCACCGCCCTTTAAAAAACGTTGAAAACTTCATATTTTCCGGGGTATAAATGGCTG
>NZ_JBNPXH010000021.1:0-30505 GCF_050433395.1 Anaerotaenia torta
CTGACGCAAAATGCAACAGAATCTTTTATTCAGTACCTTCTTTTTATTTGCATGAAATAGAAGAAATCTAGATCAGGTAAAATGCCGAATAACAAGAAAGCTATTTGATGGATATTAAGACACTTTTGACCCGCTATTCGCTTAAATATGAAGAACGCCAGTCACTTGATTGTGTCTGGCGTTCTTCATATTTAACTACAAACCAGTTGGTCTACGACAATTTCATCTGCAATCATCTGAGCCTGCGTAGAGATACGAATGCGTTCCAGTGTATCATCTTCTGGCATGGGATGTGCGCTCAGATAATCCGAACGGATATGCTCCGCCATCTCAAAGGCTGCCTTATCAATTTTCGCACAATGCTCTGCCAACTTGCCGGTGAGAAGCAGTTCTCGGTACATCCCCGGCTTTTGCTCATGTAGGTAACTCAAACGGAGCCACCCATATTTCCCCAAGTTATCAAGTTCAGATTTTCCGTCAATTTCAATGTTAGGGTACAACAATCCATCAATCTCCGTGTACTCAAATTCAAACTTTGCCATAAAGCAAATCCTCCAATAAAGATTATTTACAATTCATCGGTAATCGTTTTGCTGTCTGCTAAACAATTATGATTTTCGTAAACATCCTTATTGGAGGACTGCTAACTGGAAAGCCTTGATTTTACTAAATAATCTGAACTTATAGATTTAATAATAATTTAAGCTTAATCACTTAAAAGATTATCAACCTCGACTTGTTTATCTCCGTTTACGATTAAGGAACCAATTCTTCCCTTTGTTTCAATTAGTTCAACATATACCAATGGTGAATATTTAAAGCCTTTCTTCAGACTATCATATCCAGGCTGGCTGCCAAATCGATCAGATAGAAGATTCATCAACTCTTCATAATCTTTTCGATCAATTACCCGTTCTGAATCCCAACGAATCCCATAACTTGGCTGTTGTCCACTGAGATACCCTTCATATTTTTCTTCCAGTTTATCTTTTAAATCCGGTATATCGGATTCCTTACAGGTTCCTTCGAATCTAAAAAGCCTCATATCCTTATCAAAGGTAAGCTTAAGCACCATATCAATTCCATAGATTGTATTACATTTTTCACCAATTGACATTTCGGTTATATTATTTGGATTAGATATTGCAGTAGTTTTATAATCAAATACTTTTTTCACTTCATCCATTGACATGCCCCACATCAGTTCTTTAATTGGAGGATCCCAATCTGTTTCATTTTTGTCTTTTGAACAACCAAAAGAAAATATACTTAGACCTAGGATTGCAATAAATAATTTTATTTTCTTCATAGCGACACCCTTTCATATATAAGTTTCATAGATAGGCGTTTGCAAAACGCCACAACCCGCATAAATACGGGGTATTTCTTGTAATAAAAAAATATAACTCCTCACCGATTTGTGGTAAAATTGAGTTGTCGAAAAACAATCCACCAAAATCCGAAAGGAGTTATATACTTATGATAACATATAAACAGCTTTCTTTGGAAGAAATTTTCTCTGATTGCAAAGAAAAATTTGAAAACGACAAATATCAATTTCTATCCTTATTGGAAAACAACCTTGATCTCGATGAGTTTATCTCATTTTCTTTTCGAAATCACTTTTATGCCCAGACCGGAAGACGCAGAAAATATCCACTTACTGCAATGCTTTGGGCTCTGCTCCTTCAGCGCATTTTCTCTATTCCTACCGATACCCTTTTAATCATTTTCCTCCGGTATTCCAAGGAGTTTAGGGATTTTTGCGGTTTTGGAAAGGTCCCCGATGCTTCTAAATTCACCCGCTTTAAGCAGGATTTCTTACCGGACTTACAATCGTTCTTCGATAACCTCGTCGATGTTACCGAACCAATATGCCAAAAAATCGCTCCCTCTCTTGCATCCATGACTATTTTTGACACCTCTGGAATCGAAGCTTTTGTCACCGAAAACAACCCCAAGTTTGCAAACCGTATTATCAGCCAGTTAAAGGCATATGCAAAGCTCAAGGGCTTTGACAAATCTTATGATCCTTACAAAGCAGCCTATAACTCTATGCCTTCCCACGCTGCCGCCGATCCAGCGATTAAGCAACTTTATATCAATGGACATTTCTGCTATGTCTTTAAGTTTGGCATGATTACTAATGGCCTTGGTATTGTCAGGGATATCTCTTTTTATAACGAGTCCTTTTTAAAGTCCCATCCTGAAATCATCATCGACAAAAAATCGGATTCCCCTGACGAAGATAAATCCCTCGCAGATTCAAAAGCTTTGCTTCCGGTACTTAAGGATTTCTTCCGTAAACATCCACTTATCAATCCGAAAACCTTCCTCGGGGACTCTGCTTTTGATACCATCGACATCTACAACTCACTATTTACCGAGATAAAGTTTGAAAAGGCTTATATACCTCTCAACAACCGTTCCAAACTGACGGATAATGACTATACCATAAATTCCGATGGCATTCCCTGCTGTCCACATGATCCTTCACTTCTCATGAAACCAGAGGGGAATACGTCACATTTACGCTGTGGTCTTAAAACCTTCAAGTTTGTCTGCCCTCAAATGAGATATGACCGATGCAGTGACGGTAAATACCGTCGTGTAACCCACTGTGTTAATCCTTGCACGACTTCCCGCTGCGGAAGGATGGTCTATGTTTATCCGCAGAAAAATCTAAGAGCTTATCCCGGTGTAGTGCGTGGTACTGATGAATGGGATGCTACTTACAAAATCCGCTCTGTTGTAGAAAAAGGCATCAACCACTTCAAAAGTAGTTATTGTCTTGCCGGACGAAAAACACAGAACGAAAAAACTTTACATGCGGATCTGCTTTTGTCTGGAATCACCCAGCTGATTACTGTCGTACTGGCTGATAAAATACATCAGCACAAGTACATACGGAGCATGAAACCATTGATTGCATAGACTATATCTGCCTTGATATCGTTTTACATATAAAATTTCTGTCCGTTCTTTTTGTGTACTCATTTTTCTGAAGCAGCTTATGCAATGCTGTTATGCGGACCTTGAAATTTAATAAAACCAGTTTTTCATACGATATCTTTAGTATGGCCTTTTGTCTTCAGCGAGTTTCGCAATTGCCTAATAAGTTTCATAGATACTAGAAGGCTATAAAATCTTTTTCCACTTTTCAGTATTATAGTAACTCTATTTAGGAATATTTTTTATCTGTGTGCAAATTATAAGCAACATACAACTAATCATATATTAAAGATTAATTTCTTGTATAGATCTACTATGCCTTTTCAATATTATACTGTTAATGATTTTTCAACCTGTCACCAGACTGATCTCTTGGACTGTCTGAGCATTGCTCCTAATTCTGTCATTGATTATTGAGATACTTGGGGCAGTGTTCCTGCCCCAAGCTTTTAGTAGATGGCAAACCGGATCGATATAGCATCCAGTGCCAACTTCCTGTTTCTTTCATCCAAATGACACATCAGAGAAAAGGGCGAAGAATCCTCATCACTATAACCGTTGTACAGGTTGAACCCCAATCGAATCAATGCTCTACAGCCAGATGAAAAATCCACTTCTCGATTTGACAGACCGTTCAGGATATGGTGATTCTTAAAGTTATAGATGAAGGAACGATTCTGGTACAGATCCCGGTTGCCGGAGATAATGAAGAACAACGCCATCCGTTCCCTATCGTCTGGATGGGTATTATCTTCCTTAAGAAGCTGATCATACCATTCTTTATGGGATGAAAGGATTAATGTACGGGTGCCCATTGTTACATCCCTCCCCTCAGCATTTCATGGTCAACCACGTATCTTACCATGTGCTCATCAATCAGTCGTTTATTCTGCTGAAAAGCATACATCAGGCTTTTCTCAGCAATCCTGTTGATACTACGGGGGATTCCGGTAGATTCCTTATGGACTTCATCAAATGCTTTGTCGGTAAAGATATCTTCCCTGCCGGCAGCATAGGTTAAGTGGGAGCGTATATACCGCTCCGTCTCAGCCCTATCCAGATGGGGAAGTACACAGTTAATGTCAATTCGCTGCCTCACAGCAGCGTAACGTTGGAGTTTCAACTTCTCCCAGAGTTCCGTCTGACCTACAAGAACCAATGCCATAGGGCTCATGGAATCAAAGCGGTAGTTCAGCAGAAAACGAAATTCCTCAATCGTTTCCTTTTCCAGCAAATGTGCTTCATCCAGGATGCAGACGACCTTTTTCTTCTGAACGCCTCGGATGATTTCTACTTCCTTCTGGAGCTGACGTTTTGCATCCCCACGGTAAAATCTTGATTCAATGCCTAGCTGGTCAAGCAGCCCCTTGTAGAACCACCTGGGCGTTAGCTTGGAGTCCGAAATGTACAGAAATATATATTCCTCCTTCGGCAGCGAAGATACAAAGGAGCGAATCAGTGTTGACTTCCCACAACCAGCATCGGCGGTAAGTACCGCAAAAAGCTGGCGGTCAGCCGCATAGGTTAATCTGCCGAGTGCATCTGCAACATAGGGAGATTCGTAAAGCTTCTCCGGTGGAAGATCGCGGGTGAAGGGCGTGTGTTCCATTTCATAGAAATGTTCATACATCGCTACGTCCCTCCTTCCGATATGCACCAAAGGAAAGGGCATTCGCTTTCATCTGGCGGTTCTCTTCGTGGCGTCGTTCCAATCCCTTAAGGAAACGGGAGGTCTCCGGTTCTTTCGCAAGCATACATGCCGGGAGTTCCGGTTTCGGATCACAGAAGCTACCAATCGTAAGAGGCTTAGCCTCGATAGGTTCTATTCCCGGATAGGTAACAGTGATGATCTGTGGAGCCATCGGATCATATGCAATCTCAACCGTTACACCGATAAGTGCAGCACTTGTTTCGTACTTAAGGCCTTGAAAGCTGATACATGCTCCCTTGTCTACTTCACGCTTCTCATGGTGAAGAAATGCTTTTCCGACTACAGATGCATCGAGAAATAACAACGGTTTGGAATCGCGGTTCCATTCCTGCCTTGGACTGATCCCTTCTTTTGGTACAGGGGAGCCGAGACTCCGGTAGTATTCAGCACTCCCTTCATGTGGCTTGTTGTGGTAATACTCTTCAAGCCAGATATCCCAGTAGTGGTTTAACTGCTCCAGTGTTCTTACCTTCTGTGCTTTGATCTCAGCAAGGAAGGAGTTGATAAAGCGGTTAAAAACCTCCACACCACCTTTGGACTGAGCAAAGTAAGGTCTAGCATGAAGCACCCGGATTCCAAGAGTGGAAAGTGACCTGATCAGTTGTCTGGATACGTACTGCTTTCCATTGTCGTGGAACGCTACGGACATTTTTCCGTGCTTTAAGATGGCACGGCGGTAGCTGTCTTCGACAATCTCAGCTCTCTGATTATCATAGAATTTCGCATCAAGGACAAATCTTGAATGATTATCGATGATAACAGAAAGGTATGTCTGGACCATTGCGCCATTCTTTCCAATCGGAAGTACCGGACCGTATTTTATGTCGGCTTCCACAAGCATCATGCGGTTTGATTTGCAAAATCGCTTGGAAGAGCTTGTTCTGGCTTCGGTGTATTTACGCATCTGCTTTTTGCCAAAGCCTGCATCATAGAGATGCCTCTGCAGGGTGGGACGCTTTAGAATCCCCGGTGGTACATGTCCTTCCATCTCAAGGATCAGTATGATCTGAGCTACAGAACGTGTCGGTACCTCCCGTTTTAAATGAATCGCCTCTGACAGCAATTCATCGAAGTTGTCTGGCAGATTTTGTGAGCGTCGCAGCTCACGATTCCTGGGTTTTAGTGCTGAAAAGCCGCCAGTTTCATAAGCCTTTTCATAACGGTAAATACTTCGGGTAGAGATCTGGTGTGCTTGGGACAGCTGTTCTCGAAGAGCCTGCTTCTTGGCGATATCAATCCCATCTTCCAGAAGAGGAGCAATGAGACGAAAGCGATTTAGGGCTTGTTCTTCCTGCCATTGTTTTGTTTCTGCATTTGTATTCATGATAGATTACCTCCTTTTAAGGCAATCATACGCCAAAGCATTCGTGACAACAAAACAAAGTCGGTGCAAGATAAACAGCTCAGACGGTAGCAAGATAGCCGCCTGAATTATAGATAAACCGGAGGATGGTCTCGAACTACCTCTCGTGGGAACTACGCAATTCCTGGAGCAGTGAAACGCCGGATTTTAAAAGTTCCTCCGTAAAACCCAGCATCTGGTATCCTATGGACTTCAGATAGCCATCTATCCTCATGGTATTCGCTACCATCCAGTGATGCCATCTGTGGATGGTCATCTCACATGGATAGTCCTCAGTATCTTCATCTTCTTTGGTGACAAACCCATCAAGGACACCGGAAATAACCTCTGCTGAGTAATGCTTGTAAGGTACCATACAGTCAGGGAGCTCCCTGTGGAGCATCCGGCAGTGTGTGCATTTGAGACGATTTATGAGATACCGGAGACGTTCTCCACCTTCCTGTTTCAGGATGCGTAGGCAGGAATCCCTGTATGCCAGTGGCTTTCCACAGACAGGACAGAAGGATGAAGCACGGCTCTCAACTAAAAATATTTTCTTCCTCATTGTAGGTAATGAAATAATCTGATATAATGATCATGTTTTTGGGAGTCTCAGAGTGCATGATCTGTGGTAGGAGGATGTGCTCTGGGACTTTTTCCTTTCGTATGCTAATGACAGTATACCGATCAGTCCAGAGACAATCAATAAAATCTATTTTTTGTTAATTTAAGAGGTCAACAACAATTATACCATATTATGTGAATAACTGCGACAATCTGTTTGTGTTACCCCCCCTAAACTTCATTACATAAACCTCAGCGCAAAGTATAGCAATCAACCTTTATACAGAACGGATATTTGCCTGAGAAAGTATCATAATAAATTCAAGTACTTTAATAAAAACTTTGATATTTCTCATTTTGACAAAAAAACAAGACCTTCCGAAACTCGGAAAGCCTTGATTTCACTGGATTTGTTGTAAGCGCGAGACGGGATTCGAACATTACCGCCATCCGTGAACCCTATAAAATAAAGGAGAAAAGCACACTGTCTATTAAGTGTCTACAGCCTGTCTACAACTGTTTTATTGGAAAAATCTTGTTTGTAAATATTGATGTTATTATATATAAGTGATATGATTCAAAGGATAGAGAATATTTTGTTTAATCAAGCGATAGTACACTAATGTTAGCAACTGTGAATTGAAAATTATTTATATAATGCGGGGGTGTAGGATAATGCGAGATGTTCATGTACATTTTTTACATGGAAATGGTGGAGGCTACAATATTGATTTTTTTGAGGGTTTTATCAAAGCTGCTCAAAATACAGGGCTTGATGAAATATACTTGCTTGAACATACCCACCAATTCATTGAGTTTGAGAAAGTATACGAACCAATAAAGGCATACAACGATTATCAGCGTAACTGGATATGTCAAAAAATGAACAGTTCGATAAAAGAGTATATTAATTTTATAGAAACAGTAAAGGATACTCAATACCCTGTAAAAGTTAAATTTGGTCTTGAAGTTTGCTATATTCCTGAAACTGCTGACGTACTAGCAAGCATTCTTGACGAATATGAGTTTGATTTTCTTACAGGCTCTGTACATTGGATCGATGGTTGGGGATTTGACCATACAGGACAGAAAGGGCTTTGGAAAAGTATGAACGTAAATGAGGTTTATAAAAGGTACTATAACATAATGTTCCAATTATGCGAAAGCGGTCTTTTCACTGGTCTTGCGCATCCTGATTCAATCAAGTGCTTTGGTTACATACCTGATATCGACTTAGCAGATTATTATAATGAATTATCAGTTCTTTTATGTAAACATGGTATGTATGCTGAAAACAGTGGTGGTCTACGGTTAAATTATTGCTCGGATTTGGAGCTGGGTCTGAATTCAAAATTGCTATCTGTTTTTCAAAAAAATAATGTGAAAATTACGACAGCTTCTGATGCGCATAAACAAAGCGATGTTGGTGTAAATATCCTTGAACTTGAAAATATGCTCAAAGATTAGTTTACACATAATAAGCATTATCTGAAGTTAGGTTGGTTTGACTTGGCAGTAAAATAGGACGCTCCTTCTTTCACAATTTTCAATTTTAACAGCAATTGAAGCAATAGTATGCTTTACTCCCCTCGGTTCACTTCCGGCAATTGGTCCTGTTGTAGCAACTCTATCCCATGTTCCTGTTATCGTTACGGCAATTTTGCTTGGTACGAAGGCAGGAGCAGGTATGGGCTTTTTTTTCTGGTTATTTAGCTTTTTGGTTTGGACTTTCATGCCGCCTTCTCCTATTGCCTTTGTTTTTACACCATTTTATTCTTTAGGTGAATTGCACGGAAATATCTGGAGTATCATTATATGCTTTATTCCTCGTATCCTCATAGGCGTTGTCACTGGTATCACACATGAGTTTTTTTCACGCCGTTCTTTAAACAACTTTTTCTGCTATGGCATAAGTGGCGTACTAGGTAGTTTGACAAGTACTTTTTTGGTCCTTGCAGGGATTTACTTCTTTTTTGGACATGATTATGCCTCTGTAATCGGTTCCTCGTATAGCTTACTACTTGGCATTATTGGAATTACAATCCTTACAAATGGTATTCCAGAAGCAATTATCGGAGGAATCACAGGAATGGCTATATGCAGACCATTGAAAATATTGCTGTTGCACCGACAGTAAAGGAGGAAGTGATATGCTTCAAAGGAGAGGGTATATTTGTCTTATCAAGCGATGATACACTATCGTTAGAGACTATGTATCAGCAAGGAAATGTTAACAGGTACTATTTTGTGAATGAGGAAGGAGAAAATACGGGTGAAGAAAGTAGTAATAATTAATGGCCCTATAGGAGTCGGTAAAACCACTGTTGGAAAATTACTTTGTAATAGATTGGACAAATCTGCATTTATTGACGGAGATTGGTGTTTTGATTTACATCCATTCATTGCCAATAAAGAGACTAAGGATATGGCAATTGATAATATAGTTCATATGATTAATAATTATCTTAATTGTTCCCATTGTGATTATGTTGGAGAACTATTATCTATGTAAAATAAGTGAGATATCTATTATGGATAATAAATTACCAAATTGCGAAAGGTAACGATAAAAAAAACACATGATGCGAACAAATGAAATGTTAATATAAGTATAGAGCGTGAGAAAAAGAAAAGGAAGAACAAGCCGCACTAAACAAAAAGCAAAATGAAATAGATGAGCTTAATTCGAAGACCTTTTCAATTATTAGTGAAGCTATGATAAAGAAACAGAAAGAATTGAATTTGAGCAATCGAAAATTTGCAAAGTATTTAGGTATAGGGGTAAGGCAAGTTGCATATGTGCTGGAGAAATACGCAGAACGTCAAGGCTTAGCTACAAAATCAACACATAAGATGCGTAGACCTTCGCCAGTAATCTAAATTCATGCGGTGTACCTTTGGATTGTATCCATGAATTACTCGGAAACAGCAATTTAAATACAACTTTGGGATATATCTATAATCCATTGACAGAAAAAAACCTATGACCTCAAAAAAAGCATTGTAATCTGTCTACAAGTGTATACAGGCTATAGATACATATAAAAATCGGGAAGCCTTGAAATCAAGACTTCCCAATCATTTAATCGAAGCGCGAGACGGGATTCGAACCCGCGACCCTCGCCTTGGCAAGGCGATACTCCACCACTGAGCCACTCGCGCATACGCTGTTATATCTGTCGCGCAAGAACTATAATATAATATCAGAGGTGGGTTTGTCAAGCCAAAAATCAATAAATTATAAGGTTAATTTTTTCTATCTATTCATTTTCTATCAGAGAAGCTTTTACCGGTCTCATAAGAGGGAACAAAATCATATTCTTGATATTCTCTTCTCCTGTAAGCACCTGGAGGACGCGGTCAATTCCCATTCCCCAGCCGGAGATGGGCGGCATTCCGTATTCCATCGCTGTGATATAATCCAGATCCAGAGCCATGGCTTCTTCATCGCCCTTTGCCTTTAGCCGGGCCTGCTCCAACAGGCGCTGCTTCTGATCCGCCGGATCCACCAGCTCAGAATATGCATTAATCACCTCCGCTCCGTTGATGATGAGCTGAAAGCGGTCAACAACCTGGGGATTCTGGTCATTGGCCCTGGCCAGAGGGGAAAGGGCGGTGGGATGCTCTACCAGGAAGGTGGGAGAGATCAGCTTCGGACGGCTCACCTTTTTATACAGAAGATCAATCAAACTGCCCTTACCTAGTAAATTCAACTCCATATCAGAGTCCAAATCGATATTTTGCAAATGGATCTCCTTAAGCAATCCTTCTGCACTGTCATAAAGGTTGATATCGATACCGCAGTCCTTCAGGATGAGATCGCGAAAGGATACGGCCGGCCACTCCCCTGCAAAATCAATCCGCTGCTCTCCAACCACCAGTTCCGTCCTTCCAAATAGCTTTGTGACCGCTTGGCAGAGCATATTCTGCAGAAAGGTCATATTGTCCTTATAGTTATAGTAAGCGCAGTATCCTTCCAGCATTGTGAAGTCCTGAAGATGTGTGGTGTCAATCCCTTCATTTCGAAAACACCGGGCAAATTCAAACACCTTGGTAAAGCCTCCTACAATCGCGCGCTTCAGATAAGTCTCAGGAGCAATCCGCAGGTAAACATCCAGATCCAGAGCATTATGATGAGAGACAAAAGGCCGGGCCGTCGCCCCGGAAGGCTTTTCAATCAATACGGGTGTCTCGATCTCTATATAGCCCTGATCCTCTAAAAACCGCCGTACCTCCTTCATAAAGCTGAATTTTAACAGGAACCGCTCCCTGGTATCCTCGTTCATAATCAAATCCAGATAGCGCTGCCGAAAACAGCTGTCCGTATCGTGGATGCCATGAAATTTCTCCGGCAATGGCTTCAAGGCCTTTCCAAGGAAAGTGACACGGTCTGCCCGAATGGTCTTCTCGCCTGCCTGGGTGGTGAATATCTCACCTTCTACGCCCATGAAATCCCCTATATCAAACCCCTTCTTAAAGAATTCGTAAGCCATCTCTCCGACAGAATCCTTCTTCACGGCCACTTGAATCCTTCCGTGAATATCTGCCAGCGTCACAAAGGATAGTTTCCCCATTTTGCGAAGGAGCAGGACTCTTCCTGCCGTTTTTACATTCTTTGTACCGTCGGCCAGCACTTTTACTTCCGTAATCTCATAATTTTTCTCAAAACGTTCCGGATAGGGATTGGCGTAGGCTTTGACATACTCCAGCTTCTTGCTTCTTGCTTCTTCTAAAATCTCTTCACTCATGGTTGTTTCCTCCTTATTCTATCATTATACCATAATCACAAGTGATTATGGTATTGGTGCTACGCACCAGGATGTGCGCTCCCTTCGGTCGGCACCGGTATAATGTCTGTCGACATTATACCATAGTCGCAAGCTCCTATGGTATGGCACTCCGTGCCAGGATGTGCACTCCCTTCGGTCGGCACCGGTATAATGTCTGTCGACATTATACCATATCCGCAGATTAGGAACTCAATGACTGCGCCATTTCGTTCACGTTGCACTATCCACGAATGCAAAGGCATTGATTCAAGCAAGCTTGATCAATGTCTTCACATTCATGGACTAATCTGCTCATTGTGGACATTAAAAAAGCCCGTTCCCTGACTAAACTCAAGGACGGACATACCCGTGTTACCACCTTAATTCCTGTATATCTCACGATACACAGCTTTGCAAGTACGGCCAACGGCGATACTCTGGTGCTGTAATGGGCACTCCCATCGTAGCCTCAGCATTATGCCCACAGTTCTTATGGCAGCAATGCAGTCGGTACGCAGTTCCGAGGCTTTATTCGGTACGGACGGATTCCTCCGTCCCATTGCTTGCTGTATCTCTTCACACCGACTGAGATTCTCTGGGACAGCGGGGCAATGCCTACTTCTCTCTTCCTAACCTTTACTCTATTGTGTTTTGCTTATGCTATCACAGAACAGATATAGTGTCAAGTGTTACGGCACAATTTTAAAACAAAGCCGTAATGAAAAAACTTTATTGTCCAGGTCTGCCGAGATCCCTCCGTTCATTTTCTGGGTAAGCTCGTGAGCGATTGCAAGCCCGAGACCGGATGAGTTTTCTGTTCTCGCCATGTTCGCCTTATAAAAACGGGTAAATACCCTCTCTATATGGATCGGCTCCTCTTCCTTTATCCCATTGGAGCATACGAAGACGGCATGCTTCTCCTCTGTTTTCAACTCCAGACGGATGGAATCACCCCCCATGAACAAGCGCATTTTTTACGATGTTCTGCAATATTCTTCGTAATGCCTCCTCATTCCCATTTATAAACAATAAAATAGGAGAATATATCTCAGCCCTCCTCAAAGGGAAGGTAAACTTGATTAACCATCTGATCTTATAGTACTCCCACGTTCTATTAATGTAGGAGGGATTCTGCTTATTGTTGGGAATTCCCTTCCTTCCATGGCAGCTGTCATGGCATCAAACAAGGTTCGGGCATATTGTTTGAAATCAATAGCAACTGTTGTAATCGGAGGTCTTGCCATAGCGGATACACGAACCCCATCGGCTCCGATGAACTTGATATCCTGGGGCACCTTAAGCCCGGCATCCTGTGCCTCGCACTGAGCGCCGAAAGCCACATGGTCGTTGATACAGAATACAATCTCCGGCAACTCGCCGGTCTGTAACAACTTTCTCATAGACTCAGCTCCATCTACTTCATCAAAAGAATTTCCATGAATCCATTCCTTTTTAATTTGAATATTATGCTTGGCCGCTTCCTCCATTAGATATTTCTTCTTATTATAGGAAGGGTAGGATGAACCGGCTCCGCCAAAAATACCCATGGTTGTATAGCCATTCTCTGCTATATACCTAATTGCTAACTGGCACCCTAATCTATCGTCTGAATGCACCCCAATACAGCCGAATTCATCGGCCTGCTCACTGCATAGGATACACGGTATCGTCTCATTCAAAGTACGGATTTCCTCCTTAAGCTCATCCGGTATTCCAATCCAATCAATTCTGCCTCCCATGATAATAACTGCTTCAACTCTTGTTTCCTCCAAAATCCCTAGAATTCTGCTTTCCAGCTTATGATCATTCTTTCCATTATTCAAAATAATCATATAACCTTTTTCGGAAGCCAGTTTCTCAAATTCATAATATACGGATGAAAAATACTCATTGCCAACGAAAGGAATCACAAAACCGATTAAACCCGTCTGACTTTTTTGTAACCCACGTGCGATGGCATTCGGCTTAAATTTATATTTATCCACGATTTCCTGAACCATTATTCTGTTTTTCTCTGACACTACGCCATTTCCTGTTATCACCCTGGATACCATGGAGGTGGATACCCCCGCCTCCCTGGCAATATCATATATGGTAATATTCTTTCTTACTTGCGGCTGTCTTGACCTTTTGTTTTCTTTTTCCATTCCTCTGCCTTTATCAATTTATTTATATAATAAGTTTATATATGATTAACAATGTATCCCATTACAGTCGTATTAGGTAATTATACCCTACATAGAATTTTCTTTCAATAGCATTGGATATTTCTACGAAAAGCCGATGCAGATTCTCAGATATTGTGGTATGAACCAATGTCAGTTAGTTGAGCGAAGTGCTTGAAAATATTACTGTGTGAGCAAAATATAAATAATATTCTGCTCACACAGTAAATGAAACAATATATTCGGAGGTTACTCAGTCTGCTTAATCTCCGTTCTCAGTATTCTCTGATGCGGCCTTCTCTTCTTCCGCTTTTACCCTATCGACAACCGCCTGCATATCTGCATCATAATCATGTGTCTTGATATCAGCAATTGCAGTATCAATCTGGGATTGATAGGTTTCAATTGCTGTCTGGGGGGTGGTTGAACCGGAGGTGATCTCTTGGAACAAGTTACCCATAACCGTTTTAATATCGTTAAATCCATTAATCGGATTCACTACGCTGACACCCTCTTCAAGAATGTATTTTGCATTTTTAAAGGATTCTGCGTCGCGTGCCCAGTTCTCAAGCTGAGCGTCCACCAGCTCGTTCAGCTCATCCGCTGTTTCTGTAAAATGATTAATTAAGTTATAGATCTGAGCCTTTTCCTCTGCATTTTCAATGCCGTTTAACATGCCCCATGCTCCAAACTCCTTACCATAGCAGGAATAGTCCGTTGCAGAAGGTCCCTTCGGAAACGGAACCCATCCCCATTCATCAATCATACCGCCTTCTGCCACATCCAGGTAGCTGCCTGCAATCCAGGACTCTTCCAGGCACATCAGGTATTTGCCATCGCGGAAATCTTTAATAAAGGAATCCCAGCTCTCTATGCTCCAGTCAATTGCATTGCGGAATTTAACTGTGGTTGTGAAATCCTGAAGTGCTGTCAGGGCTTCTATTACCTTGGGATCGGAAAGATCAATTTCCATACCGGTATTGGTCTTAGCAACAACATTGGCTCCATTGGAATACATATAGTTCCACTCTAGGGATTCCCTTGCATTGAAGCCATAAATGTCTATTGTGCCATCATTATCCGTATCCTGATTACCTGCGATAGCAATTTCCTTGAACTTATCCCAGGTCCATTCTCCCTTTGCTGCAAGATCAAAGAGATTCGGTAAGTTATATTTCTCAAAAAGCGTCTTGTTCCAGAATATACCATACCGCACTTCATAATTCTTACGCAGCGTTACATAATAATTGTTATTATAGTATCCTGCTTCTGTTACATCCGGACGCCAAATAAAATCATTTTCATCAAAAGACGAATAATTATTCAGGGGCTGGATAATACCACCTTCCGCAAGGGAGGGAACATGGTAGGTCATCATGTACGCAATGTCTACAATGGGCTCACCTGCCAGCACAGAGGTAACATATTTGTCATAATAGCTCCCGGTGCAATCAACGTACTCTACCTTACAGTTGTAGTTGTCTTCCACAAATTTAATACGATTATAGTATGCCTCTGACATGGCATCGGCATCCGGGTTGGGAGCGCCATTGGCGTTATACCACCCAATTCTTAAGGTGATTCCATTAAAATCATAGGTAGGCTCCGGCTCTGGTGTGGCGGTGGGCTCCGGTTCGGTTGTAGGTGTAGCAGCTGCCGGGGTACTGGTTGCCGGGGGGGTGGTTTCATTACTTCCTTCGTTGCCGGCACATGCGGTAAAGGACATAACCATAACCGCGGAAATCAGAATTGCAATAATTCTCTTTTTCATACATTTCATCCTCTCTTTTTTTTTATTCATAACTGTTTTCAGCAATAGCCCTAAGCTATTCCTTTACAGCTCGAATTCATTCTATGGTTTTACGTTATTTAGATTTGACTGCTAACCCACGATACCGGATCGTTCAATCCCTTCGATGAATGACTTCTGGCTTATCACATACAATATGATCAAGGGAATAATGGTGAGCACAACGCCTGTATTATTGATCATAGATGAAAATCCCGGACTGATAAAGTTCATATCTCCGCCGAAAGATTCATACTGGGCTGCCACATTATACAGCAGGGAAGTAAGCGCGTTGGGAATTATCTTAAGGTTGTTAAGATACAGGGAGGAATAAAAGGAATCCGTCCACTGCCATACAAAACCAAAGAGGAATACAGTAACCATCATAGGTACCGCGCTGGGAAGCATAATCTGTACAAAGGTGCGCAGCTTGCCGCTGCCGTCCACAAATGCCGCTTCTTCCAGCTCCTTTGGCATTCCTTTAAAAAATTGCCTCAGCATATAGATATAAAGCCCATTTTTAAAACCCGTACAAGTAATAGCCTGAATAAAGAAGGGCCAAAAGGAATCGATCAGATTCAATGGTTTGCCGTTCATCGCTGATATAATACCCATAAAATCAAAAAACCGAAAATTCAAAAATAAGGGAAGCATAATGACCTGGGGCGGTACAATCATCATGATAATAACAAAAGCAAAAAGTATCCTCTTTCCCGGAAACCGGAATCTGGCAAATCCATAAGCAGTTAGCAGACACGCAAATAACTGAGTGAGCGCTACTCCTCCTGCCAATCCCACGGTCCTTAAAGCGGTTCTGACATAATCCATGCTCTTCCAGGCAATCCGGTAATTATCCAGGGTAAAGTGCTTCGCCACATATCTGATTGACGAGTCATACAGATCCTTCTCTGCCATAATGGATAAGCTGATTTTTATAAATACCGGTTTTAATATAATGAAGCAGATACCTAATACAATAACCCCCCGGATAATACCCCAGAGAAATGCTCCCAGCCTGGCCTTCGTAAGCCGGGGATGCCGCTTCCTAACGGGTCTGGCCTTAACCAACAGCCCTTTTTGTTCAACCGACTGTTCCATATAATCCTCCCATCTTAACTGAGTTATTTCTCGTCATAGTAGAATACCCTCTTGGATATCACTGACCCTACAATCAGCAAAACCAGCGCAATGCATATAAAATATATCCAGGCCATAGCGGAGCCAAAGCCATACTTAATATCCTTGAATATGGTTGTCTGAATCTCAGTCATCATCCCGTTGGTTGCGCTGGTAAAGGAATCGATAATCGTATATACACTGTTAACAAGGATTAACGGGCTAATCATCGGAAAGGTTATCTTCCAGAAGCTCTCCCAGGCGGTGGCTCCTTCGATATCCGATGCTTCATACAGAGATGGTGATATGGATTGCAGACCGGCAAGGAATATCAGTATCTGTACCCCGGAAGCAATTATAATGTTATATACGCCATTTACTGCATCAGCGAGAAATATTACCACATTAACCGGCAGATCTGTATAAGTAACCAGCAATATCGCAACATTGAGAAAGGAAGCAATATCATCTCCCCCGGTCTGTGCCAGATTCGCTGAATTTAATAATAAATCCGAGGTCTCAAGGCTTAAAATAGCGCCGGAGGACAACAGCACCGGAAAAAAGAAAATGCTTCTGACTGCTGTCCTTCCACGGAACTTCTGATTAAGAAGATTTGCCGCAAAAAAGCTGAAGATAATAATGAGAGGAACACTGGCGGCCATCTCAGCCATAGCATTCAGCAGCATCCGGTTATACTCCGGATCGATTGTCAAAGCTCTGATATAATGTTCAAGGCCCCCCTTTGCCGCAGTACGGATAGACATCCCCGCCGAGGTCACTTCAAGGTTACTGAAGCTGAACCTTATTGACTGCATTATCATGGGCAGAAATACACCCAGTAGTCCCATAAGAAATGGAATCAGGAAGAGAAGACCCGCCATTGCTTCTTTCCCGCGCAGGGTCAAACGGAGCTTCCCCTTGTGCTTCTTAAAATACATCGCCTTCACCATCCCTTCACTATGGTAAAATCCTGTGCAGGCACAGTAACACCGTCCACCGTTACAGGCTCCTTATTGTAGTTCACCACAATTTCACGCCCTTTTTCATAGGTAGTCTTGTATACTCCTGACTGAAGCTTCTCATGCTCTGTAATGATCTGTCCCTCTAATCCCCTGTATACCTCATTCACATGATGATAAGCAGCAACTATTCTCTCCACCCAGTCTTTATAGTTTACCGAGTAGAATTCATCATAATCCGTGCCCACAAGCCGGGAGTTATCCTCATAAATCCATTGGACATAGAGATCTGCACCGCTTTCCACACTCTTTAACAGCGTTGTCTTATAATCATCCGAATTATTCAACGGTGCTCCTGCAAAACTCATATATCCGCGGATTACCATCTCATAGAATGGTACCACCTCATCCGTTATACGGTAGTGGTTGGAGTCCATAGGGGCATTCAGCATACCATTCATATATCCCAGGGTGTATACATTGGAATTATCGCCCAGTAAACCGTATTGACAGGTATCCTCCAGGGTCTGTAAAGCTGCTTCATAATAGCTGATAGCCGTCTGGCGGTCCGTATATCTTGATTGATACAGGTCAGAATAAAGATGATGGCTCATATTTCCAAGGCTAATTCCCGGAAAAGAATATTTTCTGGTTCTTGAGACAAATTTTCCTATCACTGTTTCCGCAAAATAGGGACTAATCATCTGGATTTCCATATCGCCAATACTACCATTGGATATGAAATACTCCCTTGCCTTAACCACGGTATTGTCAAAATACCTTGGCGCATAACGAAGTCTGTTATAGCCATCAAATAATGTATCCTTATGCACATACTGAAAATCCACATCCATATAAACGGGTATGTTCTGCTCCGTCATATCCTGCAAGTATTCCTTCATGGACACCCCTTGCCGGTTAAGCTTCGACAACGGCTTGATGCCCGTTACTGCGCCTCCTTTCAAACCTCCCTGTGCCCAGCCGGCATATTTGACGATAATATGATCAATATCCTGCTGCTTCAGTATATCTGTGATTTCTTTTGCCTGCGAATAGGTTGTTAAGGTTTCTGCAGCCAGGTATTTAATTCCCAGAAAGGACTGGTATTTCTCAATTGCGCCGATCAATTCCACATAGAGGGCAGCATCCTCCTTCACAGACAATTTCTTCAGCTTGCCCTGATGAACTAGGTAATTCCGGTAATATGCAGCCATACCGGAATAATCTGCCTCCTCACCATGTAAAAACCCGTACCGTATCTTGTATGTCCCTTTGAAATCCGGATTAGAATACATCTGAAAACTGTTTGACCCTATGACCTCATCCAGGGAAATGGAACCGTATTGCAGATAGGTAAAGCCAGGATATACATTATTGTAGGAGCTGGTTACACCCGATACCTGAGCTGAGATATCCGCATAGCCATCGCCCTCTTCAATAATACCAAGCCACGCCTTATCCCCTGCCTTTAATCCAAACACCGGCATTTTCACCGTGAGCTTCTCATCAACCTCCGACTTCCATTTCCTCATAAAGTTAAGTGTTCTGTCTTCTCCATATACCAGGGCACTGTAAGCAGGAACATTGACCTTGCCGTTATTAAGATTGATTAATGCACCGCTCCCGTCCGGAACAAAAATATATCCCTTCTCCTTTGTGTCTGCTGCCCCGAAATATTCCATCATGTCGATGTCCACCAGATAGAAGCCATCCTCACTGTTATATTCAATCGCGCCCGGATCAATGGAAACCAACAGATTATCCTTCTCCAGCGTATAGGTCAAGGGGATCTTAAACCAAGGCTTCGCTTTCCCCCCCGCAGCTCCATTCTCTGCAATATCATTCTCCTTATCCTGAGCTGTATAGCCCGCCTGAACAAAGTACTCCATCATCTCTTCCTTTACATAGTCCTTGGTTCCTGCCTTTTGAATATAGATATTATGCAGCTCCAATCCAGGATAAGTTTTGATATATTCGTCCTTTTCTGACTGCTTCATAGCCGCAGGGCTAAGAAGTGTATAATATCTTAGCACCTTCTTGGCTGCCTTCTCCTCCATTCTGCTTGTAAACATCAGCATTCGTTCTTCGCTGATAACCTCAGGAAGAATCAACTTGGAGACCAATTCTCCTAAGGTGTAAGTGATGGTAACCCCATTATCCAGCGGGGTGATCTCAAACTGCCCTCCCAGGATGGAATCATTGTAATTATCCATCTCACTTGCCTGTACATTCTCATTAAAATAACGTATGGAAAACTGGGCTTTCATCTGCCGCTGATAAAAAGCCGATGCTCCTGCATCTTCCCCGGCCTTCGGAGGATTGGTAAACCAGATATCTCCGGTTGCCTTCACCCTGACCGCCGCATTGGTATCCTTCTCATCAAGATAGAGCTCCAACGCATCATTCTGGGTAATTTTCTGCATCCTGGCAAGATAGTCTTCCTGTTCTGCCTGGATGGCCATGAAATCGATATCCGCCTCCATATCCGATCCGTCCCCGCCCATAACCTCTGACGGGGGCAGGCCATCCTTCGTATCTGCACGAAGCTCCTGAAGCGGTGCGAAAGGCAGTAGGAGGAATATCAATACAATGCATGTAAATTTACGAAATTCTTTCTTGATCATTTTAATAACCATGCCTTTCTCTGAACCTGCAAACTCTGGGCTGCAAACACCAATTTACAGCTATTGTCCTCTACCGGAATCTTACCTCTTTATAGATTGTCTCTGTAAAGGAGATCATCTGCTGAACTACGCTGAAGAACAGCAGCCCGATAAACATTATGATTCCCATACCCACAACGGTAAGCATGCAGGTCAGTATGGTTTTTCTTAAAGTATACTGATGGGTTACCATGGTTCCCAGTATAATTAGCAGGCCCGCCCACAGATAACTGACCGCTCCGAACACATAGTAGAAGCTTCCTTCATTGACAGTGATCATATGGCTGAATGCTATTAATGGGATTCGTATGAGAACAATAGGAAACAAAGCATACCCGGTTGCAATCATAATATCCTTCATCTTACCCTCTCCATCCATCAGTGAGGTAAGACACCAGTTGGCCACACACCACAGGAGGTAGAGAAGCAGAACGGTCATGATATCAACTATGACATTTATATCCTCCAGGCGGTTAAGGTTGAACAGGAAGCCCGTTTTTTGTTTCTCTGCCGTCAATGTCAGGATAGTTAGTACCACGAATACCCAGGCCGCAGAAAGACTTCCCCTGCGTTCCCTCTTCAAATCCCAGAAGCCGTCGAAGGGGTGGAATATCACATGAAATACATATCTTAACGTTTTGACATGGTACATCGTACTTCACCCGCCCATCTTCGAATTTTTTTTACCCAGATCAGTAGCATGATAACTGCAATAACTGAGATAATTCCTGCCATGATTATGCCGAAGTTATGTTCCATCTGTGTTTTTCTGTAATAATAAAAGGCCTTCGAATAATACTTTCTTGAATTACCCAGTTTAAAATATTCCATGGCTTTCTTATAATCACCGCTCTTAAGATATGTCTTGCCAAGACCGATGTATGCCAGCTCACTGTTGGCATTTGCCTTTAATACCTCCTGCCATTCCTGATTGGCGGTTGCGGCATCTCCCCTGTAATTGCTTCGCATAGCATTCAGAAGATGCTTCCCATATTCCGTAATATCATAGATCAGAATGCTGCCGCGCACAGAATCCAGAATATACATCTTTTCCTCATGCTCGCTGAGAGTCAGCGCGACGGGATTCTGCAGGGTACCGTCCCTGCTGCCTGCACCGCCAAAACAGAATAGATTGTTGCCGTCATAGTCATAGGCAAATATCTTGCCGCCGGCACTGTCCAGGATAAAATAACAGCCATAGTCCGTAGCATATGCATCCGTAAATACCGACCAATCCGCATCTGCTGTAGAATACAGATCGCCAATAATGGACCATTTCCCCAATCTTCGAAGGACATCCGTGCCTGTCGGATTCAATCTGCGGATGGTATCCGCCCCCAGCATGTAATCCTCCTCGGACAGGTTGCTTATAGTAGCATAGATAAAATTCTCCTCATCTACAAAAATGCTGCTATACTCCGTAGGTATGATGGTTTCCATTCTGGCTCTCTGCTCTTTCGTAGAGAAATAATTCTTCCATATGTACTCAAAGGTACTGATGCTAACCTTCGCTGCTCCCATAAAGCCCTGGAAATCCCCATTGCGGTCAAACTCCACCAAACCCATATTAATACCATAGGCAATAACATAGATCCGTCCGCTATGGTCGACTGCCAGCTTAGTGGGCTTATATACCTGTGCTTCCGAAATCAGCTCCGTAACCGGGCGGCCGATTTCACGAAGAAAACTGCCGTCCGGAGCAAATTCTACGATTCTGCCATTATCCGTGTCGGCTGCATAAATGGTTCCATCCGGGGTAACAAACACCCCCTGCGGCTTATTCAGCCGATCCTCTTCGTCTGCTCCGCAGGTAATCTCCAGAAGCAGCTCTCCTTCTGCGGACAGCTTAAGAATTCTTGAATTATTTGTATCTGCAATGTACAGCTCCTTATTATAGTAAAACATATCCTGGGGATAGCTCAGTGCAGTTCCAATATCCCCGGCTTCCAGGGTGTGGCTGTATAAATAGGAATGAGGCTGGCGTACATCATCCCCCCAGAAATTATAGCTGTAGCTCTCATAAGGTACATCCGCATAAGCGACATTGGTATTACTGCTTATCAGGATAATTCCCATCAGTAATATTGCAGGAGCGGACCGGAGTATTTTAACAATTAAATGCTTCTGTATCATCATTTCCACTCCCCCCTATTCCTTAATCCCTGAAGATGCCATGGTTTCAATAATATTACTCTGACTAATAATAAAAATCGTAATCGGAACAATCATCATAATGACTGCAACAGCGGCTGAAGCGCCTGCTCTGGAGATACCCGCCGCAGATATCTGCGATAATGCATAAGGCAAGGTCTTAAGCTCCTCACTGTAGATATAACTGGCTCCCTGCAAGTTCCATAGATCTTGAAAGCAGAATATAATGAGGGTCAGCCACGCCGGCTTCACCTGGGGCATTCCGATTTTCAGAAAAACAGCAAACTCACTGGCACCGTCAATTCGTCCCGCCTCCAGCAGGGAATCCGGTATCTGCTCCATGAACTGCTTCATCAGGAAGAGTCCCAGGGGTTTTGCAATTGCCGGTACGATAAGTGCCAGATAGCTGTCCAGCCATCCTATCCCCGACATAATTAGATAGTTGGGAATGGCCGTCACCTGGGCTGAGAACATAAGGGCAGTTACGATAATTCCGAATATTACCTTTCTTCCGGGGAATTTGTGCTTCGCCAGTGCAAAAGCACATAAGCTGGCAATCAGCAGGTGTCCTGCGGTACCGGTTATGGTGATAAATACGGTATTAAAGATATATCTGGAAAACGGAACCCATGATCCCCCCATTAAAACAAAGACATCATGGAAATTTTCCAGAGTGGGGTTACGGACAAAAAGTCTTGGCGGGAACACAAATAATTCTTCCAATGGCTTTAATGAGTTACTAATTGCCAGTATCAAAGGAAGGGCCATGAAGGTTCCCAGAAAAAGCAGCAATATAATATTAATGATATCTCCGCTTCTGGAATGGTTTGGCTTCTTTCTCTTTTTATGTTTTATCAATGCCATAGTTAAGATCCTACCTTTCTTAAGAAGAACTGTACTGCTTTATTGCATAGGATCATAACAAGGAAGAGCAGTGTCGCAATGGCCGAAGCATACCCCATCTCAAATCGTATGGTACCGTAATCCACCAGGTGGGATACAACAGTATGCGCCGCATAATTAACGCTTGGAAACCCCGCCAGTGCCGCCAGCTGGTCATGGATGGCAAAGGAGGCTGTGATCGTCATTACCGCACCAAACATTAACTGCTCCTTCATAGCCGGCAAGGTAATAAACCATAGTTCCTGAAAACGATTCTTAATTCCATCCACATAGCCTGCTTCATAAAGGGAACGGTCTACATTCTGAAGTCCTGCAATAAAGGACAGAAAGCCGGTTCCCATACTCATCCAAAGCACTACCACAATCAAAATCGGCATAATATATTTGCCGTCCTCAAACCATAATATGGAACTAAAGGTAATGTTCAGCTTCATGAGCCAGCCGTTAGCAAAACCATAGCTGTCACTGGAGAAAATGTATCGCCATATGATATATGCCTGCCCTGATATGGTGGGCGCATAGAATATCAGCGTAAGGAATGCGCGGATCCCTGGCTTTAAATCATTAATCATCCAGGCAATGAACAGTGCCATAAAGTAGCCGATTGGCCCGGTAATCACAGCGAACAGGAATGTGTTCTTTACCGCTGTCAGGAATACCTCATCTGCAAAGAACAGATTGATATAATTCTGCCATCCGATAAAGCTGGGTTTCTCCAGGATATTGTAATAGGTAAAGCTCAAGCCAATGGATACCATAACCGGTATCAGGTAAAATACAAGAAACAATAAGCAAAAGGGCATTATGAACAGGTAGGAAATCTTATGCTTCTTCATGGAAGCCCATAGAAATCTGCCCTGCAGATGTATATATCCCTTAAGGAGGGGGAAGAACTTCTGCTTATCATTCATAGCCTCACTTTCTTTTTCTTTCATACTCTCTCCCCTCTCTCTATTCTGCATTCGTATCCAATCCGAATTCCTTGCGTTTATTCTCAATCTCATTATTGATGGTCTTCACATAATCCTGCAGGGTTTCCCTGGGATCCTCCTTGTTGTTATATACAGTATAGAAGGCATTTTTGATATGACGCTCAGTAAAATACCCGCCCGGAACTTCCGGCAGTGCTCTTACCCAATCAAGCTGCTTCACAAGCTGACGAAAATCCGTATTAGACCATGGAAGATTTTTAAGAGCTGTAATGTTGGCGGTTGCAACACGGCCTGCAACACCTAATACATTCTCAATTTCATTGCCATAATCGGTCTGGACAGGGTCACTCATCCACCATTTTAAGAACTGCCATGCTTCCTTCTGTTGATCCGAGGTGGCCATAATTATGGAAGCGGTCTCCCAGGCTGATACGCTATGATCCATATTACCTTCCGCATCCTCATAGCCCGGTACCGTGGTAAAACCCCAAAGGCCTTTGATTTCAGGTGCAAATACGGACAGGTAATTATAGCTGGTATAATCACCTATGGCTAACGGCATCTCGCCGGTACGGAAGCGGTTGGCAAAATCAAAGGTCACCGGCAGACGATAATTCACATAGTTTCCAGTCCACTGCTGGAATGCCGACACCGCCGCCTCTGTATCCAGTCCGCTGGCTGCTCCGCCGTCCTTATAATAGCTGCCGCCACGTTGATACAAGAACATGGCATATGTGGTCCAGTCCGGAACAATTCCCACGTTCATGTTGTTCTTCTGAATTACCGCAAGACATTCATAGAACTCCTTCCAGTTGGTCGGTACCTGAAGATTTAACTCCTTCAGGATATCAGCGCGGTAGAACATTACATGGAAGGACATAGTCTGGGGAAGGGCGTAAATTCCATCCTGGAAGGTAAACTGTGTAAATGCATCCTTCAAAAACCAATCCTGGACATCTTCAAAATCCTCAAACCCGGTAAGATCCACTACCGCATTGCGCAGGGCATAATTAACCGGTTCTCTGCCTGCCACATTCAAAGCTACATCGGGACCCCGCCCTGCCAGGGTGGCAGACAGAAGTACATCCTTATTCACCAGCTTTACATTTACCGGAATTTGCTGCTCCGGTGTAAAATAATTATCGATCAGGTTTTTAATCACCGTAGCCTGATCCCTTCCGCTTCCCGACATGCTGGTTACATTGGCCGCATCTGCCAGAATCCATACATCGATGGCTTTTCCCTCATAAACCTCTCCGATGCTGTCATAATCCTCAAAAAAGCTGGCAAGGAAGGCCTTAATCTCATGGAGCAGCTGTTGGAAGAAGCCCGCCTTGGCTTTGGGAAGCTTTGCTCCCGGTGAATTCAACAGCAGGTAGTCAATCTCCAGCGGTTGTTCTCTCATGGCAAGCTCAAAGGCTCCCAATGCAACAATATTATCCTTAAAGGCAGCCCACTGCTTCGGAATTGTCTCCGGTTTTTCATACATAAGCTTAAGCCGGTAAAGCAGGTTATCAATGGCAGCCGACTGGCTTCCCTTGGAATCCCTGGCATAACTGTCCACCCTTTCCGATATCTCCTGCATGACCCCATATTGTTCCTTAATAATCCCAAGAGCCTCCGGTGTCTTCTTATCTAATTGATAATCCCGCAGGGTATCCGGAGAACCGCCAATTACCATCAGCAGCTGGCGATATGCCCGGTTTAATTCAGTTATACAGGAACTGGTCAAATTCAATATACCGGACATTTCCTCACTGAGTGTAACTTCCAGAGAAAGTGTGTGCTCCCCCTTCTCAAGATAAAATTGATAAGGATCTTTCTCCTCTCCCAAAGCATGAATCATCCAGTCATTCTTATAGTAAAACCGTAATTCCCCGGCTTCCTTAAAGGGGATCTGCCCATCAATTTTCAATGAACGGACTACCGTAACTCCGGCTGTCATATTCTGACGGTATTTCACATCAATCTCATACAGGCCATCCTCGGGTACCTCTATCTCCCAGACGATGCTCTGTCCAACTACCCTCCAGTTGTTTCCTCCAATGACATTCAACCTGGTTTTGGATGCACTGTAGGGCTCCGTCAGCGGAGAGGTGCGATCCGGAATAGGGTATAGGGTGGAATCTGATTTGAAAACCGATGCCTCCCCCTGTATCTTTATGGGTTCCGCGAGGGATGCTTCCTGCTTCGGGACATTTGCTATATATTCCTCATAGGAGGGAAGCTTCGGCTCCTGGGTTAATATTATCTGCCCGATGGCCATGGGCTCCTTGACGGATTTTATGGTTATGGTGTTCTTTCCCTGACTAAAATAGAAAGAATAAGCTTCTGTATAATAGCCCTCACTGTCCTTACAGAAAGCCTCCATCCATATAGGAGCTTCCGTAAGCTTGGGGCGCACGTCATTACCTCGGGAATCCTGTTCAATTGCAGCAGAATTCATCCATCTTCTGGAGAATTCCAGATATCCTGCTCCCCGGAACGGAATCTCACCATTAATGTATAACTCTCTTTCAATGACATTATTTTTACCTTTGGTGGGATAATACACCAGCTTTATATTGTAAAAACCTGCTTCGGGAACCTCCGCCTCCCAGGATACCTGCCCCTCCTCCTGGGTCAGCACCGCACTTTCCTGAAAGCCCTCATAACCTTCCACCCGTTCAAAGCCTTCACTGGCTTCCGTATAATCCCCGCCGGACAGGATAATCTCCCTTGACGGATAACTGGAAGATACATGAGTTTCCATGTATTCCTCGTAGGAAACCGTATCATGGATCACAGCCAGAAGATTCTCTTCTCCCCCACTTTCCTTTAATACCATTTGTAATGAACCGGCGGCTTCCGCTACCGGTGCAGCAGACCTCATTGTTAAAATATTTAAGGCGGCCACTGTAATAATCAATACAAGTGCGATTCCCCTTCTTTTATGTAAGAAGCTTGTTTTTCCCATAGCTTACCTCTTTCTGCATATTACTTTCCGCTAGTGCTAATGCACCGGTCCAGGTAATTAGCACTCATTCCTCGTTTTGGACCGGCAATGTCCATTCTTCAACAAAGGATATAAAAGCATTGCCCTCCTTATCAAAATCCACCGGCAACCAGACATATCTTGAATTCGCCAGATCCTCACTGAACCAACGGTCACCCATGTAAATATAAGTCTGGGATTCCTTGTCAGCCAGGAAAATACAGGTGCTCTGGGAATCAAAGGTGGTTCTTTGGGTATCCCCGACACAGGGATCTCCCATATCCGTCCAGTCAGCCAGTATGGAATCTGCCATAAACATTTTTGACGGATTAGGAGCCCATCCGGTACAGCCTGAGGTCATCATATAGTACCTGCCATCCTTTTTAAACATAGCCGGTGCCTCCCGTTGGGCCCCCGGAAAGAGGCGGATGAAATCTACGCCATATACGGCCTTCTCCGGATCCGCAGCCAGGTAGGTATAGGTATCATTCAGTTTCGATATGTACAAGGTGAGATTTTCTTCGCTTGAATATATAATATATGCAGTCCCGTCATCATCCACAAAAAGATTCATATCCCTTGCCATACCCTTACTCGCAGGATATTGATCCTCCTGATCCTCAGGACAGGTGTTCAGACGGTAACGGTCTATAAATTTGAAAGGGCCGTAGGGTGTATCACAGATGGCTACTCCCGCGCTGGCTGCAGCATAGCTGGAATTGCTGGTTGATGTGGGACCGTCCGCATGGAACCAGATAATGTACTTACCAGTCTTCTCATTATAGATCATCTTAGGGCGTTCGATAATGGAAAGGGTATCATTGATACAGGTATATACACGATCCAACTGCTCGGAGGTATAATCCCCATATAACTCACTGAAATATTCCTCTTCCTCTAGTTGATCCCTTGAGGAAACATTTCTCATAACGATGCCTTCAAAAGTCCAGTTATAAAGATCCTCCGAACTGTAAGCGCAAATGCCGCCGCGGTTGCCCTTTGTTTTGTCTTCCCCGACCCACCACCATTTCTCCACCGGACTGCCGGTTATTCTATCCCTTACCGTCAGGCGCTGTACCTGCCCCCCATGTGCCTGAATTACATTATTCTCAGTATCCCTCCACTCTTCTCCCGGGCGGAATGCTGTGTAGACCGGTTTCTTAATCATATTGTCATATGCCTCCTTCAGTAATATATAGCTCTCCTTATATTCGTTAAAGCCAGCTTCCTCCTTCTCTAAGACTGCTCCTGCTTCCGCATATGCTTTGCTGTAACTCTCAATTGATGAAGCAGTACATTGTCCCAGTTGCTCTTTACTTATGGCTGCTACAGCCATCAGTGCCTCTAAAAGATATCTGTCATATTCCGGTACCAGTCTTATCAATATATAACTTAAAATCGGTTCCCTCATGATCTCATCCCCGTTGGTAGGATTATAAACCAGGAGATTTAGCTCCCCATCCGTCACCTCCCGGGTAAAGACCGCTTCTGATAATTTATATTTTAAAATTTTCTGATCCCGTACCATGACCATGTCTTCCGCCTTAATTGATACAAGTCTTGCACTAAAGGGATTGTAAAAGCCGCAGGTTATCTGGTATTCGCCCGGGGGCAGAGTAAAATCATAATAGAAACCGGTTTCATGAGGAATTATCCCGATTCCCTCCTTAATCCTCCACTTTGCAGAAGTTTTATCTAACGAGGACAAGTCTCCCTCTGCTTCCATATAAGGTTTCTCCTGATAACCCCAGGTAACACCGGTTCCTGGATCTATACCATAGCTTTGGTCGGTAACAGTCTGATATAGTCCCATAAAATCCCCATCCGCAACCCCTGAGACATTTTCCGCAGCACAATTGACATAATAAATAATAAAATCATTCTGTATGTATTCCTTACGGGATAACTCAAAGGAAGGATTATTCCGATTGCTTCCTTCCTGCGAAGCCTGTGTAGTGATTACCGTCTTCTGCTCTGTATTCCCGTTTCCCGATTGTACTGATTTGGTACAGGCTGCTGCCAATAATACCAGCCACATACTTCCAACGATCAAGCCCCTCTTTCCTCTCATCATGTAATTCTCCTCTAAATCGGTTTTTTTACATCTTCATCATAATATTTTTGTAAGTATTTTTTATTGCAATCGCTTTCAATAATATTATTACAAATTATTTTTATCATTGCAATCGCTTTCAATAACAAAAATAATATTTTTTATTGTGCATATTGTACAATTTCTTGTAATTATAAGTTTAATATTGAAGTTATAAAAGGTATAATAAAAAATATAATAATGTTCGTAAAACGGATTAACCAAAACGTCCTATCCGGTACTATATTGATGAAAGCTTTCAAACGAGGAGAAAAACAGATGGATGCTAAAATCAGAACCTTTGTATCTGAAAATATGAAAACCATTTTTGCATATGCACTAAACAGATTATCCAACCAGGAAGATGCGGAAGAATTAACCAGTGAAATAATGCTGGCCATATTAAGCAGTGCGGATTATCTGAAGGATGATAACGCAATCTATGGATTTGTATGGGCAATCGCCAGCAATACATATAAGAAATTCTTAGCTAAAAAGAAGAAAAGTATCTATGTAGAAATGGATGATACCATGGCTTGCAACAATGATGATATTGGTGATTTAGTACTGCTGGATGAAGAAACACAAAAACTTCGCCGGGAACTTTCACTGCTCTCAAAGGAGTATCGGATTTGCACTGTTGCATACTATTTTCAGCATATGGGGTGTAAAGAAATTGCAGAAAACAATAATTTTTCTCCTGAAATGGTTAAGTACTATTTATTTAAATCCAGAAAAATATTGAAAGAAGGAATTGATATGGAAAGACAATATGGAGAAAAAAGTTTTAACCCATCTGCATTTGAATTTCGTGTTATTTTTGAGAAGCAGGCCAATATGGAGTATGTGAAGCTATTTAACCGCAGAATAACCGGTAATATATTAGTCAGCGCATACTATACACCGGTAACCGTTCAGGAACTCTCCCTGGAGCTTGGCATTCCGGCTGCTTATCTGGAAGATGAGTTAGATTTGTTGGAGAGACATGGGTTAATAATAAAGGACGGAAAAAACAAATACCAGACCAACATCATTATATTTACTAAAAACTATGAAGATGAACTGGCGGAGAAAACAAAGAAAGGGATGTATGTCAATTCTGACAGGCAGGGAGTAATTGATTTTCACAAAATATTGCAAGGCGGAGGATGCAAATTAATATAACCTCCCCGGTATCCCAAGCACCTTCTTCCTGCTGCCTCCCATCCTGACCGGATTGGTATCTGGCATAATTGCATAAAAAACCTGCTCTCTCGCTTTGTGAGCATATCACATTGAGGGCAGGTTTTGCATCTTATTTTCTTAATAAATCAGCAATTTCTTTATAATTACTCAAACTTCGCACTTGAATAAGTGCCTATGCACCTTGAAAATTCAATAATAACTGGCATAAAAATAGCATGAAACCGTCTGGTTTTGGTAT
>NZ_JBNPXH010000022.1:0-9829 GCF_050433395.1 Anaerotaenia torta
ATCATATCACTAACGTATGAAGGAGTAAATGCTACTTGTGCGAAAGTAAACTCCACAGGATAAAAGAGGAGTGGAATTAAACTTTTCAATTTTCAAAAATTGTGAAATTGTAGTAAAATTGTTGTACTATACGATTAAAGAGAGTATAATATATTAATTAAATGGTATTTAAAGGAGGTAATGAACTATGTCGCAATATAAAGTGTATAGATTATTTAAGAATAATGATCAATATCATATTAGCATGGTTAATAATCTTCTTGAAAAAAACAGATGGTATAAAAGTGATAAGTTTATTTTGGTTTCATATTCTTTTGAAGGAAAATCAAAGAAAATTATAGAGAAAATCGACAATGAACTGTCTACAAATATATTCTCTAATAGTTTTTATTATAAAGCTATAGATTATTTATGTAAGAACAATATTACAATACAAAGAGTTTTATTGGAAAACGAAGATGATATAGGAGATTTTCAACAATCAATTGATATTATGACGCGTAAATTATTAGTTGGAAATAAATCAGGAGAAGAATTAAATGAACTTATCAGTGAGCTGAAATGGTTATCGCAAGAAGAAGATATAGATATTAACTCTATTGATTTTAGAATTGAATTTAGCGGATTGCATAATTTTGTAAAAATTGAAAAAATGGGGCACATTTACGTTGACCAAAATGATAATGCAGCTGATGTACTTAAATTACTAAGCGAATGTATCTAGGAGAAAACATGAAGAAAAAAATAGTAGGTTTTCTTAATATATTTTCTACATCTATTATAATTTTATTTATTTATTTTTCAGGACATAGCATAACTTCAGATGTTTTGGTACCATTATTTTCGAACACTTTAAACACCGCGGTTTTAGATAAGTTAAAGTTGGTATCAACACAAATTGCTATCGATACAGCATTATTGAATATGCTAATAAATCTTATTTTTCTAAAACTTGTAAATATAGTAAGTGTTTTTGTAAGTATTAAAAATAATGAGAGAACAAAAGAACTTTTTTTACCAGTTAAAAAGCCAAAAACAAAAAATGTAGAGATATGTATAAGGGTAAACTATAAATTTTTATGGCTAAAGAAATTATGCTTAAAACTTGGTGGAACGTACATATTTATTCATGTGCCTGAAAAAATTAATTATGCAATAAAAAATGCAGAAGATTTTAACACAGGATCCATTAATGATACAGATGAACAATACTTAATCAAACTTAATTTGTGTAGATGTCTTGATAGGAATGAGGTTAGAAAAGATATCTATTTATCATTATCATTATCAGCAAAGTCAACATACGTTAATGATTATGCAATCATTACATCATTAATATGTGCTGATGGGACAGGCTGTATAAGGAAGTCCATAGCATACTTTATAACCTACTTGTTATCTGATATTGATTTAGATAAGCATGTAATAAGAGCAAGGGATATTAAATAGGGGGAGATTATGAATAGTACGATAACTTTATGGAAGATTACTACGGATAAGACCTTAGATGAAATAGCTTCGAGACTACTAAGTGTTCCTGGAAGAGAAATTGTACCTGAATGGAATAATGATGGTCCTCTGATTGAATTACAAAAAAACACGCAAGAACTAGGTACGGTAACAGATATACATACACTCGCTTTTAATAAAAATTCATATAGATATATTTCATTTAATATTTATATGGAAAGAAAAAAAAGAAAAGATAATTGGTATAATACTGATGGCGAACTAAAAGAACATAGGGATAGAGTAACTGTATATCAGTCAAACATGATAATTTATGAAAATGGTAATGAACTGTTTTTAATGGCTTTTGCGGCGAAGACAACAGTAAATAAGATTGCTAAATATGCTTTTGAAGATAAAGATGTATTTAATATTATTGAGCAGTCGTTAAATGTGTCGGAGGATATGTTCTATTGGATATTAAAAGCATTGAGAGATTATCCCGGAGAACAATTACATAGAATGGTGGATATTACCCCAACTGGATTGTGGGGGTATTTTGGAAAAACTTTAGACGGGAATAATTCAATAAGAGCAGAAGGACAGAGGATATTAGCAGTGTTGGGAACTCTTGCTGTTATTTTTAGTTCTGAAGAATTAAAAGCGGTTAAACCAGAGTTTCAAAAAGATGGTCAGGTAGTAGTTGTAGAAATTAATCTTAATAATAGTTTGAAAATTGATGACTCTTATTGTTTGGGTAGTTATTTTAATATATATTCAAGCCAAGAGCAGGTTCAGCAGAGAATAAATGTAATAGGAATGTATACAATTAATATAATCATCCCACAGATGATAATAGCCTATGAAAATTCTGTTCAAGATAAAACTTGGTCAAAGCAATTAAAAATAGATTTTATTAGCTCAATGGGTGCTGAAATAAAGCGCAGGGTCGAGTTGGAATTAGAAAGTTTAAAGCGAGATGAAGATGCTGATGAAGATTGTGATGAAGAAAATAATTATTAATGCGAAAGCATCTTCTTCGAGGAAGGTGCTTTTTTTTGCGCAAAAAATAATTGGAAGCATTGTAGGTAGCTTTGACTTCTGGACCTAAGGGAGAGTCGTTAGACTATCAATCTATAGCTTTACTGGTTTCCTTCCGTTTAATTGAAAGGCATCATGATCTTTAATCTGCTCGATGGCTACTTTTAGGTTTCGAGCGTCTCTATGCCTATGATATTGATCATGGCTGTTATGCTTATGGTATACTTTGAAATTTCTAAAGGTTGGATATTCCACAACATGAATACCCCAGAAGTGTTTTGTGTTTTTTGACTGCAAATAGACGGCAAAGCATCCCAACTGCAGTATATTAAAATACCGGGTATCAATAGTTTTTAATTCGGTTTTGCTAATCATTTGTTCTCCTTGATTATTAATATTATAAGGTGGGAAACTTGCCCAGAAATGAGCTTTGGAAGGTCAAGAGACCTAATAAGTGTATGAGTTTATTATAGCAACAGATACTCGCCATTCGCGCCACAGGGGAAACGAACATGTTTGATGTGCCGAAGGTACAGGAAATCGCTAAGCGTGAGGGATACACTGAGCTACTTGTTTATCTTGCTGATAAAACTGGTGCATATGCCCGTTTCATTCTGACAGGCGAAGAGAAATAAATAACTAAACACAGGGAACAGTGCCGAAAATGGCTCTGTTTCTCGTACAGATAGATTTAGAAGGCTTGCTTAATGCAGGTCTATTTTTATGCTCGGAAGGAGGCGGCGGATATACGAAAACTCAAGAAATACACACCAACCCGGTTTAAGTCGGCTGATTCAATCTACGATAAGTCATCCGCCGATTATGCAGTTGCTTTTGTCGAAGCCCTCTCACATACCAAAGGTACGTGGGCTGGAAAGCCTTTTGAACTAATCGATTGGCAGGAGAGGATAATTCGTGATGTATTCGGAACTCTGAAGCCGAACGGCTATCGGCAGTTTAACACAGCTTATGTAGAAATACCTAAGAAGATGGGAAAAAGTGAGCTTGCGGCGGCTGTTGCCCTGTTGCTCACTTGCGGAGATAACGAGGAACGCGCCGAGGTTTACGGCTGTGCTGCTGACCGTAACCAGGCATCCATCGTTTTTAACGTAGCAGCGGATATGGTACGTATGTGCCCAGCTCTGTCCAAGCGAGTGAAAATCCTGGACTCAATGAAGCGGCTCATCTATCAACCGACAGGCAGTATTTATCAGGTGCTTTCAGCTGACGTAGGCAACAAGCACGGCTTTAACACCCATGGTGTGGTGTTTGATGAACTTCATACCCAAGGGTCAGGTTCCTAAGTATTATGTAGAGGACAGCCATGAAGCTATTATTCCAAAAGATATCTTCCTAAAGGTACAGGAGGAAATCGCAAGACGCGCAAATCTTACTAAAGGCACCACAAAGCGCAAACGAATCTATAGTGGCCGTTACGCTTTATCTGGAATTGTTTTCTGCGCATACTGTGGCGACATCTTCCGCAGAATTAAATGGAACAATCGCGGGTGTATTGCAAGACCTCTAGCAGTCACGATTAAGAGAGTAAATGAAATTACAAGAGGTTGGATAAATTACTTCAGAATAGGAATGATGAAGCAATTCATGGAGGACTTTGGAGCATGGCTTAGACACAAAATAAGGGTTATAGTCATGAAACAATGGAAAAAGCCAAAAACGATCTATAGAAACTTATGCTATCTCAATAGAAAATATAATAATGGGTTCAAGCATGAAGATATCTATAAGGTTGCAAACTCAAGGCTAGGATGGTACAAGAAAAGTGGAATGAATGCTGTAAATTTTATAATTAGTCCAGAATTACTTGAAAATAAAATAAAGGACGGAGCTGGCTTGCTCAATCCTCTAAATTATTATCTAAGAAAAGTTGGAATATAAGTTGTAGAGCCGTATACGAGACCCGTACGTACGGTTCAATGAGAGGGAGATAATACTTAGCTATTATTTCTCTACTCTATTTACCAGTCTATGTACCTGTTGTGACCGTCTTTGATAAGGACGGTTTATTATTACCTCTAGAGGTGACTCGGGAGGACGGCTGCACATATATCATTGACCAAGTTATTGATATCCGGCCTTCGGCTGCAATGAAAGCCGGAGGGCAGAGCGATCGCTACACGATCAGCGTTAAAGGACGGCAAATTATTTGTTTTTTGAAAGAATCGCCTCAATTACCGGAAATAATATCGGACGCTGGTTTGTTGAGCGACGATAAAAATAATAACACGAAAGACCTTCTTACTGCTCTGTAAGAGGGGCTTTTGCATGACTGATGCTTTTAGATTTTTCTGTGTAAAATACAACGAAATAAAGGCTACTTGGGCACATTTATCCGACAAACACCAGTACGGAGCAAGATCCGGAAGATCACCCTTTTCTGTTTGTGCGGTTTTTTCAATTTTCAAACATAGCATCCCATGTTTTTTCATTACTGTATTTGTGTGCAATATTCTGACGCACCGCAAGGTACTTGTATCGATTGATACGACCCTCACGCTGCTCCAGGTCTATAGGGTTCGTATAAAAGTCCTTTTGGAATATAACCAGTTAATTCCAAACTACCAGCAGAAACAAATTACCTCATCTATTCTTGAACATAATTGCATCTGTAAGCCAAACCCGGAAGACGGGAGTGAAGAACGGATTCACGCTCGACCTCCACCAAAGTTTGTTCAATTTCTTTTTGTTTCGGAAATATCCTGAATCAAACAAATATGGTCAAATTTATACTGATCCAATAAAGCAAGAGGGACCACAATCATATGTACCCATACAATCGAACCGCCTTAAGAATTTTTACATATTTGATGAATGTCAAATAATCGTTATTTGTATCAGCTCCGCAACACGAAATCCAATCTTATGGTTTGTTTTATAATGGATATGGTAATCAAATAATACAGTCAGCATTATTCCAGTATTTTTTCCAACAAAGTAATAAACTCTTGATGATATTTTCCTTCATCACTTCTTAGTATCGTTATTGCCTCATTCATTTCATGAGCAAGCTTATAAGGCCGACCGGATGTGATTGCATCAACAGCATCAGCAATCATTACGATTCTGACATTGCGGCTTATTTCGCCTCCCTTTAGCCCTTTTGGGTACCCACTTCCGTCGAGTCGCTCATGATGTTGCATAACTATATCAGTACATTCCTTCGGAAGATTAAATCCCCCAAGAGAGCTCATACCCAATTCGCAATGCTGTTTGACTAAAGACATTTCCATGTCGGTCAAGCTTCCAGGTTTTTGTATAATGGATTTTGGTATCAACAGCTTGCCTATATCATGCAGAAATGCACCTATTCCCATATTAATAAGCTCTTCATCGCTGTATCCCAGTTCCACAGCCATCATCAAGGAAATCGTGGCAACATCAATTGAATGTGTATATAGCCAATCTATGTAATTACTCAAAGCGTTGACATAAATCCACCAAGGCTTAGTCTTAGACTCAAATATTATATTGATTAATATCTCATTAGGTTTCTCTAGAATGCGACTGTTACGGATATTCATTCTTTTTACGAATTCCTTGGTAACCGGAGTGAAAACAGCGCTTTGCCTGTCATTCGGAGCAAGAACAGCTTTTTGCTTATCATACACATCGCCTGACATTTCCAGATCAATTTTTCCAAGCCTCTCCAGCCTATTTTTAACTTCAGCTGTTATTTTTTGACCTTTGCTTAATAACAGTATCCCTCTATTGTCATAGATATCTTGAGCAGTATGATATTCGGAACCCTTTTTCATAAAATATTCAGCCATCTTACTTGCTCCTTTCACTAGATAAATATTGGCTTTCAGGGGAGTCCTGATTTCTTTTTCATATATTCAACAATAAGCACATCTAACCTTTGACTTATTACTATAATGTCTTTATCTGAGTATTCACTTTCAAAACAATCTACCAATACTTTTCTCAATACCTCTATTTCCACAATCAGTTTTTTAATATCACTCATTTAAAAACTCCAATTTATGTATTTGTATCATACTCCTTAATCTTATCGAAATACAACATTTTTGAAATTTTGTTGCATTTTTTATTTAGTATCATTTTATATTATCACTACTGGAATGTCAACATATCAGTTATTATGTCCACTATTATGTTATTATGACTAATTCAATAAATCCACATGAAAAACAACTTTTATAGTTGAACAATAGAATACAGCTCATCCTTTTGATCTTGATTGATACCAATATAGCGTAGTGTGACACTGGCTGAACTATGATTAAAGGTATCCATAATAAGCCCTATATTGTATTTAGATATTTTATAAGTCCAATAGCCCCATGTTTTCCTTAAACTGTGAGTGCCAAAGTTTTCAATTCCTATTACAGTTGCAGCTTCCTTCAGCACCCTGTAAATCTGGATTCTTCCTAAATAACCGCCTTTTTGGCTTTGAAAAAGGTAGTCCTCTAAGGCAAGATTCTGAGTTTTAACATAATTATGAAGACACTTGCGCAAGGTTTCATTTAATTTAATTTTCTTTTCTTTTGCTGTTTTCTTTTCGTTTATGATGAGATAGTCTTTAAATTGCAACTTTTCATTAAAAATATCATTCACCTTAATAGATATGATATCGCTGATTCTCAAGCCTGTATTAATACCAAATTTAAAAATTAACGCATATTTAGGATCACTTCCATTCAAGTATTGATAAAGCTGCTTAATCTTGGCTTTTTCTCTTATCGGTTCAACAGTCATAATTATCATTGTCCTCCTAATGTATCTTTTACATATTATATTATACAAAAAAGATAAACTAGTATACAAATAAAAATTGTGATGATTTCAAAATTATTAGCCTAAATCATTTGTATATCTGGGTTTCTTTAATATTTAAAATGCAACAAAATTTCAACAATGTTTCATTTCATGGTTTAGTTTACCCAAAAATTACCTTTGTTTCCCATGAATTTAAAGGATAAGAAGAGTCGCAGAGCACTAGATTTGTGTTTTAGCGGCTCTTTACAATATTTTTTTTAGTTGTTTACTCTAAAGTGGGTAAAAACAGGTGATACTCTCAAAGGCTGCAAACAATATTTGTTTTTCAAGAGAAACGCCTCAATTACCGGAAATAATATCGGACGCTGGTTTGTTGAGCGGCAATAAAGATAATAAAACGAAACCCCTTCTTACACTGCTCTGTGTAAGAGGGGCTTTAAAATAACTGAAATTGCTATGTTGTGCTATTAAGCAGATATCTCAACGATGGTATAGTTATGTAGCAATAGGCCAAACGATTAAGATTCTTCTGTACAAAATACCACTAAATAAAACAACTTGGTGCACATTTATATTTCTATTTGTAAAATGGACTTAAATTTAATTAAAATATCTATATTCAACCATGTCAATAAGCTACCATAACAATCCGCACAGAAGAGAGATAGTTCAAAACATTTCATCTTTCTTTTCAATTGCAGTATTGGTTTTTACTATAGCCACACACATTATATAAACAGAGCCTTTTGTTTTTATATAAACTCATCGACCTGTGCTTTTTTTGGACAATCCTTTTTATATAGTGCACTACCAGTGCCAAAATAGGGATTATTATTTGTAACGATATGTGAATATATACAGGTACCCATTTAAGGCCTATTTCTATATTTTCCGGATAATTTTTAGCAATCAAAACCGAAAGAATTATAATGCCTATACCAAAAGGAACAGCTAAGTATTTTGGATCTTTTAACCTTATAACATGGGCAGTACCCAGCATTGATGCATACATATACAGGCTTATCTTAAAAAAACCGCCTATTGTCATAATTATCACTATGAGTATATCCATGCGTTCTAAGAAACCAACTTTTATCATGCGAAGAGTATCTAAAAGGGGAAACAGGGAGTTTGTCGCAAAACAAGTCCCCAACACTGATATAAACATGGCAGCATTTATTGAAAGAAGTATTCCGGTAAAAATGATTGCTAAAAAAGCAGCCTTTCTCACTTTCCCCCGTTCATTTACAGAAGGATAAAACATTGAAAATGTAACTGTTTCTCCAAAAGGGAAGGTTATGAGAAGGGGAAAACCTGCCTTTATTACCGATAATAATCCTTTTTGCTAGCGATATGGATAAAGATGTTGTAATTAAAATTATTGATCAGTTTCCTGCTTACACTGAATCAGCAAATAACATGCTTGCACAGTTAAATACCATATGCAATAACGCAATGAAGGAGAATTGCGAAAGCCAGAAGGAAGCGATTGATGACTATAAGAAAATACTCGATGACCTTGGTGAGCTCTTAAAAAAGGACACAATTACTGCCGAAGAAAGAGTACAAATAACAGAACAGATGATAACTGTTGCAGATCGTATTTTGGCAAAGGATACTGAAAACAGGGATTTTCTCAGCGGAATAATTAAGTACGGAGTTCCTATCATAGGAAACGCGCTTGTATTGGGAGCTGCAATCTTGGGTATGAATGTTAAAAACACTAAAATTTCAACCTTGAAAAAATAGTAGTAGACATGTTCCCTTGAACCATAAAATCGTTGATATATTCCCACATACCTTGAAAACGCTGAAAAACGGTTGACCTGTTTCCTTGCACGTATGGTATCAAATTTTGACTTAAGACATTAGTTTGGGTAACTCCAGCCACGTTGAGTGCGTAATAATGATGACGAATAGTGGTTCTAAGGGCAAATGAGGCGGGTTAACCACTATATGTAGTGGTTTTGGAGCAAAAAATGGGCAAAAATTGGGGCAAAAAACTGCGATTTTTGACCCTGTTTTTTGGGGCGTTTTATAGATGACATTCGGTATTTCAGAGCCCATGCTTGAATTTCTTATGGCTGGGCAATAGAATGATAAATATAGAACAAATAAGCAAACAGGAATTTATCGTACTCGGAAGGTGTTAGAAAAATGAGACAATTAAGGAGGAGAAATGTAAATGGGAAGAGGAATGAGATTTTTAGAATCATCAGCAACTCCAGAGGAAGACTCTTATGGATATAGAGTTGAATGGGATGATCAAACAACATCAGTAAGAGAAATGTTCAGAAATGGTGGCAAAATCGAGCATTATGGTTCTGGTTCAAGAGATGTATCAGGTTTCGATAATGCGTGGGACATGTTTAACGATTATAGAGATAATCCAGATTTCATAGGTGTACGGCTAATAAGAATTGATTCTGATGGAAATGAAAGTGTATATGCATCTAAATAAATCTTATGAGTAGAACGTTAATACAAATTCTTTAGGTTAGAATCGATGATGGTGTAAACGAAAAAGCAGCTTTTGCTTGCCAGTAACTGCCCTTTCGTTTACATCATTTTCGATTTG
>NZ_JBNPXH010000023.1:0-5571 GCF_050433395.1 Anaerotaenia torta
TGCAAGCTGCATAAAGTCTGAACATTGACAACTGAATAACTGCCAGGTATTGAATTTTCAAGGTGCATAGCTAAAATTTATGTGCGAAGTTTGAGATAATTATATTTAACAGCATACAAATAAGCCGTATATTGGCTTTCATCCTTAAGGTCCGGATCAGCACCAGCTTCCAGTAAGGCTTTCACTGCTTCGGTATTTTCATTGGACACCGCGGTCATCAAGGGAGTCCATCCCGTTGAGTCAGCAAAATTAGGATCAGCACCGGCATTGATCAATATATTTATGATCTCCACATTATTCTGGTATATAGCAAAATCCAAAGCTGTTTCTTCAATATAATTCATTTTACCAGGATCAGAGCCGGCTTCTAATAATAATTCAATCATCTGTATATCAGCATTTTGGGTCGCCCACATGAGGGGTGTCCATTCTTCTCCATCTGTTATATCAGGATCAATACCTGTATCTAAAAGCTCATTCACTCGCGACTTATCTCCTGCTGCAACCGCATCAATCATATCCATTGAATCATCCTCCAGAGCAGTACCCAAATGGAAGCTATCCTTTATAGATGCAATATTGTCAATTATATTATCCGAAAACAACAAAATAACCCCTGCTAAAGATATTGTGAAGGCCGCAAGCCCTGCGATAATTCTAGTTGATATCTTGGTTCGTACCGTGGCAGGAGCAGAGGAAGGACTGAAAAACCTTTGAATTTCTTCCATCCGCTTGGGTAAAGACGGATGAGTGGAGTTTTTCTCTGCCAGCATCACAAATAAGCCTTTTTCCATACTTCCTTGTAACAGGTATTCGTTTTGATTAACTCTCTTAAACAGTTTTTTCCCCACTGCCAAAATAGTAAGCCCGCTCATTGCCGCTTCTATATTATTTGTGTAATTAGCAGCAAACCTGTCGCAGGTATATTCACAGCTCCTTGAATAAGTCTTGCCAAGGGAAGGAATTAACATAGCTGGCAGAATAAACATCTGCTTCATAACATGTTTGCGTTTGATATGAGCAAGCTCATGAGCAATGACAAAGGATAGCGACTCCTTATTATCTGAATCAATTAAATCAAATATTTCTGAATATAAAACAATCATATTTTTACCAGAAAACCTTGTTGCAAATGCATTTAAAATTCCACCGGATTCAATTACATACACATCAGGGACTTTATGTATTTCCATTGCCATGCACAGCTTTTCAACCTCTTCATATATCTCAGATATTTGCTGCTGGCTGATCCTCACGCCATTTAGACGTATTCGTGCTATCATAATTCCATTTGTGATGCTCAAAACTACTATTAAAAATAAAAAGTAAATAAATACTCCAATGTTTAATAATGTTACCCCATAAATAATAATGCTAAAAATGAAAGATAAAATAAAATATCTATTCTCATCTTTATAAATTAAATGCTTTGTGCTATCATTTCTCCCCATGTTATCTCCCTATTCCAGTATAATTGAATTCCTATAACTTTTAACCAAAATCAGCGATATTATTATCATTGGATTTTTGGTTGTCTATAATTATAACATCGATTTGCCTTATCTTATATCGGTAATCACTTACATTCTTGTATAAAAAGGCCAATTGAAATTAGGAATTGATTTTACGGTAAGTGTTACAGGCATAAATTCTTTGGCAAGAGTAGAATTTTATGTTATTATTACAAAGAAGAACAAAAAATAAAAATCCATAGGTATTGGCTTCTCCGGATGCTCATTTTGCTCAATCCGGTCCAATGGAAAATAGTGTAAGCGAAAGATCTGTTCACTGCTTTAAAATCACATAAACAGGAATTCATAAGGAGGATTTAACAATGGGTGTTTTTATTTGGATGTAATTGCAGGGTTATCACTTTGCAGAATAACATTAAACTATTCGGAGGTTAGAAATGTCATATTTAAAATATCAATCAAACAACATATATTATATTGGCGGTTCTCCTTGCAGCGGGAAAAGTACAGTGGCTGAGTCGCTTGCTAAAAAGTATGGCTTATATTATTTTAAGGTCGATGATTTTCTTGACGATTACTTAAAGAAAGGCAAATCGCAAACGAAACCCATTTGCACAAAGCTAAGTGATATGACAGGGGAACAAATATGGATGAGGGCACCAGAAATACAGAATATTGAAGAGCTGCAATTTTACAGAGAAATATTTGAGTATATTATGGAGGACTTATCTAAAATCAATTCTGCCATTATAACAGAAGGCGCTTCTTATTTACCGGAATTGGTTCATGAAATTGGAGTTGATAAAAATCATTATATTAATATCACTCCAACACCGGACTTTCAATATACTCATTATAAAGAAAGACCGTGGGTTCCACATATCTTAAAGGACTGCAGTGACAAAGACAAGGCCTTTGATAATTGGATGAAACGAGACGCTTTATTTGCAGAATATGTAAGAAATCAGGCTCGCGAATTGGGATATAAAACATTGGTCACTGATGGTGCTTCAAGTTATGATGAAGTCTTTCAAATTGTATCCCAGGTGTTGAATTTGGAGAAATAATGGTCTCCATTGCCATCCACTTTGATATATAGGACGGATCTCAAGGTAGGGCTGCTGAATCATAAGGCTGATCATAAAATACTTGGTCAAAAAAGCCGGGGAATTGAAGTACATTCTGCACTTCGATTCTCCGGCTCTTTAACTGGATAACTTGGATATCCTTATTGGTTTTTATGCTTGTTTGTTATTTTAAACTTGCATGAATATCAAAAATATAGCTTGAATGTAATTGCCGAAGTAAATCGCTAATCCTTGTGGTCTTAGAATAGGCATGCCTTGCCTCAGTTCGCAAGAGATTAGCGATTTTCGTTACTCCATAATATTCTATAATATTTGCACAAAATATGTACTATATCTTCTAATCTTTTAGACCTTGGCTGCAATACCAACGTATCATCTTCCCGGCCACACTATCAGTGGCGGGGATATCAGGCAGATTCGATGCATGAAACCACTTCGCGTCAAGAATCTCCTCCTGATCTTCATGGATCTCTCCGCTATCATATTCTGCGGTAAAAGCCAGCATCAAGGCATCCGGAAAAGGCCAGGGCTGGCTGCCAAAATACCGGATGTTCTTCACCTTGATCCCCACTTCCTCCTCTATTTCACGGGCTACACAATGCTCCAGGTTCTCCCCCGGCTCTACAAATCCGGCAATGAGGCTGTAGAGATTTTGCTTAAATTTTTTATTGTGGGCCAACAAAATCTGATCCCCCTTGAACACGGCAGTAATGGTAGCCGGAGAGATTCTGGGATAGATAATATTATGGCAGGAGGGGCAGATCTTTGCCCTTTCATTCTCTTTGTCCTGCGTTTTATGTCCGCACCGTCCGCAATATTGATTCATGCTGCTCCAATGAAGAATGTGATGTGCCGTACCGGCTGCGATAAACAGCCCCGGATCCCCGGACTTGTCCGTCACTTCTCTCATATCCACATACTCCAGGCCTGAAGCTTCCACAAGCTCTGGAATCTGGGTACAGTAGCAGTTATGCCCGTCGTAGCTTCCGATATATATCATCCCCGCTGTCAGGGCAAAACACTCCTGCGCAAACTGTTTCTCCGGTATCCGAAAGCCCCCGTCTCCCGGAAGCATGGCAAGCTTTCTCTCATGTAATATCAATGCCCAATCCGGCTTCTCTGTCTGCAGCTCAGGCCGAAAAGCAGGTTGAAAAATCTTTCCTTGTATGCTGATCATATATCTCTCCTGATTCCTCTGCTAATATGGCAGCAGGTATTATAATTAAATATATTTTATCCTATTCCGGAATACTTGCGCTATAGCTGAAATCTTTTAGGCACTATGTGCAATTTCCGAAGCATTTTACTGTAATAGGATGCCGGCTCAAAACCAGAGCAGAAATTCTATGTTATTTAGCGATATCAGCATATGACTTCCTCAATTGCATGAAACATCCGGTGGAGGTCGCTGAATGTTTGAGCTGTAAGGTCGTTTTTTCGCCCCATGTATTTATTTTCATATTTGTAATTCGATACCATATACCACCAGAAGAAATGATCCATTACATTCTCATAGATATGTGTGACATATGAAAACCCGTGCCCTTTTCCGAACGGAAGGTAAAAAGCCGGAGAATCAATGCGTATAACAAGATCAATGGTAACCGGAAGTTTAAAATACTCCGGCACCTCAAGAAAGGAAATAACAGGAGTTTCCGTAGTCCAAAACCGCGTGTTCTGCTTTCCGGTAATGAAGCGCAATGTCTGATTATCATATTCCGTATCTACATCTCCATGCCCAATGAGCTGGCACAAATGAATCTTTAACTCCTGCATCTTCTTCCCCCTTATCCATATCAACGAATCCTTTCTCTAAGGATTCATTATACACCAAACTATCATGTAATAAAAGCCGTTCGTGGAATGCTCTTGAAATATGAAAACACAAAATAACCATCATACTTTAAATATACGGGATAAATCTTCTGCTATGGCGAGTTTGGCGGCAAGGAGCTATCCGGCGGCCAGTGGCAAATGCTGGCAATTGCCCGTGGATTATTCAAGAACAGCGAACTGATTGTACTCGACGAGCCGACCAGCGCCCTTGATCCCCTGATGGAAACGGAGATACTCTCGAAGTTCATTAAAGCCGCGGAGGATAAAACGGCCCTTATTATTTCGCATCGGGTTGGCCTATGTAAGTTAGTGGACCGGATTATCGTTATGCAGGACGGCGATATCGTTGAGGACGGAACCCATGATATCTTATTGGCGGCTGGCGGCGAATACGCAAAGCTATACACAGCACAAGCAAAATGGTATAATTAAGTAAAACCTCTGTTTCTGTTTTTCTTTGTGAACATTGGTCAATGATACAGGAGAAAATAAAGGAGAAGACAAAGGAGAACATAGACTATGAAAATAGCTACTTATAATGTTTGGAACGAAGACAAAGGGATTGGTAAACGATTTAATCAGCTTGTCCATGAAATTAATAATGTTGATGCTGATATAATTGGATTACAGGAGGTCACGCCGTATTTTTATAACAATATTCTCGTTAAGGAAACAAATTACAAATATTGTATTTATGAAAAATATCGGGATGAGGAAGAAGGCTTGGCAATATTAAGCAAATATCCTATTCATACTCATTTCTTTCTGCATGAGAAGGAAGAATATTCTTACAGTAATGCATTAGTCGCTTTTTTTGAATTAGATGAAATGCTTTTTTCATTTACCAATGTTCATTTGCCATGGGATTCTGTTAAAGAGCAGGAAACACAAATCATTGCAATAAACAGGTTCTTACATGAACAAGGACATCAAAGAGATTTTTCTATTCTACTGGGTGATTTCAATAGTGATATCCATTCAAGCGTAGATAAATTCTTATCAGGAGAACAAACCTTAAAGGAGTATGAAGCGAATCCATATTGGAATGAACTATCCAGTGCATTTGCCAGATTAAATAACTTACTCAAACTTCGCACATAAATTTTAGCTATGCACCTTGAAAATTCAATACCTGGCAGTTATTCAGTTGTCAATGTTCAGACTTTATGCAGCTT
>NZ_JBNPXH010000024.1:0-1538 GCF_050433395.1 Anaerotaenia torta
TGTTGTCCGGCAAATTAGGAGATACAGCAATCAGCACTTTATTTTAACCTGAATTCGGTGTAGGGCATCATTGATCGTCACTTTATCCGATACAGTTTCTGCAAATTATTCGGACTTGTCAGATTCAATGCAAAATAAATGATTCAAAGAAAAAGCAGGTTTCCCTGCTTCTTCCTAAAATGAAACGTAATCACTGATTGCTACAAGTGCATCTACAATGCTGATTGCGTCAACCATGGACAGTTCCGGATAAATGGTTGTCAGTCTCTCAAGGTTCCAAAAACTGTCGCAAAGTCTGGAGAGTTCTGTCCCAATACCCCAGTTGGGGATACAGATATAGTTTCCATATGCATGATTACCACAGATAATGTGAAACTTGCTGTACCTGGAGGATACCTCCAGTTCAACAGGGTTGGACTGGCTAAGGAAACGGACATGCCCTTCCCAGACTTCCGGCTTCATGCCGGCCAGACCGGTGCAGGTATAATCAAACTCCATTTCGCTTCCTCCTATCCCAGTTCGCAGTCATTGACTGCCTGCATGACGATATCGACATTGATGATGTTTGCCTTGCTGCTTTCGCCAATCAACAGACTGGCATTGCAAAGCTTGTTGATGATACGGGGTGTCCCATCTGCAGCATTGAGAATCGCTTCTATGGAATTCTCCTCAAAGACGATCTGGTTACAGCCGGCACCCCGGAGTTTTTCGATGATGTACAGACGGCCTTCCTCTTTGGATAAACCTTCTACGTTATAGTTCATGACGATTCTCTGACGGAGCGGTTCGTGGATCCCGAGCCGGAGGGTGGAATTGAGTGTCGGAAGCCCTGCAAGGAGAACGGCGGCACGGTCCCTGGAATCCATTTCGAAGTTGAACAGGATCTTAAGGTCATTCAGGATTGCATTGTTGATGTAATTCGCTTCATCAATGATGATGACGGGTGTTTTTCTTTTTTCAACTGCAAGGCGGGATATTTCTTCCTGGATAGTCCGGAAGTTGTCCGGTTTACGGAACCCAGGCTGGGCTCCCAGTTCGGATACTAGGTTCCGGTAAAAATCGTTTGCGGTCAGAGTGGAAAAGCTGGAGTATACAACCTTATAAAGGGAAGGATTCAAGCCAGCAGCCCAGTTGCGGATTGCAGTTGTCTTACCCCGACCGGGGCCTCCTGTGAGAAGCCCGAAGCCCCTTGTTTTCACGAGATAATCAAGACGGAAAAGAGTTTCTTTGTACTCCTTTGTGTCTACCAGAATCTCTTTGGAATTCTTAAGGAACGGATTGAATTCTAGACCGTATCGTGCAGTATAATCCATTATTCTTCACCTCTGCATAAATGTACTTTTTCACGTTTGACGAATGCGTTTTCCTGCTTGTTTAGAAGCCGGATCGGAGTAAGTGTCCCGTCCGCTTCCAGGATAAAGATCTCTTCCATGTCAGGGGAATAGCGGAGGCGGATCCGCTGTTTAGCAAAGCGAAAATCAACTTCGTATTCCACCTGGTCAATGGTAATAACGCTGTCAGCAGAAACACGGCGTTCA
>NZ_JBNPXH010000024.1:1636-3465 GCF_050433395.1 Anaerotaenia torta
AATTTCAAGAAGAAAATCATGTTCGATCTCTTCCTCGGAAAGGCGGCGGATACGCTCCGGTTCGGAAAAGAACCGATCCTGAGGAGCCTTTCCTTTCAGGGAAGAATGGGGCGACTGATTGTACTGCCGGACATAAGCCATGAGATTTCCCCGGAGTTCCTCGAGGCTGTGGAAGTCGCGGATATCTAGCGCTGCCATCCACTGGTCTTTCATAGTCCGGAACCACCGTTCTATTTTTGCTTTCTGAGTCGGAGTATATGGCTGGTCATAATGGATTACAGAGCCGATGCGGGCTGCGAGCAGTTCCATCTGCTTGTTCTTATAAGAACTGCCATTATCGAAGTTCCACATCTGTGGGCGCCCGTATTTGGCAACCGCTGATTTCATGACCGACATCAGGTTGACGAAGTTGTCATTGAAAAAGATATCGATCCCGACAATGAAGCGGCTGGCATCATCAATCAGTGCAATGATGTATACCTTGTGTTTCTTTCCGTCAGAAGTCTTTAGATAGGGACCGACGCTACTGTCGCCACACCAGACTTCATTGATATGAGGACGTTCATAACGGCGCATGTCCTGTTTGGTGGTTGTTTTCAGCTCCACAGCAAGAAGGTTGAGGTAACGGTTGACCGTGGACTCGGATAATTCACCGGATCTTATGCTCCCGTTATCGCGGAGCTGTCGGTAGATAGCTGCTGCAGACATACGCGGATAATTCGTTTTGAGATAGCGGATCTGCTCCTGAAGTTCGTCATCCAGCTTTCGTGGTTTTCCGAGATCGGTACGGGAGATGGGGACAAGTGCATCAAACCCGCCTTTCCTGTAGTGGTTGTACCAACGTTTAATGGTAGGTGTTGCAAAGCGCCTTAAAGTACCATCCGGCATTAAGACATCCCTGGCTGAGGCATCACGGAAGAAAGCTTCAAGAGAAGGATACCCTTCCTGAAGCCCTGAAGCAAGCGGGGCAATGACAGAATACCTCATCAGGGCGATGGCATGCGTTTTTTCCTGGTTCATAATGGAACCTCCTTAAGTTTTTTCTTAAGTATAGAGCATTCCAATGGAGGGGTCTTGTAAGGTTATGTGGGTTTGAAAAAAAGGATATTTGGTGTTCGTTTAATCTGCATGAACTGGCGCGAAAAGGATGTGAGGCATCGATGTACGAAATCCAGGGAAATACTGAGTAATATGTTTTCTGATAAAAGACGCTGACGCCAGTGGTGAACGTACTGGCGGATGACGGAGGATATGTTATTCTCATCAATGGAAGGAGTTGAATCCATGATCGGAGCAAAACCCTCGGATCCCCTGTAGCAGGAAATGATGCGGATCTGGTCGGGCAGAGAAATCTGTGAATAAGGGACAATGGATGCGAGAAGCAGTGCATGGGTTATCCCGCAAAGGCTGCACTTAACACGGCAGATATGCAGACGAATGAAGGAATCATCCGTCTTGATTCGGCGGTCATAGTAACCGTGGATGGTCAGACAGCCGGAAAGCCCACAGCTGCAGGTCAGCTGGTGGAACTGAAGGTTATTGATTGTATTATCATAAAAATCCTGTGAAATGGGATTGTAAATATCGACGGATATGGTTATCATAAGTGTGTATGGATTGTGGCTTGACCACAAACATGGCATGCGGCAGGAACCAAGCTTTGGTAGGGGAGGTTTCTGCTGCGTTATTATCAGCAACTAAGCTATGATAACACGAAGGTACTGGATAAAACAATCTGACGCAAAATGCAACAGAATCTTTTATTCAGTACCTTCTTTTTATTTGCATGAAATAGAAGAAATCTAGATCAGGTAAAATGCCGAATAACA
>NZ_JBNPXH010000025.1:0-1320 GCF_050433395.1 Anaerotaenia torta
AAACCGTGTTTACATGGGGAAGGAGGCGCGGTCATCATGGAACAAACTGTAACAAACCTGAGTGACGAGAGTCACCTTGCTGCTACGCTAGGCAGCATGAGGTAAGGAAACTTACAACAGGTCAAGCTAAAAAGAGCGCAGGGTGGATGCCTTGGCACTAAGAGCCGAAGAAAGACGTGATAAGCTGCGATAAGCTGCGGTGAGGAGCAAATATCCATCGACCCGCAGATTTCTGAATGGGGAAACCCGGCTGAGCAAACCTCAGTCACCGTATACTGAATCCATAGGTATACGGAGGGAACCCAGGGAACTGAAACATCTAAGTACCTGGAGGAAAAGAAAGAAAAATCGATTTCCTGAGTAGCGGCGAGCGAAAGGGAAAGAGCCTAAACCAGGCCAGTAATGGTCTGGGGTAATGGACCACAATAAGTGAGTCGTATGGTAGTGGAACGGTTTTGGGAAAGCCGGCTATAGAGGGTGAAAGCCCCGTACACGAAACCAGAAGACAGCGAGTGGGATCCGGAGTACCGCGAGACACGAGAAACCTTGCGGGAAGTCGGGGGGACCACCCCCCAAGGCTAAATACTACTTAGTGACCGATAGCGCATAGTACTGTGAAGGAAAGGTGAAAAGAACCCCGGGAGGGGAGTGAAAGAGAACCTGAAACCCTGTGTTTACAAGCTGTGGAACACCCTTATGCGGTGAACCGCGTACTTTTTGTAGAACGGTCCGGCGAGTTACTTTTACAGGCAAGGTTAAGGACAGAAAGTCTGAAGCCGAAGGGAAACCAAGTGTTAATAGCACGAGATAGTCTGTAAGAGTACACCCGAAACCGGGTGATCTATCCATGTCCAGGTTGAAGCCGCCGTAAAAGGTGGTGGAGGACCGAACACACATCCGTTGAAAAGGGTGGTGATGAGGTGTGGATAGGGGAGAAATTCCAATCGAACCCGGAGATAGCTGGTTCTCCTCGAAATAGCTTTAGGGCTAGCCCTGATAGAGATTAACGGAGGTAGAGCACTGAATTGCCTAGGGGGCGTCAAAGCTTACCGAAGCATATCAAACTCCGAATGCCGTAGAATTGATTATCAGGAGTCAGACTGCACGAGATAAGTTGGGCAGTCAAAAGGGAAAGAGCCCAGACCACCGGCTAAGGTCCCCAAGTGCGTGTTAAGTGGAAAAGGATGTGGGATTTCAGAGACAACTAGGATGTTGGCTTAGAAGCAGCCATACATTCAAAGAGTGCGTAATAGCTCACTAGTCGAGAGGTCCTGCGCCGAAAATGTCCGGGGCTAAAACACGTCACCGAAGCCGTGGAAA
>NZ_JBNPXH010000025.1:1418-2711 GCF_050433395.1 Anaerotaenia torta
CGCGGGAGGCAAATCCCCCGTGCGTTTCTGAAACGTGACGCGGAGCGAACTATGAGTAGCGAAGTGTGTGAACCCATGCCGTCGAGAAAAGCCGCTATTGTTCTGTACGGGCCCGTACCGTAAACCGACACAGGTAGATGAGGAGAGAATCCTAAGGCCGACGGGAGAAGCATTGTTAAGGAACTCGGCAAAATGGCCCCGTAACTTCGGGAGAAGGGGCGCCTGGGCAACCAGGCCGCAGAGAAATGGCCCAAGCAACTGTTTAGCAAAAACACAGGTCTATGCAAAACCGAAAGGTGAAGTATATGGGCTGACGCCTGCCCGGTGCTGGAAGGTTAAGGGGAGAGGTTAGTGGAGGCATGTATGCCTCTGCGAAGCTTTGAACTTAAGCCCCAGTAAACGGCGGCCGTAACTATAACGGTCCTAAGGTAGCGAAATTCCTTGTCGGGTAAGTTCCGACCCGCACGAAAGGCGTAATGATTTGGGCACTGTCTCAACAATGCACCCGGTGAAATTGAAATACCAGTGAAGATGCTGGTTACCCGCGCCAGGACGGAAAGACCCCATGGAGCTTTACTCCAGCTTGATACTGGGACCCGGTAATGCATGCACAGGATAGGTGGGAGGCTAAGAATTCGTGACTCCGGTTGCGAAGGAGCCGCTGTTGGGATACCACCCTTGTGTTACTGGGTTTCTAACATGCAGCCGTGACCCGGCTGGTGGACAATGTCAGGCGGGGAGTTTGACTGGGGCGGTCGCCTCCGAAAGAGTATCGGAGGCGCTCAAAGGTTCCCTCAGAATGGTTGGAAACCATTCGAAGAGTGCAAAGGCAGAAGGGAGCTTGACTGTGACACCGACGGGTGGAGCAGGTACGAAAGTAGGACTTAGTGATCCGGTGGTATAAAGTGGGATTGCCATCGCTCAACGGATAAAAGCTACCCTGGGGATAACAGGCTTATCACTCCCAAGAGTTCACATCGACGGAGTGGTTTGGCACCTCGATGTCGGCTCATCGCATCCTGGAGCTGTAGCAGGTTCCAAGGGTTGGGCTGTTCGCCCATTAAAGCGGTACGCGAGCTGGGTTCAGAACGTCGTGAGACAGTTCGGTCCCTATCCGGCGCGGGCGCAGGATATTTGAGAGGAGCTGACCTTAGTACGAGAGGACCGGGTTGGACGAACCACTGGTGCATCGGTTGTCATACCAATGGCACGGCCGAGTAGCCAAGTTTGGAAGGGATAAACGCTGAAGGCATCTAAGCGTGAAGCCCCCCTCAAGATAAGATATCCCATAGC
>NZ_JBNPXH010000026.1:0-2272 GCF_050433395.1 Anaerotaenia torta
AAATTCTTTAGGTTAGAATCGATGATGGTGTAAACGAAAAAGCAGCTTTTGCTTGCCAGTAACTGCCCTTTCGTTTACATCATTTTCGATTTGACCTAATTGAACAAAGTGAGCGTCCAGATAGCTATTACCTATGGTCTTTCAATCTTTTGCTCCTACCCATCATTATACTGGATTTTTCAACAACTGCAAGATATTATCTGGCATATCCAGTATAAATGGCATGATAATAAAACCTCAGCAACTGAGGCTTGAAAAAGATATGGATAACACATGCTAGCAGCGAAGTGGAACTTTTCGCTGTGGAGCACCAAGAGAACCACCGCATATTTTACAGACGCACACCTTGATTCCATAAAGGATATCCAGTTTTTCTGACATATCTTTCTCTCGAAGTCTGGAAAGATATTTTTTACAGCCAAGCAGGTTCCGGCAAAGGGTCAGTTTCTTGCTCTTCAAGCGGGAACATAACAGCCCGTAGTGACGGATTCTTACAAATCTTTTGGGTGGCACATGCATTAAAAAGCGACGAATAAATTCGACACCTGTTAGTGTAAGTTCTTTCCACTGTCCGTCATTCCGGTAGTCCTTTACAGAAAAGGTTACGGTATTTTCATCTATCCGAATGATACGGCGATTGCTGATAGCGATACGGTGTGTATATTTACCAAGATAATCAATCACAGACTGTGCACCGTTGAATGTCTTCTTACAGTAAGGCGCCCAGTCCTTCTCATAACAGGAATTCAAAAGTTCCTTAAAAGCATACTGGTTGCGATATTTCTCGGCGGTTCCGTGAAATGCAAGCTGGCTCTCTTTCCATAGCTTCTTGATGGTCTGCATATATTTTCCTTTGAAAACTCTGGATATCGCCTGAATAGGAAGAAAAAATTCTGTCCCATTATCCTTCCATTCATTTTTAGAGGTCAGGCCACCGCCAAGAAGAATCGTGTGGATATGCGGGTGATAGTTCATTTCGGAGCCCCACGTGTGCAGAATACAAAGGAATCCGACCTTAGCCCCTAAGTTCCTGGGTTCAGAAGTAAGTTCGTCTATTGTTTCAGATGCTGCATGATATAGCGCATCATAAAGAAGCTTTTGGTTGCTCAGAATCACGGGATTCAGTTCTTCCGGAACGGTAAACACAACGTGAAAATAAGGAGCATCCAGAACATCTTCACGACGTGCGTCCGTCCACATTTCCTTTGGAACCGCCTGGCACATGGGACAGCAGCGGTTGCGGCAGGAATTATAATGAATCTGAACGGAACCGCAGTCCTCACAGACACAGATATTTGCACCATAGGCACCCGTTTTACAGTTCATGATGTTACGGGCAGCTTTTATCTGTATAGGAGAAGGGGAATACTGTTCAAGATAGGCAGGATAAAAACGATAAAAGATATCCTGTATATTTGGCTCATTCATTTAAAGTACCCTCCCTGTGCAGCTGGTCAAAGGGACTGTGGATACCCATAAGAGATTTATTGCTCACATGAAGATAGACCTCAGTTGATTTTGGATCACGATGTCCAAGCAATGCCTGGATATTTCGCTGTTCCACACCCTGCTCCATTAAATGAGTAGCAAAACTGTGGCGAAGACAGTGGGGAGAGATTTTTCCGGTAAGACCTGCATCAGAAACAGAACGACGCATAACCTGTTCTAATGTATTGACCGTAAGATACTGACCGGTGAACTTATTCGGAAACAGGATATGAGTTGGCCGGCCATTCTTGAACCAGTATTCGGTGAGAAGCTGCAGGTTTTTCTCGGAGAGTATCGTATAACGATCCTGTCGGCTTTTGGTTTCCCTGACGTGAATCTGCATGTTCGTGCGGGAGATATCATTGTAATGAAGATGAATCACTTCAGAGACACGTAATCCAGAAGAATACATGGTAGCAAACATGGTTCTATATTTTATATCATCCGTTGAATCCAGAAGCTGGTTGATTTCGCTGATGGAAAGGACCGTCGGAAGCTTATGATCCAGAATCATGCGTGGAACTGTGATATCATTCCAGAGTATATGCAGTACATTCCGATAGAAGAAACGGATTGCAGAGTTATACAGGTTGAGCGTAGTAGCTTTCACGCCGGCATCTTTTTTAGCAAGCAGAAAATCACGGACATCCTGACAGGTCAGATCTTCTGGATCTTTGCCAAGATAGTTCAGGAAATAGGAAACATAGTTTTTATAGCAGGAAACAGAGCGTTCTTTAAGGTTACGTATTTTTCCTGCTTCTTCAAGTTTTGATAAATATTTTTC
>NZ_JBNPXH010000027.1:0-1969 GCF_050433395.1 Anaerotaenia torta
GTATCGGATAAAGTGACGATCAATGATGCCCTACACCGAATTCAGGTTAAAATAAAGTGCTGATTGCTGTATCTCCTAATTTGCCGGACAACAGTGTGGTAATGCTGGAGCTTTCCCCCTGCAATTCATCATCACGGCTAAGCCTTACATAAAGTGCGGTATTGTAAATCGGTTGTTTCATCGTAACCTCCTTCAAAATGAAACAACCCACGCTTAATACAATACCTTGCCTGTATAAGACAAGTATAGCATAAGCGTGGGCTGTATTCAATGTTGTGGCTTAGGGAGCGGTATTCCCGGCTGTATGCTGTATCATATGCTCCAGCAGTTCACTGAAAGGTTTTCCCTCTTTGGCAAAATGCTCGGACACCTTGATACGGCTGTTCCCGCAAATAAAATATTGCTCACCGCTCTTTGCGGTTACAAGCCGCCCCGTTACCGGGGCAGGGGTGTTTTTCTTAGTTTGCTCCATTCGTTATCCTCCCTATGAAATTTTCAAGGTGCAAGCCGCTCATGGCAGCGAAAAGTAATTACTAAAAAATATCACCTTGCCTTTGTGTTGCTTCGTTGTTCCCGCCGCACCTGTTCCAGAATGTCGGCGGGGATACGGTCAACAAGACGCTGGATATTGTGCAGTTCGCTTTCCAGCTTGGCCCGTTCCAGCGTGTCCTTCATTTTGCCTGTTTCGCTGGCTTTGGCCCGGGCTTCCAACTTCTTGTTTTCCGCAAGCAAGTCTAAAATTGTGACCTTGTACTTTTTAAGCTGCCCGCTGAAATTCTCCATCTGCGGGAACCACTTTTTTAGCAGGTCGAGGGCTTCCTCTTTCTTCTTCCCGGCGTTCAGCGGCCCGATATTATCCAATGCCGTTTCAATGGCTTTGGCCTGTTTGGAAAGGGAAACCGCCTGCTTGAATAACCGGGTGGGGATATGCTTGCGGCCTGTCTGGAACGCACTTTCCCCACGCTCCAAGTCCGGGTATTTTTCCACCATGTAAGCGTGAAAATCGTCCTGCCATCTGGAAAGGCTGGCCCGGTTGCCTAAAATCTCTTTGGCTGATAAGCGGTTATCCTCGGTCAGCGGGACAAAGGTCAAGTGCATATGGGGCGTTCTCTCGTCCATGTGAACCACCGCCGAAACGATATTGTCCCGGCCTACCCGCTGGATAAGGAAGTCTGCCGCCCTTTGGAAGAACGCCGCCGTTTCCTTTGGGGATTTTCCCTTGAAAAATTCAGGGCTGGCGGTAATCAGGGTATCCACAAACCGGGTGCTGTCCTTGCGTGTCCTGCACCCGGCCTGTTCAATACGGTTTTGAATGAAGTGGTAATAGCGTCCCTCTGGCTTAACGATATGGAAATTGTATCTGCTCCGGCTAGTGTCAATGTCCGGGTTGCTGGCATATTTTTCTTTCTGGCGTTCATGGTGGGCTTCCAGCGGCCTTGCCGGGTTGCCCTTATGCTTTTCAAAGCGTAAGATTGCGTGTTGCGGCAATATCTATCAATCCTCCCTTCGGTGACGGTTAGAAGCCTGTTTTCCGGGGTGGGAGTACAAACATACCACCCACCCCGGAACGGCTTCCAGAAACCTTGTGATACCGGGCTTTTCCAGCCCTTATTTGTCCGCTTTGTTCCGTTTGTTCCGGCTGCTTTTGTTCTTCTGCTTGCGGTGTACCTCTTTGGCACAGGCTTCACAGTATTTGGCCCGGTTGGAGCCGGGGACGAAAGCCGCACCGCAAACGGCGCACCGCTTTACATCACCGCTATGGAAAAGCTCTGTTTCCAGCGGCTTGTCCTGCGGTAAAACCGCATGACGGAACCATGTACAGCAGATGGAATAGGAAATGCTCTGGACACAGACGTATTCCTCCCCATCGTCCAGTGTTATTCGGCATTTTACCTGATCTAGATTTCTTCTATTTCATGCAAATAAAAAGAAGGTACTGAATAAAAGATTCTGTTGCATTTTGCGTCAG
>NZ_JBNPXH010000028.1:0-1698 GCF_050433395.1 Anaerotaenia torta
TGAAAATTGAAAAGTTTAATTCCACTCCTCTTTTATCCTGTGGAGTTTACTTTCGCACAAGTAGCATTTACTCCTTCATACGTTAGTGATATGATTTTCATACCTTCTGACGGCAGTAGAAGGAGATTTTATGAGTAATCTAATACCAGGCAACCAGAAACATCTGGGACTTAATGACCGTATGTTTATTGAAAAGTCTTTGAATGAAGGACAAAGCTTTAAGGATATCGCCCGCTATCTGTGTAAAGATCCGACAACGATTTCTAAGGAAGTTAGATTGCACCGGTTAAGTGACTGGTACCACAAGGGTACCTTCTTTAATGCGCATAACTTTTGCACCCTTCGTTATCACTGTAAGAAAACGAATGCTTGTAACAAGATTATTGTCTGTGGTATCAAATGTACCTCCTGCCCGACCTGTAACCAGACCTGCAAAGACTTTGTAAAAGAACGCTGCAACCGACTGGAGAAAGCTCCTTACGTCTGCAATGGCTGTGACAAACGGATTAATCACTGTACGATTGCCCACAAGTACCGTTATGATGCACGTTTCGCAGACAGGAAATATCATGAGTTACTAAGCAGTTCCAGATCTGGTATCAACATGACCAGGCAGGAGCTGCACAGAAAGGACAGGATTGTTTCTCCCCTGATTGCCCAGGGACAGTCACCCTATCATATCGTTACGAATCATCCTGAGCTGGAGATATCTGTCCGTACCCTTTACACCTATCTGGATAACGGACTTTTCACCGCAAGGAATATCGATTTGAAACGTAAGCCTAAGTTTAAGCTCCGCCGATGCCACAAAAAGCAGATCATTGATCGTACTGTGTTCGTTGGCAGGACCTATGCTGATTTCCAAACTCTTAATCCGGAGTTCTGGACAGAGATGGATACAGTGCATTCTTCCAGGGAATCCAGAAAGACTCTTCTGACATTCTTTCTTAAGCGTGAGAAACTGTTCCTTGCATTTCTCATGAACCGGTGCACAAAAGGTGCTGTCCGCATGGTTTTCGACCGTTTAGAAAAGAAACTTGACACCCACGGGTTTCTTTCTCTGTTCCATATCCTCCTTACAGACAGGGGTTCCGAATTCGGCGATCCGAAATCACTCGAGACTGGGATTAATACGATCGAGCGCACAAGTATCTATTACTGTGATCCTATGAGAAGCGGTCAAAAAGGCGGGGTTGAAAATGTACATACCATGCTGCGTATGATACTTCCCAAGGGAACAAATTTTGAATTCCTTACCCAGTGGGATGTAAATCTGATTGTCGATCACATCAATTCCACTCCAAGGGAAAGTCTCGGTGGAAGAACACCTTACGAAGTGGCTATAGAAACACTTGGTGAAAACGCCCTGAAAGCACTTCAGCTTAGGCCGATTTCCCCTGATGAGGTGAATCTGACACCTAAGCTGATTAAATATAACCGTTAACCATTCCACATAAATCTGCTGTCAGACTGGAAATAAACTTTTCACATTTTTTCAACGTGATTAGTGGAATTCAGTCTCGCACACGGAATTTCCACTGGTCTGTTTGCTATGCCATGAATAAGATTTTCTGTGGGTGGTTGTTTACATTATAACAGAAATCAGCCATTTATACCCCGGAAAATATGAAGTTTTCAACGTTTTTTAAAGGGCGGTGGAATTTAGTCCTGCGCTGGAATTTACTTTTTCAAGTCAGC
>NZ_JBNPXH010000030.1:0-1592 GCF_050433395.1 Anaerotaenia torta
CTCAAACTTCGCACATAAATTTTAGCTATGCACCTTGAAAATTCAATACCTGGCAGTTATTCAGTTGTCAATGTTCAGACTTTATGCAGCTTGCAGTTGTGTTTTCAACATGGTCGGAAGTGTATTCATAAATGTATCCACCAATTCGTTGATTTTTTCATCTGAAAGCTCGGTGTTATCTAAAAGCATTGTCCGGAACATTTGAAGTAACATTTGAAAAGCCTGTATCCATGTGATATCAGACATTTCATCTGAAAAGTATAGAAAAAGCTCGCCCAGGGATCGATTATCATTGGATTCCCTGCTTTCCAGCGACAACATCATGTATCGTGTAAAAACGACTGCAGTATGTGCAGTCATTGCATCATAGGAAAGGGAGTTACATTCTTTGCTTAGGTTAAGGTAGCTTTTGCACACCTTGAAGAACACCTCTATGTCCCAACGTTTTCCATAGATCCGGATAATTTCATTCTCATCCAGATTTACGTCCGTGGAAATAAGGCAGAGATATTCCTTGCGTTTATTACGATTGCGAACATAAACTACTTTGGCAGGAATGATTTCACCATCCTTTACAACATCAACCATAACGGAGAGCAGATATCTTGATCTTCCGCGCCTCTTTTTGTTCGTGTTGTAGATAGAAGTTAGAGACATATCTTCGCCATTGTAGCGGAAAAACATCTTTGGTGTTTTCTTGACCATGCCGATTACATCGTAACCCATACTTTTTACTGCGTGAAGAGTGCTTGGTGATGAAAACCAGCTATCAAAAAGAACATATTTCGCCGGAATTGTAGCTTTCCTGGCTGCGTCCAAAAGCGTAAGCATAGCTTGTGTTCCTTTTTCCATGGAAAGCTTCCGGCGTTTGTAACCAACAGTTCTTTTATCCACTTCTGTTGCTTCATTGATGCGGTTTTTCCTGTTTTCTGTGGAAAGAAGAACGCTGTTGACCGGTAGGAAAGTACTTCCATCTGACCAGCCTAAAGTAAGCATTCGAAAACCAAAGCGATATTTATGTTTTGCATGGTCATAGACTTTGGCAAGGAGTTCAACCTTTTTTGAGCGGTTACGCTCAAACATGGAATCATCAATGATAAGAACATTTGCACGATTCTCAGAATCCAAAGGAAGAATGGCATCCTTGATGATTCGGGCTGAAAGTATTGTTGTGAAACGGATCCAGTTAATCTGAATCATTTTCATAAAACGATATACAGTATCCTTCGCAAAATCAGGAGTGTTCCGTCCTGTGATCAGGTTCATGTACATGCTTCTGTTAGAAAAAATCAGCAGAAACAGATACTGGAAAATTTCCATTACTGGAACGCCTTTCTTTTTGTAGGCATTGGACGCTTTCAAAGCTGAAGAAACATGAAATCTTGTAAAAAATCTTTTGATAGATTTTGAAATCTGCTTATCATTTTGAGTTGCTTGTGTTATACTTTTATTCATAGCATGAGCCTCCGGAAGTATGATTGTTTCTAGACAACTCAATTATACCAAAACCAGACGGTTTCATGCTATTTTTATGCCAGTTATTATTGAATTTTCAAGGTGCATAGGCACTTATTCAAGTGCGAAGTTTGAGT